>DJQV01000018.1:0-192662 GCA_002438805.1 Bacteroidales bacterium UBA6377
TCATAGAAACTGCGATAATATCCACCTTCACATATCAAGTAATCAAAGTCAAGTTCCTTTATTTTTTTGAATGCCCTATAATTCTGACAGCTTAGAGGCAATGGTGCAATTCTCCCTCCAGTTATCTTTTTTATCGCTCTATACAAGAAAAAAAGCACCTTATCATAGAACTTCTCTCTGATAACAATAAAACTGGTGTATTTGTATTTGGATTGAACCCGATAAATATTTTCACACCATCCTGTTACTACTATAAAATGATACAACTTATGTTTTTCATTCTCATCTATCAAATCTGTAATTAGAGCCTCTACAGCACCACCTTTGATTGATGGTACAGGTAAGCCTATCGTAGGGAACAGTATTATTGTCTTCATCTTCTTTTAATTAATGACAATACCATAGCGCAAATACGAGGGGATATTGAGAATAGGGATATCTGCAGCCTATAGCTCAACTTCACTCTGGAGTTTTTTTTCTCCCGGTTATATATCTTCAAGTATTCCCGTCCTTTGAATCCCACTATCAGCCTGTCCAGATAAGTGAAGTTTTTGTCCCCAAAAAAACGGGAATAAAGGTTGGCCATTGCGACCACACTCCTTGCCGCCGCAATGCAGTGTAATTCACGATCATACTCTGTTTCTCTCATTATCTGCTCATAGACGGTCATGGTGTCATAGAAATTCCTGGAAAACGGTCTGTTCATAATTGACCCCTGTCGCGTACGGTAATAATACAAGCACTCTGGAATATTTAGGATTTTAGTGGCTTTCTTGAAGTAAGAGGGTGATATGTAAGAATCTTCTTCCATTATCCCTTCCTTAAAGAATGTTTTCTGGGCTATCCGTTTTGATATCAATTTATTCCATACTACATCAGGTCCATATAGCAAAAAGAAATTCATTGCTCCCAAAGAATCATATTCTTTATCTGCCAGTATTTTTTTCTTGGTCAATTTTTCTGTCCACACATAATAACTGAATTGAATCATGTCATATTCTGCTTTCAATAACTTGGACACCAATGTACTATATGTATCATTTGCCACCTTATCATCACTGTCTACAAAAGAGACGTAGTCGCCAGTAAAAAGCCTCAATGCAAAGTTCCTCGCTCCGGACAGCCCGGAATTGTCTTTGTAGTAATAGTGAAATCTATTATCATTCTGGACATATCTGTCACAAATATTGGCGGATCCGTCCGTCGATCCATCGTCTATCAGCATGATTTCCAAAAACGGATAATCCTGTTGATGCAAAGACTCCAGACATTCTTCCAGATATTGTTCCACATTATAAATGGGAACAATGACTGATATCAATGGGGTGTTTGTCATGGTTTTCCAGTACTTCTTTAAGCAGCCTCAACGACTTGGTTTTCCACTCGTTTCTTACCTTGTTGACGTAAACCCAATCAATGGGGGTTGAGGTATCCGTAGTATATTTAAGCGTGTCAAAACATATCATTCGATTTTGAAGACCGAAAATCGAAAGCAATGACTCAAATCTTGCCATTCCACGTCCGGGATTTCCTATTACCCAAAACGGCTTATTAAATATGATAGAAAAGGCAACAGCATGAAATGAGTCCGTAATCACCATTTCTGCATCCATAAAACCCCTAAGCCACTTAGTTACAGATTGATTATAGAATTGGTCAAGGTGTTCCATTATGAACTTTTCGGTATATGGACGAATATCTTCCGATACATTCACAAAAAAAGATTTTAAACCGGACGATTCTTCAATATTTCTGATTAACTGTTCTTTCTTTTCACCTTGATCAAGGATATAACAAAAAAGAGAACCATCAGATTCTGGTTCACCTTCTGTTTCCACTATCTTGATATAATCTTCCTTATCCAATAAAAGAGTGGGATCAAGAACAACCTCTGCATTTGATGACAGAAACGAATTAACTTGCCCTTTCCCGCTTAATTCTCTCACCGTTATCAAATCAAATAGCTGAGCTAATCTCGCACATTCTTTTGTTTGTTTACGCGTATACTCCCAATCTGCAGTTCCAAAAGAAACTGCATATGCAACCTTTTTAATATTAGGATCATATTCGAAGCCGAGGTAAACAGTGGATAGATTCTCAACATACCTAGGACGCCAAACCTGATCGCTACCTACAATCAATGCATCAAGACCCAAACGTTCACAAACGCCCCTATAATCCTTGTTGGGATCCATCGGGCATGTATGAGAAATATATGAATCATAAAAATACTTGGAGTTCCTCCATAAAAGCGGACGCATAGAAGTACCATGATAATGAACATATCGACGATTACACTTTTTCCCGATAAGGCTTAATCCAAAGGTGTGTATATTAGCCCTAATAACACGCATCATTTGTGGAAATGCCGACTTCGGGATTATTCGTTGGTTAAGCGTTATTGGCTCATGTCCCATACGTACTAATATCTGCTGCAAGGCATAGTTCTGAAGAAGGCCACCAAAATTAACATGCAACGGCAAAGTAATTATACCTATTTTCATGATTTTTTCAATTTCTAGAGATTGTGCAGCAAATCTTCATAGACCAATATTTTAGACAGTAAAACCCATCTATCTTCGTCTCCTATGGAATTACTTTTCCCACCAATAGAATTGAGCTCTGTCATAATAAAAGCTTGTAACGCCGGAAGATTATCCCTATTTACCAGAATGAAGTCAATATCATCTTTTCCAAATAAAAGAGGTGTTCCTACCGCTTTTTTTTCGGTATTAAGATTACCTCTATATGTTGTATATTCACTCTCAGTTAGCCATTTTAACGGCGATGGATTTGAATAGACCTTCCTCCATTCCCGTTCAGCATAATTGTCAAAACTTCTACCTTTTTCCCTTGTCGTTTTTTTCATTGGCTTCGCATACCCCAAAATACGATAGGCCTCAGCCGTCTTACGGTCATCTGTGAAGCAATATGATGCTTTGATTATCATTTTTGTAGACTGGCAACTAACATCATTGGGATAATAGAGAACTGGCTCTAAATGCTTTTCACGTCCCCATCTTCGCGACATCGCTATTCCACATTTTCCATAGTTATTCTTTGCAAGATGCACCAAAGGAAGATCACAAAAACTTACCATTGGAATCCCTATATAAGTAGGTAGTTTATTTTTTCCTCTATATATTTCTTCTTTACAATAAAAGACCTTAAATCCCTCATTAAGGATTTTTTCAATTACGCAACTACTACTTACTCTATGAAAGAACGAATTACTATATATATTCATGTACATTTTTTATTTTACTCTGATCTCCACGTTATACCCTTTCCAACCATCCTCCTTGTTCCGGAAACACACAAATACGACCTCCGGTTGTTCCGGAAATTTGATGCAGGTTTGTTCTATGACGTTATTCATTTTCTCGCCCCCCCCAATTAAAATTCTCTTGATCAAAGATTTACAATGCGCCAACCTATTATAAATCCGCTGTCCAATCGAGGGCTTTGTACAATCATCAATTAAAGATATCACGGATTCGCTTCCCAAGCGGGAGAAGAACTCGACTCGTCCCTGATGCTCTTTGGGAGACCTGTAACATGCCGGATTAAGTGGCTTTACTTTTTCATAGGTCGTTTCTGCTGTTTTAATTTGAGCAGAATCCAACGAAGCATTGCCTTTTTTTGTGTTGATGAAAACAAGTCCCGTCCCCTTGTCATCATCCATGTCAGGGAACAATGAGGAGACACCCCAAAAATCCGCGATCGTTACGTCACTCCGACTGCTGCATCCTTTTGCTTTACAGGCATAGCATGACGGACGGAGGATCAGATCCTGAAGAAATGCCTTCATGTATGTATTCTTCTGAAAAGCAGATAGCATGGAGACAGTCTTATCCTCTTCATTGTATTGAAGTCTGAAGTTGAAATCCTTCCAGCCTTTAACCTTATTCCGGAACTCAATGCCATTGATGCGTTGCCCCTCTTTAATCACCTCCTCCAAATATATTTTCCATACTTTCGGACTTGGAGTACCATGGCATATCAAATCAACTGTCAGAAGGTTATCGTACGGTTTGCACAGAAATTTATGCAGCCCTGCAATTTGACAAGGTGTACCGGAAAAGAGCACTTTGCGACCCTGCGACAAAAATCGTTTTGCATCGACATACGCACTCTCTATTCGGGCTTGAACATACTTTGATCCCATGAATTTCTCCACGCCGGACATGTCCTCGGCATAGTCCATCACGACTTGCCAATCTTCATCGAAACGGGCACCGAATACCACGCCACCCTCTTTTATTATACTTTCTGCAAGGATATAGAAGATCCCGCCTGATGAAGACTTCATGCGGATTTCCTCATTCTCGTTGATCGCGGCAAGCACTTTCAGAGGCACTCGACTATCATAAGGATGCAACTCGTTGCAGACTTTCTCGCATAGGCAACAATCAATGCAGATTGACTTATCCACATTAGGATAAAGAAATCCTTCATTGTCGGCCTCCATTATGATACATCCCTTCGGACAGATTGACGCACATGCACTGCAGCCGCAGCAATTATGTTTATCCGTTATGCTTATCATTTCTTATGCTGAATATTCTCAATCCCTTATCAATGAGAAACGTCCTTTCCGCCTTAGTGAGGCCTATGAATAAAGAGGACAGTCCCACAGACGCAACAGATGTGATTCCGACTGCGGCAAATCTGAGCCAGCCTTCTTCAAGTCGTGCTCGTACAATAATCGGCAGAATGACTGCAACAGCAACTGTCAGAGCTATCGGTACATATACATTATTTAGGTATTCTCTCATAGGAAGATCTATGAGTTTTCTAAGCATGAACATTCGCATGAACTGAGCGACGGATTCCACGCAGAAATGCACGACGAAAACAGAATAGGCAGGGGCTCCAAGTTTCAGTACTACATATGAGATGGGAACTATAAGCAATAGAATGCTGCCTACAACGATCTGATAGACTTTCACCTTCCCAGTCGCCTGATTAGCTATCACGCATGGATTTGCTGTAGTATATATAAGCGAGATACAAATCATCAGCTGCGTGAAAATGACGGCATTTTCCGGAACAGTCTTCAACCAGACAGCAAGCAAAAAATCAGTTTCAAGCAATACAGGAAGGGATATGAAAAACAGAAGCAAAAAGGAGAATCTTGCGCTGCGGAACATCAGACTGTGCATCTGTTCCAGATTCCCTGATGCATAATTCTTTGTTATTTGGGGATTCAAGGCTGTTTGGAAGCCTCCTACAAACTGCTGGACTGCGGACTGGACCTGCACTGCTATACCACGCGCCGCATTAACGACAGGACCAAAAAATATGTTCAGCATCATGTTCAGTCCCTGAGTATACAGTATCGCAGCTAGGTTTCCGACAAAACTCCAGCCGGCAAAGCCGGACATTTCCTTAAACAATTGTTTATCTAACGCCGGCGCATAGTGAGACTCCTTGAAATGCTTGTGACAATAAAGCGTATAAATCCATCTGACAGACAATTGCACCAACAACAGCAACACGGCATATACGATCAATTTATCATATGGCAAAATTGTCAACAGATACACAATCGCCAGTTTAAGGCAGACCTCCAGTATTGAGATATATGCAAATGCCGACATCTTTTCATGGGCGATTATGTCCGCATTGTACGGAGCCGACATTATGTTGACCGCACATGCCATAATGGAGCATTGATAGACCCACATCGCGGCAGTTCTGCGGCTCTCCGGAATAACCAGTTTTTCCTTTAAGAACCAAAGTCCAGCCGTCTCTCCCAGAATAATTATTATCGCCGCAATCAGAGCATGAATCTGCAATGAGGTGCTGAATACGCTCTGGAGTCTGTCACATTCATCTGTCGCAAGCTCATAATTCAGATAACGCTGCGTGGATGAAACCATGGCAGAATTGATAAAGGTGAACATCGCTATGATGCCACCGACAACACTGAAAATGCCATAGTCCTCAACTCCGAGAGTCCGCAATACAACCCTCGAAGTGTACAGGCTAACAGCCATCGTGAAGAACATCCTGACATACAGCATCAAAGTGTTCTTCGCGATTCGCTTATTATCCGACGATACTGAGGTCATCTCGTTAGGAGACACTTATTTCTCAGAACCCAGAATTTGACTGATGACTCTCATCCGGCTGCCGCAGGGAGGTGTCATGCCATTCGATCAGAGTTTACTGCCGCAAGGTCTCCATAATTTCTCCGACTGTCTTCGCTGAAGCTGTCCAGCAGCGGATTATCTTATGCCTACAGCCGATATCTTCGATGCGGTATTCTCCACAGACTTTCGTATTGGGGAACTGGCATTTGTAACTCTTGGTGTTGGCATCGTAGCCGCTGTTCACCTGCACGAGAAGGCCTCCTGTGTCTTTCATCGCCCTTGCCAGATTCTCTGGAACCCTTGCGTTGAAAAGGTTGGCGAGCTGGAAGTTGCCACTGTCTTCAGATGTCTCATCATAGGAGAAACAGTTGACAATCACATCAATGTGATGTTCCTTGACATACCCGCATACAACCTCGTAACTTGTCGGATCCAATATCTCCAGTTTCTCTCCATTTTCAGGATCGACCGGATATACATCCGAGAATATGTATTTGTCAGCAGTGGCTGCTCCAACTTGAGCACGCAGTAAACGTCCAGCTGCGCTGATGGCGCCTGTCACGAGAATGTTCATGATGGTCTATTGAAATTGTGTTAATAGTCAATTCAGAATATCGCTGTAAATCAAGCACTTAGATAGAAGAAGGCGTACCCGAGGGGCTGCCGTTGACCGTTTTTCGTTGTTATTTGTGTTATTTTTCTTGTTTTTCTATGCCGCCGACAGTTTCAGCAGAGACCTGTGCTTGCTGCCGCGGTCACCATGTGCTCGAAGAAGTCCCCCAGGAACTTCCACACAGACACGCCAGCCAGTTTCACCGGCCGCGACCAGCTTTCGCCTCCGCAATCACGGGAGCCAGAGATCCCGCGAGTTCAAGGAAGTCCATCGGAGAGCGGTAGTCTATGAAGGTCAGGGCACTGTCAAGATCGTTGACGGCATAGTGGATGAATTCCACCGACTCGTCCGGTTTATCACAATCAATGTCGCCGAATGTCTCCCGGAAACGCTCGATGAACATGGAGTCCACATTCGGATTGCGGCCAAGCCACTTCGCAAATGCCGCACAGACTTTCGCCTGTCCTATATGATCCAGCGCACGGATGTCCTCCAACAATGGGACTGCGCAAAAGTAAGATGTTGAGATATCCATGTTCATTATCGTGAATTGCTTGGGAAATCAGAAAAGTTTTGTACCTTTGTGATAGGTATAGTTTCAACAGTGAGAGATAAGCGCCTCGCAAACGTTGATAAACAAAACAGAGTATTTATTCTATCATGAATGGGTACTCTGTATTTTTTGACCTACCGGATGACTGCTTGTGCAAAGCCGCTCCAACCTCCACATCTGCCGGCCTGATGGTCGCTTCTTTCTCGTCCGGACAGCCAAGGGGAGGTGTTTTCGAAAGAGAGCGCCTCCCTGCGGTGTCATAGGGACTCCGGATAAAGATCTACATCTATCGAGAACGGGCTTCCAAAGTCCTTCAGCAACGGATGCTTCGTGTCCTTGTCGCTCAGGATGGCATGCTCCGTTGGGATGCGCCAGTCGATACCGAGCGAACTGTCCAGAATGCTGATGCCGCCGTCGGCTTCCGGATGGTAGAAGTTGTCGCACTTGTACTGGAACACAGCCGTCTCGCTCAGTACCGAAAATCCATGGGCGAAGCCTCGGGGGATAAAGAACTGGCGGTGGTTATCTTCCGTCAGTTCGACTGCCACGTGCTGCCCGTAGGTGGGGCTGCCGCGCCTTATGTCAACCGCCACGTCCAGCACCCTGCCGCGCACACAGCGCACAAGTTTGCTTTGAGAGAATGGCGGTGTCTGAAAATGCAGGCCGCGCATCACCCCGTAGACGGACTTGGACTCGTTGTCCTGCACGAAGTTGATCTTCCTTACCTTCTGCTCGAACTCCCTTTGGGAGAAGCTCTCGAAGAAGTATCCGCGCGCGTCCTCGAACACCTTCGGTTCAATGATAAGCACGCCATCTATGTTTGTCTTTATCACTTCCATATATCAGCTAAATATGCGCGTCAACTTTTAGCGCGTATCAGTCAGCAGTCAATCTTTGGCCATCGCTGTGAGCCAAGCTCATAGCATTGCACACTATTCAACCTGCGAAAGAATCACCTCCGGCGATGTCCCCATTAGAGTGATGGCAGAGATCTTGTGACCTCCGTTGGCATCAAGCGAATGGCCACAGTGATAAAGCCGATCATCTATGATGAGCCAGCGATCGTGTGATTCGTTGCGCCATTTGCGTATGTCTATATGAGTGCCTGGAAACAAGCGGTCGTGCTCACTCATCAAGCGCTGCATACCTTTCCCGACACCGGAAGTATAGACAATAGCCTCAACACCTCTGCCACGGACATCAAGTATGTCAAGCGTCAGAGCAGACACATAACCATCTATGATTATGGCACGATTGGCCGCCGTCCGGACAAGATTCTCCAAAGCCATTCGTGCAGTATAGAAGTCGCCTTCAAAAAACACCATCTCGGCAGGAGGAGTGGATGTGCGGATAAAGAAGTCAAGCTGTTGTTGCTGCCGGTCCTGAGTATCCTCTATTCGAGAGATTCGCTTGTCCATGCTCTCCTGCAGAGCTACAAGGTGGCGGTTGATCGAATATCCTTGTAGGAGATACTGCTTAATAACAGTATTGGCCCATTGGCGGAACCGTGTGCCAACAGGATTCTTTATCCGGTATCCGACGGAGATGATGACATCAAGATTGTAGTACTTCGTTCTATACCTCTTCCCGTCAACTGCAGTACGTAAAGATTCCTTACATACTGACGATTCTTCCAATTCACCTTCTTTAAAAATGTTTCTTATATGAATGGTTATGTTGTTACGGGTTGTATGAAACAGTTCTGTCATCTGCAGCTGCGTCAGCCACACTGTCTCCTGCTCAAATCTTACTTCAAGTCTGATGCTCTCATCCGGCTGATACAGGACAATCTGAGAATCGGCTGCAATCGGCTGCATGTTGTTCGTGTCGTCAATCATAGTTTTGTGTTTATCTTGGCACAAAGATAAAGGCTATTTCTGTGATTCCCAAAAGTACGTTGACCCACGTATTCTCTGCCAGCCTGATGGCCGCTTCTTTCTCATCCGGACAGCCAAGGGGAGGTGCTTTCGCAAGGGGACGCCTCTCTAAGGTGTCAGAAGCCTCCATTCAAGAAAGCGCGGGTCTGGACATAACTAGGCTCGTAGTATGCTCCTGTATTGTAGTCGTCTATTATAATGCTGACAGGAGACTCGTAGACTTTCAAAATGGTCTCAGGCAAATTGTCATCAGTGTCCAAAGATGTTACCAGCCTCGCATATACTTTTCCCATCTGCGTCGGCGATGGCACCTTGTCCGTAAAACGGTCTGACACATCTGTCACATCAAAATACCCCTCGTGTAGCTCATATACCTCTATCCATTCACTCTCAACCTGTTCCGGGTTGAGGCAGTGACTGGTCTGCGCGATGGACATTTCGTGCAACAAACCCTCCACTCCGATACGCTCTGCGACATAACAGTTGCGCTGATGGATCTTCCGCGCAACCCGCTCTATCATATAGCATACAAAGTAAAGGTCATTGAACGATATCTGTTCATCGGGAAAGTACTTGTTGCTCATAGCTGATAGGAATTGTCCTCATAAGGACTTGACTGCATTCAAATAATCCTCAAAGGACTCGCATCGGGTACCACCGCCACTACGAATCTCCTTTATCGCCGCAACGGTATCATCGTCAGGCTCATCTATAACTCCAAGATTACGCAAATAATCAACAAGGCTACGACCTGCCTTTGTGCGCTCATTGATCGTGATAGTGTAAGTTGCCATAATACATATTCTTATTATTGCAAAGATAATGCTTATTCAACTGATTTACAATCACTCCTCACCGTCCACTCAAGGGTGTTCACGCCGTCCTTGACGGAGAAGTTCAGACCGACCGCGACGACCTCCTTGCCTTTCATCTTGAAAGCGTCGGCGTAACGCCTCGACTCTATCTGCTCCAGAGCCTGCTGAGCGCTGCCGCCGAACTTGAGTTCCATAACATAGATAGTGTCAGAGGTCTCAAGGCTGATGTCGATCCGGCCCTTGGCAGTATGCTGCTCCACCTCGATGTCGTAGTTCGTGAGAAGAGCAAATATAATATATAGCATCTGCTGATAATGACCCTCATAGCGGATGTTATCGCAATATGGCACGGTCTGAAGAAAGTCAGCAAGTATTGACAAGGCGTCACATATCTTTTTTCTCTTGATCAACAGCGACATCCTGGCGATGGTCGTGTTGCCTTTCACCGAGTTTTCGTCCAGATAATGCGGCAGCAGAC
Source organism: Bacteroidales bacterium UBA6377 (assembly GCA_002438805.1). Classification (GTDB taxonomy): domain Bacteria; phylum Bacteroidota; class Bacteroidia; order Bacteroidales; family UBA932; genus Cryptobacteroides. The sequence goes on from DJQV01000018.1 coordinate 10,435, forward strand.
TTTTGAATAGTCCTACACGAATCTCATTGTTGGGAATGTCCAATTTGTATAGTCTCGCCTCATTTTCATATCCCTTTATGGTCAGATATCCACTCTGATAAAGCAACGGAACGATTGTGGTCATATTCTCCGTAGCGGCATCAAAATCTTCCTTTCCCACCTCCAGACAAGTCCCGAACTCGGACGGCAAAAAATCGAATCTCCGCATCATCTCGATGAGGTACGTCGGAGTCCCCGAGCCGAACCAATAGGAGTCCATCTTCCCCTCTGCGAAGCAGTTGAGCAGACTGTAAGGATTGAGCACATCGGGTGAAGGCCAGCAGAAATGGTATCCATCATAGTTGTTCTTCAGCTCCGCTATCGTCTCCTCCCTGCCCAATTTCAACTTGGCGGCGAGTTCGTCGATATCGCCGCTCATCTGGGTGAGCATCTCCTCCATGGTGATACCGCAGATGCCAGCATAAGCCTCGTCCATGCTCACGTTCCTGATGTTGTTCAGTTCGCTGAAGATGCTGAGCTGCGAGAACTTGGTGATGCCCGTCAGGAACACGAAGCGGAGCATCGGTTCGCACACTTTCAGCGGGCTGTAGAAGTTGCGCATCGTATTGCGCAGCACGTCAAGGCTTGTCTTCTCATGGACAACATCAAGCAGAGGCGCATCATACTCATCGACAAGTACTACAACCTGCTTGCCGGTCTTCTGATAAACCTCCATGATCAGATTGAGAAGCCGCACGTTAGGATCCGGAGAATCGCATTCGACACCAAAGCGTTTTTCATTGTTGTTCAAGATGAACAGTAGGTAACGTTCAAGCTGTTCCTTCTCCAGATGCTTACCGCCGGCCAGGCTGAAGTGCAGCACCGGATACGACTCCCAATCCTTCTCCAGTCTCTCGATGGCAAGCCCCTTGAAGAGATCCTTCTTTCCTTCGAAATAACTATGGAAAGTGGACACCAGCAACGACTTGCCGAAACGGCGCGGACGGTTCAGAAAAAAATACGAACCATCCGTGTGCGTCATACGATAGACGTACTCCGTCTTGTCTATATAGAGATTTTCCTCTTTACGTATACGTTCAAATGTCTGAATCCCTATGGGGTATAACTTCCTCGCCATGGCCGTGTCCTTTGAATACTTTTGTAAAAGTATAACAAATTATCCAATCAGTCAAGCGCTCAGTCCCGCTTGAAGAGGTCGCGAGTGTAGACCTTGTCGGCGACGTCGTCCAGGACAGGGTCGAAGCGGTTGGCGATGATGACCTTGGAGTCAGCCTTGAACTTCTCGAGATCGTTGACCACTCTGGAGCCGAAGAAAGTCTCCCCGTCGGAGAGGGTCGGCTCGTATATGATGATCTCAGCCCCTTTTGCCTTGATGCGCTTCATCACTCCCTGGATGGAACTCTGGCGGAAGTTGTCCGAATTGGACTTCATGGTGAGGCGGTAGACCCCGATCACGCAGCTGTGTTCCATGGAGCTGTCCCACTGGCCGTTGTCGGAGTAATATCCGGCCTTCTGGAGCACCGCGTCGGCGATGTAGTCCTTACGGGTGCGGTTGCTCTCGACTATGGCCTGGATGAGGTTCTCCGGGACATCGGCGTAGTTTGCAAGGAGCTGCTTGGTGTCCTTAGGGAGGCAGTAGCCCCCGTATCCGAAGGACGGGTTGTTGTAGTGCGTGCCGATGCGCGGGTCGAGCCCCACACCCATGATGATGGCCTGGGAATCAAGACCTTTGACCTCGGCGTAAGTGTCAAGTTCGTTGAAGTAGCTGACCCTCAAGGCGAGGTAGGTGTTGGCGAAGAGCTTCACGGCCTCGGCCTCCTTCATGCCCATATAAAGGGTAGGAATGTCTTCTTTGATGGCGCCCTCACGGAGAAGGTCGGCGAAGATCCTGGCGTACTCGCGGGCCTGCGGACTGCCTATGGCGGCGATGGCTGCGTTCTCCTCGTCCCACTTGCGGTCCTTGTCGGCAGGAAGGCTCTCCGGGTATCCGACTATGATGCGGGACGGGTAGAGGTTGTCGTAGAGGGCCTTGCTCTCACGGAGGAACTCCGGGGAGAAAAGCAGGTTGAACTTCTTGCCTTTCAGCTGCGGGTCGGTGAGGAACTTGAGGGCGTATTTGACATACAGGCTGCGGGTATATCCCACCGGGATGGTGGACTTGATGACCATTACAGCATCGGGGTTGACGCTGAGCACCAGATTGATGACATCCTCGATATGGTGCGTGTCGAAGTAGTTCTTCTCGGGGTCGTAGTTGGTCGGTGCGGCGATGACCACGAAATCGGCTTCACGGTAGGCTGCCGCCCCGTCGAGCGTGGCGGTGAGGTCAAGCCCGCCCTGCACGCCGTCGGGAAGTTCCCCGCGGAAATATTTCTCTATGTATTCGTCCTGGATGGGACTGATGCGGCTGTTGATCTTCTCGACTTTCTCGGGAATGACGTCCACAGCCGTGACTTTGTGGTGCTGAGCGAGCAGCGTCGCTATGCTCAGGCCGACGTATCCCGTGCCGGCCACCGCTATCTGTATGTCCCTGAAATCTCTCATATCAGTTTTTTCATATTTTCTCGACGTCGCGGCGCAGAAGCGATGTCGTGGCCACTGCGGCCACCCCCTTGATCTGCACCACAACCCTGTTCTCGTGGCGGCGCGGCATCATCACGAAGATGCCCTCCACCCCCTCAAATGGGCCTACAAGCACCCTCACCCTGTCACCTTTTTTGAGATCCGGCAACTCTGTGAGAAACTTTGAACCGGCCGTGTTGACGACCTTGATGAAGTCCTGCATCTGCTTGTCCGGCACGGACTGGGGCCTGTTCAAGCCCTCCTCATCTATCCCCATCATATAACGCAGATGAGGTATCTCAGCCTTGAGTCCACGGATGGTACGCAGGGAGTCACGTATGAAAATGTAGTTGTGCACAAGGGGCTCGGTCTTCCAGCCCACTGACACCCCTTCGGCGTTGCGTCTCCGCACACGGCCCACCGGGACGAAAGTCTCGATGCCTGAAGCGCTCAGTTTCGCCTGCACGGGCAGTTCACGCTGATATGTCACGCGCATCACGTACCACGCGACGGCATCATAGTCCAAAGTGGCCATCAATTTACACCTAGGGTCATCAAAATCCACCTAATAGGTTGAACTTTAATGAGTTAACAATTGCTTACGGGAAAACCCGAGCCTGCTCCTCCCCGGACAGAAGCGAATCAAGGGGATTGCAAATTTAGTGATTTATATTGAATTGTCCATATCCGTGCCGGCAAAATAAAGGTTCATTTCCGTTCATTCACGTCCACCGGCCGCAAGTCACCGGCTCAGGGTCTTGGACGCGAGGTTGATGGTATACTTGAAGTAGCGGCTTCCATGGTAGAAAGACATGACAAGATTGCTGCCTTCCAACTCGATGCTGTTGAGCAGGCGGTCCTTGTATTTGTTGCGGCATTCCGGCTCGGCCCAAGCCAACACATAGTCCCCGCTTTCCTTCTGATAGGCCACCACTACGGTATACCCGCGGATGTCCATCATGGCCGCCCGGTACTTGGCGGAGTTCACCTTGCCCTTTACGGAGGCGAAGTCTTCCACAAGAGAGCATTCAGATGGAAGTATATTGAAACTCAACTTCTTGGCTACAGTGAGGGCCTCCGGATTGTGGGAGATCCACCACTCTATGGCAGCATCGGTCAGATAGTCCCTCTCCGGGACAGCCTCCAGAAGAGGATTCTTCTCGATACGGGAAAGCATCAGGCGGACTTGAGGCTGGGTCTCTCCGCCGAGCAGGCTCTTCTCCACACGGCCGGTGATGTGGTACGAATCGGCAGAACCGGCAGCCAGAGTATTGGCACCACGGAAGGCGACCACATCGAAGGCATCGCTTGACGGGCAGTAGCTCGCCTCGACATATATCTGCTGAGATTTGTCGGCAGAAGACATCAGATAGCTGAATCCGAACCAGTCAGCCCCCTTGATGCGGAATGTGAAGCTGCTGTCCACAAAATGCCTTTCGGCCATCCCTTCGGCATCGGCTGCCGGCACTTCATAGCTGCCGAGAGTCTTCCAGATGTCAGGCTTGCCTTTTTTGCCCGGCACACGCTCCACAGAGCAGATGCGCACGCGGTCAAGTCCGAGGGTGTCGACACCGATGCAGACGGCGTATATCCTGTCCACTCCCTCGCTGCGCAGTGGTATGGCCTTGAACTCGGCTCCGGCAGGAAGAGTGCCCCCGATGATGGACGATGCCTGCTGCTCAGTGTAGGGGCTGATATGCAGGAGAGTATCCTTGCGGGCCTTGATCTCCTCCGAATAGACGGAAGACGGGTATTTCTTGAGGAACTTGTCAAATGCGGCCACGGACGGCTTCTTTAGCGTCCTTTCATACAGTCTTGTCTCCGCCTTGGTCTGCGCGAGACAGCCCGCGCTGACCGTCAAGGCCAGCACGGATGCCACGAGAAATCTTCTCATCATAAATAAGTCTCGAAATAGTCTGTTATCTTGTCGTATAGATGCACCCTGGCACGGCCTCTCATATTGTGAGGCTCAAGAGGATACGGGAAATAGTCCACACGTTTCTCCGCCTTGATGCACTCCTGGATGAAGTTGAGCGAATGCTCCCACACCACGGTGTCGTCCAGCACTCCCTGACAGATGAGCACACGGCCAGTGAGGTCAGCAGCCTTGGGCAGCAGGGATGTCTTCTCGAAGCCTTCCGGGTTGGTCTGAGGGGTGTCCATGTAGCGCTCGCCGTACATCACCTCATACCACTTCCAATCGATCACCGGTCCGCCGGCCACGGCGACCTTGAAAAATCCGGGGTTATTGGTAGCAAGGGACAATGTCATGAACCCGCCGTAGCTCCAGCCGTGTACCCCGATGCGGTCGCGGTCTATCCACGGGCAGGTGGCCAGCAGGGTCCGGATGCCCTCCATCTGATCCTCCATCTCGGCCTGGCCGCACTGGCGGTTGATGGCCTTCTCGAAAGCTGCCCCCCGGTTCTGCGTGCCCCGGTTGTCCTGGACATAGACCACATAGCCTTTCTGTGCCATCATCATCTCCCACATCCTCACTCCCCCGAGCCAGCTATCTGTAACCATCTGGGAATGAGGGCCGCCATAGACATAGACAATGAGGGGGTATTTCTTGGAAGGGTCGAAGTCACGCGGGTAGAAGAGGCGGTAGTAGTTGTCGAAGCGTCCATCGGCGGATTTCACCGTGCCAAGCTCCACCTTGCACTGGGCATACTCGTCGAGGGGGTCGATGGCGGTGAGGATGTGGTTGATCACCTCCCCGTCTATGTTTTTGACCTCAGTGACACCCGGCACGTTGAGGCTGCTGTAGCGGTCTATGAACTTGGTGCAGTCCGGAGACATGTCGATCTGGTGCCAGCCGCGCTCAAAAGTGAGCCGCTTCGGCTTGCCTGCCTTAAGTCCCCTGAGGCTGACCTTGAAGAGATGGTTCTCTATCGGGGAGACTTCGGCAGAGGTGTAGAAGACGTTGCGCCCGTCGTTGGCAATATACTGGACATCGGCGTTGCACGGAGTGAGGCGTGAGACATGGCCGAGAGTGTCGCAGAGATAGAGATTACGGTAACCGTCGCGGTTGTCGGTGCTGTAGAGGAACTCATATCTGCCCTTGATGAAGTGAAGTCCCTCCTGCGGCTCAACCCAGGCATCGTTGTGTTCAGTAAGAAGTGTGCGCACGAAACTCCCGTCGGAGGCGCGGTACATGTTGAGTCTGAGGTTGTGCTGCGGACGGTCGAGTACCTGGACGAAGACATATTTTCCGTCAGGCGACCAGGTCACTCCCGTCAAGTAGCGCTCCTCATCGAAGTCGTCCACCTTGAGTGTTGTGAGAATCTGGCCGGAAGTGTCACAGATGCAGACGGAGAGCTTCTCCGAAGCCATGCCGGCCATCGGATAACGGATCTCCCGGGTGCTGCCGGTTCGGGTAGTTATGTCGAAAAGCGGAAAAAGGCTCACCGCCGACTCGTCCTTGCGGTATACGGCGAGCCGCTTGCCGTCAGGAGACGGGAACACTCCCCCACTGATGCCGAACTCGTTGCGGCTGACGGTCTGCCCGTAGACTATGCCGGGGCCTTCGCTCTGAGGAAGCGTGTATGTCGGTCTGGAGAAAGCCGGGCGCTCTTTGGTGAGTTTGCTTGAAGCATCCCACCAGAGTTTGACCCTCTCGGGATAGACTGACCGCGGCCCCTGCCCCACCGACTCCTCCACTGTGAGCAGCCTTGCATTGGGGTTGCCTGCCGGATGGGTGGAGATTACGGCCGCTATAATGAAAAGAAATGCACCTGTCATAAGCTTGTCTCCTCCCCTCCTGTGATGATCGGGACTTCAGAAGCTGAAGACGGTTTGGTGACCGAGATGATCTTGTCCACGACATATCTCTGCATGCCGCGCCAAGGAAGCCAGCCGTTGTATTCCTTGTAGTGAAGCTCGACCATCTTGCCGCTGCACCTCATCAGAGAATCGGCCACAGCCTTGTCGGTCACCGAGAAATTGAACTCGTTGGACTGGAGGCTTCCGCTGCGCTTGGTGCTGTTGAAGCCTGTCTGGATGAGACGTCCTTCGTAGGTCTTCCAGACCCAGCCCTTATGGACAATCTGGTTGAGTTCCCCGGCCTTGACCCCGTCGCCGAAGACGAAATAGAACTTGAAATAGAACACTGTAGCCGCTGCCACTAGCAGCACTCCCACGATCCAGGAGATCACCTTTGTCTTCTTTGTCATAACAAATTCGCAATTTGCCGCAAACTTAATCAAAATCCCTCTCTCCTGCAAACATAATGGGTGGCACATAAGTCCTTGAGCAACAAAAACATAAACAAACATCTCCCACCAATTTCGGCAGGAGACATTTGTTTAATTTACTGATTTTCAATTATTTATCCGCCACCGCAACAGAGTCTGGACTCCAGTACTCGTAGAACTTGGCGATGGACTCCATACCTCGGAAGAACTGGCTGAGAAGGAAGCTCTCGTTCGGAGAGTGTATCGTGTCGCGCTCAAGGCCGAAGCCCATCAGCAGCGGATCGATGCCCAGGATCTTCTGGACCTCCGCCAGCACGGCGATAGAACCCCCGCCGCGAGACGGCACCGGCTCCACCCCGTAGACCTCACCCATGGCTCGGGCAGCGGCCTTGTAGGCGGATGAACCTATAGGGATGAGGAAGCCGTCACCTCCCTCGCACTCCTTGACCTCGACCCTCACGCAGCGGGGAGCGAGAGACTTGAAATAACGGGCAAAACGGCGTGTGATGTCAGCGCTGCGCTGATTAGGGACGAGGCGCATGGAGATCTTGGCGCGGGCCTCCGAAGGAAGCACTGTCTTGGCCCCTTCGCCGGTGTAGCCGCCGCAGATGCCGCAGACATCGAGGCAAGGTCTGATGCCGGTCTGCTCCAGAGGGGTATAGCCCTTCTCCCCACGAAGGGCGCGGACACCGAGGAAATCTTTGTATTCCTGCATGTTGAACGGCGCCCTGGCAAGCATGCGGCGCTCCGCGCGGGAGAGTTCCACCACATCATCATAAAATCCCGGTACGGTGACGCGCCCGTCAGCATCGATGAGCTTGGAGATCATCTCGCAGAGGACCTGTATCGGGTTTGCCACAGCTCCTCCGTAATGTCCCGAGTGAAGATCTTTATTCGGGCCTATAACCTTGACTTCCAAATAACTGAGACCTCTCATCCCGCAGTTGATGGACGGGACTTTGTCACTTATCATCGTGGTGTCGCTGACAAGGCAGATGTCGGCCTTGAGAAGTTTTTTGTGGGACTTGATCCACGCAGGGAGCGACGGGCTTCCGATCTCCTCTTCTCCTTCGAAAAGGAACTTGACGTTGTGTCTGAGTTTTCCGCTGCGCAGCAGATATTCGAAGGCCTTGATATGCATGAAAAGCTGGCCCTTGTCATCGTTGGCCCCGCGGCCCCAGATGGCCCCGTCGTGCACTTCCGGCTCGAAAGGGTCGGAGTGCCACTTCTCCAGCGGCTCGGGCGGCTGGACATCATAGTGCCCATAGACGAGCACGGTGCTCAACGAAGGGTCGATGATCTTCTGCCCGAAGACCACAGGGTTGCCGTCGGTGTCGCAGACTCCGGCCTCGTCCGCACCGGCCTCCAGAAGGAGGTCGGCGAGGGTCTCGGCGCAGCGGTACATATCCGGCTTGTGCTCCGGCTTCGCGCTTATGGAAGGGATGCGCAGGATGGTTAAGAGCTCCTGAAGGAAGCGTTCACGGTTCTGTTCTATATACTCTTTCATTTCGTTGTGATTTCAAATTCATAGCTGCCGGATTTGAGTTCGGCCATCACGCGGCCCTTGAGGCTGCGCCAAGGTCCTAGTCCATCGCCACCGCGAAGCACTTTAACAGCGGATACACCCAGAGCCTGAAGAGTGAGGGATGCGGTGGTGTTGGCCGGGATCGTCACACGGTAGATGTAGCCGCGCGCGGTCTTCTCCCAGCCGCCGTCGATACGGCCGTACGGGGTCTCGAAGCCCCCGTTGACATACTCAAGGTCTCCCCCGACTCGCGGCTGGAGGATGATGTGCTTGTAGGCCGGTCTGTCCTCATCTCTCTGGAAACCGAGCAGGTATGCGTACATCCACTCCCCTATCGCCCCGTAGGCATAGTGGTTGAACGAGTTCATGTCCACCGGGCCGAAGCCGTTCTCGATGGTGTAGGAGTTCCACCTCTCCCACATGGTGGTGGCACCCTGGAGGACAGGGTAGAGCCAGGACGGGCAGTCCTTCTGCTCGAAGAGGGTGAAAGCGACATCATCCCTGCCGGCGTCCGAGAGGGCGGGATTGAGATAAGGGGTGCCGATGAATCCCGTGGTGAGCTTGTCGCCGTGGTCGCGGATGTTCTTGACAAGATTCGCCACGGCCTTGTCCTTGACGGCATCATCAAAAAGACCGAAGCGCAGCGGCAGGGCATAAGAGGTCTGGGTGTCAACCGGGATGATATCCCCGTCCTTCGGCCCATTCTCAGTGGCAGGCATCCCGGGCCACTTGACAGCCTTATAAGGCGCCACGGTGACACCGTCCTCACGGACGTAGGTCCTGTTGAAGGCGGCTTTGATGTTGTCGTACAGGGCGGAGTACTTGGCCGCATCGGATTTCTTGCCGAGGGCCGCGGCCATCTTGGACATCATGTAGGCATCGTAAGCGTAGTAGGCCGTGTTGGTGAGACCGATGTTGGTCCGTTCCACAGCGAGATGGTCACCGATGCCGGAATCAGGCTGGAGATAGCCGTTCGACTGGCGCTCCAGATAGTCCATGTAGCGGACCATGGAGTCGTACATCTGCGCAACGGCCTTGATGTCACCATATTGCATATAAACTTGATAAGGCACTATGATGCCGGCTTCCATCCAGCCCATCCAGCCAGGATTCTCGTTGGTGAAGCCGTAAGGCGGACGGCCGGTGACAGGATAGTAGTTGAAGTAGCTGCCATCGAGGTTCTGGTTGTCTCGGACAGAGAAGAACCACCTGTCGTAGAACTTGTCCACCCAAGGGCTGAAGTAGGTGGCCGTACGGGCGAAAACCTGGGCATCGCCGGTCCAGCCCTGGCGTTCGTCACGCTGAGGGCAGTCGGTCGGCACGGCCTGGAAGTTACCCCTCTGACCCCAGAGGATGTTCTGGAAAAGGCGGTTGACGTTGCTGTCCGAGCTCTCGAACGTGGCGGTGGCGTTGCCTATGGACTCAAGCACCACGGCCTTGACGGACTCCGTCGGGAGCGGCTTGCTCAGGCCGGTCACGGAGACGTAGCGGAAGCCGTGATCGGTGAAGAGCGGCTGCCAGGTCTCACCTTCAGAGCGCCCGCGCATGATGTAATTGTCGATGGAGATGGCGCCGCGGTAATTCTCTATATACACCTGCCCCTTCATTTTCTTATAGGTATCAACGGTATATGGTTCCACCGGAGCTGTAGGGATCGTCTCCGGATAGATCATCTCCCCGAAGCGGAGGGTCACGGTCTGCCCCGCCTTGCCCTTCATGCCCTCGAGACGCGGCACGCCGACCACGTTCTGGCCGAAGTCGTAGACAAATGTGCCCTTGACCGGCTCGCTGACGCTGACGGCGGTGAGGGTGATGTTGTTCTGTATCGGCAGACCCACATAGGCCTGAATCTTCACGCTCGGGGCGGGGCGCTCGAATATGTCGGCGTTCGCCCATGAGGAATCGTCAAACCCGCCTCCGGTCCAGCCGTCCACTTCCTTGCGTGCATCATAGTCCTCGCCGAACTGGAAGCCGTTGCGTGTCACCGGGCCGTCGTCGTATTTCTTCCATTTGCCATCGGTTACGATCACTTCGCTGGTGCCGTCCTCGTAGGTGAGCAGGAGTTTGGCGAGCAGGGACTGCCTGATGCCGTAGGGGTCCACGAATGCTGAGGTGAAGATGTTGAGGTCGCTGTACCAGCCTGCACCCAGCATGGCCCCGAGGCCGTTGGAGCCCTGGTGCAGCATGGAGGTGACATCGTAGCTGTTGTACATTATACGGTAGCGGTAGTCCGTCCAGCCCGGGTTGAACCAGTCGTTGCTGACACGCTCCCCGTTGATGTAAAACTCATAGATTCCGCGCGCGGTGACATAGAGTTTCGCGCTCTTCAGCGGACGGGAGATCTCGATGCCGCGACGGAGCATCGGGGCTGAGACCTTGCCGTAAGGTTCCCATGTCTGCAGGCGTCCGTTGCCGTTGACGAGGTGCTTGGGCTCCGGATCGGTGTAGAGCACCGTGTCCCAGTTGTCCTCGGAAATCGTTATGTTCGAGAACTCGGCTTTCTCACCTTTTGGCTGGAGGAAACCTATCGAATGCAGGCGGGCCCAGTCATGCACCCTCTCGCCGCCCGGGTAAGAGGTGATGACCATCTGGTACGGGTTGCCGGAGGAGACGTTTTCCCTCGCCGGGCCACCGGGCACGCCCTCGGTCGGACGGAGCATCTTGCCGTCGAGGAGCACTATAAGGTTGGACTTGAGATGGTAGCCGGGGGTGCTGACCTTGAGGGTGAAGTGATGGGAGGCATGTCTGTTCTTCGGGGTGATGATGTCCGAGAGGTCAATGGTGGAAAGATGGCGTTTGTCTCCTTCCACGGCGTAGTCCACATCAAGGACCGGCCTGCCGTTGACATCAAGTCCCACAGTGATATAATTGTCCTTGTCCTTGACGCTGTATGCGAACACGGCACGGCTGCTGCCTTCCGGGATGCGGACATCGTAGTCTATGTTGAAGAATGTACGGTACTTGGAGACACCGACTTTCTCGGAGCCAATCCACTGGGCGCCGCTCCAGCCGCTGCCCATCAGGCCGGTCTCGAACCAAGTCGGCTCGGAGTCAACTGCCGCGCCCGTCTCGTCCGTGACGCTCACCTTCCAGAAGTAGCGTGTCGAAGCCCTCAATGCAGCCCCGTCATAAGGGATGTTGAGCGACTCGGCCGAACGCACCAGGCCGCTGTCGAAGACCAGATCGCCGCCGGAGAGTTTCTCGGGGCTGTCGGCGACCTTGACCCTGTATGCTGTCTGGGCAGCTCCGATGCGGTCGGAAGTCATCTGCCAACTGAAATATGGTCTGGATTCGTCGATTCCCACCGGGGTCTGCATGGACTCGGTGCGAAGATTGACTACGGCCGTCCCGGCCGAAAGCGGCACTCCCGCCAGGAGCAGGGAGAGTGAAAGGAGGATGGATTGTGTTCTTGTCATGTTTTATGCGGCAACAACCTCGTAAAGTTAGGAATTTTTGCTTAATTTCGTGGAAACAAATAACCATTCATCAGATGAGACATTTTATTTTTTCCTTAAGCCTAGCAGGCTGCCTGCTCGGTGCGGTGTCAGCCCATGCACAGAATGATGTCGTGTCCGGCATCCCGGTAAACTACGACGAGTCAAAAGTCGGGGACTACAAAGCCACGCTCCCCGATGCGCTCACGTTCAACAACGGCAAGAAGGTCACCACCTCAAGGGAATGGTGGCGCAAGCGCAGGCCTGAAGTCCTGAAGATCGTGGAGGAGAACCAGTACGGCAAGTGGCCGGCCAAGAAACTGAAAGTGCGCTACGATGTCAAGGCAGACCTCGGCATGGAAGGAGGCGCGGTGCGCAAGCAGGTCACCATATATTTTTCCAAAGACAACGAAGGCCCACGTGCCGATGTGCTCATCTATCTGCCGAAAGACGCCGACGGCCCTGTGCCGCTGCTCCTCAACCTGAGCTTCAGTCCAAATAATATCACGGTGGCCGACCCCGGAGTCAAGCCGGGCCGCAGTTGGGACAAGAACACCAAGAAAGTGCGCCTTGCCGAGTCAAATCCTGCAGCGTCAAAGTTCGCACTCGACTCCGTCATCAAGGAATATCTCAAGGAGGGCTACGGCTTCGCAACTCTCTGCTATACCGACTTCGAGCCGGATTTCGAAGGCGGCATCTACCTCGGGGTACGCAGCCTCTACCTCAAGGACGGGCAGACAGGATTTGCAGATGACGAGTGGGGAGCGGTGTCCACATGGGCTTGGGGCGTGAGCAACGTGATCGACTACTTCGAGAAAGACCCTGACATAGATGCCAAGAGAATCGCCCTCACAGGATGTTCACGCCTGGGCAAGACCACGCTCTGGGCGGGCGCACGCGACCAGAGGATCGCAGTCGTGATTCCGAGCTGCTCAGGCGAGGGCGGTGCCGCGCTTAGCCGCCGCAACTTCGGCGAGACCGTGGCGCACCTCACCGACCCTACCCGCTACTCATATCAGTTCGCGCCTAATTACGGCAAATACGCCTCCGATGTGACCAAGATGCCGATGGACGCCAACCTCGTCATTTCCCTCGTGGCCCCTCGCCCGCTGCTCCTTTCCACAGGCAGCACCGACACATGGTCGGACGCCAAGGGAGAGTTCTGCGCCGCAGTGGAAGCAGGTTCGGTCTATGAGCTGCTCGGCAAGGACGACCTCGGCACAAATGTGATGCCCGCCCCGGAGAAGCCGATCTTCAACACCCTCGGCTTCGTGATGCACGACGGGGGCCACGGCGTACTGCCGCAGGACTGGAAGTACTACCTCGACTTCATCAAACTTTATCTATAATACCACAATGACAAAAAAAATGATTCCCGCTGTCGGGCTTGGCCTCGTGGCCGGGGCCGCGATGGCCACAGGCGCGGGACGCATGCTCATCGATGAGGTCAACGACCCTCACGAGCTTGTGAACCTCGCCGACCAGCCGGAACTCGCCTCCCTCGTGGAGAAGTTCCACCAGATGGCCGAGGAATACGTCAAAGGCCAACGGGAACTGTAAGCGACGGCACAGCACTCGCCTTGCAGATTGGTCATGCGTGCAGGTAGGGGTGTTTCTGACTGTTTTCACCCCTACCTTTCACGGTCAATACCCACACACAGCGTTCTGTGGCATCCTCGCTCCACAGGTTGGGGTTAATTTCGCCGTTTTTACCCCTACCTTACGCCGCCAGACGAGTTTCACCAGAAATCTACTTCGCAAAAATCATAAAATTTCATTTTTGCGAAGTAGAACGATATAAAATTCTACAAATCAGTGCGATAGATTCTACTGACAGGGCCGGACGGCAGCTTCGGATATAAAGCCATAAAGTACTCGTAACCAGGGATACACCATCCATTACCGACAAGAAGAGAATTTGTGGCGCATCATTAATAAATGTAATTTGTATCGTAGTTTGGAAACAAAATACTATCTTTGCAGCATAATCAGATAAAATGAGCATCAACAAACTTAAAGTGATGTTGACAGAAGAAGCACAAGCCTTTTTGGATGCACAGTCATTCAAAGCGCGACAGAAGATTTACTACAATATCTTCTTGGTCGAGAAAGGAGTGATGAAAGTTGACATCTTCAAAAAACTTGAAAACACCGAAATATGGGAGTTTCGCACTCTCTATAATGGCATCTGCTTCAGACTTTTTTCCTTTTGGGATACCGAGGAAGACACGTTGGTTATTGCTACGCATGGCATAATCAAGAAAACGCAAAAGACACCATTAAAAGAGATTGCCAAAGCAGAGGAAATAAGGAAAGAGTACTTTAATAATAAAAAGAAATAGTTATGGCACAGATGAAATTGATACCAGCAGACAACATGAAAGACAAACTCTGGGGTAAACGAGGTACGTCAGAGCGTGAAGCAATGGAAGCCAAGCTCAAAGAGGATGTGAATGCCTACATTGTAGGTGAAGCCATACGCAAGGCTCGATTGGCTCAAAATCTCACCCAGGAAGAACTTGGTGAGCGCATTGGAGTGCAACGTTCTCAGATTTCCAAATTAGAGAAAGGCACAAGTGTTATAACATTGCCCACAATGAGCCGTGTATTCCAAGCATTGGGTATAACTACTGCAATTCTTGATTTAGGTATTGCCGGAAAAATAGCATTGTGGTAAGATGCCTTTAAGAAATATCTCTACAAATAAAAAGCGAGTTGGCTGAATTAATTTTCAGTCAGCTCGCTTCACTTTATTCGCAACGAAATCACCGATTACTCTGCGCTATCGCCAGAACCAGGATCGGCATCCACATCCGTACGATATATTCTCGCAACAGGGCCGGACGGCAGCTTCGGATATAAAGCCATAAAGTACTCATAACCAGGGATACACCAGCCACCTCCGACTTGTTCCACCCGCAGGCACAGGCTTACCCCATCGGTGGTCTTCACACACTGGCTGACCTCATATCCGCCCGTATTACCCGTAACAGCATAACCGACAAGAAGAGAATAATTCTCCAGTCCATCAGAAATCTTCGACTCCAGACAAAATTCTTTCACGACCTCATCTATGACCGCCTTGTCGTTGATAACGACAGCGCCTTCTCCTGCAACCCAGATTCCATTGTCACCAGGGCGTTCACCTAAATCAAAACCGTTCTGCTCCAGCAACGAAGAAGCAGTTCCATGATCGTCCGAGAACAGATCCACGCCAGTCTCGGAATCAAAAGAAATCGGCATTATCTCACTCGTCTCCATCTTCGAGCAGCCTATCACTCCCAAAGCAAGGGCAGCAATAACAAATAACTTTTTCATCGTAATGATATTATTGATTTTGATTAGCTGTTTCATATATGTTCACATAAATTTTACGTCTCGTTCCTATATCAGGGACAGTGATAGACGGCAAAGTCGTCTCATAAGTATTTCCCTCAGCGCCGAAAGTGAACACATCGTAACGGCCAGTATAAGGAACATCAAACGCAACCCCAACATCAAATTTACCGGAAAACTCAGAACAAACCGCATACAAACTGACTTCAACATTTGATATCTGAGTCCCTGAAGCAGCATTGATATCACATCCCCTATATACAGGATACCCGGCTACGCTGTTCTTTTCCAGACGGCTTCCGAACAATTCCGTTGACACAAGATATGTCATAGAGCCATTTATGTCCCCTGTCACATCAAAAATTATCTCATCAAAATCATATAACGTGCTGTTTCGGATTATGAAGTCAAATCCGGGAGTATTGTCGGTATCATACCGAGACTGAAACTGTTTCGCGCACATCAATGCATCGTATGCATCTACAAGGCCATATCCAACCTCTTGATTCTTGTAAAGAGCAGGATACTCATTGTCAGCCTTATATGAATACCCCGACAATTTTTCACATCCCTGTTCAATAGCTCTACGTACATACTCTTGAGGCAAATTAGGATATTTGGACAATATCAACGCCGCAACTCCGGCAACCTGAGGTGCCGCTCCTGAAGTTCCGCTAAAAGAAAGTTCATAACCGCCACTGACATCTGTTGCAGGAATAAAAACACCAGGAGCCATAACGTCCAAGTTGAAATCATAATTGCTGCTCCAGTCCAGACCATCAGGGGTGGACAAATTCTTGCGTTTTCCATTGTACGATATCGCGCCCACTGCCATCACATAGTCCAACCATCCAGGATAAGACACCTTCACATTATCGCCTCCCGGCTCATTCCCAGCAGCGAAAATCACGACACAACCTTTTCCATCCCGGCCCTGCGTAGTCGCATTCCTTATGGCATCCGTCAAAAGACTGCATGGTGTCAATAAACGCCACGAACAATTAATCACATCCGCCCCATGGTTCATAGCCCAAATGAACCCATCCGAAGCATCAGTACTCGAAATCCTAGTGCTATCACCTATTCTGACAGGTAAGATTTTGCATCCAGGGGCCACTCCACTTATCCCGATTCCATTGTTTTTAATTGCGGCAATGATACCGGCAACAGGAGTTCCATGCTTCTCATTGAGAGAATTCGGAGCACCACCATTAACATCCAAAACACAATCATAGCCATATAAGATATTCTCTGCCAAATCCGGATGCGTCAGTGAGACTCCATTGTCCAGTACCGCAACAACCACATCGCTGCTTCCTTCTGTGATCTCCCAAGCCGGCTCTATATTGATGTCAAATCTTGAAGTGCTGTACTGGCCGGTATTCTTTAGATTCCATTGCTTTGAAAAATATGTATCCTGAGACTGGAATGCATCAAAGGTGTAGAAATCAGGAGAAGTGAACTCAAACAGGTCTGTCTCGTAAAAGGCACTCGCAAGTTGAAGCACACTCAAATCGGATGATTTATCGACCTTGAGGAAAAAGATGTCATCACCAAAGTTCTCACGTTGAAAAATCGCACAACCAGTTCTCTGCGCCAACTCTTCCACTTCGTTCTTTGAGGTTCCCGATTTGAGTTTCACAGAAAATTCGTCAGAAATCGCGATAAGATTGCCTTCATATTCCAAAGCCCTCGACGCAAACACGACATCTGTTTCATTTCTGAGTTCTTCCAATTGTCGGTTCAGTTCATCCGAAGAAGCACATTGCAGTATAAAAGTATCATCTGAATCCTCGGCTGCAAGGCTCACACTTTCGGTTGGATTATAAAGTCGCAGCATTGACACACCACTATTGATTCTTGAAACGAACGCCGCCTTTGACTGACCGTCATTAAACTTGACAAAAGCCAAATCCTGACGTTCCTCCAAGGAAATCTTTTGGTCAAAATAGTAATAAGACAGGCTGTCTCCGGAAATAAGCGATATCTGAGCACCATCCGAAATTGATATAACAGCCGGGGATTCCATTTCAAGATCCATATAGGAACACCCGACAAGTGCACCTATAATACAAACACTGGTTAATAGTTTTGCTCGTTTCATAATATGGTTTTTCGCAAGATAGGCACAATTTGGGATAAAACCAAAAAAGGCGGACTCCGAAGAATCCGCCTAAAATCAAATTGTAAGGCTCTATGCCTTATTTAGAAGTTTGGGTAGTGGATCTGAATCCGTATCCGTTCAGTACCTTGGAAGTCACGCAGACAGTCTCCTCCATCGGAATCAGATAGATAGGAGCTTTCCTTGCAGCATAGTCAGCATCTGAATAGCCGCCCATGAACTTGGAGCTCCACTCAGCCTCACGATCCGCATCTGCAGCGCCGTCTACAGTGTACATTCCAATGGCCCAAGCGGTCTGCTTATAGCCACGGGCTTCAAGAGCCTGAGCCTCAGGACTACCCGGGGCAATGTACTTGAAAAGGCCCTGAATAGCGAGGTTGGTGTAGTCCTCGACAACATCTACATTGACTTTATTGCTGCGGGAATTGATCTGATAGTCCTTTGCAGCCTGCCAGTCATCATGCTGACCACGCCAACCCGGATAGAGAACCGCATACTCATCGGAGGTCTCGTCAAGACCGGCAGGAGTCGTCATTGTCAAGCGATAACCATAATCCTTCTTGGCATCAACAAGTTTTGTCCAGACATAAGCAGGAAGCTGATTGCCGTTATCAAACTGCGCATAGCCGTTGGCCTTGAGTTGTGCCATGTGATCAACCATCTTCTTGCGGAATTCAACTGCCACCTTAGGAAGATTGCCGCTGCGGACAAGATCCCAACGGCGGATATTTTCCCCTTGGAACTCAAGCTGACGCTCCTTGAGGATGGCCTCCACAAGAGCGGATTGAGTCTCTGAAGCAGGAGTCTGAAGAAGTTCAGCGAACTTCGCTTCACGGACTGACTCAGGGAAAGCACGATCGTGAACTTTCTTCAGCTCAGTCTTGGCGGCACCTTCGTTGCCGGTCTGGGCATAAGCCTCGGCAAGCATAAGGATGATGTCGGCCTGACGCATGTGAATGAATGAAATACCGCTGTAAAGCTGGCGGAGATCCGGTGTCCCGACACGGTTAAGGTCATATTTGTTGAGACCGATACCGATGGTCAGGCGGTTCTTGAGACCGAAAGTATAGAGAGACTCCTCGCCATAACCGCTGGATCCTGTCACACTCATTGACACATCACGGCGCTTGTCCTGAGGGTCGAACTCTCCGTAGTAAACTTCCGGGAAAGAGCAAATCTGTGCATTGGCCTTAGGAGGCATACCGGGAGATGAACCGGCAGAGCCACGTCCGAAGTTATAAGCAATACGTGAACCGCCACCGTTCTCCTTCATCGTAATCTCATATACGGTCTCAGTAGCCTTCTTCTGCTCATTCACCTGCTGGAAGTAGTACTGGAACGGATTGTCATACACACGGCCCTTTGTATCTGAACGTGGATCAACAGTTGTGAGCGCGGCCTCGCCAGGCTGCTCTACAGCCTTCTGGAGATAAGGGAGCGCAGCCTTATAGAACTTATTCCAGTCTTTGCGACGTGCATACTGAGCCTTCTTGTCAGCATCAGTTCCCCAAACTTCAAATTCAATGACATTGCCGTCTTTGTCAGTGTAGAAATCCGCACCGAGGTCAGTACGGCGGGTCTGATAGCCGGCTTCAAGGAAGCACATACGACCGATAAGTCCGTCAACAAAGTTACGGGTCATCTGGTCGGAGTAATGACCATTCTGGCCGATGGTGTAGAGAAGAGGCTCGATACGATAGAGATTTTCAAGCTCGCTCTCGATTATGGCATCGCGGCTTGTGAGGTTTTCACCGCCATCATCACCAGGCTTCGTCACATAGAAAACATCACCGAAATAGATCACAAGATCATTGTAAACCGAGGCTCGAAGAGCATAAGCCTGACCGAGAAGGTCAGACTTCTCGTTAGGGGCATCCTTGGTGATGCTGTCCCAATCCTTCTCAAGATACTCAATGATACTGTTGCACTTTGAGATGATTGAGTAGAAACGGTCCCAATAGTTGCCCTTCTGGAAGTTGATATTGAACTTCTCAACAGTGTACCCGTTATAGAGTTGGGAACCTCCGACAAGGTCGGTGATATTTCCCACAGAGCAACGCTCCACGTCCGAACCGATATTGGTAAAATTCGGAACGTAACCTTCATTATAGTTAGTGAGATACTGGTTGTATGCACCGAGCATTACTGTCTTGGCAGTTTCAATGCCCGAGAAGACAAAGTCTCCGTCAACAGAGGAAGGAGAGGTTGGCTCCAGATTGCAGGACATCACTGCAGTCCCGCAAAGAGCAACAAACAGATATTTGATATTCTTTTTCATTATTGCATTATTCTTTACAGAGTGATGTTAAGACCGATTGTGTATGTACGGGCGATAGGATAAGCGTTGTTGTCCACACCCGGAGTAGGGAAGTCGGAGCCGCCCATTGAACGGCTGCTGTTGGTGTTGACTTCAGGGTCAAGTCCTGTGTACTTGGTCAGGGTGAAGATGTTGGAAGCAGTGAAATACGCACGGATGTTCTTCAGGCCAACCTTGCTTGAAAGGCTCTTCGGCAGAGTATAGCCTACAGTCACATTCTTGAGACGGAGATATGAAGCATCCTCAAGCCAGCGGTCAAAGAGAAGACCCTTCATTGAAGTAGGAGTATGCATGGTAGCATTGGCATTCATCGCGTCAAGCTCAGCCGGATCTGTCACAAGCTCCAGATCACCGTTGTTCCAACGATATGGAGAATAAGCCTCTGAAACGAAAGCGAGACGGTTGCCACCGAAATAGTTGTCCTTTCCGCCATAGGTTGACATCAATGACCAGTAGTTCATAATATGTCCACCTATCACATAGTTGAAGTTGGCGGAAAAATCAAGATTTTTCCAACGGCCAGAAAGGTTGAACGAACCGGTAGAAGGCGCAGTCATTGCACCAAGGTCATAAGTATCGGCCTCGTCAATGCTACCATTTCCATCAAGATCTTTTGCTTTGGCAGCACCCGGGAAAGCCTTCTGATTGGCTGCGCGCTTAAGAGAGGTAGGATAATCATCCATAGACCAATCAGGGATACCTTCTTTCAGAGTATAGACACCGGTAGTCGGGTCATAATCGAAATCATCTGTGGTATACCAGCCATCGTAGGCAAAGCCACGAATAGAACCGATGGCAGACCCCTCCTGCAGATAATACTCACCGGCACTCGGACTATGCTCAGAGTTGGTCCACTGGCCATAAGTATTGGCAGTCACTGAATCTGAAAGCATCTCGATTCTGTTGACATTGTAGTTGTAGATGAAGTTGGCACTGAGGGTGAAGTCTTGATTGCGCACGATATCGCCGCCGATTGAGAACTCAAGACCACGGTTAGCTACGGTTCCCATATTCTGGAACTGATAGGTATACCCGGACGCTGACTTTATGCTCACCGGCATAAGCAGATCATAAGTAGTGCTCCAATATCCTTCTACAGTGCCATAGATACGTTCATCAAGGAAACCATAGTCGATACCGAGGTTGCGGGAAACAGTTGACTCCCACTTCAGATCCGGGTTAGGAGCCATCGAACCTGGCTGGTAAGGAAAACCGTACCCAGTATTTGTATCGGTTCTGTTATCAGAGATGGTGTAGTTGGTGGCGCTGGTGCTGAGAGACCAGGTCTCCTTCCAAAGGTTGGAGTTGATGGCATCTGAACCGGTCACACCATAAGAGAGACGGAATTTGAGATTGGAGAGCCAGTCCTTGGTGTTCGCCATGAAAGGCTCGTCAATCACACGCCATGCGAAAGCTCCAGCCGGGAAGTATCCCCAGTGGTTGTTAGGCGCGAAACGTGAAGAACCGTCAGCACGCATCGTGAAGGTGAACATATACTTGTCAAGCAGAGTATAGTTCGCACGGGTGAAGAATGAAAGAGAACGGCCTGGAACGGCTACCTTTTGGGTAAAAGCATTGTTAGCAGTGCCCTGAGAAAGCATGGCAAGAGTCCTTTCCCTGTCAAAATATGACGGGAAGAGTTCTGCATAATACTGCATCCACTCGCTTGAATCCTGAATCCATTCACTACCGACCATAATGTCAGCCCGATGGAATTCAGTATTGAGAGGGAGCTCGTATGAGATGGTGTTGGTCCAGTGCATGTCACCGCTCTCAGTCCTGCGAAGAGAAGCGGAATTGGTAGTGGTGCCATAGCCGGCAACATAACCTTCAGCCTTGCTGAAATTCTTGCTGAGACCGATCTCGCTGCGGAGTTTGAGCCCCTTGAGCGGAGTCCAGTTGGCAGCGGCAATACCGCGGAAGTTGTGACTATAGTTGGTATTCTGCTCGTTCCATGTAAGTTCCACTGGATTTGAAGCATCGCTGATGTATGGCTCATAGCCAGCGCCAAAGCCACTCACTGCTTTCTCATCGCCAAAAACGACATCGAGAGGCTTGTAGCGGAACGCTGAAGCCAGACGAGGATTGGAACGGTTCTGCCTGTAAGAGTAAGAGACATTGAGTTCGACATCGAAAGTGTCGCTGAGCTTCTCTATGGTCTTGAGGGAAGCGTTGATCCTGCGGAAGTAAGAGTTGATGACGGTACCGTCGTCGTTGAGGAAGTTGAGGGAGAACATGGTCCTGTTCTTCTTCGTACCGTTGCTGATGGTGAGGTTGTGGCTGTGGGCGATACCTGTCTTGTAGAGATCCTCCTGCCAGTTGTGAGTCTTCACGTTGGCATAATCAGCATAGTGGTTGCCATTCTCGGCACCAATGCCAAAGTACTGCTTCATGGCCGGATAGAGATCCGGATTATAGTCCTTGGCGAAACCGAGAGTAAACTTCAGATAGTCATAGGTATCCATCACATCGCGTACGCTTGAGGACGAATCCTTGATCTGCACGAAGCCGTTGTAGGTAACCTGGGTCTGACCCTCTGAAGCGCTCTTGGTCGTCACGATCACAACGCCGGCTGCACCACGGGAACCATAGATGGCTGTAGCGGCCGCATCCTTGAGGACGTTGATTGACTTGATCTGGTCAGAAGGGACGTTGACGAGGCTGCTTACCGGGAAACCGTCCACAATGTAGAGAGGGTTGTTGGTCTGGGTGATGGACTTGGCACCGCGCACGCGGATCTGCGGCTCGGCACCAGGGGTTGCATCGTTGAGGGAGACTACAACACCGGCCATCTTGCCCTGAAGGGCCTCTCCGACACTGGCTACCGGAACCTCGAGATCCTTGGAGCTCACAGCTGCCACAGATCCGGTGAGGTCACGCACCTTGACGGTACCGTAACCGATCACGACAGTCTCATCGAGCATGGTGCTGCTCTCCTGGAGAACTACGTCATACTTGTCCTTGCCGGCCTGTACGGTAAACTTCTGGTCTACGTAGCCGATGCAGGATACAACAAGATTCGATCCCGTAGGGACAGTGAGTGCCCAATTTCCGTCCAAGTCGACAACGACGCCATTGGTGGTGCCTTCAACGACAACACCGGCGCCGATCACGGCCTGTCCGGATGCATCCAACACTGTTCCTGAGATTTTCTGCTGCGCAAACGCCGTTGTGCAGACTCCGAGCAGGAGAGCGCCGACAAGCGCCACCCTACCCATAAAAGAAATCAATGACTGATTCTTCATCTGTAGAAAACAAAATTGGTTAATAATTAAAAGTATATGTTATTATTTCTATACCTTTGTGTATTCGCAGGTCGCAAATGTACGAATTATTTCGGAGATAATGGTTCAAAACCGTCGAAAAATGTTACAATCGGTCAGTAAAAGTGCCGTTAAAGACAAAAAAAGACCAGCCCGCATTTTCAGCGGACCGGTCTTTAATGTTATGCAGGACGACTATTTCAGCTCACGGAATTTCGCTGAAGTGATCTTTGTCGGCTTCAGAGTCATGCTCTCCTTGAGCTTCTCAATCACTTTGCGGTCCTCCACCTGCTCGGCAAGGTGCTCAACCTGCTTACGGTCGTGGAGCACATTGACAACCGCCTCGTCAACCATCTCCTTCGGCACATTGCCGATGCCGTACATGGCATACTGATAAGTGACATAAGCCTCGGCTGCCTCACGGATATCAGCCTCCTCGACCTTCAGCTTGAACTTTTTCATGAGGAAGCCGCGGACAAGCTGCCACTTGAAGTCCTCGGCAAATCCCGGGAACTCCTTCTCGACATCCTCCTGAGTGACTTTGCCGCCATTGGCAGCCACAAGCCAGCGCTTGAGGAAAGCCTCAGGGAGAGTCAAACCAGCCTTCTGCACGTAATAGTCGCGGATGTCCTTGTTGAGCCTCCACTCGGCCTCGTTCTTGAACTGGTTCTCAAGGCGTTCGCTGACTTCTTTCTCGATGTCCTCATCGCTCTTCTCCTCTTTTTTCTCCTCATAGTATTTCTTGAGGCTCTCAGCCATGGAAGTCCTGTCCTTGTCAGCTATGGTGACATTGTACGAAGGCACGGTGTCGGACTTCTCAACCTCGAAGTCAACCTTCGGAGAGAGGGCCGCATCAAAGATGAAGGTGAAGTCGTTGCCGGCCTTCCATTCGAGCTCAGGCTGCTTCTCCGAGTTGAGAGGCTCGCCGAGGAGGTTGAGATCATTCTCCTTTATATGCTCGTCAAGAGCCTTGGAAATCACCTGGTTGACAGCCTCCACAAGGCACTGCTCCCCATACACGCGCTGTATCATGGAGGCGGGCACCATGCCCTTGCGGAAGCCTTTGAAATCAGCCTTGCGCCTGCACTCGGCAAGCTTCTTCCTTAAAATTTCAGCATAATCGGAAGCCTCTATCTCGACTGTGAGTTCAAGATTGAGGTCATCAATGTTGTTCTGTAATACTTTCATATCTATTTTTTGTTCGATTTATTCTTTGGATATGCTATTCTCTCGTGGTTGAGCTGGGCAAGATACTGCTTGAGAGTCTCCTTGACCGTATTGAGTTCGCTTATGGTTATGTCAGCATTGTCAAACTGCCCCTCCTCCATCTTGCCTGCCACGATGCTCTCCACGAAATCGGAATATGCCTTGGCAGTATTTTCTTTGACAGTCCGGGAGGCTGCCTCGACGCTGTCGCAGAGCATGAGGACTATCTGAGCCTTTGTCACAGGCTTGTGACCGTTGTAGCGGAACTCCTCGATGAGTGCCGGATCTCCCCCTTCCTTGAGAAACTTGTTGTAGAAATACCTGACGACCGTGGTGCCGTGATGGCTGGCGATAAAATCGATGATGACCTGCGGCATGTGGTGTTTCTGGGCTATCTCGATACCGTCGTCGACATGGCGCTTGATGTCATGCGCGCTCTGGAGCGGGGTGAGCCCGCTGTGGTACTTGTGCTCGTCGTCTTTGTTGAGCAGGGATTCGTTCTCAATGAAACAGAGCGGATTGTTGATCTTGCCTATATCATGGTACAGCGCACCGGCCCGGATGAGATCAGGGTTGATGTTTACGGTCCTGGCCACGGCGTCCGCCATGTTCATCACCTGCAGGGAATGCTGGAAAGTCCCCGGAGCCTTCTGCTCAAGGGTGCGGATCAGAGGGTTGGATGTATCGCAAAGCTCTGTAAGCCTGGAGTTTGAGACAAGATTGAATATGCGTTCAAAAAGGTAGACGAGCGGATACCCCGCCACAGTGAGAAGCGATCCGGCAAAAAGGGCGATGAGCACACCCCACACACTGCCTGAAACGACATCCGCAGCACGGAAGCCAAGGTAAACGCAGGCGAGGATGGCAAAGGTGATCACAGCAGCGACAAACTGCTTCCATCCCCTCTGGAAACGCCTGAATATCAATATCATCACAAGTCCGGCAAGGACATACATCACAAACATCACCGCCCCGCGCGAAGATGCGAACAGCAGCGGCATCATCGATGCGACATACACCGGAGCTATCTCCCTCGGCTCCATGAAAGCCTGAAGCATCAGGGCAGCCAGTGTGAACGGCACGAAATAGAGCACTGATGCTCCGGCCCTGCCAAGAAGAAGCGCAGACAGGGCGGCCATGAGGTATACCACAAGTATATAAGGATACCTGCTGTCGGCAAACACCGCAGGGCAGCTGAAGAATATTGCAAGATACAGCATCAGGACAAGAGCGGCTGCTGTCAGGAAATTGCCCAGGAGCATCAGCACCGGCGAACCTGTATAGCCCACGTTTGCCTCGAACTCCCTCTTATAAGAATCCAGCATCTGGGCTATCTCCTGAGTGACGATTTCTCCTTTGGAGACAATCACCTGACCGGCTGAGATATAGCCTGACGTCGGGGATATGATGCGGTCGGCGTCTTCGTTGACAAGTTCAGTGGTCTGCGCATCATAAATGACATTCGGTACGATGATGTCATATACCCCGGCCGCCCTGAACAGGGAGTCGAGGTTGACATCGGAAGCGGCCCCCAAATCGGCAAGGAGCTTGGCCTTCGCGTCCGACTTGAGATACACCTCGGAAGAAGGAACCTTATAAGCCCGCTTGTCCCTCTGAAGATATATCACATCCGCAAACGGCACTCCTTCCTTTTCCCGCTCTTCCGCATCCGCTATCACACCCCTGTCATATATGGTGCGTATTTCTGAAGCCACAGCACTGCGCAGAGTCCCCAGATCCAGAGCTTCCGCAGAACTTATGTTCTTGTTGGCTATCTCTTCTGAGTACTTGTAATACGGGATGACTTCAACCGACGCCGACTCACGCTCCACACGCATCTGGTCGGCGGTCTTGTAGATCGGGAAATCAAATTCGGCAAACAGCGTCTCATACTTCCACTCCTGTCCCCTGCGGTAGTCGTAGGGGAACTTGGAACTGCGCGGCAGCGAGGCGAACACTGCAGCGAAGACCAGCAGAAGAGGCAGGACGATCTTGAGACGCGGGATATTCTTCATCGGGCCGGGCTATGCATCGATGTTGGCGTAGTGGGCGTTCTCCTCGATGAACTGGCGGCGGGGCGGAACATCATCACCCATCAGCATCGAGAACGTGCGCTCTGCCGCGGCCGCGTTGTCGATGGTGATCTTGCGCAGGCGGCGGCGTGAAGGATCCATGGTGGTGTCCCAGAGCTGCTGCTCGGACATCTCTCCGAGACCTTTATAACGCTGCACAGTATAACCTTTGTCGGATCCCTTTCCGAGAGCCATGGCAGCCTCCTCCCGCTGGGCCTCGGTCCAGCAGTAGATCTCCTCCTTGCCTTTCTTCACGAGGTAAAGAGGCGGAGTTGCAAGGTATACGTATCCGTTCTTGATGAGATCGAACATGTAGCGGAAAAAGAATGTGAGGATGAGACAGGCGATGTGCGAACCGTCGACATCGGCATCGGTCATGATCACTATCTTGTGGTAGCGGAGTTTGCTCAAATCCATGTGCTTCTCGCCGTTCTCGTCCTCCTGGGCCACTGTGACGCCCAGGGCCGTGTAGATGTTGCGTATCTCTTCGGAGTCGAAAGCCCTGTCTCCGGAAGCCTTCTCGACATTGAGGATCTTGCCCCGGAGCGGGAGTATGGCCTGCGTGTCGCGGTTGCGTCCCTGCTTGGCGGTTCCGCCCGCGGAGTCTCCCTCGACAAGGAAGAGCTCGCACTTCTCAGGGTCACGGTTGGCACAGTCGGCAAGTTTGCCAGGCATGCCACCACCGGTCATGAAACTCTTGCGCTGAACCATCTCGCGGGCCTTGCGGGCCGCAGCACGGGCAGTGGCTGCAAGGACTATCTTTTCGATGATGAGTTTTGCCTCCTTCGGATGTTCCTCAAGATATGCCTCCATGGCTGAAGATGTCGCCTGTGAGACTGCCGAAGTGACCTCCGGGTTGCCCAGCTTCGTCTTAGTCTGGCCTTCAAACTGCGGCTCCGCCACCTTGACCGAGATGACTGCCGTCAGACCCTCGCGGAAATCTTCAGGTGAGAGCTCGCCCTTGAACTTGTCAAGCAACTTGTTCTTCTCGGCGTACTGCTTGAGCGAGCGGCTGAGTCCCATCTTGAAACCCTGGAGGTGGGTACCGCCCTCTATGGTGTTGATATTGTTGACATAAGAATAAATCTTCTCCGAGAAGCCGTTGTTGTACTGGAGAGCTATGTCAATCGGGATGATCTTGTCGGAATTGACACAGATCGGATCCGGGATGAGAGTCTGCGCACCGGCATCAAGATATTCGATAAACTCGCTCAAGCCCTTGGTGGAGTAGAAGACTTCGGAGCGGAAGACCTTGCGTCCTGTGGCCTTGGACTCCCCTGTGACAGGGTCCATGACAAACTCGTCCACCTCCTCGCGCTTGTCTGTGAGGGTGATGCGTATGCCCTTGTTGAGGAAAGACAGTTCGCGCAGACGTGCGGCCAGTGTCTCGTACTTGTAGACCGTGGTCTGGGTGAAAATCTCCGCGTCAGGATGGAAGGTGATGATGGTCCCGGTGTCTTCACAGGCCCCCACGACCTCCACCGGCCCGAGCGGCTTGCCCTTGGAGTAATTCTGCCTGAAAATCTTCCCCTCGCGGTGCACCTCAGCTATAAGGCTGTCGGACAGGGCGTTGACGCAGGACACACCCACCCCGTGAAGGCCTCCTGAAACCTTGTAGCTGGACTTGTTGAACTTGCCTCCGGCGTGCAGAACCGTCAGGACGACCTCAAGCGCGGAGCGGTGCTCCTTCTCGTGCATGCCCGTAGGGATGCCTCGGCCGTTGTCGGCCACGCGGATGGAGTTGTCCGGGAGGATCTGTACGTCCACCGTGTCGCAGAAGCCCGCCATGGCTTCATCGATACAGTTGTCAACCACCTCATAGACAAGGTGATGCAAGCCCCTCTCAGAGACATCGCCAATATACATTGACGGACGTTTGCGGACCGCTTCCAGTCCCTCAAGCACTTGTATACTGTTGGCGGAATACTGCTCCTCCGCCTGCTTCATATCTTCTTTATCTACCATCTCAATACTGTCAAATAATCCTGCAAAGATACTAATTTTTTACTACAAACTCAGGCTGAGCCCGACTGTGAGATACGGCCCTTTCTCCACATATCCGGGGTGTCTCTCTATTTTCATACAGGCGAGGTTGCCGGCATGCGCCCAAACACCCAACATGCGGTCGATCCTGTATTCCCCGTACAGGCCGAGATCAACATAGCCCCTGATGTCAGGAAGCTCAGATGCCGCCGCGCTGCGGGACGACGCACCCTGCACGGCAAGACCGGCGAAAACCCTTTTCATCCAATTATATGTCAGACGCAGCTCACCGCTGAACATGGCCGGTTCATAGACCCCGGCCGGGCTGTCAAACTGAACATCCGAAAAATGCAGGTCCGCGCCGCTTTTCAGCCTCTCGGACAGCCACAGCATCTTGAGTTCAGCGTATGCCTGACGATAATCGGCGAAACCGAGACCGTATTCAGGAGAGTCGAGTGGAGAACCGGCACGGAAAGCATACCCGCCCTTGAGGTCATATTGGAACGCCTGTCCTATCCTTCCCTGGAGTCCTCCATAAAAATCTATCTTGTCCCGGGAGGCATCAGGCCCGGTCTGCCGGAGATAAAAATGGTTGAGGCGCTTCATGTCATAGAGGCTGTTGAGATGACGCCCACCGGTGACTCCCGCACTTACCTTCATATCCAGAGGCGATACCTCAAGGGAGGCCCGCACAGCGGGGGCAAGCGTCAGAGAACCCGAACCGGCTGCAAGATAATCCAACTGCACACCGGCATCCACATCAGCAGGCCCGAGGACAAAACGTACGTGGGGAGTGATGGCGGCGAAGTTGGCGGGTCTGTCACTGAAACCGACCCTGCCGTCCTTGAGCATCGATGAAGTGAAGCTGAAGTCGAGCAGGACACTGTAGCGACCGTTGATTACCGGGCCGAAAGAGCCCCCAACCCCGACAAGATGCTCCGCCACACGGCCCGCGGACATCCTGTCGGCACCATAGCGGTAGCCGGCGCCTATCTTATACAGGAAAGCAGTGCCCTCCCGCTCCGGCGACGAGAGGGACAGGGAGACATTGGCGGAATTGTATGAAGAATTTTCCACACCATCTCCGGCGAAAATTCCGCCGTAGCCGCCTGTGAATGAAAGTTTTCCTACACGGCTGTGGTAGTGTCCGCTCACCCCCGCCTCATTGCTCAGATCATGAAACTCATCCCCGGCATAGCCGTAGCCGTGATTGTGCAGGCTCACGCCCGCCTCCTTCCCCGCCAAAGGCGTGTAGGTGATGTCCAGCACAGGGTGCAGAGAATAGCCGGCACCTGCCCTTGCATACAGCGTGCGCCCGTCATAAGGGACAGGTTCAGGGGTCAGTTTGATCTCGTATGGGGTGAAGTCATAGGCTCCCCTGTACGGGGAGTCGAAGACCGAATAGTCGAAATTGTAGTCAAAACGGTAAAGGGAGTCCGGCACACTCTCGGCAACATTCTTCTTCTGGAAGTCTGAGAACCGCGTCTCGTACTCGTTGGTCACCTCCACGCTCTGGTCGATGCTCTGCGGAAATGCAGGCAGTGCCAAAAAGAGGGCTGTGGATACAAATATGAGTTTTTTATTCATAATCACTTGTTCATAAGGTCAGCAAGACGTGCAAGGCGCTTGGTCACATTGTCTTCAACATCATCGTGCCCGTCGGAAGGCTCGTAACCGTCACGTATGCTCTCATAAGTGGCTTTGGCCTGCTCATAGCGGCCGCGCTCCACGAAAGAGTCCCCGAGCACCAGATATGCCTTGGCAAGCCAATAAGACTGGGATCCCGCAGTCTGGGAGAAGCTATAGACCTCAGCCTCCACCTTGTCGAAGTTGCCGGTGTCATAGAGATTCTGTATTGTCATATAGCGTCCCTCAGCCCCCTCCGGAGTGGAAGGATTGGCACCGAGGGAAGCAAAAAGCTTCATCGCCTCGTCCCTGCGGGACATTGCAAGGCATGATTTGGCTTTTATATATTCGGCCTCGCGGCTGAGGGCCGAGCCTGCGGAGGAATTCGAGATTACGGCGTCCGATGCCGTTATGGCCGAGTCGTAGTCCTTGCTCCTATAGGCGGAGCGCATCATGCCCAGGCGGGCCTCGGCACGGTTGTCATCCATCCTGGTGGATACAAGGAGGGCCGAATAGCCCTTGTAGGCGTCCTGGTAACGCTCAAGCTCATACGAGAGTTGTGCGTATCGGAGCATCGACATCTCCGCGAAGGAGTAGTCTGAGGCTGAGACCATGGCCTTGGAATAATGGTCGCACGCCTTCTCCTTCTCGCCGATGGCACGGTAGCACTCGGCCAGATAGAACTCCGCCTTGAGCATGTCGGTGCTCTGCGGGTAGGTCTGCATGAACTTATCTAGCGAGCTGATGGCCTCGGCATAGCTGCCGGCGAGGTACATCTGCTCCGCGGTGTTGAAGTACATCTTCTCCTTCTCGGCATCGGACTTGGCGGCGTTGAGGGAATTGGCCTCCACATATTCCAAGAACTTGTCAGGCCTTTTCATCTTGCGGTATATGGACTCTATGGCAAGCATCGACTCCTCCGCATATTCGCTCTGCGGAAGGTCGGAGACGACCTGCTTGTAGCACTCAAGGGACTTCTCGTACCGGGCCATGTTGCGGTAGACCATGCCCATGCCGATAAGGGCCTTTGCCGAGCTGATCTTGTCCGGGACAGTGTCCTTGAGGCGGGTGAAGGTCCGGATGGCGTCGTTGTTGTTCTTCAGATCCATCTGGGCCTTTCCGAGCTCGTATAAGGCTTCGGCATACATCGGGGCTGACGGGGAGGCGTCTTCCACGTGGAGAAGGGTCGAGACCTTGCGCTTCCTGTCACCTGACAGGCCGTAGGATATGGCCTGCTGGTAGTAGGGGTAGATGTTGTCCGGGGTGAAGTACTCGGAAATCACTTTCTGATATGATGAGACGGCGGCCTTGTAGTCATGGCGTCCGAAATCGCAGTCGGCCCTCCTCACCATGGCGTCCTCCCGGTAGAGAGGGTCTCCATCGGCGATGCAGATGTCAAACCACCTCGCGGCCCCGTCATAGTCGCGCTGCTTGAAGCAGCTATAGGCCACATTATAAGCGAGGGACGCCCCTTCCCGGCTTCCGTCCAGCGCATCAGCGTTGTAGAGTTCCGTGAACGTGCGCTCCGCGGTGGCGTAATCCCCGGAACGGTAGCTCGCCTCGGCCAGCCAATAACGTGAAAACTGGTTGAGCCTGTCAGTCTTGGGGAGATAATAGGCTGTGGCGCGGAAATACGGGACCGCATCCCTATATGATCCGCCCGCGAAAAGCTGCTCTCCGCGCAGGAAGTTGGCCTTGGTGTAGTTGTTCTGCATGTCGGGAGTGAGGTCATCTATGTTGTCGTAGGCTTCCACCGCCCCGGCGTAATCCCTGTCATACAAGGCGGCAAGGGCCATATAGCTGTAGATGGCGTTGCCACGCTTGCGGGTGGACCAGCGCTTGATGTACCTTGAGAACCCGCGGGTGTCCTTGTTGAGATCCAGAGCGAGCTTGGCATAGTTGAAGGCGGCATCCTCCGTGATCTCAGGGTCGAAATCGACATTGGAGGCGTCAAGGAACGCCGCCATGGCCGCCACCTGGTTGCCGGTGTGCACATAGGCGTTGGCCAGATGATAGTTGGCAAGCTGCCCGAGGGAGTCGCTGCGGTCGGTCATCTTGCCGTAGTTCTCTATGGCCCCGCGGTAGTCGTGCACGGAATACAGGACCGAACCGGCGTAGAAGTAGTCCTTGCGGTTCATCTCCTTGTGGGAGAAGGCCTCGTAGTACTCCCGGGCCTTGTCGTTGTCCCCGAGTATGAGGCTGGACTCGGAGATGATCCTGGCAAGCCTCTCCTTGCGCTCCTGCGGCGCATCAGGGTATATCCTTTCCCCTTCGCGCACGGCGAAGGCGTAGTTCTTCTGGTTGAACTCGCAGTCCACTATATAGAACTCGCAGAGCTGCGTGAATCTTGGATCCGGGGAGGCCTTCCAGAACGAAGCCTCCGCCTCTGCGAAACGGCTGTCGTCATAATATATAATACCAGTCAGGTAGCGCCCTGGAGCGGTGTACTCGGAAAAATCGAGGGCTTCCAGAATCATGAAGAACTGGAGAGCCTCGGCCTGCCTGCCGAGGGAGAACTCGCAGTAGCCGCACTTGAAGATGTACTCGGAAGTCTGGCGGTCGTCAAGCACAGAAGAATCGACCTTGGAGAACTCGAGCGCGGCTTCTCCGTAGTTGCCCGCATCGAAGAGCAGGCGCGCGTTCTCGAAACGTATATGCGGGGTGAGCACGGACGAAGGGTATCTGCGGTCGTACTCCGATATCAGCACCTGGTAGCCTACGGTGCGCATCTTGACCGCGCACAGGACGGCATACCCGTCGGTCACGGGGTCGGACGGCAAGGACTCGAAGAGGGTCAGAGCCCTGTCATACAGACCGTTGTCATACAGTTCCACCGCTCTTCTGAAGTCCGGTGAAGAAGACTCAGCTGCCGGCAGCGCACACGGAAGAGCGAGCGCTGCGGCCAGGGAAAACGCAAGTATAGTTTTAAGTTTCATACCTATCATATAAAGCCCAAGTCTACAAATTTACTCAATTTTTTCGACTATCTTTGCGCACATGGAGAAAACTCCGGTCATATCATTCTCTCACGCCGACATCCTCGGCGGAGACAACATCGTCATCTACGGGCTCGACCTTCAGGTCTTTCCCGGAGACATGGTCTATATAGTCGGCAAGGTGGGGAGCGGCAAGACCTCGATAATCCGTACAATCACAGCCGAAAACCCGCTCGCGGGCGGCAGCGGGAGCGTCTGCGGATACGATCTGGGAAGCATCCGCAAGAAGGATATCCCCTACCTGAGGCGCAAACTCGGGGTCGTGTTCCAGGATTTCCAGCTCCTTATGGACCGCACCGTGGAGGACAACCTCTCGTTCGTGCTGAAAGCGACAGGGTGGAAAGACGGCAAGGAGATGTCCCGCCGGATAGAGGAAGTGCTGGAAGCAGTGGGCATGGAGACCAAAGCCCACAAGATGCCCCACCAGCTCTCCGGAGGCGAGCAGCAGCGCATAGCGATAGCACGGGCCCTGCTCAACGAGCCCGAAGTCATACTGGCCGACGAACCCACAGGCAACCTTGACGAAGACACAGCAGAAGGCATCCTCCAGCTGCTTAAGAAGATAAACGGGGAGAAGAACACCGCCGTCGTGATGGTCACCCACAACAGGAGCATCTGCACCCGCTACCCTGGAAGGGTCTTCGAGACAGCGGACGAAAGTTGCAAGGAGATAGCATGACCCTTAAAGAGAGGTACTCCGGTATCATTGAATATTTCAGCACGCACAACCCCGACGCAAGTTCGGAACTGCACTTCGAATCGACATTCCAGCTGCTCGTGGCCGTGATGCTTTCGGCACAGTGCACCGACAAGAGGGTCAACCTCATCACACCGGCCCTTTTCCGGGCTTTCCCGGACCCGGTGAGCCTGTCCAGGGCCAGGTTCGAGGACGTGCTGGACCTGATAAAATCCATCTCGTACCCCAACAGCAAAGCCCGGCACCTGATAGCGATGGCCGGCAAGCTGGTCAACGACTTCGGCGGCGAAGTCCCCTCAAGCATCGACAAGCTGATGACTCTTCCCGGAGTGGGACGCAAGACCGCCAACGTGGTCACATCGGTGACCTGGGGAGAGCCGGTGATAGCCGTGGACACGCACGTCTTCCGCGTGGCGCGCAGGCTCGGGCTCTCCTCAGGCAAGACCCCTCTCGAAGTCGAGAAAGATCTCGAGCGCCACATCCCGCCGCAGCTCCGGCCCGTCGCACACCACTGGCTTATACTGCACGGACGCTACACCTGCACGGCCATAAAACCGAAGTGCGAGGGATGTCCCCTCGCACTCTGGTGCAAAGACCGGTCTGACGCTACGCGCAGAACTGCTTCTTGAGAGCCTCTATCTTGGCATCGGCATCATCACCTTTCGCGCCGAAATAGAACTTGATCTTAGGTTCCGTACCCGAAGGTCGCACTGACACCACATCCCCGGCCTCATCGAAGAACTGGAGGACGTTGGATGACGGCTGCCCCGTCTTCTCCGGCTCAAGATAATCGATGACCTTGGAGACAGGAGAACCGCAGAGCTCTTTCGGCGGGTTGCTGCGCAGATCCGACATCATCTTCTGAATCTCCTGGGCTCCGCTGATGCCCTTCCGCACCACAGAGACAAGCCCTTCCTTGCGATATCCGTATTCCTTGTAGATGTTCTGCATGAGCTGATAGAGTGTAAAGCCCTGCTCTGCGGCCCAGGCCGCGCACTCGCACACCATCATGGCGGTTACCACGGCATCCTTGTCACGCACGAACTGTCCGACATTGAAACCGTAGCTCTCCTCGCCGCCGCAGATGAACTCTCCGCCGGACGCCTCGTGGCGCTTGACCACCTCAGCTATGTACTTGAAGCCGGTAAGGACATTATACACAGGGACATCGAAGCTATTGCAGATTTCCGTGATGAGCTCGGTGGTCACGATGGTCTTCACCACATATTTGCCAGGGCCGAGAGTGCCGAGCGCCTTGCGGCGGGTCAGGATGTAATATGTGAGCATCGAGGCTGTCTGGTTGCCGTTGAAGAGGACCATCTTGCCGTCGTTGTCACGCACGGCTATGCCCAGCCGGTCCGAGTCCGGATCGGACCCCATCACCAGGTCGGCTCCTGTCTGCTCAGCCTTGTCAAGAGCCATCTTGAGGGCGGCAGGCTCCTCAGGGTTCGGGGAGACAACTGTCGGGAAGTTGCCGTCGGAGATGTCCTGCTCCGGGACATGTATGATGTTTTTGAAGCCTTTGCGTGAAAGGATCTCCGGGATGAGACGCACTCCGCAGCCGTGGAGCGGCGTGTAGACCACCTTGAGATCGGAGTGCTTGAGGCACAGCTCGGGGCTGAGGCTCAGGGAAAGCAGATCCCTCAGGTAGCATTCGTCAACCTCGGAACCCATCAGTTCCACCTCACCGCAGCGGAGGCCGGACTTGAACTTCACCATCGAAGGGTCGGTAATCTTCGCGACCTCCGCCACAATCTCCTTGTCCACAGGAGAAGTCACCTGGCCGCCGTCTGACCAGCTGACCTTGTAGCCGTTATACTCCTTGGGATTGTGCGAGGCGGTGATCATCACACCAGCCACGGCACCCTTGAGGCGTACGGCATAGCTCATCTCCGGAGTAGGCCGGATGTTGTCAAAAATGTAGACATGGATGCAGTTGGCGGAAAGCACGTCCGCCGTGATGCGCGCGAACTCCTTGCTGTGGTTGCGCGAGTCGTAGGAGATGCATACCTTCGGATCCGGATCGCTGCTGTGCGAAAGTATGTAGTTCGCAAGTCCCTGGGTGGCCATCCCGACCGTATATTTGTTCATACGGTTGGTACCCACGCCCATCAGTCCGCGCAGCCCTCCGGTACCGAACTCGAGGTTCTTGTAGAAGGCGTCCTCAAACCCGGCAGGGTCGCTGTCGCGAAGCTGCATAACCTTGATTTTTGTTTCCTGGTCGAAATCTCCGTCCAACCAGCTCTGTGCTCTAAGTTCGAATTCTTTCATCGGCCAAAGTCAGTCATTAATTATTACAAAAAGCCTCCAAATTTAAGTAAAATAATCATTTTTTCCTACTTTTGCGCCGATGAAAAAAAGCTTTGCGGAAATACTGACAGACATCGGAAGCGACACCTTGCGTAAGGCCGGGAAAAAGATACCCGGATGGGAAGGAGCCCGGATTCCTTCCGCCCTGAGTCTGGAGCAATGCTCATCCCAAGCGGCAGCCGAGTACAAATGCCAGGTGCTGAAGAGATTTTTCTCCGGCGGCGCAGCCTCCGTGTGCGATCTCACCTGCGGCCTCGGGGTGGACAGCCTCGCCTTCTCCAAGTCAGCGGCAAAGGTGCTCAGTTTCGAGCGCCTGCCGCTTCTTGCCCAAGCCGCACGCGACAATTTCAGCCGCTTCGGGGCGGACAACATCGAGGTCCGCTGCGAGGAAGTGACCCCGGCCACCGTGCTCCCGGACTGTGACGTCTTCTACGCAGACCCCGCCCGGCGGGACGGCACCGGACGCAAGGTCTTCCGTCTTGAAGACTGCTCTCCGGACATAAGGCCGCTGCTTCCGGTCATGCTCAGAAAATCCAGGCTGGTCATGCTGAAACTCTCCCCCATGGCAGACATCAGCCTGCTGTCCAGGGATTTCGACGGGAAACTCAAGGAGGTGCACGTAGTCAGCCTCCATTCCGAAGTCAAGGAACTGCTATGCATCCTCGGCATCGCCGGCTCTGAAGAATACACTGTAAACGTCGTGGAACTGAACGACCCTCAAGACGTCTTCTCTTTCAGGCCGGACGAGGAAAAAGGTGCACTGGCGGAATATGCCTCCATAGCACAGCCGGGACAATATCTCTATGAACCCTGCCCCGGCCTTCTCAAATCCGGAGCCTTCCACCTCACAGGAGAAAGATTCGGGCTCAAGGAAGCGGACAGGACGACAAGACTCTATCTCTCGGACCGGGCGGTCTGTTCTCCCCTGTTCAAGACATACATTATCGAGCACGTGCTTCCGCTCAGCAACGCAGGGATAAAAGAGACACGCATCCTGTACCCGCAAGCAAGCGTGAGCGCACGCAACATCCCCATGAGCAGCGATGTCCTGCGAAGCAGACTGGATATCGGAGAAAGCCCGGACCGGCACATCTTCGGATGCAGCGTCTCCGGGCGCAGGGTGCTACTTCTCTGCCGCAGGCTTGCCGAGAAGATGACGCGACCAGAAGATATGGTCTGAAGCCCGGTCGTGCAGGTGCTGCTTCCCCCTGTATCCATGCATGCCGTCAGGGTAGATCATCAGTTCAAACTGATACTCTTCTTTCTGCAGAGCGTCGATGAGCAGCAGTGTGTTCTGGAAATGGACATTGTCGTCCCCCGTGCCATGCGTGAGCTTCAGGGCCCCTGGAGCGGGGAAAGTTGAATTGATCGGCGAGAACACCCTCGGCACCCATGTAAGCACACCCGCCTCAGCATAACCCTCCGGGTTGGCCTGGGGAGTATCCATGAAGCGCTCCGTATAATGGGAATCATACAGAGTCCAGTCATATACGCCGCCTCCGGCAACGCCGCAGCAGAAGTGTTGAGGATAACGGAGAACCAGCATGGCCGTGGTGGTGCCGCCGAACGAGAATCCCTCAACCCCTATCTTGTCACCCTGCACATAGGGCAGGGATTTGAGCCAGCACGCCCAGGCCACATAATCCTCAAGTTCTATCACAGTCATGCGGCGGAAAGCCTGGTCCATGCCACGGCGTCCGTTCTCCCCGGATGAACGAGGGTCCGTCACTATATATATTATCCCGTTCTCAAAACACCACTTGTCCGAGGCGTCACGGTCAGCCCAGCGGTCACGGACATAAGGAGTGCCCGGGCCGCCGTACAGCTGCATGAGCACCGGATACTTTCGGGAAGGGTCGAAATCCTTGGGGAGCGACATCAGGGCATACAGGTCGAAGCCGTCATTGGAAATCTTCACCACTTGAGGTGACGGCACTGTCGACAGGTCCACAGTCGAGGTGTCCGTCACGACTTTGCAGCTGTAGCGGTCGGTGCGGCCTTCAATGCCGCGCCACGGCTCTCTGGCGTTGGAGATGTCCGCCCGGAAAGTCTTGCCGTCTTCGGAGAACTTCACACCGCGCACATAGTAGTCAGGATCGGTCAGTGCGGTGACGCGTCCCTTGCGGTCGAGCCTGTAGAGGGCCGGATGGAGCCGGGAGTCACGCTTGGCCGTGAACCACAGGTCGCCTTTCTTCTCATCCGCCCTGAGCAGGTTAATATCCCAGTTCTCCCCGTCCGTAAGACGCTTGAGAGTACCGTCGTATGAAAGGAAATAAATCTGCTGCCAGCCTGTCTCGAAGTTTCTTGCCATATACAGTCCCTTGCCGGTGAATATCATCCCTTCTATCCACTCCACCCAAGTAGGGTATTCCTCGTGGTAGACTTCCCTTCTGCTGCCGTCCGCCACGCTGACGGCATAGAGGTCAAGCACATTCTGCCGGCGCGGCTCGCGTGATATATAGATTTCCCGCGAATCAGCGCCCCAGAAAGGAGTACCGAAATACTGGTCTTCAGCCTCATCGAAGTCCGCCCACACCGTCCTTCCTTCCTGAAGGTCCACTATGCCTATCCGCACCTGCGGATTGGTCTGGCCGGCCTTGGGGTAGCGTGTCTGCGAGAGAGAGCCGTCCTGCCCGAAAGGCGAGAATATCGGAAACATCGGCACACGGCTGTTGTCGAAACGGTAGAACCCTATCTTGCGCGAATCCGGACTCCACCAGAACGCACGGTAGTTGGAGGCCCGGCCGAGGATCTCCTCATAATACACCCATGACGCATAACCGTTGAGTATCAGCGGAGAACCGTCAAAGGTGAGCCGGGTCTCCACCGAATCCGCCACGCTGCGCACCCAGAGGTCGTTGTCCCTCGTGTACGCGATCATCTTCCCGTCTGGTGACGGTGTCGGGTTGTAATCCTTGGCCATAGCCGCCGCACAAAGCGCCAGACAGGCCGAAAGCAATGCGATTATCCTTCTCATATCTTGAAAAAACTGTCTTTGAAATTCACCAGATACACTTTTTTGACCGCCCTGGTGATGGCGGTATACAGCCACTTGAGGTCGTCCACACTCTGCTCCGGCAGCCAGAAAGGGAAATCGATGAAGACACAGTCCCACTGGCCGCCCTGGGACTTGTGGCAGGTTATGGCCTCCGCGTATTTTAACTGGAGGGCGTTGAAATACTTGTCCTCACGCACAGCCTGCCATATACGCTTCTTTGTGCCGCGATCCGCATAATCCGCAGAAACACCCTGATACAGAGCATTCTGTTGTTCATATGTAAGAGTAGCAGACTCAGACTGCAGGGTATCCAGACAGACCTTGGCCCTGACCGTGGCGTCATCGTAGTCGGGAAAATCGAGCACCGCATCCGCGAAATGCAGGCCGTAGCGTTCCTCGTGCCCGGAGATGCCCACAAGTTTGGCTATGTCGCCGTTGGCTATATAATCCAGCCCGGGGATGTTTTCCACGAACTGGTAACAGTTCTTGACAATCATCAGCCTGTCCCCTTTCACCAGGGAATCTTCCTTGAACTGCACCATCCCCCTGATTCCGGCATTGTAACGGTTGGCCCTCTTATTCGAGCGGCACAGCACCACGGTCCCGTCCTCCCCGTATCTGGAATACGCATCCGAGAGGGTGTCGATGAGCTCGCCTCCCCCTATTCTCTCCACATCGTCAATGCCGCGCAGATCCAGTCTGACATCATCAAAAGTCTCGTCCGGCGGGCAGGCCGAAATCTTCTCCCGGAGCATGGTAGCATTGCGCAGGATGCCGGATTCGCGCTCCTGCCGCACCACAGTTGTGAGGGTCGAATACCTCACTCCGCCGAAACCGTCCATATATTCACGGCTCAACGCCGGGGAGGCCTCCATCCCGACAGGGGGCAACTGTGCCGCATCCCCCACCAGCACGAGCCGGCAGTCGTCACCGGAACGGACAAAGGCCACCAGATCCTCAAGAAGATTCCCTGTGCCGAAAAGTGAAGTGGAGTTCGCCTGTTGGACGGCATCAATCCCTATCAGAGACGCCTCATCCACGATAAAAAGAGTCTTTACAGCCTTGTTAGGGGCAAGAGAAAAACTCCCGTAACCGTCCGCCCCGACAGACTTCTGACGATATATATGCTTGTGTATTGTGAATGCCGGCCTGCCGCTCAATGACGAGAACACCTTGGCGGCACGTCCGGTAGGCGCGAGGAGCACCGACCTGACCCCGAAATCCTTCAACGCGAGCGTGACAGCGGACATCGCGCTGGTCTTCCCGGTACCGGCGTAACCGTTCACCACAAGTATGTCGGCATCATCACAGGTGGAGAACGAAGCCACATCCCGGAAAAGGGCATCCTGGCATTTCGTCGGTTCCATCCTGAAACGCTCCCTGAAGCGCTTGTACAATATTTCAGAGCGGTCCCCGTTCATCCCTTCCTCCTGTCAAAAACCATCGCCACCACTGCAAGCACAGGGTAGATTTCCACACGCCCGAGGAACATATCCAGCGAGAATACGAGTTTGCCGAACAGCGGAATTGAATTGAACGAGCCCATAGTGCCGGCCACACCGCAGCCAGGGCCAACATTGCCGAGAGTCATCACAGTAGCCACAAACGAATTCTCAATGTCCACCCCAACGCACAGGCACAGAAAAACGGAAACCAGAGCAAGCAGGGCGTAAACGCACAGATACAGAAGATGAGGGGATACATCGGAGTCGTCGAGCACCCGCCTGCCAAAACGGACCTCGTTGACGGACGACGGGTGAAGAATATTGTTGACATAACGGCCTATGGCCTTGAAAAGCATGAGGATACGGTCAACCTTGACACCGCCGGAAGTGGATCCGGCGCTGCCGCACATCACGGCAGTGAGCATCATGAGAGCCATCATCCACATCGGCCAGGAAGCGTTGTCCACAATGGCGAAGCCCGTAGTGGAAGAGATGCACAGCGTACTGAAAAGCCCCTGCCACAATGCCTGGCCCCAACCTCCGGCGGACTTGTGCAGCCCGATGGAAAGGACAAGCGAAGTCACAACGATGGAGAGCGTGTAAAACTTTATGACCGGGTTTCTCAAAGGCTTCAGTGACCGGGTGATGAAAGCTATGTATATCAAGCCGAAATGAATCGAGGCTAGATACATGAAAACCATTGTTATCGCCTCGATCCAACGCGAGCCGAAAGCGGCGATTGATCTGCCCCTGGTGCTGAACCCTCCGGTGGAGACAACACTCATGGCATGGCAGACAGCATCAAAAAGATTCATCCCAGCAAGGGAGTAGCAGACCGTGGCGGCAGCGAAAAGCACAAGATAGACATAGGCGAATATGTAGACTATCCTGTTGGGACGCGTGGAATAGCCGGAGCGGCTAAGTTCGGTAAGTTCCATGTTGGTCAGGCGCATACGCATGGGGCTGGACTCCGGTATGATCAGGAGCAGGAAGACCACGACCCCCAAGCCCCCGATGAAATGTGTAGACGCTCTCCAGAAAAGCAGGCTCTTCGGCAGGGCCTCGACACTGTCAAGGATGGTGGCCCCGCAGGTGGTGAAACCGCTTACCGACTCGAACCAGGCGTTCTGCAAGGTGAACGGACCTCCCCAGAGGGCATAAGGCAGCATGCCGAACACAAATGACAGCAGCCACGACAGGGTGATGATCACATACCCTTCCTTGAGGCTTATGACCGAAGCCCGCCGCACGAATATGAAAGGGAATATTCCGACGATGAACGTAATCAGGAAGGATATGGACAGGGCCGCGAGCGCGGAGTCGTTGCCGTCGCCGATGGAGACGAACACCGACAGCAGCATGAACAGGGCGCTCACAAGCAGCGCGGACCCTATGTTGCGGCTTATGACCTTCCAGTTCATTTGCGGAGCTCCTTGATTCTGCGCCTCAGTTGCTGATTCTCTCCGGCTATCTCGGATATGCCGTCATTGAGTTCGGCGAGCTGGTCGTCCCCCTCGAAGCGGACAGTGTATTTCTTGTCCGAGAGGCGGTAGGCGTTGAGGGCGTCCAGCATCCTGTACAGCGGCTTGACATAGTAGGCAAGCATGAAGAAAAGCAGCATCAGGACAAGCATCAGTCCGACCCCCACCGCCACTATTCCGGGGATGATGCTGCGATAGAACCCCCTGTCGAAAGTGGCCGAATTCTTGACAAGATCCTGATGTATCGATGTGGTCAGCTTGTCAAGATCCGAGCGGAGCCGCTCATAGCGGGGCTGAAGCCGCTCAAAATACCAGGAGCGCGAGTCTATGAAATCCGACTGCATCACATCCTCGAGTTCAAGGGAAGTCAGCATATAGGCGGCATAGCTGTACATCACCGAGTCGGCCAGCGGTGCCGCCTGGTTGAACGCCGCCTTCATCCTCAACGAGTCGCAGTGGGCCTTGAAATACTTGTCGTCGAAAGACGGAAGGGCGCTTGACGACGAATTGTCGCCCACGACCTCGAGTATGTCAAGATTGTATGCGTTGCCCATATCGGCGAGTTTGCTCGCGACATTTATACTGCTTATGTCGTCCGCTATGAGACTCGAGACATAGTTGCTCATGCTCGAGTATTCCATGACGGATATAGTGGAGGATACAAGAAGTATCGCGGCTATCGACAGAAGGCTCAATATGAGCTTTGATCTCAGGGTCAGGCGTATCGACCTGATTGACTTCCACACTGTCATTCTTTAATTTTTTCGGCAATATTTTTTACAAATATATAATAATTTTTATATTTTTGCACAACAACTAAAACGAGACACGATGACATCGTCCTTTCTTAACGATTCGGCAAGCAAAAACTCCCTGACAAAAAGGGAGATACTACGACTTTGCATTGCGCACAAGAATTCAAGCATTGCCGACTTCAGCCGGTCGCT
The DNA here is from genome assembly GCA_002438805.1 of Bacteroidales bacterium UBA6377. Classification (GTDB taxonomy): domain Bacteria; phylum Bacteroidota; class Bacteroidia; order Bacteroidales; family UBA932; genus Cryptobacteroides. The sequence continues at coordinate 52,948 of DJQV01000018.1, forward strand.
CGGGATAAGCGTACCGACCATAACCAAACTGATAGCCGAACTGATCGCGGAGAATTTCCTTCAGGATGAGGGCAAGGTAGGCACCAGCGGCGGACGCCGTCCGAGCGTCTACGGCCTCAACCCGGATGCCGGATATTTTGTGGGTGTGGACATCGCAAGGCACCATTTCCACATCGGCATCAGCAATTTCAAGGGTGAGATAATCAATTTCATCCAGGACATAGAGTTCGTGCTTGAGGCCAACGAACTATCATTCCGCACTATCTGCCGCATGGTCAAGGATGAAGTCACCAGGAGCGGCATTCCGTGGATCAAGGTACTCGGGGTGGGCGTGAGCCTCTCAGGGCGTGTAAATCCCGAGAAAGGTTACAGCCTGACCTATTTCGTGAGCGACGACATCCCTCTGAAGAGCATCTTCCAGAAAGAGTTCAGTGTCCCCGTCACCATCGAGAACGACTCCCGCGCCATGGCATACGGAGAATACATGACCCTCGGAGACAAGGCCGACAAGAACATGATCTTCATCAACCTCAGCTGGGGTCTGGGCATGGGCATCATCACCGACGGACGCCTCTACTACGGCAAATCCGGATATTCCGGTGAAATCGGACACTTCCCCGCCCTCAACAACGACATCATCTGCCGCTGCGGCAAAGTGGGCTGCCTCGAGACAGGGGCTTCCGGCTCGGCCCTGCACAGGATGATGGTGGAAGAACTCGAAAAAGGACATTCATCATCGCTGCTCAAGCCGTTCTCCGAGAAGGGGGACATCGAGCTTGACGAGATCCTCAAAGCCGTAGAGATGGGAGATGTGCTGGCAATCGACGGCATAGGCAAGGTCGGCGACACGCTCGGACGCGGTATCGCAGGTGTGCTCAACGTGTTCAACCCGGGTCTCGTCGTGATCGGAGGCCGGCTCATTGTGGGCAAGGACTACCTCCTCCTTCCTATCAAGACCGCCGTCAACCGCCTATGCCTCGCCCGTGTCTCTTCAGACACCTCCATCGTGCTCTCGCAGCTTGACAGGCGTGCCGCAGCGGTGGGAGACTGCATGCTGTCGCGCGGCAAGGTGCTCGGACTACTTTAGACGATGGCGAGCTATCTCCAGATCGAGAACATCTCCAAGTCCTACGGTCAGAAGGTGCTCTTCGAGCACATCAGCTTCAATGTCAACGAAGGCGACAAGATAGCGCTCGTAGCCCCCAACGGCACAGGCAAGACGACACTTCTGCGGATCATCGCCGGCAGGGACTCCTCGGACTCGGGCGGCAAGGTCATATTCCTCAAAGACATCAGGATCGCGTTCCTTGAACAGGAGTACGACTACGACCCGCAGCTCAGCATAATGGAGCAGATCCTGCGCCACAGCAAGAAGATGCTCGAGGACTTCCATCAGGAAAACCTCGGGCTCTTTGAGCGCAAGGCCGTGGAATTCCTGACTTCGTTCCGTCTCCCGGATCCGTCAAGAAAGATGGGCGAACTCTCCGGAGGAGAGGTCAAGAGGGTGGCACTCAGCGAAATGCTGGCTATGGAAGCGGACTTCCTCATCATGGACGAGCCGACAAACCACCTCGACATCGAAGCCGTGGAGTTCCTTGAGGGCTACCTCAAGCGAAGCCGCTGCACGCTGCTGATGGTGACCCATGACAGATATTTTCTCGACAGGGTCTGCAACATCGTGATGGAGCTCGACCACGGGGCTGTGTACAGCTACCGCGGTGATTACCAGAACTATCTGGAGAAACGCGACAGCCGCATCGCCTCGTACAACGCGGAGACCGACAAGGTGCGCAACCTGCTCCGCAGAGAACTGGAATGGATACACGCCACCCCATGCGCCCGTTCCGGCAAGGCGAAATACAGGATCAACGCGTTCCATGAACTCTCCGACAGGGCATCGCAGACATACAGCACCAAGAGCATAAGCCTCGAAGGCGTAGGCGAAGCCTCCAGGCTGGGAAGCAAGATCATCAACTGCAAGGGAGTCGATTATATATGGGAGGGCAAATACCTGCTCAAGGATTTCAGCTACAACTTCCAGCGTTTCGACAAAGTCGGCATCGTCGGGCGCAACGGCATAGGCAAATCCACATTCCTGGGACTTCTGACAGGAGAGATTGAGCCCACGGCGGGCATCATAGACCGCGGGGAATCGCTTGTAATAGGTTATTACCGGCAGAGCGGCATACAGTTCAACGGCGATGACACGGTGCTGGACATAGTGGGCGACACCAGACTGCTCGGGCGCTTCCTTTTTCCGCACGACATGCTCACCACGCAGGTGTCCAGGCTCTCAGGAGGCGAAAAGCGGAGACTCTACCTGCTGACCATACTGATGCGCAACCCCAACCTGCTCATCCTCGACGAGCCCACCAATGATCTGGACATCGTCACTCTCAATCTGCTCGAAGAGTATCTGATGGATTACAACGGCAGCCTGATCGTCGTAAGCCACGACAGACACTTCCTCGACAGGGTCGTAGACCATCTTCTGGTGTTCTGCGGAGATGGACTGGTAAAAGACTTCATAGGAAGCTTCAGCGAATACCGCTCCTACATCAAGGACTACGAGTCCGCGCGCAAGAGTGAAGAGACATCCAGAAAGAAAGGTACCAAGCCTGAAGTTCCCGGGGCGAGCGCTCCCGACAAGCCGAAAAAGCTCAGTTTCAAAGAAAAACGAGAACTTGAGGAGATAGAGAAGCGACTTCCGCAACTGGAAGAGGAGAAAACCTCCCTTGAGACTAGGATGAGCTCCGGACAGATGCCGTACGGGGAACTGCAAAAAAGCTCCTCCAAAATGGAAGAGCTTCTCGCTGAAATCGATTCCCTGGAGACCCGCTGGCTGGAACTCCAGGGATAACGGACTATTCCGGCTTATATGAATCCTTGAGTGAGACCGTCTTGTTGAAGACAGGGGTTTCTGCTGTGGAATCCTTGTCTTTGACATAATACCCGGTGCGCTCGAACTGCACGGCGATGCCCGAATTGTCTTCCAGCAGGGCAGGCTCGGCAAGTCCACTTCCCGGGACGAGAGAATCAGGATTGAGAAAATCCTTGTAGTCCTTGTCCTCCGGCACCTGGCTCATGTCGGCAAGGGTAAAGAGACGATCGTAGTTGCGGAGCACTATAGGTTTGGCATACTCGCATGACACCCAATGTATTGTGCCCTTGACGCTCCTCCACTCCCCTCCTCCGGGACGGGTTGACGGGTCATAGCTGCATTCAAGCTCGACGACAGTACCCTCCGGATCCTTTATCACCTTGTCACACTTGATGATATAAGTATATTTGAGACGGACTTCCCCGTCAGGCTTCAGACGGAAGAACTTGTGCGGAGCATCCTCCATGAAGTCCGCCCTGTCTATCCAGAGTTCTCCGGTGAACGGAACCTTGCGCGAGGCCCCTTCAGGCTCAGCCGGGTTGAGCGGACAGTCGAACCACTCCACCTTCCCTTCCGGCCAGTTGGTGATGGTGACTTTGACAGGGTCCTGGACCACCATATAGCGGTTTGCCCTGGCATTGAGGTCCTGACGCACGCACCACTCCAGAAGCTGGATGTCCATCAGCTGGTCACGCTTGGAAACACCTATCTTCTCACAGAACATCTTGAGCGCCTCGGGGGTGTAGCCTCTGCGGCGCACGCCGCAGAGCGTAGGCATACGCGGATCGTCCCAGCCGGAGACAAGCCCTTTCTGTACAAGTTCCAGGAGTTTGCGCTTGGACATCAGGGTATATGTGAGATTGAGACGGGCGAACTCGTACTGATGCGACGGCCAGATACCGAGCGTCTTTATGAACCAGTCATACAGAGGCCTGTGCACATCGAACTCCAGGGTGCAGATGGAATGGGTGATGTGCTCAATGGAATCGCACTGGCCGTGGGTGTAGTCATACATCGGATAGATGCACCATTTGTTGCCGGTGCGATGGTGTGAGGCATGCTTGATGCGGTACATCAGAGGGTCGCGCATCATCATGTTGGGATGGGCCATGTCTATCTTGGCCCGGAGCACCTTCTCCCCGTCAGCGTATTTGCCGTCACGCATCTCCCTGAACAGACGCAGGTTCTCCTCCACCGTGCGGTCGCGCCACGGGCTGTCCTTGCCCGGAGTGTCCACAGTCCCGCGCCCCTTGGAGATCTCTTCCTGGCTCTGGTCATCCACATAGGCCAGCCCCCTTTTTATCATTTCCTCCGCCCATTCGTAAAGCTGGTCAAAGTAATCGGAGGCATAGCATTCCTTGTCCCACTGGAAGCCGAGCCACTTGATGTCCTCCTTGATGGAGTCCACATATTCCACATCCTCCTTGACAGGATTGGTGTCATCATATCGCAGGTTGGTCTTGCCGCCATATTTCTGTGCCAGGCCGAAATTGATGCAGAGGGATTTGGCATGCCCCAGATGCAGGTATCCGTTCGGCTCCGGAGGGAAACGCGTGAGAATGCTCTTCACCTTCCCGCTGCGGAGGTCGTCCTCCATTATTTCCTCGAGGAAATTAAGCTTCTTTTCTTCTTCCATAGACGCAAAATGTTTGAACTCGCAAATTTAGAAATTAATTTTGTACATTTGGATTTATTCATCAAAACATGTCTATAGAAATAAAACTCGAAACTGCGCAGACAAACCTCTTCTGCTCAAGCAAGTGGTGGGGCAATCCGGATCTCCCGCCTGATGCCGAGTATCCTATGATGAACGTCACGGAGAACGGAGAAGAATACAAGTATCCGCTGACTTTCATCTGCCAGGTGGACTGCGAGGACATAGCTCCGCTTGACGAGGAAGGGCTGCTGCCGGGCGAGGGAATGCTCTATTTCTTCGCCGCGATAGACGACTTCACCGGATATGAATCCCCCGAGCATTTCCCACAGGGACGCTGGCCGGCAAAAGCGGTCAGGGTAAAGTACGCGAAAAGCATAAACATGGAGACTTTCAACAGCTGCATACTTACGGACGACGCGGATAACGAGCTGGCAGAGGAGGCGCTCAAGACAGTATTCGGCAACGGGGGAAACGGATTGAGGATGCTCTGCCCGGAGGACAGGTCCGCGGACGGGGATGTCTGTCTCCTGCGCCTGCGCACAGACTCCATTGCAGGACTGAGTTTCCCCGAGGGCGGAAGTTTCAAAATAATGATAAAGGAGAGCGACCTGCGCTTCGGTAACTGGAAAAAGGCTTTCGGCATCTTGGACTAATATGAATTTCAACCTGTTCCTCCTGGCGATGAGCCTGATTGCGGTCGTGGTTTTCTTTGCATTGTACCATGTAGATGCCGGATACGGCAAATTCTACTCGCGCAGCTGGGGTCCGGCGGTGGACAACCGTCTCGGATGGGTACTGATGGAGTCCCCCGTATTCTTGGCAATGCTCCTGCTCTGGCTGTTCTCGGAGAGACGGGCGGATCCGGTGAGGCTGGCGTTCCTGCTCATTTTCGAGCTGCACTACTTCCAGCGGTCGTTCATCTTCCCCCTGCTAATCAAGGGCCGGAGCAAGATGCCTCTCAGCATCATCGCGATGGGGGTTCTGTTCAACACCCTGAATGCGCTGATGCAGGGAGGATGGATTTTCTACATCTCTCCTGTCGAGATGTACCCGCTGTCCTGGTTCGCCGATCCGAGGTTCATCTGCGGGACTCTGCTGTTTGCCTCTGGGATGTTTGTCAACATCCAGTCCGACAGCATCATACGCCATCTGCGCAAGCCCGGGGACAACAGGCACTATCTCCCCAAAGGTGGCATGTTCCGCTATGTGACTTCGGCCAATTATCTCGGTGAGCTGATGGAGTGGACAGGCTTCGCCATCCTCACCTGGTCATGGTCCGGAGCGGTGTTCGCCCTGTGGACATTCGCCAATCTCTGCCCGCGGGCAGCAAGAATCTACGGACGCTACAGGGCAGAGTTCGGGGATAAGCTCGACACGAGAAAAGTAAAACGTCTCATACCTTTTATATACTGATGGAATCAAAGATCTTCACACCCTGCAAGATAGGCCCCGTGACCCTGCGCAACAGGGTCATACGCTCCGCCGCTTTCGAGAACATGGCCTACGGCAACCGCCCCTCACAGGATCTGTTCGACTACCATGTTGCCGTGGCGCGCGGCGGGGTCGGAATGACGACTGTAGCCTACGCCGCAGTGGCACGCTCCGGACTGTCGTTCGACGGACAGCTCTGGATGAGGGAGGAGATAGTCCCGGAGCTGCGGCGGCTCACGGATGCAGTCCATGCGCAGGGGGCAAAGGCCTCGATACAGCTCGGGCACTGTGGCAACATGACGCATTTCTATACCTGCGGCTGTCTGCCTGTGGGAGCATCGGGAGGCTTCAATCTCTACTCCCCCACTTTCGTGAGAGCCCTTAAACGCGATGAGATACTTGCTCTTGTGGAGGACTTCGGCAAGGCCGTAAACCTCGCCAGAGAAGCGGGATTCGACTGTGTGGAAATCCACGCCGGACACGGATACCTCATCAGCCAGTTCCTCTCCCCTTACACCAACCGCCGCCACGATGAATTCGGAGGGAGCCTGGAAAACAGGATGAGATTCATGCGTCTTGTGATTAAAAGGGTGATGGAAGCAGCAGGCGACGACCTCGGGGTAATCGTGAAAATGAACATGCACGACGGCTTCAAGGCCGGTATGCAGACCGATGAGTGTCTGGAGGTGGCACGCGAACTGGAAAGACTGGGAGTCCACGCACTTGTGCTCTCGGCAGGCTTCGTCAGCAAAGCCCCGATGGAAGTGATGCGGGGAGCGATGCCGCTCAAGACCCTCGCCCACTATATGGACCCTTGGAAATTCTGGTGGCTCAAGGCCGGGCTCGCTCTGGCCGGAAGAAAGATGATCCCTACCGTACCATACAAAGAAGCTTATTTCCTCGATGACGCCAAAGTGTTCCGTGCCGCGCTGAAAATGCCGCTCATATATGTGGGAGGCATCAACAGCCGCAGTTCCATGGAGAAGGTGCTTGGAGAAGGGTTCCTCGCAGTGCAGGTGGCGCGCGCCCTTGTGCATGACACGGACTTTGTCAACAAGCTGAAGAGCGGAGAGATAGAGTGCAGCGGTTGCGGCCACTCCAACTACTGCATAGGCCGCATGTACACTCTGGAAATGAGGTGCCACTGCAAAACTCCGGATCTCCCCACCAAGCTTGAGAAAGAAATCGAGAAAGCGGAGGAAATGTGGAGATGAGCGGAAGAATCATCATAACCGGAGCCAGCGGAGGAATGGGTTCAGCGGCCACAAGAGCCTTGACAGCCAAGGGGATACCGGTCGTGATGGCCTGCCGCAACCTCTCAAAAGCGCGGAAAGTCCGGGAAGACATCTTGAGGGAGCAGCCGTCTGCCAATCTGGAAATCAGAGAGTTGCACCTTGACTCGTTCAAGTCCGTCAGAGCTTTTGCGGATTCGTTCGGAGACGAGAAAGTCGCGGGCCTGTTCAACAACGCCGGCACGATGCCGCGCCGCTTTTCTCTTTCCGAGGACGGATACGAACTCACCCTCGCCGTGAACTACCTCGGCCCATGGCTGCTGACACATCTGCTCATACCCCACATGGAGGAAGACGCCTCGATAGTGAACATGGTATCAATATCAAGTTACTCAGCACATATCAGCAAGAGTTTCCCTCATGAGGGGGCAAAGGGATTCCATCAGTTGAGCGCATACTCCGAATCCAAACTGGCCCTGACGTATTTTACCATCATGCTGGCTTCACGCTGCACCCAGAGAGTCAACGCAGCCGACCCCGGCATCGTGGACACGGACATAATACGGCTCGACAGGTGGTTCGACCCTCTCACGGACCTGATATTCAGACCTTTTTGCAAAAGTCCCGAGCAAGGGGCCGCGCCGGCCGTGTCGGCGCTTCTCTCCACAGAAAGAGGCAAACTGTTCTCCGGACATGGTTTCAAGGACTTTCCGGACAAGTTCACCCGCGATTCCGCCGCCATGCAGAGAATATGGGACAGGACAGAGGAAGAACTCAAAGACTGGCTATGATGAATCTCAATGCAGGTTCAAGGCTACTGAACCCTGAGTTTGAGCCCGGCAAGAATAGTGTCCGGGCGGAGCTGCATCACAGCCGACTCCTCGCCGGCCATACAGAATCCGCATTTCGGACAGATGCCCTGTTCAGCGCCGATGCACTGGGCTTTGCGGGTGCCGTCCGAGAAGATGAAGTTGGTCATCCAGCAGTACTTGCGGAAGTTGTTGTCTTTCATCTTTGACAGACCGCTGTGGGAGTTCATGATCGGGTAGCCGCGTTTTTTGTAGTCGAGTATCATGTCTATGATCTCGACTCTTTTTTCGTGCGGAACCTCCAGGTACTCTGTGCCGGGGAATGGAGTGTGGAAGTTAAGTGATATGCATTTGAAATACGGGCTTGCCGCCACATACTCTATAGCAGCGGCCACCGAGTCACAGTTCAGCGTGTTGATGGCCATGTTGGCGCTGAGAGCCTTACAGCCGCAGACTGCCACGTTTTTCTCCAGACGCTCAAAAGCGCCCTTGCCCCTGATTCTGTCGTGGTATTCACCGACTCCGTCCATCGACACCCAGATGCTGTCCGCGACACTCCCGTCGAAAGGCATCTGCGCGTTGGTGGTGATGGTGCAGGAGAAGAATCCGATGGAGCGGGCAAGGCGGCACAGATCGTTGACAGTCCTGTCCCCGTCACGCCAGAGGAAAGGCTCCCCGCCCTCAAAATCTATGAAGCGGGAACCGAGCGAGTGGCAGTATTCAAGTTCTTCTTTGATCCGGGCATAGCTCTTGTCCACAGGAGCCGTGTGGTTGTAGACGCTGCAATGCTTGCAGCTGAGGTTGCACCTGTCAGAGATAAAAATGACGCTCTGGAGGGGCTTGTGCCGTCCAAGTACCGCGCGTACCCACCACCATCCGAGATACGTAAACTGTCCGAAAGAATTCATTATGAGATAATTAAAAGTATCAGTCCGGCAGCGGCCGCCATGATGCAGAAACCGCTCAAAGTATTGCGGGCCGTAAGCCACCGCATCAGAAACCAGTCTACCCCGGATTCCCTTACAGGCTCCCATTTCATCATGGGTCCAAGCCAAGGGGAGGGTTTCTGAGGCACTTCCTGATGGCCTTCTGCAAAGCCTTTAAGCGATGAGCAGAGCCATAGCGCCCTGGGAAGAATGAGCAGGACGAGCAGGTACAGAGGATGGAGAGCACCCAGGCAGACGGCGGAGACAACCATGGCGAATGGCAGGATGTTCAAGATATAGGCCATCACCAGACCGGCCCTGTCCGGCCCGAGAAGAAGGGCGAGGGTCATCTTGCCGCTCTCCGCGTCTCCGGCCTTCTCTATGAAACTGTGCGTGTAGAGGATGTTCATCACCAGCAGCCCTACGGGTATGGATATCCACACGATTCCGGGGGACATCTGACCTGCGGCGGCATAGAAAACCCCCATCATCAGCAGGGGCCCGAAAATCACTCCTATTACAATCTCGCCGAGACCGTGGAAGCCGAGTTTCAGAGGAGGGGCGGAATAGAATACCCCAAGGAAGGCGGTGACGCAGACTATAGCCGCTATCCACCAGCTTCCCTGGGGGCTGCAAAAACCGTTTTGACTTGTACGTGCGGCGAACACCACGGCACCGAGTACGCAGGCGGCCCCGAAGAACGAGGCTATAGCCGTGCGGAGGCTTTTCAAGGATTCGCTTCCGTCCGTCAGATATGGGTATTTGACCGTCATGGCCCGGAAACCTTTACGTATTACTTTCCGCCTGTCTCCCATCATGTCCGATCTGTAGTCGAACAGGTCATCGGTCAGATTCATGGCAAGATGGGCGAAAGCGACGCCCGCCACTGCGCAGAGCGCAAGCGCGAGGCTGAACCCGCTATATCCTGCCGCCGTCACCACCGCCAGGATGGCGGGGGTCAGGCTTTGTGCGAGAGACAGAGAACGTGCGTTTTTGAACCATTGACGTAAAGTACCCATATCCGGGACAAAGTTACAAAATTTCCGTGACCGCGGAATGCGGCCACGGATTGATTTGCATGTCAGGAATCACTCCGCCTTCAAGTTGAGCTTGACGCTTCCGTAAGGCGCGCTTACAGTGAGTGTCGCCGTGCCTTTTTCTCCCCGGAGAGAGCGGACCACGGCAAGGGCCTTGCCTGAGAAGAGCGCCTTGCGCGAACCCTTGAGCGAGAGGGTGTCGGCGGCGTTGCCGTTGTCTACTCCGAAGAGTTCACCGGCCCCGTCCACGCTGAACGAGAGCATGTCGTCAGCCACAGGCACTTCGCGTCCGTTGGCGTCAAGCGCCTCCACCGTCACGAAAGACAGGTCGTATCCGTCGGCTGAGATCACATCCCTGTCGGCGGTGAGCCTGAGCGATACGGCCGGACCTGAGGTATAGCGTGCGTCACGTGCGACCTCCTTGCCGTCCTTATATGATATGGCTTCTATCTTGCCCTCCTCGAAAGGTACGGAAAGCCATTCGGCATGAAGGACATCCTTTGTCTTGGAGCGCCTTCCGAGCGATTTGCCGTTGACCAGGAGCTCGACCTCGTCGGCATTGTTGTAGTATGCCCAGATGTCCACCGGCTCGCCCTCGGACCAGTTCCAGTGAGGGAAGAGGTGCAGGGTGGTCTCGTCCGTCCATTCCGACTTGTACAGCCAGTAGGTGTCTTTCGGGAATCCGGCCAGGTCGAACACTCCGAAATAGGAGCTTCTGGACGGCCAGCCGAATGGGGTCGGTTCTCCAAGGTAGTCAAATCCTGTCCAGAGGAAAGTCCCCGCCATGTAGTCCCTATCGCGTACGGCCACCCATGCTTCCGTGGCCGTATTGGCCCAAGGGGCACTGCTCACGTCGTATGCGGTGCACTGGTGCTCTTCCTCCTGCCCCGGGGCCCAGTCCTTTCCCGGAAGTTTCTGCACCCTGGTGGACGGCTGGTAATATACCCCACGGCTGTTGAGGGCCGATGCGGTCTCCGAGCCGATGAGCGGCTTGTCCGGGAACCATACACGGCAGGAGTCGTACAGATGCGGATGGTAGTTGAATCCGTAGACGTCAAGCGCCCCGCTGCGCAGCAGGTTGTTGCCCGGCCATACCCCGTTGCACCCGGCGGTGATGGCTCTCGTGGTGTCAAGTTCCCGTACCAGACCGGCCAGATGTCTGGTCAGCAGGATGTTGGGGTTGTTCTCGCTGGAGTCGCTCTGTCCGAGGGAGTGTATGAAATTGAGCAGGGTGTTGGCCTCCTCGGCGCTGAGGTTCTCGATGAGGTCGCTCTTGGAGTCGCTCTGCTCAAGGATCTCGTTGCCGATGCTCCACATCACCACGCTCGGGTGGTTGCGGTCACGCTTGACGAAATCCTGTATGTCAGCCCTATGCCAATCGTCGAAGAAGCGGGCGTAGTCGTAGCGGGTCTTGCGCTTGCGCCACATGTCCATGGCCTCGTCCATAACCAGGAACCCCATCTCATCGCACAGATCCAGGAGTTCGGGTGCCGGAGGGTTGTGGGAAGTGCGTATCGCATTGACCCCCATGCTCTTGAGTTTTTCGAGCTGGCGTTCCAGCGCTCTGCGGTGTACAGCTGTGCCGATGCAGCCCATGTCGTGGTGCATGCAGACTCCCAGCATCTTGATGTTCTTGCCGTTGAGGAAGAAGCCCTTGTCCTTGTCCCAGGCGGTGCTGCGGACTCCAAAACGGGTATCGTAGCGGTCCTTGAGCAGGTCTCCGGAATACACCTCCGTCCTTAGCGTATAAAGATACGGTTCCTCGAGGCTCCAGAGTCTCGTCCCCCTGAGTTCGAGTTCCCCGCTGGCGCGGCCGTCCGCGCAGGAGGCTTCCCCGGAGGCGACTCTGCGCCCGCGGCTGTCGAGGATCTGGTATTCAACCTTGAGGTTCGTGCTCTGCGGGCCGTCTATCTCTGTCTGCACCTTGACCACGCTGTTTTCGCCCACAGCCGGTGTGGTCACGAAAGTGCCGTTGTAGGCCACGCGCGTGTCGGAGGTGCGTACCAGCCTTACATTGCGGTAGATGCCGCAGCCGGCATACCAGCGGGAGTTAGGCTGGTCGGAGTTGTCGCAGCGCACCGCGATAAGGTTCTCGCCCGCCTGGAGGTATGGCGTGAGGTCATAGCTGAACGAACTGTAGCCGTAGGGACGGGTGCCGAGGTCGTGGCCGTTGAGATAGACGGTGCTGTTCATGAAGACCCCGTCGAATTCGATGCTGTATCTTTCCTGTCCGGTCAGTTCAGGAAGCATGAAAGTCTTCCGGTACCAGCCGATTCCTCCAGGCAGGGCGCCGCCGCTCGGGGTAGAAGGGTTTTCGGCGGAAAATTCCCCCTCGACAGACCAGTCGTGAGGAAGGTGCAGGGAGCGCCATGATGCGTCATCGCAGGAAGCTCCGGACCATGACGGGTCGTCCCCGAGGGCGAATTTCCATCCGAAGTTGAAGTCCTCCACTTCCCGTGGGGACTGGCTGCCGCCGCTGCACCCCGCAAGAGAGAGCATGGCGGCTAGGATTAGGGTAAGATGATGTTTCATCGGGTTTTGATTTTGCTGAAAGGACAAATATAGTTATATTTGTGAGATTTAATAATTTTTAGAAGAATGTCATTCGCTTCAGTAATAGGAAAAGTTTTCGGCTCCAAGGCCGACCGCGACTACAAGGCGGTCAAGCCGATCCTTCAGAAGATACTTGCGGTCTATCCTGAGATCGACGCCCTATCCAACGATGAACTGCGGGCCCGCTCCGCGGCGCTCCGCCAGAAGCTCTCCGAGGTCGAGGCCCCTTTCGAGGACCGCATCGCACAGATCAAGGAAGAACTCAACAAGGACATACCTGTCTCAGAAAAAGAAAAACTCGCCGACGAGTCGGACAAGCTGGTCAAGGACGAGGACGAGGCCATCGAGAAGAGCCTCAACGAGATGCTCCCCGAGGCCTTCGCCATCATGAAGTCCACGGCACGCCGCTTCAAGGAAAACGAATCCGTGGAGGTGAGGGCCACACAGTTCGACAGAGACCTCTCCGTGAGCCACGACTTCGTCACCATAGACGGGGACAAGGCCATATACCACAACCATTGGATGGCCGGAGGCAACGAGATCACCTGGGACATGGTGCATTACGATGTCCAGCTCATAGGAGGCATAGCCCTGCATCAGGGCAAGATAGCCGAGATGGCCACCGGCGAGGGCAAGACCCTCGTGGCGACTCTCCCGGTGTTCCTCAACGCCCTTGCCGGCAAGGGTGTCCACATGGTCACGGTCAACGACTACCTCTCCAAGCGTGACTCCGAATGGATGGGGCCCCTGTACATGTTCCACGGCCTGTCCGTAGACTGCATAGACAAGCATCAGCCCAACTCCGACGCCCGCCGCAAGGCCTACAACTGCGACATCACGTTCGGCACCAACAACGAGTTCGGTTTCGACTACCTTCGTGACAACATGGCCGTGGTCCAGGAGGATCTGGTACAGCGCAAGCACCACTACGCCATTGTCGATGAGGTGGACTCCGTGCTTATCGATGACGCACGTACCCCGCTCATCATCTCAGGCCCTATCCAGCGCAACGATGCCGATGAGGCCCAGTTCATGGAGTTCAAGCCGTTTGTGGAAAAGCTCTACCAGGCACAGCGCACCCTTGTGAACCAGGTGCTCAACGAAGCCCGCAAGAAGATAGCCGAGGGCGACGAGAACGAGGGCGGCAAGCTCCTGCTCCGTGCCCATAAGGGCCTGCCGAAGTATTCCCCGCTCATCAAGTTCCTCTCCGAGCCGGGCATGAAGGTTCTCCTCCAGAAGGCCGAGAACTACTATATGCAGGACAACGAGAGGGAGATGCCTGTGGTGACGGATCCGCTTTACTTCGTCATCAACGAACAGCTCCACTCCGTAGACATGACCGACAAGGGGCACGAGGTGCTCGCCAAAGCCGTGGGCAACGATGACTTCTTCGTGCTTCCTGACGTGGGCACTCAGACCGCGGAAATCGAGCATTCGGACCTCCCTCCTCAGGAGAAGCAGCAGAAAAAGGACGCCCTGATGTCCGAGTTCTCCCTCAAGAGCGAGCGCGTCCACACGGTGATACAGCTCCTCAAGGCCTACACGATGTTCGAGAAAGATGTGGACTACGTGATAATGGACGGGCAGATCAAGATCGTGGACGAGTCAACGGGCCGTATAATGGAGGGCCGCCGCTGGAGCGACGGGCTGCACCAGGCGGTCGAGGCCAAGGAGAACGTCAAGGTCGAGGGGGCCACCCAGACCTTCGCCACCATCACCCTGCAGAACTACTTCCGCATGTACCACAAGCTCGCGGGCATGACCGGTACGGCAGAGACAGAGGCGGGCGAGTTCTGGAGCATCTACAAACTGGACGTCATGGTCATCCCGACCAACCGACCCGTCATCCGCGATGACCAGAACGATCTGATATACAAGACAAAGAAGGCCAAATACAACGCAGTCATCGAGAGGATAGTGGAACTCACCTCCAAGGGACGCCCTGTGCTTGTAGGAACCACCGATGTCGAGACCTCCGAACTCCTGAGCCGCATGCTGCGGATGAGGGGAATACGTCACAATGTGCTCAACGCCAAAGAGCACGCCCGCGAGGCCGAGATCGTGGCCCAGGCCGGGCAGAGCTCCACCGTGACCATCGCCACCAACATGGCGGGACGTGGTACCGACATCAAGCTTTCCCCTGAGGTCAAGGCCGCAGGCGGACTCGCCATCATCGGCACGGAGAGGCACGATTCCCGCCGTGTTGACCGTCAGCTCCGCGGACGTGCCGGACGTCAGGGCGATCCGGGTTCGTCAACTTTCTACCTCTCCCTGGAGGACAAGCTCATGCGTCTTTTCGGCTCCGAGAGGATAGCCGGCATGGTGGACAGGCTCGGCATGGCCGATGACGAGGCCCTGGAGAACAACATGCTCTCCAAGGCTGTCGAGAACGCGCAGCGCAAGGTCGAGGAAAACAACTTCGGCATCCGCAAGCGTCTCCTCGAATACGATGATGTCATGAATTATCAGAGGGAAGCCATCTATGCGCGCCGCCGCAACGCCATCAGCGGAGACAAGATAGAGATCGACCTGCGCAACATGATGCTTGACGCCGCCACCCTTTTCGTGGAGAAGAACCGTCACCTTCCTTTCGAGGATTTCGAGGTGGCCCTCATGGCCATGTACTCCATAGACACCGGCTTCGATGCCGCCTTCTATGAGAAGGCAAAGCGCGAAGAGCTCGAAGACAGGCTGACGGAGCACATGATGGAAGTCTACAAGCGCCGCATGGACGCTCTGGTTGAGAAGCTCTATCCTATAGTCAAGGAAGTCTACGAAAAGCAGGGCAAGTTCTACCAGAACATAGCCATCCCGGTTTCGGACGGCATCAAGCAGATAGGGCTCAGCGTCAACCTCGAGAAAGCCTACAACTCCGACGGGCGCGAAATTGCCAAGACCCTCAGCAAGAATATAATACTCTACCAGATCGACGAGCATTGGAAAGAGCACCTGCGCGAGATGGATGACCTCAAGCAGAGCGTGCAGAACGCCTCATACGAGCAGAAAGACCCGGTAGTAGTATATAAACTCGAGAGCTACAACCTCTTCGCCTCAATGCTCGAGACCCTCAACAAAGATGTGCTCTCGTTCCTCTTCAAGGCATTCGTGCCGCTGCGCGAGACTCCGGACCAGCCTCAGCGGGCTCAGCGTCCTGTACAGCAGAGTCCGGACATGAGCAAGATGCAGGCAGGCAGGAGCGACCTTGCCACCAATGCCGAGCAGAAGGCCCGCACCCCGATCAAGGTTGACAAGACAATAGGCCGCAATGACCCGTGCCCGTGCGGCAGCGGCAAGAAATACAAGAACTGCCATGGTAAAGGACTTGTTTAAAAATTCGGATATTATGCAGAAATCTTCAGATATGTCCCTCAATGTCAATGATGTGACCCGTATTTCCAAAGGTACCGTCATCACCGGTGACATCGTGACCTCGACCGATATAAGGGTTGACGGCGAAGTGTCAGGCACTGTTTTCTCCGAAGGCAAGATAGTGATCGGGGAGACAGCCGTCATTTCGGGTAAAATACTCTGTTCCACCCTTGACCTGTGGGGAAAGATTGAAGGTGAGGTCTTTGTCAAGGACACTCTTTCCATCAAGAGTCCGGCTTCGGTCTCGGGAGGCATCCATGTCAACAAGCTCCAGGTCGAGATGGGCGCCCGTTTCAACGGCACCTGCGCCATGATCAGCGAGCAGGATTTCGAGAAGTCAGTCTCGGAAACCGTAAGGAAGAATTCCGGCAAAAACGAAAAAGCCACGGCACCGAAAGCTGCCGCGGCTTCAAAAAACGAATAAGGGAGAAGCCTCAGAGTATATTCATCGACTGCTCGCGTATTTTCTCAAGCTCGTCTTTCATCTGAACGACGAACTTCTGTATTTCCGCATGGTTGGCCTTTGATCCGGTGGTATTGATCTCCCGTCCCATCTCCTGGATGATGAAGCCGAGTTTTTTGCCCGGATAGCTTTCAGAGTCGATGGTGTCAAGGAAATACTTGCAGTGCTGGCGCAGGCGGACCTTTTCTTCGTTGATGTCCAGTTTCTCAAGGTAGAATATCATCTCCTGCTCGAATCTCTCACTGTCGAGTTTGACCCGAAGGTCTTCAGCGGCCTTGAGGATTCGGCTTCTTATGGCGTCAAGCCTCTCTTTCTCATGGGATTCGACCTCCTCGTAGAGTCTGAGGATATTGTCCACCCTTGATGTCACGTCCTTGTAGAGGGCTTCGCCCTCGCGGACACGGTATTCGTCCACCATGTCCAGGCAGCGGTCGAAGGCCGCGCTCACTGCCGGCCAGTTATCGTCGGTGATGACATCTGTCTTCTTTGCCTCGGTGAGGTTCGGCAGCCCAAGCACCGCGTTGAGCAGAATGGCCGTGTTGGACGGACTGTATTGCACCCCTATTTCTTTGGCGAGGATGGATGTCTGCGCGATGTAGGCCCGTGCAGCCTCCATGTCTATCTGCCGGACAGCCTCAGCGGAGTTCGGCTCATAGTTCAGGAAGACGTCTATCGTCCCCCTTACGAGCCTGGAGGCGATCCGGGAGCGTATTTCCATTTCCCTGTCCTTCGGGAGGAGCTGGGTCTTCAGCCCTACGTCAGCGGTCTTGCCGTTGAGGGTCCTTATCTCGATTGTGATTTTTCCGCTCTCGATCAAGGCTTCAGCCTTGCCGTAGCCGGTCATTGATCTGATCATCGTATGTCTGGTGTTTATTTGCGCCTGCAAATTTAGCAAACGTTTTTTAAAAATGTCACTTCGCTCCCCCGCGCCAGAGAGCTGACATCTCTTCAAGGGTCTTGCCCTTTGTCTCCGGAACCATCTTCCATACGAAGAGAGCGGCAAGGAGGCAGCCGGCATTGTTATTATACATCCTTCAGGACATTTTCAAGTTCCAATTTCCAATTCTCATAGGCTGTCTCAAGCGGCCCCATCCACGTGCTCTCCGGTTCTATTACTTCAAGTTTCTCAAGCGTGGCGAAGGCCTCCTGCGGAGACTTGTAGAGACCCGCTCCGAGCGCGGCGCCTCTGGCCGCCCCGAGGGAACCGTCGGTATCGAACAGTTCTATGCGCGCATTACACAGAGTTGACAGGGTGGAGCGGAACAGCGGACTGAGGAACATGTTGGCTTTGCCGGCACGGATTACGTCCGGTTTGAGCCCGAGCCCCTTCATGATGTCAATTCCATAACGGAAAGAGAAGGCGATGCCCTCCTGCACAGCGCGCAGTATATGGGCCTTGGAATGGCGGACAAGATCGATTCCGCAGAGCCTCGCGCCGACATTGCGGTTGACGAGCATACGCTCCGCCCCGTTGCCGAAAGGCAGCACCGTGAGGCCGTCAGACCCTGCCGGTGCCGTGGAGGCGAGTTCGTTCATCTGCGGATAGGACAGTTCCGGGGATATGTTCTTGTGGGCCCATGAATTCATGATGCCGGTGCCGTTGATGCACAGCAGCACTCCCATCCTCGGCTCGCTGGAGCCGGTGACATGAAGGAAAGTGTTGACACGGGACTGAGGGTCGGCTTTAGGCAAATCAGTGACCCCGTATACGACACCGCTTGTGCCTCCGGTGGCGGCAATCTCTCCAGGATTGAGCACGTTGAGTGAAAAAGCATTGTTCGGCTGGTCGCCGGCACGGTATGACACCGGAGTACCCTCAGGAATGCCGAACTCGGCCTGGATCCGGGCGGTGGTCCGTCCCTGTATCCCGACTGCCGGCACCACCTTGGAGAAGAGGTCATGGGAGATTCCATACCAGTCAGCCACGAAATCAGCCCTTCCGCCTGTCTTGAAATCCCAGAGTATACCCTCGGAAAGGCCTGTAGCGGTAGTGGTCTCCTCTCCTGTCAGCAGGTATGCGATATAGTCACCGGGGAGCATGAACTTGTCTATCCTGGAATATGTTTCCGGCTCGTTCTGCTTGACCCAGGCCAGCTTGGATGCCGTGAAGTTGCCCGGGGAATTGAGAAGATGCGTCATACACTTTTCATAGCCGATGCCCTCAAGGGCTTTGCGGCCTGTCTCGACAGCACGCGAGTCGCACCATATTATGGAGTTGCGCACCGGATGTCCGTCTTTGTCAAGCGCCACGAGACCGTGCATCTGATAAGAGATTCCTATAGAGGCGATCTTTGTGAGATCATGCGATTTCGCCATGTCCTTGAGTCCATCACACATATAACCCCACCAGGAGTCTGGATTCTGCTCCGCCCAGCCCTTATGCTCGGCGATGATAGGGGCTTCGGATTTGGGATTGGTTGATGAACATACGCATTTGCCGCTCGCAATGTCGAGCAGCGCGACCTTCACGGAAGAAGATCCGACATCTATTCCTAATGAATACATAGTGTTATTTTATGGTTTATACGTCCGGATTTTCCGGATAACTTTCAAATTTAACAATTTTTTTGTAATTTTGCAGCCGTCTTCTCCGCGAAGACGCATCCACATTGCAGGATTAGCACATCGGTAGTGCATTGGCTTCCCAAGCCAAGGAGGAGGGTTCGACTCCCTTATCCTGCTCATAATCAAAGAGAGATTGGAGGTTAATTGCTTCCGGTCTCTCTTTTTTTTAACTTTTACTGTTTCTCAAATGCCAGCGGGAGGGATGCCTTGCCAGCTCAAAACAAAATATCGCTGACAAGGCATCCCTCCCGCTGGCAAATTCTACACTGATAATCCTAGTATCCGAAGATATCCTCAAGGCTCACGGTCTTTACAGGGCCGAGAGTGGAGAGGTACTTCGTGTCAAGATCCTTGATGTCCCCAAGGATGGCATAAGTGTAGTTACGGCCCTTTACCCACTTCTGCTGGGCGGCGGCCACATCGTCAAGAGTCATGCCCTGCACCTTCTCAAACACTATCCTGTCCAAAGGCTCGGCAATTCCGAGACGGCGGCAGTCACGATAGGCTTCAAGAACTGAAGCACCGGTGACCCGCTGTGTGCGCATACGGCTCAAAAGGGCGTCTTTGGCCACAGAGAATGCGGCCTCGGACTCAGGCATGTCGTTGATTATCTCCTCGAATGCCTCTATCGCACTGCGCATCTTGTCGTTCTGGGTGGCGATGAAAGCCACATAAGGATAAGTGTCGGAAGCATAAGAAGGCGTGCCCAGACGGGCCCACGCGGAATATGCAAGGCCTCTGGCCTCACGCATCTCCTGGAACACCACTGTGTTCATGCCTCCTCCGAAGTACTCGTTGTACAGGTCAATGGCGGCAGCCTGTGACGGATCGAACTTCTCTCCCCTATTGGAATATTGGAAATAATAGATCTGTGCCGCGTCGTACTGTGCCATGACAACTTCATTGCCCTTTGTGAGCTGCTTCGGAGTGAAGACCTCAGGAAGGGCCACAGCTCCCTTGCCAACCTTGTGGCTCACTGCAAGAGTCTTCTTGAGATCCTGCTGGCCCATAGGCCCATAGTAGAGGATCTCATGGCCGTAGCCGAAAACCTCACGCACCTTGGCGAGAAGCTCTTCGGAGGTCAAGGATGCGAGAGCCTCATCAGAAAGGCTGTTGCGCTTGATGAAGTCGCCACCATAATATACATAGCGCGAAAGGGCGCTGTAGCAGCTGCGCTGGGATTTCTTGCTGTTGGCCCTCATCCTGAGAAGATCGGACTTGACGTTGGCGAGCACAGCCTCGTCAGGACTGGCGTTGAGGATCAGGTCCTCCACGATCTCGAGGGCCTGGCCCATATTCTCACTCAGACCGCTCAGTGACACGACACTCTGGTGCGGGCCGGCTGAGAGCCTGAAGTCGCAGGCAAGGGCATACATGCTGGAAGCGATGTCCTCAGCACTGCGGGACGGAGTGCCGAGATAGCCCAGATAATCAAACGCGGTACCGAGGAAAGGGCAGTTCTCTGTGCCGAAGTTGAATACCAGTTCAAGGCTGAAGATGTCGTTCTGCACGTTGCGCTTATAGAGGAGGTCAACCCCGTCTGTAAGGGCGGATGAGGACATGTCCTTTGAGAAGTTGACGAAGACAGGGGATATCGGCTTGACCTTGGCGGCCTGGATCTCCTTGAGGAAGGCGCTCTGGCTGTCGCGGTTGGTCGCTATAGGAGTAATCTTCGGTGCTGCAATCTTCTGGACATTCTTGTCCTCTCCCTGGCGCTTGTAGACCACGGCATAGGAACTGTCAGAGAGGTACTCTTTGGCAAAAGCTACCACATCGTCCTTTGTCACGGCTTCATAGCGCTCCAGATCATGCGCAGCGTCCTTCCAGTCCACACCGTTGATGAACGCGTCAACGTACATCTGGGCGCGGGATGCATTGTTCTCGAGCTCATGCATCTTGGAAAGTTTGATGTTGTTGATGGTGGCGGAGATGAGAGCATCGTCGAATTCCCCGTCACGAAGTTTGGCTACTTCTTCAAGCGAGAGGTCACGGAGCTGCTCAAGGCTCTGCCCCTGCTTAGGACGGCCCATGACCAGGAACATGCCGTAGTCCGGACGCATGCTCGTACCGGCGCTCAGATAGAGGGCCTTCTGCTGCTGGTTGACATCTATGTCGATGATGCCGGCCCGGCCGTTGCTCAGGATGGAACCAGCGATGTCCGCCACAGCGGCTGTCTTGAGATCAGTCGCTCCCGGAAGCCTCCATCCCATGGCAAGCATCTCGGCTTCAAGACCATACACATCCGTCACAATCGGAGATGTGACTGCCGGCTCTTTTTCATACTTGAGCTGCGGGACGGACGGTGCCGCTTTCCAGTCCCCGAAATATTTCTCTATGGCAGAGACCATCTCGTCCGGGTTGAAGTCTCCGGAGACACAGATCGCGATGTTGTTCGGGACATAGTAGACATCGTGGTACTTCTTGACATTCGTGATGGAAGGGTTTTTGAGGTGCTCCTGGCTGCCGAGGGTCGTCTGCTGCCCGTAGGGATGATGAGGGAAGAGAGCCTTGTCCAGAGCCTCCCAGAGTTTGCGGTTGTCCTGGGTGAGGGACATGTTCTTCTCCTCATATATGGTCTCGAGCTCGGTATGGAACCCGCGGATCACGACATTGCGGAACCTGTCCGCCTGGATGCGTGCCCAGTTGTCAATCTGGTTGGAAGGGATGTCTTCGGTGTAGACAGTCTCGTCAGACGAAGTCCAGGCATTTGTGCCGTCAGCGCCGATGATGGCCATGAGCTTGTCATACTCGTTTGGAATTGCAAGCTTGGAGGCCTCGTAACTGACTGAATCTATCTGATGGTATATCGCCGCGCGGGCAGCCTCGTCCTCAGTGCCGCGATATGTCTCGAAAAGAGATTCGATTCTGTCAAGCATAGGTTTCTCGGCAGCGTAGTCGGTAGTACCGAACTGCTGCGTGCCCTTGAACATCAGGTGTTCGAAGTAATGCGCCAGCCCGGTGGTCTCCGACGGGTCGTTCTTGCTTCCTACCCTGACGGCTATGTAGGTCTGGATACGGGGTTGTTCCCTGTTGACGGACATGAAGAGCTTGAGCCCGTTGTCCAAAGTGTAGATTTTAGTCTCCAGCGGATCTCCCTGGACAGTTTCATACTTCTGTCCGCAGGAGTGGAGGGACAGCGACAGCACGAACGCCGCCGCCATGAATAAGACTTTCCTCATATAAAAAACAGTTGATACTTACTACTGACTTGCCCTCCGGGCAATAAAATTTCGATAAATGTAAGAATTTTTTGCTAAAACAAAGAAAAATCCCTACATTCGCATCGAAGTTTTTCATAGTTTAAGTTTAGGTTAAGTAGCAGGCGTTTCGCAGTGATGCGAGACGCCTGCGAATTTTTTATGTTTCCGCATCCGATTAAGGCGGGAAAGACCTACATTTGCAGAAAACAAATACTATGAAAACTTGTACATTGAACTTCCCGTCCGCAGTGCTGCTCTGCATCGGGACAGTATCCTGCCAGGGCCTTGCCGACATGCAGGAAGGCAGCATCAGCGTAAGAGTAGTATCAAGCAAGAGCCTGGACCTGCCGGATACGGAGGATTTCATCCTGAGCATCACGGACGGGGACGGGGGCACCGTGTACCGGGGACGCTTCGGCGACTCCCCCGAGGAGATGCAGGTAAAAAGCGGGACGTACACCGTCAGCGCCGCTTCCGGCACATTTGAGGAAGCGAAATTCGAAGCGCCGCTGCTGGCTGACAGCAAGGAAGTATACGTAGGTGCCGGAGAAAAGGTGAGCGCCAGCCTGCTCTGCACTCAGGCGAACTGCGGCATAAGGCTCAAGACCGAAGAAAGTTTCACTGATGCTTTCCCAGACGGAATCCTGTACATAAAAGGAAACGGCGGACGGCTGATGTACGGATATTCCGAAAAGAGGACAGGATACTTCAAGCCCGGAAAGGTGACCATATCAGTCAGTTCGGACGGCAAGGAGCAGACACTTCTGTCAAGGGAGGTCGAAGAGGGCGAGATGCTGACCCTGAACCTGTCCGCTACTTCGGACTCCGCCGAGGGGATAAGTATACAGACCGACACCGCCAGGCACTGGACGAGCGGGAGTTATACATGGGGAGATGAAAGCCGGGACGATGACGGCCTCCTGGACGCACTCGACATCACCCAGGCGAGGGAAAGCGCAGGGGAGAAGGGCGTCTGGGTGAAGGGATATATAGTGGGCTGTGCCGCCTCAGCCAGCAAGCTCGAATTCAATCCCCCGTTCTCCAAGGCCACCAACATCCTGCTCGGGCTGCGTTCCGTCACTTCCGAGGGGAAATGGTGCATCTCGGTGGAACTCAAGAACAAGAAGATACGCGAGGCTCTCAACCTCCAGGACAACGGGGAGATCGACGGAAGCTTCGTATATATAAAAGGAGACCTGGTGTCCTCCTATTACGGACTGCCAGGTCTCAAAAATGTCACCGGATATAAACTCGACTACTGATTGATGCGCTTGAGGATGGCCTCGGTCTGCGCCTCGTATCCAGGCTTGTGCAGGAGTGCGAACATGTTCTTCTTGTAGGCTTCCACGCCCGGCTGGTTGAACGGATTGATGCCGAGCAGGTATGCGCTAACCCCGCATGCGAACTCGAAGAAGTAGAAGATCGCGCCGAGGTTCTCCTCGTTGATGCGCTCGATGCAGACCTCGATCTGAGGCACGCCACCGTCGATGTGTGCGAGTTTTGTGCCGAGCTGCGCCATGGCGTTGCAATGCTCCACCCTCTGGCCGGCAAGGTAGTTGAGCTGGTCGAGGTTCTGTTCATCGGAGCCGATGACCACTTCCCTGTTGGACTTCTCCACTTTCACCGTGGTCTCGAACATCACCCTGTCCCCCTCCTGGATGAACTGTCCCATGGAGTGGAGATCGGCCGTGCAGACGATGGAAGCCGGGAAAATGCCCTTGAGATCTTTGCCCTCGGACTCGCCGAAGAGCTGCTTCCACCATTCTCCGAGATACTGGAGTTTAGGGTTGAAAGTCACGAGGATTTCGACCTTCTTCCCGAGCTCGGAATAGAGGAGATTGCGCATGGCGGCGTATTTGACAGCAGCGTTGTCCTCTGACTTCTTGAGGAGCTCGGCCCTCTCGGCTGCGGCTCCCTTGAGCATCGCGCGGATGTCGAATCCGGCCAGCACTATAGGCAGTATGCCCACAGGAGTGAGCACGGAATAGCGTCCGCCGACATTGTCCGGCACCACGAAAGTCTTGTAGCCCTCCTGCGTTGCAAGCGTCTTGAGCGCGCCCTTGTGTGCATCAGTGACGGCCACTATGCGTTCAGCGGCCTCTTCGCGTCCGTAAGTCTTCTCGATATAGGCTTTCACGATACGGAAGGCCACAGCCGGCTCAGTGGTGGTACCGGACTTTGAGATCACTACGCAGGCGGTGTTTCTGGTTGCGGCAAGATCCATCAGTTCAGCAAGATACTCTTCCGAGAGATTGTTGCCGGCGAATACTACCTGCGGAGCGTCAGCCTTGCGTACGAAACTGCTTGACAGGGCTTCGATGGCGCAGCGCGCACCAAGATACGAGCCTCCGATACCGATGACCACCACGAGATCCACACCCTTGGCCTTCCAGCTGTCACGGATGGCCTCGCAGTCGGCTATAAGGGATTCCGGCGTATCCACAGGGAGGGTCTTCCATCCGAGGAAGTCGTTGCCCGCGCCGTCACCGGCCTGAAGGGTATCATAGGCCGCAAGGGCCTTCTCTACATATTTTTGATATTCTGCAGGATTGACAAAGGAGCTGCATCCCTCCACATTGACTTTTACCATAGCTTATAGAGTCGTTATCAAATTGTGCAAAGTTAAGAAAATAACGCATATAGTGTTACAGCTGGGAGGCAAGCCACCGGCCTATGAGGCCCAGCCTCTTCTCAAGGACGGGGATGTCAAGGGCTGAGACAGTGTCGCTTGTCTTGTTGGTGTTCATCGTGATGCCGGAAGTGAACATCACACAAGGTATGCCGGCTTCCAGAAAGCAGCGCTGATCGCTTATCTTGCGGTAGAAGAGATCGGTGAAAATGTCGCTGCCATAATAATCATAAATGAGGTCAAGCCTGTCCTCGCGGTTGGCATTCTCGATGGAGAAGCGGTACTGGCCACCTCCGAGGGCCAGCAGGTAATCCGGCCTGCCCTCATGCACCGGCACAAGAGAGGAGCCGAGAATGTCCAGATTGACCATGCGGGCCATAGGGTATTCGAAGCGGTACTTCGCAAGAAAAGCCCCCGACCCGGAAAGGCTTGCATTGTGCCCGTCGAAAGCGACGAAGACCAGACCTGTCCTGCCGGTGCAGAGTTCAGGCAGTGAGCGCGCAAGGCTCAGGAGCGCGGCCACTCCGGACGCATTGGAATCGGCGCCGGGATAAAATTCCCCGCCGAGGTTGCCGAGCCCGTCATAATAGGCACCGACCACTATATATTCCTCAAACCAGCCAGGCGTAACCCCGACCACATTGTGCCCGGCCTTGCCGCCATGCACGAATGACTGCACCGATGTGCGCAGCCCGGCATCGCGCATCTGCCGCAACAGATAGAATGCCACATCCTGGCTGCCGGCGCTGCCCATAGCCCTGCCGTCACGCAGAGAGTCGGTCAGGAAAAGGAGTTCCTCCTCACAGTCCCCGCGACCGGTGATGCCCGGACGGGCCGCACGCAAACAGGTGCAGCAGCAGAGAAGGCAGGAAAGGACAAGAATTTTGAAACCGGTTTCCAATTCGGGTGCGATTATTGATTATCTTTGCAAAGTTAATGAAAAAGTCCGTTCTCACGACATTATCACTGCTGCTGTTATGCGCAACTTCCGCTCTCGCACAATACGACAAGGATGTATTCATGTGGAGGGGGCGGCAGGCCCTGTCTGACGGCAAATACGCCCAGGCCATCGAAAATTTCAACGTCCTCACACGTCTGGACACCACGAGCTACTGGGGTTTCTTTTTCCGCGGTATCGCCAAGTACAATCTCGGCGACCTGCGCGGAGCCGACACGGACTTCAGCACCTCCGTACGCCTCAATCCGGTCTTCACCAACGGCTACCACTACCTCGGCATCACAAAGAGCCGCTTCGGCGAATATGACGAGGCCTACAGGGACTTCCAGAAGGCGCTGGAACTGCGCCCCGGGCAGTACGGGATCTACTTTTCCCGTGGAGTCAACTCTTTCCTCGCCAGAAAGTTCCAGGACGCCGTGCAGGACTTCGACACATATATTAAAAAAGAGCCGAAAGACCCTGCCGCATACCTCAACCGAGGGGCGTCATACCTCTTCCTGAAAGACACTGTCAGGGCCCTTGACGACTACAACAAGGCTATCAGGCTGGACCGCTTCGACCCGGAGGGCTACATCCGCAGGGCGAGGGTGCGCTCCGACCGCAAGGAGTTCAAGGAAGCCCTTTCCGACCTCGACAAGGCCATAGAGTTGGACTCCACCAGCACCTTCGCATATTTCAACAGGGCTCTCATCAGATACGAACTGAAAGACTACAACAACGCCATGTCCGACCTCAACACCGTGCTGAGGCACGAGCCGGGCAACGCCCTGACCCTGTACAACAGGAGTCTGATCTACGCGCAGGTCGGCGCCTACGAGGATGCCCTCGACGATATGGACCGCGTGATAAACATCAACCCCAGCAACGTGCTCGCCCATTTCAACAGGGCGGCGATATTCGTGGAGATGGGCAGGTGGGACGACGCCCTGATGGACTACAACCGCTCGATCGAACTATACCCGGACTTCGCCAAGGCATACCTCAACCGCTCCTATGTGGAGAACATGCTGGGCAGGACACGCGAGTCAAAAGCCGACTACAAGACGGCCCAGGACAAGATCCGCGAGTACAAGGAGAAGAGCGGAAGCAGCGAATTCGCCGACACCACCCGCAGGTACAGTTCACTGCTCGCCCTCGATGCCGATTTCGCCAAGAAGGACTTTGACAACGAGCTCCTGCAGCACCGCGACATCGACATCCGCCTTAGGCCCCTGTACCGCTTCAGCCTCGCAGGCGAGAGGGCCGATGCCGGCCCGACCATCATGAAGAATTACGAAAATGCCTTGATAGACAGGTTTATGGACGCCTCCCCTCTGCCAATGACAATAGATGATGGCAAGAGCACGGGCCCTCAGACCTATGTGTTCGCTTCGAGCGCCGAGGAATACTTCGTCAAAGGCCTGCAGGAGCTCCAGAACAAGCAGTTCAACGAAGCCCTCGTCTGGTTCGACAAGGCGGTAGCCTCCGCAGAGGACAGCAGCTCGAAAGACAAATACGCCAGATACTACAAGGCCTTCTACCTGATGAACAGGGGCGTGCTCAAAGCCGAGATGACGGACTTCATAGCCTCGCTGGAAGGAAGTGTGCAGACACTGTCAATGGACACGGAGGGTGCGGCAAGGGCAAGGGTCAACAGCCGCGTGGAGCGCAATTACGACTACTCCGAAGCCATAGCGGACATCCGCGCGGCGCTCCAGATACTGCCCGACATCCCTTACCTGTACTTCGACCTGGGCAACCTCGAGTGCCTCTCCTCCCAGTTTGTCAGCGCCATCGAAGACTACGACAACGCCATCAGGCTGTACCCCGACATGGGAGACGCCTACTTCAACCGGGGGCTTGTACTCATCTATCTAAAGGACAACGAGAAAGGCTGCATCGACCTGTCCCGTGCCGGAGAACTCGGGGTGGCGGACGCCTACGGGGTGATTTCCAAATACTGCAAGGATGAAAACGATTAAGTTCAAGTCCCTCTCCTCCGGAAGCTGCGGCAACTGCTATTTCCTGGGGATATTCGACGGCAAGGACTGTGAATGCTCTATAATAATTGACGCCGGAGTCAGCACAAGACGCCTAACCAGAGAACTGAAGGCTGACGGCGTCCCGACAGACTGCATAAGGGCCATACTCATCACTCACAACCACATGGACCACGTGCGCTCGCTCGGATCACTGTGCAAGCATCTGCACAAGCCGGTATGGTCCACCCCCACGCTGCTCAACGCCATGGCCGCCAGGATGACCGTACAGGGTCAGCTCAACGGGTGCCGCCGCGACCTGGAGGGAGGATGGAACGAGATAGTCCCGGGAAGAATAGAGGCCCGTTACTTTGAAGTGCCACATGATGCAAAACAGACGGTCGGCTACGCCATAAGGCTGGACGGGTTCAATTTTGTGATCATGACAGACACCGGTAGGGTGACTGCCGAGGCTTCAGAGCTTGCAAAAGAGGCGGCATGCGTAGTGATTGAATCCAACTATGACCCCGAGATGCTCAGCCACAGCTCCTACCCGGAAGAGCTGCGCAGCCGCATCCGCAACGGACATGGACATCTCTCCAATGAAGAATGCGCGCAGGCGGTTGCGGACTTCGCCCATGAGGGACTGCGCAACGTGTTCCTGTGCCACCGCAGCGAGCACAACAACACCGCACAGTTGGCTTTCGACTGCACACGCAAGGTGCTCGACCCGTCCATAAGGCTGGTCGTGCTGCCCAGGATGACGGCTTCACAGATGTTCGATTTGTAATTTATTGTTACCTTTGCCCTCTTATGAAGGAATTCTGGCAAATACTCAAGCGCTATGTCTCGCCGTACAAGAAATTCGTGGCAGGGTCAGTAGTGATGAACATCCTCTCGGCTGTGTTCAACGTGTTCTCGTTCTCGCTCCTCATCCCCATCCTCCAGATTCTCTTCAATGTCGGGGAACAGACCTACGAGTTCATCCCCTGGCACAAGGGCATGCCTTTCAATGAAATCACCAACAACGCATACTACTATATCTCAAGTTTCATCGGGATTTACGGGCCCGGGATGGTGCTGCTGATGCTGTGCCTGGTGTTCTGCGCCATAGTGGTGGTGAAGACAGCCTGCTATTTCGGTGCGGCCGCAGTGATGGTGCCCATCCGCACGGGCGTAGTCAAAGACATGAGAGTCCAGATATACGACAAGATACTCTCGCTGCCGCTGGGCTTTTTCAGTCAGGAACGCAAGGGGGACATCATAGCAAGGATAAGCGGTGACGTGCAGGAGGTCGAGAACTCCATCTCCAGCACTATAGAGATGCTGATAAAGAACCCGATACTCATCATGATCTATCTCGGAGTCCTGTGCCGCATGTCGTGGCAGCTGACACTTTTCACAGTGCTCTTCGCTCCAGCCATGATCGGCGTGATGAGCCTTATCGGACGCAAGCTCAAAGCCCAGTCCATCGAGGCGCAGCGTTACTGGAGCGACACCATGAGCCAGGTCGAGGAGACCCTCGGAGGACTGAGGATAATCAAGGCCTTCCTCGCCGAGAAGAAGATGTCCGCACGCTTCGAGCAGGTCACAGAGGAGATGCGCAGCAAGAACACGCGTGTCGCCATACGCCAGGCCAGCGCCCATCCGGTTAGCGAACTGCTCGGCTCGGTGATGATTGCAATCGTCCTCTGGTTCGGAGGCACGCTCATCCTCGGAGAACACGCGGTGATAGACGCACCCTCATTCATGGCATACATGGCCATCCTGTACAGCGTCATCCAGCCGATAAAAGACCTGTCCAAGGCGGCATACGGCATCCCTAAAGGCCTAGCCTCGATGGAGAGGATCAACGTCATCCTCGACGCCCGCAACGACATAGCCGAGCCATCGAGGCCTATAAGAATCAAATCATTCGAGAAAGACATCGAGTTCCGTGACGTACACTTCAGATACGAAAGCGGCAGGGAAATCCTGCACGGCATCAACCTCACGATACCTAAAGGCCACAACGTGGCCATAGTCGGGGCGAGCGGGGCCGGAAAATCGACCCTTGTGGACCTCATCCCGCGCTTCTACGACCCGAGCGAAGGCAGCATACGCATCGACGGCATCGACATAAGGGACATCAGCACCCGGGATCTGCGCTCCCTTATGGGAAACGTCAACCAGGATCCTATTCTTTTCAACGATACCATATTCAACAACATCGCCTTCGGGGTGGAGAACGCCACCATGGAACAGGTGGTGGCTGCGGCGAAGATCGCCAACGCCCACGAGTTCATCATCACAAAACCGGAGGGATATGACACCTGCATCGGAGACCGCGGAGTGATGCTCTCGGGTGGACAGCGCCAGCGCATCAGCATCGCGAGGGCAATCCTCAAGAATCCTCCGATCCTCATTCTCGATGAAGCCACAGCCTCACTGGACACTGAGTCCGAAAGGATGGTGCAGGATGCCCTGGATTACCTCATGAGCAACCGCACCACCATATCCATAGCCCACAGGCTCAGCACAGTAAAGAAGGCGGACGAAATATTGGTGATGAACGGTGGCCGCATCGTGGAGAGAGGAAGCCACGACGAGCTCATCGCGCTTGACGGTTATTATAGAAAACTCTATGAAATGCAGACTTTGTAACATATTCAGGATTCTGCTCCTTGTCTATCTGGCGGGGGTGGCCTACCTGTGTTTCGGCAACTTCAACGACCTGCCTGACATCCAGAAAACATTGTTCGGAATACCGATGGACAAGGTTGTCCACTTCGGGATGTTCTTTCCAGCCCCTCTGATAGGGTTCTTCGCATTCAACAAGGAGCCGCTCTCCCCCGGCAAGGCGGCCGTCACCCTGCTCTGCATCTGCTCGATGGCCTGTGTCTTTGCAGGGCTGACTGAGATCATCCAGGGCACACTGCCATACAGAAGCGAAGACATAAAAGATTTCGAGGCCGACTGCCTCGCCATAGGCATTTCCACCGTCATCGTCTTCTTGATAAACCTGTACATCTACAGAAAAGCCTCACGATGAAACGGATATTCTCCCTGCTGGCCGCCCTGACGCTAATCTGCCTCACGGACGCTTCAGCCGCCCCGAAGGCAATAGACTTCAGACCGATCTGCGACACGCTGCGCGTGAGGCTTCTCGCGCACACCGGAGTAGACCAGAAGTTCAAGGTCAACAAGGTCGTCGCGCACGGCTCCAAGTTGGATCTGTACTTCTCCCCGGAACTCTCCTATTACCCGTGGTACGATGGGGATCTTGACTGGTTCTACCGAGAACTGCGCACAGAAATGAAGGGACTCGGCGGGAACTGGGAGGCCGGGGAAGTTTTCACCAACCGCTACCGCCTCCAGGATCTTGTGCTCCCCAGGGAAGGCAACGGCGGACAGCCGTCAGCATACTCGGGAAGCATCCCGGACCCGAAAGGGAGCGACCCCGGATTCGTGCGGCGCGTCGGGGCTCGCAGATACAGCAAAGGCCTTGACAGCAGATACATAGCCCTGTGGCACAGTCATGGAAGATATTACGATGAAAGTCGGGACATGTGGATGTGGCAACGGGCACCCCTGCACAGGACGGTCGAGGATCTGCTCTCGCAGAGTTTCGTTCTCCCCTTCCTCATGCCGATGCTCGAGAACGCCGGCGCGTATGTGATGACTCCGCGCGAGAGAGATGTCCAGAAAATCGAGTTCATAATCGACAATGACCCGTCATTCCCCGGGCCGAGGGATTCCCTCACACGCAGGAGCGGGCAATACTCCGAGACGGGAGAATGGTCCGATGCCGGAGAGGGCTTTGCCGACTTCAAGGAAGTGTACTCGTTCTCCGACACCCCGTTCAGGGCCGGTACGGCACGCGGCGCGGCATGCAATCCTGGCAAGGCCGACGCAAGGGCACGCTGGACAGCGGAGATCGACAGCCGGGGAGAATATGCTGTCTACGTGGCATACAGGACACTTGAAAACAGCAGCACGGCAGCGCACTACACAGTAAGGCACCTCGGAGGGCAGACGGAGTTCACGGTCAACCAGAAAAGAGGCGGCGGCACCTGGGTGTATCTCGGGACATTCGAGTTCGCTCCCGGCTCACCGGCATGGGTGGGTCTTGACAACAGGGGCGAGGCCGGCACCGCAGTCACGGCGGACGCCGTCAAACTGGGCGGGGGCATCGGCAAACTGGCAAGGGGCGGCAGGACATCCGGGATGGCAAGTTCCTCCGAGGGAGCCCACTACTGGATGCAGTGGGCCGGAGCCGACAGCACCATCACGAGGAACTGGAGCACAGACTACACCAACGATTTCGCCTCCAGGGGAAAGTGGGCGGCCATGATGACGGAGCAGAAAGGCATACCCTTCGACCTTGCTTTCGCCTTCCACACCGATGCGGGAGTGGCGCAGGCCGACACCACCATCGGGACGCTCGCCATCTACACCCTGCGCTGCGACGGGGAGAGGGAGTTCTCCGACGGGCGGGACAGAATCATCAGCAGACTCCTATGCGACTATGTCCAGAGTCAGGTAGTCAACGACATACGCTCCGACTTCAACCCGGACTGGACACGGCGCGGCATCTGGGACAAAAGTTACAGCGAGTGCCGCACCCCCGGAATCCCGGCCATGATACTTGAGCTCCTGAGCCACCAGAACTTCGAAGACATGAAATACGGACTGGATCCGGCATTCCGCTTCGAAGTGAGCAGGGCCGTCTACAAAGGCATACTGAAGACGCTCAGCGAATATTACAACTGCCCTTACATGGTGCAGCCGCTTCCCGTACACGCCTTCAGCGCCACATTCACGAGTGGGGACAAGGTCAGGCTGGAATGGAAGCCGACAGAAGACCCTAAGGAGCCCACGGCCACGAGCGAGGGGTACATAATCTATACCCGCAAGGACGGCGGGGCCTTCAACGCCGGAGTCCGCACCAGGAATACCTTTATCGAACTCCCCGTGGAGCGCGGGCACATCTACAGCTACAAGGTCGAAGCCTATAACGACGGCGGACGAAGCTTTCCTTCGGAGATACTCTCAGCAGGCCTTCCGGATATTCCCGAGAGCAAGGACACAGTGCTGATAGTCAACAACTTCTACAAAGTCTCCGCTCCGGCCTGGATAGACGGAGAGCAATACGCCGGGTTCGAGAGCCGCATAGACGGAGGAATCCCCTACATCAGAGACCTGAGCTACATAGGAGAGAATTACGAGTTCGACCGCAGCCTGGAGTTCATCGACAATGACTACCCCGGCTTCGGGGCAAGCCACGAGGACAGGGCCGGGGAGATGATAGCCGGCAACACCTTCGACTATCCTTATGTCCACGGGCGGGCGCTCCTCAGCCTGGGACACCCCTTCTGCTCCATATCATGCGAAACTTTCTGTACCGGGGAAAACACCGCCCCCTTCATAGACCTCATCTGCGGCAAACAGGGAGGAAGCAAGTACCCGGTATTCACGGATGAACTCCAGGCAGCCCTTGCCGCAAGGCTTGACCGCGGAAGCAATCTTCTCCTGTCCGGCGCCGACATGGCATCGGACGGGGATGCGAAGTCCAAGGATTTCACAGCCACCGCCCTCGGCTTCAAGTTAAGCACGCCGAGCGGCAGCAGAAGCGGGAACATCGGAGGCATGCCGTACTCGCACAGCCTCAACGAGGAGATCTACTGCGTCGAGAATCCGGACGGAATCCTCCCGTCAAAAAAGAATGCAGGCGTATGGCTGCGCTATCCGAGAGCCCCGTATGGCGCAGCCACATACTATAATGCAGGGAAATACAAGGTGGCGGCAATGGCCGTACCCCTGGAGACGCTGCTTCGTGAGGAAGACAGGGTCAGGATACTCTCCGCAGTCTCGGAATACTTTGACGGGAGCATATCGAGACCCTGACATCCGGAAGACTCTCTACCTGAGCGGGTTCTTGTCAGACTTGTACCAGTCGATGAACTTGCCTATGCCCTCATGCAGGGTGACCCCGGGCTTGTATCCGAAATCGCGCTCCAGTTTGCTGGTGTCGGCATAAGTCTGGTACACGTCACCCGGCTGCATCGGCATCATGATTTTCTCCGCGGGACGGCCGCACGCCGTCTCCACCTCGCTGATGAAGTCCATGAGCCTCACCGGACTGCTGCATCCTATGTTGTAGACCTCATTACCGGCCGGAGCCTTGTCCATCACCCGTACCACGCCTTCTATTATGTCATCGATATAGGTGAAGTCACGCATCATATCCCCGTTGTTGAAGACCTTGATGGGACGGCCCTCCATGATCGCGGAGGCGAAAAGCATCGGGGACATGTCAGGACGTCCCCACGGGCCGTAGACAGTGAAGAACCTCAGACCTGTGGCCCTGATACCGTAGAGTTTGCTGTAGCAGGCGGCCATAAGCTCATCGGCTTTCTTTGTGGCAGCATAGAGACTTACAGGATTGTCCACCTTGTCGTCCTCGCTGAAAGGGGTCTTCTCATTGCCCCCGTAGACGCTGCTTGAGCTCGCGTAGACAAGATGCCCCACCGGGAAATGACGGCAGCACTCGAGGATGTTGACGAACCCCACAAGATTGCTGTCCACATAAGCCCACGGGTTCTCGATGGAGTAGCGGACACCGGCCTGGGCGGCCAGGTTGACCACGCACCCGAACTTTTCCTTCTCAAAAAGGAGCGGAAGCGCCTCCCTGTCGGAGATGTCCATCCTGATGAAGCGGAAAGCCTCCCTGTCCGAAAGTTCGGCAAGTCTGGCCTCCTTGAGGACCACAGGATAATAGTCGTTGAGGTTGTCAATTCCCACCACTTCATCGCCCCTGTCAAGAAGCCTCTTGGAAAGATGGTAGCCGATGAATCCGGCCGCTCCTGTCACCAGTACTTTCATGTTATTCAGTTTATTTTTTGTCGTATTCAGAAAATCTCGAATTATTGGATATGTACTCCGGCACTGTCCTCTTCATGAGTTTGACCATGTCAGGAATCTGGACATCCTTGCTGAGCTCGTATAGTTCATCGACCACCCTTGCGGCCTCGTGCCAGTCGTACTGGCGCACCTTGGCGATGCGGATCTTGCTGTGCACCGTAGGTTCGGTGTTCTCCACGTTGGAGAGCACTTCCTCGTAGAGCTTTTCACCCGGGCGGAGGCCCGTGTAGACGACCTTGATGTCCTTGTCCGGCACCAGTCCGGAAAGTTCGATCATGCGCCGCGCCAGCGTGTCTATCTTGACCGGATGCCCCATGTCGAATACGCAGATGCGATTCTCCGTGTCCAGGGTGGCAGCCTCCATCACTAGACGGCAGGCTTCCGGTATGGTCATGAAGAAGCGGGTTATGTTCGGATCCGTCACGGTCACAGGGCCTCCGGAAGCTATCTGGCTGCGGAAACGCGGAATAACTGAACCGTTGGAGCCGAGCACATTGCCGAAGCGTGTGGTGACGAACTTGGTCTTGCCCGGGGTTTTGCCGGCCTCAATCGCAAGACCGAGGCTCTGGACATATATTTCAGCCAGACGCTTGGTGCAGCCCATGATGTTGGTAGGGTTGACGGCCTTGTCGGTGGAGATCATCACCATCTTCTCTACTCCGTATTCCACACATTTGTCCGCCACATAGCGCGAACCCACCACATTGACGAACACGGCCTCGCACGGATTCTCCTCCATCAGCGGCACATGCTTGTAGGCAGCGGCATGGAACACCACCTGCGGCCTCCAGGTCCTGAACGCGTAATCCAGCCTCGGCTGAAGCCTCACGTCACCTATGATCGGCACGAAATCCAGATCCGGGAACTTGGCCTCAAGCTCCAGCCGAAGGTTGTGCATAGGGGTCTCGGCATTGTCATAGAGGACAAGCTTCTTTATCCCGAAACCGGCCAGCTGGCGGCAGAGTTCGGAACCTATGGAGCCGGCCGCCCCGGTCACCATCACGACCTTGTCCTTGAACTGGGCCTTTATGACATCCAGTGATATCTTTATCTCATCACGTCCCAAAAGATCCTCTATCTTGACTTCCCGGACATTGAAACGGTTCTCCACTCCCCCCGGGCCCACCTCGTCGATGGTCGGGACAATCAGCACCTTGACGCCGGCGCCGATGCACAGGCTCACCAGATTGTTCTGCTCACGCTGGACATCATCCTCGGTGGCGAAGATCACTCCGCCCAGAGAAAGGGCGTCCACATCCCTCTCGAAATCCTCCCTGCTGCCGAATGTGTAGACCCTCTTGTCCGCGAACATGGTCTCGCCCAGTTCCTTGTCAGCAGAGATGAAGCCGACCACCTCGTAGTGCGGGGAATTGCGCAGCCGGGTCACGGTGGCCGCAGATTTGTCGCTCAGACCGTAGACAAGCACACGCATCCTCTTCTGAACCTTACGGACACGGGCCCTGTAAGTGTCGTATACGAAGATCATGAGCAGACGCACCAGACACAGGATCACTATGGAGAGCATGGCGTCCACTATGAGCATTACAAGGACATGCAGATTGAAATTGCCGGTCAGGGCCAGGGTAAGGCCCATCAGGACGTCTTTTCCGAGCGCCGCACCGCTGAACAGGAGCGTATCCTTGAATGTGAAATGGCGGATGACTATCGCATAAGTCTTGAAAAGATAAAACATCAGAGCGGAGGCCGCAACGGAAGATACTCCCCAGATGATGTTGAAAGGTCTCGACTCGACGATGTCCACATGGCAGAAGAAAGCCACGATGGCCACTATGACCGAAGAGACGAGAGAGAGACAGAGATCCATTCCGAAAATCACCCTCCTGTCGAGGAATTTGTCACGGAAGCTGTCCAGACTGAATTTGAAAGATGTCATATTGTTTAAAAGTCAGGTAAATTTCAAAAATTAAATGCCAGGGCCGCCCCGCAGCTGCCCGTGACAGGGTCAATGGAAGGTACAAGGGCGACATCTCTCCTGAAAAGCCGCCGGGTCGGCTCAAGGAGCCACTCCCCCACATGGGCGCAGAGGATTCCGACTCCGGCTCCGGCCAGAGTGTCGCTGAACCAGTGGCGGTTGTTGTGTATGCGCATGAAAGCGATTCCGGTGGCGATGACATAGGCTCCCGCTCCCCAGCCCCACCCGTATTCCATACGGACATATTCTGCGCCGGCGAAAGCCGTGCCCGTGTGTCCTGAGGGGAAAGAATTGTTGGCTGTCCCGTCCGGGCGTGGAGAATATATGATCTCCTTCATGAGTTTTGTCACCACAAAAAAGCTCGCGGCAGTATATCCTATGACAATCAGGCGCTCTCCGAGCGGATGTCGGGACTCCACTCCCGTAAGGCCAAGGCCGGCAGCACAGATGAAAGGAAGGTATTGGACATAATCATCCATCGTCTTCTGTCCTGAAGGCCCGCGCCACGCAAGCGCACGCTCCTGGACATATCTGTCTATGGAGTTGTGTGCAAAACAATGGACAATAGCACCGGAGGCGATGAGCACACCGGGAGCGATAAGCTGGGACGGCTTGAAAGCAGTCTGCGGAAGAACCGCGGACGGAGTGCCGGAAACATCGGAATGTATCTCACGGGCGGGCGAGGTCTGCGCGGAAACTGCCGCAGCGAACCCCACCATTATCAACAGAGAGAAGATGGCCTTGAGAACAACCGTCATCTTCCCTTGTACATCTGCTCGTAGTACTTCTCGTACTCGCCGCTGGTCACACGGTCCATCCACTCCTGGTTGTCTAGATACCAGCGCACCGTCTTCTCTATCCCCTCCTCGAACTGCAGGCTCGGCTCCCAGCCAAGCTCCCGCTTGAGCTTGCTTGAGTCTATCGCGTAGCGCAGGTCATGCCCCGCGCGGTCAGTCACGTAGGTTATCAGGTCGTTGTCCGCTCCCTCCGGACGGCCCAGCACCCTGTCCGTCACCTTGATGAGGGTCTTCACGATGTCGATGTTCTTCCACTCGTTGAAACCGCCGATGTTGTACGTGTCGGCCACCTTGCCCTTGTGGAAAATGAGGTCTATCGCCCTCGCGTGGTCCACCACGTACAGCCAGTCGCGCACGTTCTGCCCCTTCCCGTATACCGGAAGCGGCTTGCGGTGGCGTATGTTGTTGATGAACAGGGGTATGAGTTTCTCCGGAAACTGGTACGGGCCGTAGTTGTTGGAGCAGTTCGTCACTATCGTCGGCATCCCGTAGGTGTCGTGGAACGCGCGCACGAAGTGGTCGCTGGATGCCTTGCTCGCGCTGTACGGGCTGTGGGGCTGGTATTTCGTGTCCTCGGTGAAGAACTTGTCCCCGAACGGGCCTCCCCCGCACTCCCCGCTCCCCGGGCACCCCTCCGGGCGGTTCATCTCCAACGCCCCGTACACCTCGTCGGTGGAGATGTGGTAGAAGCGTTTACCCTCGTATTTCTCCGGAAGGCTCTCCCAATACAGGCGCGCCGCCTGTAGAAGACTAAGCGTCCCGAGCACGTTGGTCTTGGCAAATGTGAACGGGTCCTTTATGCTCCTGTCCACGTGGCTCTCCGCCGCGAGGTGGATCACCCCGTCCACCTTCTCCTCCTGCATAAGGGAATGCATCGCGTCGAAGTCGCACACGTCCGCCTTGACGAAGCGGTAGTTAGGAGAGTTTTCGATGTCGCGAAGGTTTTCAAGGTTGCCGGCATAGGTAAGTTTGTCCACATTGATGATCCGGTATTCCGGATATTTCGTCACGAACAGACGGACGACGTGGCTCCCGATGAAGCCCGCGCCGCCGGTGATGATGATTGAGCGTTTATTACTCATACTCCTTAAAGGTCTAATTTTTATCAATAATCGTACAAAAATAGTTAAATTTGCCTGAAATGCCAACTAAACCGCCCATATATCTCTACACAGACGGCGCTGCAAGCGGAAACCCCGGGCCGGGAGGCTACGGCGCGATACTCCGGTGCGGCAGCCACGAGAAGGAGCTCTCCGGAGGCTTCGCATGCACGACCAACAACCGCATGGAACTGCTCGCCGTCATCCGGGGACTCGAAGCGATACGCTGGGAGGGAGCGGTGGTCAATGTGTTCAGCGACTCCACATACGTGGTCAATACCGTGACACAGGGCTGGAAGCGGAAGAAGAATCAGGACCTGTGGGCCCGTTTCGATGAGCTCGCCACCCGTTTCAGGTTGAATTTCAACTGGATAAAAGGCCATGCCGGACATCCGGAAAATGAGCGCTGCGACCGTCTGGCCGTTGCCGCATATTCGGCGGCCGGCCTACCGGAAGACAGCGGATACGAAGAGACAAAGACAAAATAAATATGCAGAACGACAAAATAGTTGTGGGCATCACCCAGGGTGATTCCAACGGCATCGGATATGAAGTCATCATCAAGGCCCTCGCAGACCCGAGGATACTTGAGCAGTTCACCCCGGTAATCTACGGATCATCGAAGCTTTTCGGCTTCTACCGCAAATCCATCCCGGAGATAGAACAGATGGACACCAACGCCATCGGAAGCGCAGATGAGGCGCACCCGAAGCGCATAAACATAGTCAACTGCCTGCCCGACAGCACCTATGCCGAACCGGGACAGGCCACGGCCGAGTCGGCAAAAGGCGCGATCCTCTCCCTCCAGACCGCCATCAGGGAGTTGAAGGAGGGCAAGATCGACGTCCTTGTCACCGGC
Organism: Bacteroidales bacterium UBA6377; assembly: GCA_002438805.1. Lineage (GTDB taxonomy): Bacteria > Bacteroidota > Bacteroidia > Bacteroidales > UBA932 > Cryptobacteroides. The sequence continues at coordinate 92,208 of DJQV01000018.1, forward strand.
CCTATCAACAAGAAAGCCATGTCCAACGAAGGCTTCGGCTTCCCGGGACACACCGAATACATACAGCACGCATTCGGAGTCAAGGACGTGGCCATGTTCATGGTCAGCCACAGGCTCAAGCTCGGAGTGGTCACGGGGCACATCCCGCTCAAGGACGTCCCTTCACAGATCACGGAGGAAAAGATACTCAGCAAGCTGCGCCTGCTCAACCAGTCGCTCAAACAGGATTTCGTCATCGACCAGCCGCGCATCGCTGTTCTGAGCCTCAACCCGCACAGCGGCGACGGAGGTCTGCTCGGCACGGAAGAACAGGACATAATCATCCCAGCCATCCGCAAGGCCACCGAAGAGGGAATCCTGGCCTTCGGCCCGTTCTCGCCTGACGGATATTTCGGACTCAGCCACTACGAGAACTTCGACGCCACCCTGGCAATGTACCACGACCAGGGGCTGGCACCGTTTAAAGCCCTCTCCTTCGAGGACGGGGTGAATTTCACAGCAGGACTGCCGGTCATCCGCACATCCCCCGACCACGGCACAGCCTTCGAGATGGCAGGACGCGACGAGGCCGACCCGCGCTCCATGCGGGCCGCCATATTCACGGCAATCGACATCTTCCGCAACCGCCGGGAGTGGGAGGAACTGCAGAAGAACAAGATGCCTGAAAGAAAAATTGAAGAGACCGAAAGGCGCGAGCGCCCAGGAAGGCCTCAGATAGCATAAGGATTGAACCCGGGCACTATTCACCCGGGTTCTCCTTTTTCATATACTCGCTCGGGGACATACCGAAGGTCTGGCTGAAGACCGTGGAGAAATAATTCGGATTGGAGAAACCGGTAAGATCCGAGACTTCCGCGATGCTGTGCCGCTTCTCCCGCAGCAGGCGTGCCGCCTGGTTGAGACGAAGGTTGCGGATAAAATCGCGGGTGGAGTAGTTCGTCATCTCCTTAAGCTTGCGATGCAGATGCACGCGGCTGATTCCGACCTCTTTTGTAATGTCCTCCACCTTTAGATCCGGATTGCTCAGGTTTTCGTTGATGACCCGCATTATCCTGTCCATCAGCTTGTCGTCAGGGGATTTCAGAGTAAGTTTTTCAACCTTGTCCTCCTGGTTCTGGCTGCCGCCGTACACATTCTTCAGCCTGGCACGGGAGCGCAGCAGGTTCGATATCGTCCTGGACAGAATCTCTATGTTGAACGGCTTAGTCAAGTAGGCGTCAGCTCCGGAATCGAGGCCCTGGGCGTTGTCGGAAGTCTCCGACTTGGCGGTCAGCAGGACTACCGGAGTGGAGTTGAGATTGACGTTCTTGCGTATCTGGCGGCACAACTCGAATCCGTCCATCCCCGGCATCATGACATCACTGACTATCAGTTCCGGCCTCTCCTTAAGGGCCATGTGAAAGGCTTCCTGACCGTCCGCGCAGCAGATTACACGATATTCAGCCGAGAGTTCGTCCATGAGATAATTCCTGATCTCATCATCATCATCGACAATCATCACTACGTGCTTGCGGCCTCCTGCCTTGTGAGGCTGCATGGATTTTGTCTCCGCATCAGGACATGCGCAAGGCTGTTTCTTCACTTCCAACGGCTCTTCCTCCGATGAAATCTGCTCCGGTTTCAGGTGTGCGCACCCTTCCGGAAGACGGACCGTGAATTGCGTTCCCTGACCCTCCGGATTCGGGTCCACACTGATGGTGCCGTGATGCAGCCTGACAAGTGAGCGGGTGAGATTCATGCCAATGCCGGCACCGCCCTTGCGTGCGTCACGCCCCTTTTCCGCCTGCCAGAAACGCTCGAAGATATGCCTCCGCTCTTCTTCACTCATGCCGATGCCGCTGTCCGTGAAGCGCAGCACCGCCATACCGTTCTCTTCGCTGAGGCTTATGCTTATCTTGCCGGAATCGCCGGTGAACTTGAACGCGTTGGAAAGAATGTTCACGATTATCTTGTCTAGACCGCTCCTGTCCACCCACAGCTGAAGGCTGTCAATCCCCTCATGCCGGAAAGTGAAATCGATACCGCGCTCCGCCGCCTGGGCGTTGAAGATAGAGGCGGTCTCGGCCACGAAAGAGACGAGATCAGTCGGACTGAAATGCAGATCCATCTGTCCCTTGTCTATCTTCTGGGCGTCCAGCATCTGGTCCATCAGTTTGACGATTCTTTCTGAATTCTTCATTATGGAACGGTACGTAGCCTGTCTCGCAGGATCGCGGTCCGTATTCAAAAGTCTCTGTACCGGACTGATTATAAGAGACATAGGATTCCGTATCTCATGAGAGAGATTGGTGAACGCCTCGATCTTCTGCAGATTTCTCCGGCTCAATATCCTTCGCCTTATGTCCCATATCGCTATTACCGCAAACACGGCATATATGAGCATGGCCCACCATGAGCCCCACCATGGATGCCGGATGCGGATGCTGAATGTCTCTTCCGGCGAAACCTGGTCATAGTCAAGCGCCCGGAATGCCAGAGCATGACGTCCCGGGGCCAGATCGACCAAAGAGATGGTGCTCTGCCCGTGAGGAAGCGTCACCCACTTGCCGCCAAGCCTGTATTGCCATTGGAGACGCTCGGGGCTGTTCAGTTCAAGGGTGCTGAATTCCACGCTCAATGAATTCTGCATGTAGCCGAGATCGATTCTGTCCGCATCCTCGACAGGTGAGTCTATCATGTATCTGTGTCCGCTTTTCATGCCCATCTTTACAGGGGTGCCGTCCACATACAGGCCTGTGATCCTCGGCGTCCATTTTTTTTGAGGCGCGGTGATCTCCTTGGGGTTGAACCATGTCAATCCGTTGGTGCCTCCGAACCAGAGGTTCCCTTCTTCATCGCGGAACGACGCGCCCTTGGTGAACTCGTTGCCCTGAAGACCGTCACTGTAGTAATAATTGATGAACTTGCCGTCGGCTACGCTGTATCGTGACAAACCTGAGTTGGAACTCGTCCAGATGTCCCCGGCACTGTCACCGCATACGGCATAGACGGCATTGTTCGGAAGTCCGTCATCCGTGTTGAGCAGCCTGTCCTCCCCGCTGCGCGGATCCATAAGGCGCAGCCCCCCGTCGGTCCCGAGCCATAGACGCCCGGCGTTGTCCTCATGGATGGAATAGACTATTTCCCGGGTACTCAGCCACTTGCCAGCCATGCCATCCCCGGAGAGTTCCAGATATCCGGCCCCATCGTATGTGCCTATATACAATCTGCCGGAAGGAGAGTGGTGCAGACAGGTGATCCAGTTGTTATGTATCTTGCCAGACGGGACACGTGAGATCTTCCCGCTGCCCCTCTCCATGAAGAAGAGTCCGCCACCCATGGAGGCGACCCATATCCGGCCGCTGCCGTCCTCGGCAAGACAGTAGATATTCTCAGCCTCTTTGCCGTCCTGGTCCACAAGACCAGTGATGTGCTCTATCCTGTCCGTGCTGCGGTCCAGTCTGTGCAACCCTTTAAGATAAGAACCTATCCAGATGGTTCCTCCTGAATCCTCAAACAGACTCATCACAGTGGCGGGCGCTTCCTTCCCGGCAGCATAGTGGCGGGACCTGCCGGAAGGGTCAATCCTGTAGAGACCGTCATTATCTGTTCCGACCCAAAGAGTACCGGAGCCGTCTTTTCGGATAGCGTTCACGCATGCATCACCTATCAGATTCGCATCAACGGAGCCTGCTCCGATATAATGGAAATTGTTGACCTGCCCCGGAATCATCATCACCCCTTTCTGATAAACGGCGACCCACAGGTTGCCGGAATTGTCGCAGAGCATGGAGTGGATCTTGGAGTTCAAGGTGTTGAAATGGCTGTCCCCGAAAGGATATTGCTTGAGAGTCATTTCTTTGCTGTTGAAGTTGAAGATACCGTTCCCGTCAGATCCTACAAGGGTGCCCGTCCTGGAGTCCGAGAGTATCGACTTGACCCTCAAGCCCTCGATTCCCTCAGGCTCCACATGGGCAAAATCATCTGACTGCCTGCGGTATACGAAAAGTCCATTCCCACCGGTACCCACCAGGACGTTGCCATAGGTGTCCACGCACAGGCACGATATCGAGCCTGCGTTCCCGATGAAACTGTAGGTGCTGCTTTTCCCTGAAGGAGATATCCGGTGCAGCCATTTGCCGTTGCGGACAAGCCATAGATTGCCATCGTGATCTTCGGTCAGGTAACTCAGCATATTGGTCGGGACGGAGAGCTCAACCGGGGTGACCGTCCAGCGTCCGTTTTCCTCCGCAAGTGAAAGCAGGGTGTTCCCCGACACAAGGATCTCCCCGCTGCGTCTCTCAAGAATGCAGTTGACATTGCCATGGAATACCGTCCCGTCCGGATGCACAGCCTGCCTGTAGAAACTGTCCCTGCCCCTGTCATATATCTGCAGTCCGTTGTATGTCCCGATGATCAGCCTGCCGCCCGAGTCTTCCACCACTGTCTTGACATAGCTGTTGCATAAAGAATTAGGATCATCCGCCGAATGTCTGTACGTGGTGAATTTCACCCCGTCGTAGCGGTTGAGCCCGTCTTCAGTGGAAATCCATATCATGCTGCGGCTGTCCTGCATTATCTGGTTGATGGAACTGCAGGAGATTTCCCCGTCGGTGGTGAACAGTTTTGTCTGTGAGCGGGCGATGACAGGTGCCATGGCCATCATCACGCAGCATACAAGCCGCGCCGCGATAGTGTTACTCATTACGTGTCAGATTTTCCGCAATGTAACAAAAAAATCCGAGAAACATCCGCGCATGTTACATATATGGAGGAACACGCATTCAAAAAGAAGAAGGCGGCCTCCCGGCCGCCTTCTTCCAACTCAGTATAACCAAATCACTTGTTCCTGTAACCAGGGTTCTGGTATGCCTCCTTCTCCTCTTCGGTCATTTCCATGCCGTCGAGCTGTCCCTGCGGGATAGGGCGGAGGTAGTGGAAGTCCTCGATAGTCCTCGTATAGGTCTTGAGTTCCCTCTTGTCATAGAAGTTGTGTCCTGCTATGGAGTAGCTTGCGGCACGCTCCTTCCACATCTGGGTGCGGACAAGATCCTGCCAGCGGTAGCCCTCGCCGTAGAACTCGCGCATACGCTCGTCAAGGATATAGTCGATGTCTATCTGCGCAGGGGTGGCAGCGGCCATCTCTTGGCTGTAATCAACCTTCTTGTCACGTATGTTGGCATCATCGGAGTCCTTGTTCCACCTTCCGGCGCGCTCACGGAGCACATTGACAAGCTCACGTGCGCTCATGCTTCCGGTAGCCCCCTTGACTGCGGCCTCGGCGGCCACAAGATAGAGTTCAGAGAACTTGGCGATGTTGAAAGGACGGGTGCTGCCCGCGTTAGGCTGGCCCACAGAACCGTTGTTGTCGGTACGGTAAGGTCCGAGTTTCCAAAGTCCAGGGAAGCACTGGCGGTTGATGTCCTCAGGACCAACAACATAGTCAGCCCTGCCCGGGAGAGTGCCTACTCCGATATTGTCCGTGGATCCCTGCTCCGGGTAGGAGATCGCAGTCTCCGGCTGCTCGCCCAGGAAGGTGAGGACCGGTTCGTCAAGCTTGACGCTCATGCCGTTGGCTCCGAAGAGTTCGGTGAAGGTCTTGCCGGTCTTGTCCCAGTTGCCGCGGTAGACGCTTGTGAAAGTGCCGTCGAAGCGGGAGTCATGCTCCTTGTCCGTGAAGATGTCGCGGAGGACCTCCACAGTCGGGCACATACGTGTCCAAGGCCTGCCATAAGGCTGCTCGGCGGCACGCGGGGTGGACTCCACCTGATTGCCAGCAGCGTCAAGGAGCCTGAGGTTAGGATAGTTCCAGTTCATCATCCAGCCGGCGAAGTTGTCCGGAGCGCTGCCGCTTCCGTAATAGAGGGAACCAGCATTGTAGAACTCGTCCGCCTCGGTATGGTCGGCGTAGAGGAGGATCTCCTTGTTGCGGTCGAAGAGGGCGTTGTTGACGTCATAGTAATTCTCCATCAGGCCGAACCCGGCCGGGTTGTTGATGGCTTCGAGGGCGGTGTCATAGGCTGCCTGGAAATACCACTTGGCGTCGTGTCCGTCAGGATCGGTGCGGCTGCACTCAGGATAGGTGGCGATGCCCTTAGGGTTCTCAAGCCACCACGCGTAGGTCAAGTATGCCTTGGCGAGGAAAAGCCTTGCAAGGGTCTTGGTCGCGCCGCCGGTGACACGTCCGGCGTCCGGAAGGTTCTCGACAGCAGTCTTGAGATCCGGGAAAATGGCCTTGGTATAAACCTCCGGTACGGTGTTGCGCACTGATGTACGGGACGGGCTGGTGTTGAACTTCAGTTCACCCGCACCGAGATCGAGAGGCACGCCTCCGAAAGTCTGCACGAGCTGGAAGTAGTCGAAGGCGCGGAAGAACCTCGCCTCGGAGATGAGGGACTCGCTGATGCCGACCTCCGCAGCGTTCTCTATGATTCCGCTGCAGGTGTTGATATTGGCGAAAGCGGTGCCCCAGAGCACGTCGGAACGGCTGGAAGTCGAAGTGAGGTTGCCTACTCCTGAAAGGTCGGCATCCTTGAAGTTGTTGTCGGCATCGTGGGCCCAGGTGGCCTCATCTGTACCGGTCTCGCAGATATTGTAGTAGTAGGCCTGTCCATATATGTAGCGCAGGTGGGCGTACAGGGAGGTCAGACCGCCCTTGATGCCCTGCTCCGACTTGAAGAACTCCGGAGTGAAGGTCGCGCGGGGCTTCTCGTCCAGCACCTTGGAGCAGGACACTGCCATACCGGCCGCGAGAGCGGCTGCGCAAAGTATTTTGATGGTTGATTGTCTCATAATATATGATTATATCAGATTAGAATGTCAAGTTGATTCCGAAAAGATAGTTGCGGGTGGTCGGCGAGTTGGTGCCGATGATAGGGAGACTGTGGGAACCTGACTTCATGCTGACGGCCACGTTCTGGTCGTTGTACGAGTTGGTCTCCGGGTCAAGGCCGCATTCAGAGGTGAACGGAGCATAGATGACGAACGGGTTCTGCACGGTGGCGTACACTCTCAGGTTGCTTGCGCCGAGTTTGCGCAGCCAGTTCATGTTGTCGAAAGTATAGGCCAGAGTGATGGTGCGCAGCTTGATGTATGAAGCATCGAAGTATCCGAGGGTGCTGCCGTACTTAGGGTTGTCACCGTCCTGGATGCCTCCAGGGAGAGGATAGCGGGCGCCTGTGTTCTCAGGTGTCCAGTAGTCCACGTCCACATTGCCGCGGCGGCCCGTAAGCATGTTGAGGTAGCCGCTTGAAGAATGGAGGGAGCTGATGAGGATGCCGCCGCACTTGAATGCACCTACAGCACTGAGTTCAAAGCCCTTGTAGGCCACGCGGGTGTTGAAGCCGCCCTGGAACTTCGGCTCCATGCTCTGGATCTGCCTGTCTGAGGCGTTGATGGAGCGGGTCGGAGTGCCGTCTTCATTGTAGTCTCCGGTGTACTTCACCTTGATCATACCCACATTGCCGCCAGGCTCGAGGATGTCGAGGTACTTGTCGTCCTGCTGCCAGATGCCCTCGTACTGATAGTCGTAGATGACATCGATAGGATAGCCCACGAACCATCCGTTGCCCTCGTCACGGTCCGCTCCTGAAGCGAGGGAGACGATGCGGTTGCGGTTGGCGTAGAGGTTGAGTCCGGCATCCCAGGTCCATCCGTCGAGGTTGTCGATGATGGTGCCGTTGAGGGTGAGTTCTATACCCTTGTTCTCGGTGTTGCCGACATTGCCCGTATAGCTGCCCACTCCGGCGGTGCCAGGGAGGCTGACGTTGAGAAGAAGGTCACTCGTCTTCTGGGTGTAGTACTCGAAGGTACCGGAAAGCCTGTTGTTGAAGAGGGCGAAGTCCACACCGAAGTTCCATGTGGAAGAGTACTCCCAGCCGAGGAGGTCGTTAGGAAGGGTGGACACATAATAGCCTGTAGCGAAGGTGTCGCCGAAGTTGTACGGCCTGGTGGCGAGGGATCCTAGGGTAGAATATGGGCTCACGGCCTGGTTGGAGGTCTGTCCGTAGCCGGCGCGGAGCTTGAGGGCGTCGAGCCAGTGGATGTCTTCCATGAAACTCTCCCTCTTCATGTTCCATCCGAGGGAAACGGCAGGGTATGTGTGCCACTGGTGTCCCTTGGCAAGACGTGAGGAACCGTCTGAACGCACGGTGGCCATGAGCATGTACTTGTTGTCATAAGAGTATGACACACGGCCCATCCATGACACGAGGCCGGCCATCCAGTAGCCCTGGTATGCAGGGTTGATGGTCTTGGTGCCGAGGGCATGGCCGAGATTATAGTACTGGAAGTCAGGGGACGGGATGTCCTGGGCTGACATGTGGGACTGGGTGAACTTGGTCTGCTCCGCAGAATACATGGCCACTGCGCTGACCTTGTGCTTGTCGGCGAATGTCCTGTCATAGGAGAGGAGGTGCTCTACGGTCCAGTTGAGGGTCTCCTGATGCATTATGGAAGCTGAAGACTCGGTGTTAGGGTTGGTGTTGTTGACACCGACGCCGGTGTAGGTTCCGGTCTTGGATCCGCGGTAGTTGAGACCTATGTTGATACGGTACTTGAGTCCCTTGACCCAAGGGGCCTGGACTTCTCCATAGAAGTTGTTGTAGCTTGCGAGGGAAGCGGTCTCGTTGATCCACTCGTCCTTGAGGCCCTCGACCACGTCGCGTGTCATCACCCAAGTCTCGTCGTTGGCTGTCTTGATGGTGCGCTTGAGCGTGCCGTCGGCATTATAAGGATCAGCTATAGGGGAAGCCGCCAGCACGTTGTAGAGTCCGATCTGGTTGCCATGGTTCATGCTGTAGCTTGAGTTGGTGGCAAGGCCGAAGCGGAAATACTTGCCCACGCCCTGGTCGAAGCTGCTGTGGATGGAATACCTGTCATAGTACTGGGTAGGGACAACGGCCTCATCGCGGTAGTAGCCCGCACCGAAGCTGTAGTTGCCCCCACGGGTGCCGCCGGCCACCGATACATCGTGGCTATTGACCATGCCGGTGCGGTAGAAGAGATCCTGCCAGTCGGTGTTGACATTGTCAGCCTCGTCGTCTCCGTTGGAGAACTTGCCCGCAAGGGCACGCATCTTGACGAATTTCTCGCCCTGCATCATAGGATAACGCGCGAAGACGGTCTTCGCTCCGACGTAGCCGTTGTAGCTCACTTTGGCCGGAGAGCCTTCAAGACCGCGGTTCGTGGTGACGAGGATCACGCCGTTGGCGCCACGTGAACCGTAGATTGCCGTGGAAGAAGCATCCTTGAGGATGTCCATCGACTTGATGTCGTTAGGGTTGATGTCGGAGATGCTTCCCATGAACGGGATACCGTCCAGTACGATAAGAGGGTCGTTGGACGCGGTCAGCGAGCGCTGTCCGCGGATGCGAATCTGCATCGCGGCGCCTGGCTGGGAAGAAGTCTGGGTCATCTCGACACCGGCAACCCTGTTCTGGAGGGCGTAGCTGATGTTGGTTGCAGGGACTTCCCTCAAGACATCCCCGCCCACGGAGGCGATGGAACCTGTCACATCCGAGCGGCGCTGCGTGCCGTAACCGATGGCTACAGCCTCCTCAAGGAGCTGGGCGTCCTCTTCAAGGGTGATGATCTGGTGGGTTTTTCCGTCAAGTTTCACCTCTTTCTCCACATAACCTATGCAGGAGACTACAAGAGTGGCGTTCTTGCTCTTGACATCGATTGAGAATGTGCCGTCAGCACCGGTCGTAACACCGTTCTGCTGCACACCCTTTTCGAGGACGGCGGCACCGATGACGGTCTGCCCGCTTTCGTCCTTCACGACGCCTTTCACTGTTACGCTCTGCGCATACGCTGCCAGCGAAAGACAGCCCAACAGAAGCGTGGTCGCTAAAGTTCTAAAACTCATAAAATTGATTTTTGGTTAAAATTATGTTTTACATAACTGTTTTTCGTGCCTGTGGTCAGACAATGCAAAAGTAGTTTCCTCAATGGTTCGGCGTATAATCTCATGATACACAAATCTACGCCCACGTTACATTGATACACGGAGGCGGCCCGCCCGGTTTGTGGGCAGGCCGCCTTTGGAGGGCGATGTTACATCTCCGTTATTTTGTGTAACGCCCGGACTGTTCCCTTGTGAGGGAAGCGAGGACGTCAGGATCGAAATAATTGATCTTCATGGCGCGCTTTACCTCGGAGAGCGTCTGTGCCGCAGCGGCACGGGCCACTTCTGACCCCCTGCGGAGCACCTCATATACATAAGGTATGTCTTTTTCAAGCTCCGCACGGCGAGCTCTTATAGGAGCAAGAGTGTCGTTGAGCACCGCGTTGAGGAAGTTCTTTATCATCATGTCCCCAAGGCCTCCGGCCCGGTACTGTGCCTTCACCTCATCGAGCGAGGCGAAGTCGAAACTCTGCTTTTTCCCGTGGAAACAATCACCGAACTTGGAAAAATGTTCCGGCTTGCAGAAAGCGTCGAGGTAGGTGAATACCGTGTTGCCCTCCACCTTGCCCGGGTCGCTCACCTGGAGATGTCCCGGATCCGTGTACATGCTCTTGACCTTGGCCCGAACCTCCTCCGCGGAATCGGCAAGGTAGATGCAGTTTCCAAGTGACTTGCTCATCTTGGCACGCCCGTCAGTGCCGGGAAGACGCCGGCACGCGTCACTGTCCGGGAGAAGGATGTCAGGCTCTACAAGCACCGGAGCGTAAGTGGAGTTGAACTTGCGCACTATTTCCCTGGTCTGCTCTATCATGGGCTCCTGGTCCTCCCCCACCGGCACGGTGTCCGCCTTGAAGGCGGTGATGTCCGCCGCCTGGCTTATGGGGTAGCAGAAAAAACCCACGGGGATGCCCGCCCTGTTGTCTGAGCCGTCCGTGCTGTCGGAGAAGCCGCGCAACTGTATCTCCTGCTTCACGGTCGGATTGCGCTGGAGCCTCTGCACCGTGACAAGGTTCATGTAGAAGAAGGTGAGCTCCGTGAGTTCGCTCACCTGCGACTGGATGAAAAGGGTCGATTTCTCCGGATCCAGACCTGCCGACATGTAATCCAGGGCGACTTCGATGATGTTGTCACGCACCTTGGCGGGATTGTCGGCGTTGTCGGTAAGGGCCTGAGCGTCGGCGATCATGATGAAAATCCTGTCGTACTGCCCGCTGTTCTGCAGTTCAACCCTGCGGCGCAGGGAACCGACATAATGTCCTATGTGCAGACGGCCCGTAGGACGGTCGCCCGTAAGTATGATCTTGCCCATGTCAGTCCTTTACAGTATTGAGTTTTTCGCGCACCTTGGCCTCGATCTCCTGGCAGAGCTCCTCGTTGTCTTTGAGCAACTGCTTGACAGCGGCCATGCCCTGAGCGAGCTTCTGGTCGTTGTAGCTGAACCAGCTGCCGCTCTTGTGGATGATGTCGAAAGAGACCGCAAGGTCCACAATCTCGGCGATATGCGAGATGCCCTCGCCGTATACGATGTCGAACTCGGCCTTCTTGAATGGCGGGGCCATCTTGTTCTTGACTACCTTGACCTTGGTACGGTTGCCAAGAGCCTCGTCACCGTCCTTGAGCTGGGTGGTGCGGCGCACATCCAGACGCACTGAAGCATAGAACTTGAGGGCGTTGCCGCCGGTGGTGGTCTCCGGGTTGCCGAACATCACTCCTATCTTCTCACGCAGCTGGTTTATGAATATGCAGCAGGTGTTTGTCTTCGCAATGTTGGCGGTGAGCTTGCGCAGGGCCTGACTCATAAGACGGGCCTGGAGACCGACCTTGTTGTCGCCCATCTCCCCTTCAATCTCGGCCTTCGGGGTGAGGGCCGCCACGGAATCTATGACGATGATGTCGATGGCCCCGCTGCGGATAAGGTTGTCCGCTATCTCGAGGGCCTGCTCCCCGTTGTCCGGCTGGGATATCAGGAGGGTCTCAAGGTTGACCCCGAGCGCTTGGGCATAACTTCTGTCGAAAGCGTGCTCCGCATCTATCATCGCCGCAATGCCGCCGGCTTTCTGAGCCTCGGCTATGGCATGGATTGCCAGAGTCGTCTTACCGCTGGACTCCGGTCCGTATATCTCCACGATACGCCCCCTCGGGTATCCGCCGATGCCCAGGGCGTGGTCGAGGGCGATGGAGCCTGAAGGGATGACCTGCACATCCCACTTAGGCTGATCCCCCAGCGTCATTATAGTTCCTTTGCCGTAATCTTTTTCAATCTTGTCGATAGTGGCCTGCAGCGCCTTGAGTTTCGCAGCGTTCACATCCTGTCCCTGTACTTCAACTTCTTTAGCCATAAAGTCTTTGTTTTTAATTAATTATAAGTTTTTCAATAGTCCGTGGCGCATAGCGCCAAATCATGACAAAGATAGGAACTGTTTGGAGAATTTCAAAACAGTTCCTAATTTTGTGTGACTTATAATGATTTTGCCGGATGAAAGAAAGACTCTTGGGAAAAAGCCTTGAAGAACTTCAGGAAGCGGCCGTGTCCTGCGGCCTGAAGAGTTTTGTGGGGAAGCAGCTCGCTGACTGGCTGTATGTGAAGAGAGTGCGTTCCTGGGACAGGATGGCCAACATCTCCAGATCTGCCAGGGAGAGTCTCTCCGGGAGTTTCGATCTCGGCATCGCCGGCCCGGCGGGAAGAGCACTTTCATCCGACGGCACGGCCAAATACCTGTTCCCGGTCAGCTGCTCAAGGCCCGACGGCACCGAAGACTCCATGATAGAGGCGGTCATGATTCCGGACGATGAGCGCAGGACACTCTGCGTCAGCTCCCAGGCCGGATGCCGCATGGGATGCCGCTTCTGCATGACGGGGCGCCAGGGCTTCCACGGCAACCTTACCCGGGCAGACATCCTCAACCAGTTCCTGAGCATCGACGAGTCGGCCGGCCTCACCAATGCCGTGTTCATGGGCATGGGTGAGCCGATGGACAACTATGGTGAAGTGAGCGCAGCCATAAAGGTCCTCACAGCCCCGTGGGGCTTCGCATGGAGTCCGAAGAGAGTGACTGTGAGCACAGTGGGAGTTATTCCCAATCTCAAGAAATACCTTGACGGGGAGCGCTGCCACATAGCTGTCAGCCTCCACAACCCCTTCCACGATGAACGCCTCGAGATGATGCCGGCGGAGAAGGCCTGGCCTATCGCCGATGTGATCGACCTTCTGAGAAGATACGACTTCAGCGGACAGAGGCGGGTGAGCTTCGAATACACGATGTTCTCCGGCTTCAACGATGACAAGCGCCACGCCGATGCCCTCATCCGCCTGCTCCGCGGTCTGGAGTGCCGCGTCAATCTCATACGCTTCCACAAGATCCCTGATTTCCCGTATGAGAGCAGCTCCGAAAAAAAGATGGAAGCCTTCAGGGACAGACTCAACAACAACGGAATCCTATGTACGATAAGAGCATCGAGAGGGGAAGACATCCTCGCTGCCTGCGGGCTGCTCGCAGGACAGCACTCTCAGCGGCACTGACCGTCCTGTTCTGCCTAGTGGCAGGCGCCCAGCAATATCCCAACGGGCTGTCGGTAGACAGCGCCGACCCGTCGCGCGACTCCATATTCATCAGGCAGATACGCAACAAGATGAATTACATCCGCTCGCGTGAGCACCGCCCGACCGTGGCCCTGCTCCTCTCCGGGGGAGGCGCCAAAGGCGCTGCCGAAGTCGGGGTGATACGATATCTGGAAGAGATCGGCATGCCTGTGGACATGGTGCTCGGCACGAGCATCGGCGGGCTCATCGGCGGGCTCTACTCGATAGGCTACAGGACTGAAGAGTTCACCGAACTCTTCACCACTCAGGACTGGGGCGTCATGCTCTCCGATGCCGTTCCGCAGAGATACATCCCTTACACCACCAAGATGTACAACGCCAAATATGCGGTGACGGTGCCGTTCCACAACGCATCCGACGTGCTGGACGAGAAGCACACGCGCAGCCGCGAGACCGACAAGATGATCGACGGGCGACAGTCGCTGATAAGCTCGCTGCCGTCAGGATACGCCGACGGCTTCAACGTCAACAACCTCCTCTCAAGCCTGACTGTTGGCTATCAGGACAGCATCGCTTTCCGTGACCTGCCCGTCCCGTTTGTCTGCGTGGCTACGGATGTCGTATCCAACAAGGCCAAGAACTGGGGCTCGGGGTCGCTGAAGACCGCCATGCGTTCCACCATGTCCATCCCGGGGCTTTTCGCCCCCGTGCGCACCGGCGGCATGATCCTCGTGGACGGCGGCACGCGCAACAACTTCCCGGCCGACATCGCCAGGGCCATGGGCGCCGACTATATAATAGGTGTGGAACTCTCCGACATCAGACCGGGATACGACCAGATCAACAACCTCGGAGACATCGTCAACCAGTTCATCAGCATGCTGGGAAAGGACGCATTCGACAAGAACGTGCCAATCCCCGACATCCTCATAAAGCCCGTCATCTCCGAATACAACATGCTGAGTTTCAACAACACGGCAATAGACACGATGATGGCGAGGGGCTACCGTGCCGCATTGGGCAAAAAAGACCAGCTCCTCAAGCTGCGCGATGAGGTCGGCAAGGCCAGGCCGAAAAGCGGCAGGAAAGCCGTCAACATAGCCCTTACTCCTGTCCGGGTGGAAGAAGTGGAATTCACCGGGGTGAGCGGACACGAGGAGCAGATGCTCGCCGGGCTCGTGGGCATCATGCCGGGTGACAGCCTGGACAAGGCCAGGATTGACGACGCCATGTGCAAACTGCAGGCGACAGGAGCCTTCTCATCAGTGAGATACTCCCTGCTCGGCAGCGAAGAACCGTACAGGCTCGTGTTCGAGTGCGTCACCTCCCCGACCAACAGCATCGGCCTCGGAATCAGGATGGACACCATAGAGTGGGTATCCATGCTCTTGAACATGGGTTTCAACACCAACCGCCTGACGGGGTCACGCCTCAACCTCAACGCCAAGATAGGCCAGAACCTCAAGGGTACTGTACACTACGCCTACAACAAGGCCGGACTGCCCACCCTCAACCTAGAGGCGTCCGTATTCAGATACAAGGGCAGCATTTCCGACGGCGCCGACGCCATGGAGATGGACGCCTCGTTCTGGGGGCACAAGGAGCAGTTCTACCTCACCGATGTCAGGTGGACCAGGGCCAACTTCAAGGTCGGACTCAAAAATGATTTCTACTCCTTCAACGAAAACACCGTAATCGGCAGCATGATCGACTCCTATCTGGGCAGCAGCGCCCTTAAGGGAGACTTCCTGGGAGCCTTTGCCAAGGGCAACTGGTACTCTTTCGATGACTATTACTATCCGTCCCGGGGCGCAAGCCTCGCGCTTGCCGCCAACTACGACTTCCTACGCCCCGGAGAGAAGGACTTCACGCCGATCCTCATGGTCGGGGCTGACTACAAGAAAGTCTTCCCGGCCGGAAAAAAGGTGGCCATAATAGCCGACCTGCACGCGCGCAGCATCATCAACAGCTCCGACGGGGTCAACACGGCAGCACAGATGTCATTGATGCACAGCAATGTATTCGGAGGCTTCATCAAGGGCAGGTTCACGGAGTTTCAGGTGCCGTTCTTCGCTGTCAACAGCGTCGCTTTCGCTGCGGACCACTTCGTCACGGCGGTGCTGGAGTGCAGGGTGAACCCGTACAAGAAACTCTACCTCTCGGCCATGGCCGGTCTGGAGGAGAGCAACGACAACTTCTCAAGATTCATCTCCGAGTTCAACCCGGACTGTCTGGCGTTCGGGCTTGAGGCTGCCTACAACTTCATCGGCGGGCCCATCAAGATCAATGCCCACTGGTCCAAGGCTTTCGGCTGGGGGGCTTATGCTTCGCTCGGATTTGACTTCTGAAGCAATGGATGAGAAAGGGAAAAAGATTCTGAGCCGGATCCAGGCCATGTGCGCCCGGAGGGAATACTGCATCGGGGACATCCGCCGGAAGGCCCTGGAAAGACTCGACGGGGACAGCGCGGCGGCGGAGGAAATAGTGTCCATGCTGGTGGAAGACAGGTTTGTGGATGAACTACGCTATGCCTCAGCCTTCGCCTCCGAGAAATCAGCCCTTGGAGGCTGGGGACAGCTCAAGATACGCAGGGCTTTGAGCGCAAAAGGAATACCATCTGAGACCATAGATACCGCCCTGTCGGAGATTGACAAGGACAAGGCTGACTCCAGACTCGTCCGGCTGATGGAAAACAAATGGAAGACGCTGCAGGACGACCCGCAGGGCAGACTGAAACTGCTGCGCTACGCACTTTCGCGCGGGTATGGCTACGACGAAGTGCGACCGGTAGCCGAAAGGCTCACTTCCGGACAGGGCGGAGACGGAATTTGATGTTGCGGTAGCCCTCCCCCACGACCACACCGTCCTCCACGAAGCCGAGAGCCCGGTATGCTTCTCCCCCGTCCTGCTGCTCCGCGTCAGCATAGCTCATGACATCATCAGGCTTGACATCTTCGATGAAGGCATTGAGCAACTTGCTCATACCTCCAATGACACGGATTTCCTTAAGGGAGGCATAACGCACCCATTCATAGGAACTTATCTTCACTCCTTCCTTGATCCACCGGCGCGCATTCGAAAACGTGGCCACGGCCACCAATGTCCCCTCCGGAAACTCGGCCTCTCCGCTGCCGGTGCAGCGCTCCACAAACAGCCCGTAGCGGTAGCGGCTGCCCGTGTCCCCGAGACGGTGATTGGCATCAAGAAACGCAGCGGCGGTCGGCTTGTCTATCCGGCAGACCCGGCAGTTGCGGGCAAATATTCCCGGAGCAGGCCCCATGGCTACCGGGCCTCCTCGGCAAGGGCCTCGTTGAAGCACTTGCGGCACAGGGGTTCATAGACATCCTTCTCCCCGAGAAGCACAAGATCCCTGCTCTTGCTGAGACGATGGGAGTAGTTGGCCAGATTGCCGCACCTGACACAGATGGCATGAACCTTCTGCACATCTTCGGCCACCGCCATCAGCCTTGGGATAGGCCCGAACGGCACACCCATGTAGTCGGTGTCAAGTCCGGCCACGATGACCCTCATCCCTCTGTCAGCAAGCTCCTGACACACATCCACAAGACTCTCATCAAAAAACTGGGCCTCATCGACTCCGACGACCTGCACGTCATCCGGCACCGAAAGCATCTCGGACGCCTTGCTTATAGGGGCCGAACTTATCTTGTGGGAATCATGCGAGACCACCTCGACATCGGAGTAGCGCCTGTCTATGGCCGGCTTGAAGATGGCTATCTTCTGGTTTGCGAACTGGGCGCGGCGCAGACGGCGGATCAGTTCCTCCGTCTTTCCGGAGAACATGGAGCCGCAGACGACCTCTATGCAGCCCGATTTTTTGTGATTTTCAGAAAACATTGCTTAGATTTGCAGTCAGGGCGACAAAGATAACAATTTTGCCCGGCATTGAACAGGTGAAAGGGAGACTTTACATAGTGCCGACTCCGGTGGGCAATCTGGAAGACATGACTTTCAGGGCCATACGAGTGCTTAAAGAGGCGGACTTGATTCTGGCGGAGGACACCCGCACAAGTTCCGTACTTCTCTCTCATTACGATATCCGCGGAAGGCTTCTCTCCCATCACAAGTTCAACGAGCACCAGACTTCCGGCATGATCCGGGACAGGATACTGGCCGGGGAAAACGTTGCCCTGATAAGCGATGCCGGCACCCCCGGCATATCTGATCCGGGATTCCTGCTGTCGCGCAGCTGTGCGGAGGAAGGCATAGAAGTCATCACCCTTCCAGGGGCCACAGCCTGCATACCGGCCCTTGTATCGTCCGGACTCCCCTGCGACCGCTTCTGCTTCGAAGGCTTCCTTCCACAGAAAAAAGGCCGGCGCACAAGACTTGACAACCTCAAAAACGAAACGAGAACTATGATATTCTACGAATCACCAAGACGCCTGCCAAGGACTCTTGAAGAGTTTGCACAGGTTTTCGGAGACGGGCGCGGATGCTGCGTCTCCCGTGAAATTTCAAAGCTGCACGAAGAGCACGTCAGAGGCAGTCTCGAAGAAGTGGCGGAGCATTTCCGCAGAGAAGAGCCGAAAGGCGAGATAGTGATATGCGTGGCAGGCCTTCCGCAGGAAGAGCATCGCGAACACCGCAACAAATACAGGACAGAGGAGAACGGGTATGGAGAAGAAGAGTCCGGACAAGAAGACTAGCGGAGCGACCTTCAAAATAGGAGCCATCGCCCTTACATTCCTTATAATCGGATATCAGACGGCAGTATTCATCCACAGGACGGCCATCCTTCGGATAGAGTCGTTACGAGACCGCCCGGACACGGTTTACATAACCGCAGCACCGCCAGCTCAGGCCCTCTCACCTGGAAGCGGCTCATCTGATGTCACCTCCTCAAGCCCAGCCACGTCAGAACATGCCGCCGGCAGACGGGGAGCAAGCGCCGACACCTCACGCCATCCGGCGGAGCACAGCCCGGTGGTCAACAGGATCAGAAGGCAGGGCCGGAAAACGGAGAACTTCAGGTTCAACCCCAACTCCGCCACTGTCGATGATCTGATGAGACTGGGATTCAGCGAGAAGCAGGCTGCGGCCATAGACAACTACCGCAAAAAGGGCGGCAGGTTCAGGCGGAAGGAGGACTTCGCGAAGTCTTTCGTCGTCTCCGACGAGGTCTACCGCCGGCTCGAAAGTTACATCGACATCCCCCTCACCGACATAAACCTGGCCGACTCCGCCGCCTTTGACGCCCTCCCCGGGATCGGGCCGTATTTTGCGGCCAAGATGGTGGAGCAGCGCCGGAGGCTCTGCGGCTATTCACGCCCGGAGCAGCTGCTGGACATCTACAATTTCGGCGAAGAAAGATTCGACAGGCTCAAAGACCTCATCTGCTGCTCTCCACCGCGTCCATATCCTTTATGGGCACTGCCGGCGGACAGTCTAAGTCTCCATCCTTATATCGGCGGCTTGGCAGAAGCCCGCGGAATAGTCCGCTTCAGGGATCACAGCCCCAAGGACAGCCTCAGCGTGGAAGCCCTTGGCCGTGCCGGGGTGCTCTCGCCGGAGCAGACAGCCAAGCTGGCCCTCTGCCGGATTGCAGAGGCGGAGTAAATGTTTATTTTTGCATTGTGGACAAGAACACGGAAACGATACTCAAGGACTACCGCTACTACCTGAATGTAGAAAGGGGAATGTCCCCCAACACCGTCAGCGCCTACTGCCGGGACGTGGCCTCGTATCTGGAAGAAAGCGGGGAGAAGCCGGAAAAAGCCGGCAAGGAAGCCATGGAGAAATACCTCGCCTCCCGGAGCGGCGCACTCTCCGCCCGCTCCCAGGCCAGGCTCATGAGCGCCCTGCGTTCATTCTTCGACTGGATGATACTTGAGGGTGACAGAAAGGACAACCCCTGCGACGGCATAGACTCCCCGAAAATCGGACGCCACCTGCCTGACGTGCTGTCCGTAGACGAAATCGATGCCATAATGAAATCAGTGGATCTCTCCAAGCCGGGGGGATTGCGCGACAGGGCCATACTGGAAATCCTCTACGGATGCGGGCTGCGCGTCTCCGAGGCCTGTTCTCTACGGATTTCTGACGTGTTTCCCGATGAAGGATTCGTAAGGGTGATCGGAAAGGGCGACAAGCAAAGGCTTGTACCCATGGGCGAAATGGCCAAAGACGCGTTCACCGGCTATCTGTCAGTCAGGCCTATGGCTTCCACAAAGAAAGATGGGGACATCGTCTTCCTCAACCGCTCCGGAGCCAGGATGAGCCGCATCTCAGTATTCAACATGGTCAGGAAGCAGGCCCTGCTGGCCGGGATCACCAAAACCATCTCCCCACACACGTTCCGGCACTCATTCGCCACACACCTGGTCGAAAACGGCGCCGACCTCAGGGTGGTCCAGGAGATGCTCGGGCACGAATCAATCCTCACCACGGAGATCTACACCCACATCGACTCCAAAACCTGGCAGGCCGCCGTCCTGAAACACCACCCGAGGAAATAATTGATTAACTTTGCCGGGATGAGAAGAACAGGATTCATAAAAATCATGTCTGCGGCCCTGGCCGCCCTGAGCATGCTCGCATGCGAAAGGCAAGACCCGGACGGCATGAGAGAGTACAGTAAAGTGGTGATATACCTTGGCCTTGGCTACAACAACCTCAGCTCCAGCCTGCGCGGCAACCTTGAGCAGCTCAGCGAGGGCAACCTCCCCTACAGCAGCTCCGACAAGGCGATAGTCGCATTCTGCCACAACACTGCACCGGGTGGAGGCTACACCACTGCCAGCCCGCCGGTGCTTCTGCAGTTCTGCAACCGCGACGGCCAGAATGTCATCGACACGCTGAAAACATACCCTTCAGACATGAAAAGCGCCAGCGCGGAATCTATCACCGAGGTCCTTTTCGACATCAGGGAACTCTTCCCCTCGCAAAGCTACGGAATGATTTTCTCCTCACACTCCACCGGCTGGACTCCCTGCGGATACCAAGCCACAGAAGAAGGAGCATCCATCATGAGCACAGCAACGGATGCCCGCCAAGAAGACTTCCCGCTCACAAAGTCCCTTGGAAGCCAGTTTCTCGGAAGCTCCCGCAACAATCTGGAGATCGATCTTCCGGACTTCGCATCCGCGATCCCGATGAAACTGGACTACATCATATTCGACTCCTGCCTGATGGGAGGGGTCGAAGTGGCATGGGCACTTAAGGACGTGTGCGACAAGATCGTGTTCTCCCCCACCGAAATCCTCGCGGACGGATTCGTGTACAAGCCTCTTTCCTGGCACCTGCTTGCAGGGCGCAAGCCGGACCTCAAGTCAGTATGCGAAGATTACTTCGAGTACTACAACTCCCAGAGCGGTTCCTACCGCTCTGCAACCATAACCCTGCTGGACTGCAGCGGGCTGGAAAGGCTGGCCGGGGTCTATTCGGAAATAATCGCCTTCCACCGTGAAGAGTTCGACAATCTGGACAGGAGCAAGGTACAGCCCTATTTCTACAGCGCTGGAAGCGGCACGAAGGACTGGTTCTACGACATACGCGATGCGGCCTTGCAGGCCGGAGCCTTCAGCGGCGAACTCGCAAGCCTTGACGGGGCTCTCGCAGACTGCATAGAATACCACGCCGAGACAGAGTCCTTCTTCAAGACTCCGCTGGAGAGGTGCTGCGGACTCAGCATGTTCCTGCCATCGACCTCAAGACCAAAGCTGACGGCCGCCTACAAATCCACAGGCTGGAACAGGGCCGTGGGGCTGGTAAGAGAATAAATTTGTGCAAGACCCCTATTTTCACTATCTTTGCGCGCATTTTAAAACCGCGCTGCGGTTTTGGTGCAATGGGATCTGAGAGATCAGATTGAGTAACACATTTTTAACAGTCAAAGAAATGCAGCATTTCGAACTTAAAGGCCAGGTCCGCAAGGCGGACGGAAAGGCCGCACTGAAGGCTCTCCGCAAGCAGGGCCTCGTACCATGCAACCTCTACGGCTGCGGCATGGAGAATGTACTTTTCACCGTCAACGCCAAAGAGCTCAGCGCCCTGACCAACACCCCGGCGTCATACATCGTTGACCTCACTCTCGACAACGGCACGAAGCAGACCGCTGTCCTCCACGAGCTCCAGTGGCATCCTGTCAGCGACGAGTGCCTCCACGTGGACTTCCTCGCAGTAAACGAGACCAAGCCTATTTGCATCAACGTCCCTATCGAGATCACCGGACACGCCATCGGTGTTCAGCAGGGCGGCAAGTTCTTCCAGCCGGTTCGCGAACTGCGCGTCAGCGCCCTCATGGCCAACCTTCCTGACAAGGTGAGCGTGGACATCTCCGGCCTCGGACTTGACAAGAAGCTCCGCGCAAGCGACATCAGCCTCAAGGACGCCACCATCGTCACCGACAAGGACACCATCATCTGCGGCGTCAAGGCCACCCGCAACTCAGCTGCGGCAGCAGCCTAAAACTGATATATCGTGTCCGAGAAGACTTATCTGATAGCAGGTCTTGGCAACATAGGAGCCGAATACTCTTCGACGCGACACAATATAGGATTCATGACATTGGATGCCTGGGCTCAGGCATCCGATGTCGTTTTTTCTACCGAACGCTACGGAGATATCGCCACCGTCAAAGACAAGGGGCGGGAGTTTGTGCTCCTCAAGCCATCTACCTATATGAACCTCAGCGGCAACGCCGTCCGCTATTGGCAGACCCGTCTGGACATCCCCATAGACCATATCATGGTCATCTGCGACGACCTCAACCTCCCGTTCGGGACCGTGAGAATGCGCAAATCCGGGAGCGACGGCGGGCACAACGGCCTCAAGAACATCCAGGAACTTCTCTGCACAAAGGATTTCGCCCGTACAAGAATAGGAGTCGGGCATGAATTCGTCCAGGGAGGTCAGGTGGATTTCGTGCTTGGAAAGTTCAGCCCCGAGCAGATGGAGCAGCTTCCCGAGATTGAAAAAAAAGTGATCGAGGGGGCACGCACCTGGGCACTTGCAGGTGTCGAGAGGGCCATGACGTCCCTCAACAGCTGGAAATTCGGGCAAAAAGAGGCTCAAACAGCAGAAAAGAACTAAATATGCACCCTGAAGTTTAGGTTTTAAAAAAATCTTTTCATATATTGCAAACCGTTGCGGCAATGAATATTACCAACATTCTAAAATATAATTAAAGATGGAAACACTCGTCAACAAAATCAAAGAGAACATCGAACTCTTTGTGACCAACGCAGAGGCACAGGTCGCCAAAGGCAACAAGGCAGCGGGAGCACGCGCACGCAAGGCTGCCCTTGATCTGATGAAGGATCTCAAGGAGTTCCGCAAAGTTTCAGTTGCAGAGACAAAGAAATAATTTTTTTCGTCGCAATGCAACGTCGGCTGAACCGCCTGCATCTATGCTACAGGTTTAGGTTTTAGTACACGTTTAAGGGTCGGGAGCCGTGAGGGTGACCGGCCCTTTGCTTTTTTCGTAAATTCTCACTATATATGCACGCTGAAACCTTTACCGGATGAATTTCTGCGCTGCAATCCTCCTTGCCGTCTTCAGGATGGTGGTGATTCCTGTCCAGTTCGAGGACAGGGAATTCGTGTGCACAGCCGGACAGCTCAAAGAAACAGTGCGGCAGGCGGAGACTTATTTCAACACCCAGCCCGGTATGGATACCGGATACAGCTTCGACCTCGCGCCCATTGTCACCCTCCCCAAGAAGGTCTCCTACTACGGGGCCAACTATTCCGACCGCAAGGATGTACTTCTGCATGAAGCCGTAAGGTATGCTTGTACCGGAAGCAGTCTGGATTTCTCCGCCTACGACAACGACCAGGACGGCACCGTGGACAACGTATTCATCATCACAGCAGGGCTCAGTGAGGCTGACGGGGCCGGGGAAGATTGGATCTGGCCTCAATACGGCAGGCTCAAAGACCACGGGGGCGTCCTCGATGCCAAAGGCAAGAAAATCGACAGCTTCTGCGTCTGCACCGAACTGGCGTCCGGCCAGGACATCTCCCCGAGACCGGCCGGAATCGGCATCTTCTGCCACGAGTTCTGCCACTATCTGGGGCTTACCGACCTGTATGACACCGATGGAGAGGGCAGCGGCGGCACTGCGGAAGGACTCTGGAGCACAGGCATCATGGACAACGGCTGCAAGGGCGATGAGGTGCCCGGTTTCTGTGCAGTGGACCTTGAGATTCTCGGAACAGGAAAAAGCATGCCCCTCACCAAAGGAAGCCACACGTTGCAGCCGCTGAGCCGCTCGGGAAAATATTTCAAGGCGGAGGGGGACGATCCTGATGAATTTTTCCTCTTAGAATGCAAGGAAGGCCTGGGGCTGGCGATATACCATGTGGACAAGTCCGGCAAAGACGCGGGATGGTCTGACTATTACAAAAAGGCGTTGACAGCCGCAGAACGCTGGGAACTCTCCCAGGTCAACTGCCGTCCCGACAGACAATGCGCACAGCTGCTGGCGGCGGCCCCTGGGAACGGAGGCCTGTTTTTCCCTCATGGGAAGCAGGACAGTTTCAGTTCGGACACAGACCCGGCATTCAGGTTCGGGGACGGCAGCACATCTGCCCTCGCACTCACAGGGATAAGGGTCAACACGGACGGCAGCGTCTCGTTTGATGTCAAGGAACCCATAGAGCTCAACAGCTGCTCCATCTTTCAGGATGCCGCAATAATCAGGTGGACCGCAGATGCTTCCATAGCAGACATAGCGGGCTACGGGCTGGAATGGACCAGCCAGTCAGGAAATTCCAGCACCACCGCACCATCAGATGCCCTCAGCTGCACAATTGAAGGACTCTCGCCGCAGACAGAGTACAAGTTTACATTGAGAGTGAACTACAGCGGTGGCGGCTCGGCCTCAGTAAGTTCATCCTTCGTCACGAAAGTCTACCGCAACGACAGCCATCCGTACATCTACCTCAAAGGCAGCGACCGTAAGGCTGACGGGCGCTTCGAGAAAGGGGCCAGGATACCGTTGAGGGTTTTCAACGCCCCGGCCGCATCAGATGTAAAGTGGTATTTCAACGGCCGCAGAATCACAGCCGGAGCCGACGGCTACTATACCATCTCGGAAGAAGGCCGGCTCAAGGCCGAGGTACAGTGTGAAGACGGCAGCACAGAAATTCTCATAAAGGACATAAGGTTATGAAAAGGGCCCGGGCATATTCAGCCGCCATCATGGCAGCACTGCTGCTGACGCTGCACTGCTGCACGCCGGAGAAGTATATGCGGGCATTCTCCCAGACGGAGGAGCTGCTTATACAGGTGGGTCGCGACATCCCGTTCCGCTACGATCCGCTCACCTGCCAGATGTCATACAACAGGGACAACAGGGAGTTCCGGGCATTCACAGACAACATGTCCGACTTCTATATAGTCAAGATGGAATCCATCCCTTCATACGAAGGGGAGACGCTCAAGGCGGACCTCGTATGGACCACCGAAACGGACATCCTGACAAGAAAAAATCTCACCCTCGAAGTCATCAGGACCGAGGGTGAGAGATTCTGGCTGTGGAGTGACTCAGGCCGCATAGGCGTGAGCATCTCCGTCTTAGAATGACAGGGCTATCTGGATGAAGTCGTCAGCCTTGAGGGCTGCACCGCCGATAAGGCCGCCGTCAATATCCTTCTGGGCGAAAAGTTCCTTGGCATTTGAAGGCTTGCATGAGCCGCCATAGAGAATGGTGGTGTCCTCGGCCACGGTCTCGCCGAACTTCTCGGCAAGCACCTTGCGGATGTGGGCATGGATCTCCTCGGCCTGCTCTGCAGTAGCGGTCTTGCCTGTACCGATGGCCCATACGGGCTCGTATGCCACGATGACCTTCTTCATGTCCTCGGCGGTGAAATTATAAAGGACATTCTTTATCTGGGCGGAGCATACATCGAAGTGCTTGCCGGCCTCCCTCTCCTCGAGGTTCTCACCTACACAGAGGATGACACCGAGCCCGGCCTCAAGAGCAAGTTTCACTTTCACCACAAGCTTCTCGTCAGTCTCCCCGTAATACTGGCGGCGCTCCGAGTGACCGAGAATCGTCCACTGGCAGCCTACGGCCTTGACCATATCGGCAGACACCTCTCCGGTATATGCACCCTTGACATGGTCAGCGCAGTTCTGGGCGGAAAGCTCCACGCGTGAACCGGCGAGGGCCTTGCCCACAGCACAGAGGTGAGTAAAAGGAGGAGCGACGATAAGTCCCACATTCTCAGGCACGGCGGCTGACTTCTCAGCCACAGCCTTTGCGAGTTCAACTCCTTCAGGCTTGATGGTGTTCATCTTCCAGTTGCCTGCTACAATCTTCTTTCTCATAATGAATATAAGTATTAAACGAATTATGTCTATTTATTCCACTGTCACCGACTTCGCGAGGTTGCGCGGCTGGTCAACATCCTGTCCCTTGGCGATGGCTATATGATATGCCAGCAGTTGGAGCGGAACGACTGACAGTATAGGCACAAAGCACTCCTCTGTGTCAGGTATCTCGAAGCACCAGTCTGAAATGCCGCGCACATCCTTGTCGCCCTCCGTGACGATGCTGATGATCTTCCCTTTACGGGCCTTGATCTCCTGTATGTTGCTGAGTATCTTGTCGTAATGTCCACGCTTCGGAGCGATGACCACGACAGGCATCTCGTCATCGATGAGGGCGATAGGCCCATGCTTCATCTCCGCCGCAGGATAGCCCTCAGCGTGTATGTAGGAGATCTCTTTGAGTTTCAGCGCCCCCTCAAGCGCCACCGGATAATTGTACCCGCGCCCGAGATACAGGAAGTTGCGGACGTAGGTGAATACCTTGGCAAGTTCCGCGATCTCGGAGTCGTGCTCAAGAATCCTTGCGATCTTGTCGGGGATGGTCTGGAGTTCGTTGACAAGCTGGGCTCGCCTCTCGTCGGAGACTGTGCCGAGCTGCTCCGCAATGCTCAGTGCAATCAGGAAAAGCGTTGTCACCTGGGCAGTGAAAGCCTTGGTGGACGCCACCCCGATCTCAGGCCCGATGTGCGTATAGCAACCGGTGTCGGTCTCACGGGCGATGGACGAACCGACGACATTGCAGATTCCGAAAAGGAAGGCTCCCGACTCCTTGGCGAGCTTGATGGCGGCAAGCGTGTCGGCGGTCTCTCCGGACTGCGATATAGCGATGACCACATCGGTAGGGAAAATCACAGGCTTGCGGTAGCGGAACTCTGACGCGTACTCCACATCCACCGGGATGCGTGTCAGCTCCTCGATTATGTATTTGCCTATAAGTCCGGCATGCCATGAGGTGCCGCAGGCGCAGATCACGAACCTTTTTGCCCCGAGGATGCGCTCCCTGTTGTCTATGATGCCAGAAAGCTTGACCGTGCCCAGATCCGGATGAAGCCTGCCCTGCATGGAGGCACGAAGGGTGCGCGGCTGCTCGAAGATCTCCTTGAGCATGAAGTGCGGGTAACCGCCCTTCTCTATCTCGCTCAGGCTCATCTCAAGTTCACGCACGACAGGGGTCTGCTCCACGCTCTTGAGGTCCGTGATACGCAGATCCTTGCCACGCTGGATATAGGCGATCTGTCCCTCGTCGAGGTAGACGACCTTGTTGGTGAACTCGATGATAGGAGAAGCGTCCGAACCCACGAAATACTCGTCCTCCCCAACTCCTATCACAAGAGGGCTGCCCTTGCGGGCTGCGATCATCCTGTCAGGCTCGCTCTTGTTGATTATGACTATCGCATAAGCGCCCACCACATTGCGCAGGGCCAGAGGAACGGCCTCCTCCACGCTTATGCCGTGCGAGTCCATCATATACTGCACAAGCTGGATGACCACCTCCGTATCGGTCTGGCTGACAAAGTGGTATCCTTTTCTCTCGAGTTCAGTCCTCAGCGAGAGGTAGTTCTCGATAATGCCGTTATGTATGATGGCGAGTTTATGATTCTCGGAATAATGCGGGTGAGCGTTGACGTCGCTCGGCTCTCCGTGGGTGGCCCATCTGGTATGGGCGATCCCTATGGTGCCGCTGACATCCTTGCCGGAGGCGACCCGCTCAAGGTCCTTGACCTTGCCCTTGGTCTTGTATATGACCAGATTGCCGTCATCGTTGATGAGGGCGACACCGGCACTGTCATAGCCCCTGTATTCAAGTCTGGTCAAGCCTTTGATAAGTATCGGGTAAGCCTGTCTGCCTCCCACGTAACCTACAATTCCACACATAGTCTAAATGTCTGTTTTTCGTTAATAGTCCAAATTGTCCATAAGTTCATCCAGCTGGCGCCGGTCTTTCTTGGTGGGCCGTCCGGCACCCCTGTCCCGCTGGAGCACGATTGTCTCCTTGGGGGCGTGAAGTTTCTCAAGTTCAGAGTCAGGAGTCAGATTTTCCGCATACTGCGGGACCAGACCGGCCCCCATACGGGACTCCGTGAGCTGCAGCACCTTGTAGGTGAACAGGGCTGAACCCTTGCGAACTTCTATAGTATCTCCCGGCTTGACAGCCTTGGACGGCTTGGCCGGCACGCCGGAAAGGCGCACCTTGTTGCCGTTGCAGGCGTCAGTGGCATCGCTCCGTGTCTTGAAGACGCGGATGGCCCAGAGATACTTGTCAAGCCTGACGCTCTCCATTATCATCCTAGATAAAGAGCGTGGCGTACCTCCGATGCGACTTTCTCGCCACGCAGATAATCCAATATCGCAAGCCCGAATGCCGGAGCGTGCCCGGCAGAACGGCCGGTTATGATGCGCCCGCAGACGACAGACGGCCTCGGAGTAAACACCGCTCCCTTCGCCTGAAGGTAAGTTTCAAAACCGTCAAAGCACGTGAATTCCACGCCTTCAAGCCCATCCAATTGGCTGAGCACAAGCCCGGGGGCAGCACAGATGGCAGCCACAGTGCCGCCGGCCTCATAATGGGCTTTCATCATATCCGTCAGTTCCCCGCAGGAGGCGAGAGTGGAAGATCCCGGCATACCGCCAGGAAAAATCATCACATCCTCCCTGCCGGTACCTTCTGCTGAGCGGTCCACATCACACAGGTGCCCGTCAGGAGCCACGCTTACTCCGTGGGAAGACCTGACAAGGCCGGAACCGCTTACTGCAGTAAGTTTCACGTCAATTCCGCCGCGGCGGAGGATATCACAGACGGCCAGGGCCTCAATGTCCTCGAAACCGTCAGCGAGAAATATTCTTACTCCTTTCATTGTATTCTATTCATCTTCAGGAAGCTTTGCTTCCACATCAGGATTGATATATTTGTCCGGCTCAACACGGTCCACGGTGGCGCACAGGAGCACAGTGTCCCTGTCCTCAGGCGCCAGAGCGAAATCATCGCACTCGGAGGGCACCAGAAGAACTTCCCCTTTCTCCATCTGAAAGTCAGATGTCCGCCCGCCTTCAAAGGTCTGCACTGACAAGGCACCGCCCACACAATAGCAGAGCGTGAAAGGGTTCTCCTCACCCCCGCGCACGCGGACCGCCTCCGGCAGGGACATCCTGTCCACAATGAACTGAGGCAGACAGGCAAGCCTGTCCCCGGCCGCCGGCACAGTGGAGAAGCGCGTATAAGTTATGAAGTCAAGAGCGTCAGTGATGCTGAGCGCCGGGTCGAACTCCTCCGCAGAGACTTCCTCTCCCCATCCGCACAGACAGAAATCAAGCGGGGAGGACTCCCCTATCTCAAGTATTTCCACATCTCCGAAAGCGGCATGCGGAGTACCGGAAGGTATGACAAGACTCTGTCCGGCATAAGGCGCCACGAGGTTGAGAAGGTTCTCGACACTTCCGTCTCCGCACGCGGTGAAGAACTCCGAAGCGTCACAGTCCCTGCGGAAACCGGCTGCGATTCTCGCATCCTTGCCGGCACGCAGCACGTACCAAAGCTTCTCCTTGCCGAGAAGGTCGTACCTCTGTCCGGCGATCTCGTCCCCCGGGCTGACCCTGAGCGGCATACGACCCTTGACTTTCAGGCGGCGGACTGTAAGGGGAAACTGCCTGCCATAGAAATCATAAGCCCTTTCGCCCGGAATCCGGTCGAAATATGTATCCATCAGCTCCCCGACACTGTTGCCGGCAAGCCATCCGCTGCGCACCAGAGAGTCGCGGTAGCCTAAATCAGCAAGCAGGAACTCCTCCGAGCCCCACGAATAGTCATCCTGCAAGACGCAGAACTTGAGAGGATATAACTTCTTTTCTTCCATTTCCGGACAAAGTGCAAATATAGTGTTTTTCCGCTTATTCCGAGCGCCCCAGCCTTGAAGATGAGATGAACGCGACTGCAAAACCGATAAGGGCTACCCCCGCCGCAGTCAGCAGCACATCCACGGGCTGCAACTGGACAGGATACGCCTGTATGAAAAAGCCCCCGGGCATCCTGATGATGCCGAAGTGCTGCTGAAGAAGAGCAAGCCCGACTCCACAGACAAGCCCCACGCCCAGGCCACACAGCGAGATCATCCACCCTTCGAGCAAAAAAACGCGCCGTACAAATGACTGCCGCGCCCCCATGGCCCGAAACATGGAGATATCGTCCCCTTTCTCCACAATCAGCATGGACAGGGAGCCGAAGATGTTGAACGCCACTATGATGACCACAAAAAGAAGAATCGTGAATATGGCCAGTTTCTCATACTTCATCATCTTGTAAAGAGAACTGTTCTGCATATAACGGTCCTCCACCTTGAATCCGGGCCCGAGAACCGGAGCCAGTCCGCTCCGCAGACGACGGATGTCGGTGCCATCCTTGACCCGAAGCTCCAGAGCCGACACCACATCCTCATCCCCCCTTCCGAGCAGACGGCGCATGACCTCCAGCGGCACGATAAGCAGCGACGCATCAGTGGCAGAACTTACGCTGAACAGACCGCCCACGACCAGGCTCTCGCTCCCCAGAGCGGACACAGGCCCGAGGAGAGGGCTGACAGCCGCGTTCTTCGGATAATAAAGCACAAGACGCTCGAGAAAACGGGGATTGATACCCATGTCGTAGGCTAGTCCGGCTCCCGCACACACCTGCGCCAGTTCACCCTTGTGCAGGGAAAAAGTCCCCGCAGTGACATGAGAGGCCAGCGGTGAACTCCGCTCATAGACACTATCCACCCCCTTGGCCGTAGCGATGCCCTGCCTGTCACCATAAGTGATGAAGACATTCTCTTCCAGCACACGCGACACGCTCTGCACCCTTCCGTCAGACTCCAGGCAGCTGAACACTGAAGAATCCGCGGGAAAAAGAGAACCGTCGTCCGACCTGACCAGCAGGTCCGCCGACAGATCCGAAATGTTGGCCCGGATAATGCCGTCAAACCCGTTGTAGACGGAAAGAATAAGGATCAAGGCGGCGGTCCCTATGGCGATGCCGGCAGCGCTGATCGCAGAAATCACATTGATGACATTGTGCGACTTCTTGGCGAACAGATAGCGGAAAGCTATGAAAAGTCCGACATCCAAACGCTACTTCTTCAACAGTTCGTCGATATGCTCGGCATAGTCAAGAGTCGTGTCAAGATAGAAATCAATCTCCGGCACGATGCGGAGCTGCGAGGCCACCTCACGGCCCAGAGCGCCCCTCAGAGAACGCTTCTCCTCCTCCAGGCGCTTCATCACCTCACCCGCCTTGTCGGAAGGGAAGATGCTGACATAGACCTTGGCTATGCTGAGATCCGGGCTGACCCTCACTTCGCTCACCGTCACAAGGCATCCGCAGAATGCCGCCATGCCGCGGCTGCGGATGATCTCGGAGAGGTCGCGCTGCAGTTCGCGCGCGACCTGAAGCTGTCTTTTGCTTTCAGGCTTATCCATTGACCACTATGATATAATAATCCTTCTTGCCCTTCTGGACCAGAATGTACTTGCCGTCTATGATGTCGTCCCCGGTGAGGTTGCGCGAAATGTCGTTCATCTTGGCCTTGTTGAGACTGAACCCGTTCTGCTGGATCATCTTGCGGGCCTCCCCCTTGGAAGGGAAAACTGAAGTCTCCACGGCAAGGGCGTCCAGAATGCCGAGAGGCAGGCGGGCCCTCTCGATATTGAAAGTCGGCACCCCATCGAACACCGCAAGGAAAGTCTTCTCGTCGAGTGACTTCAGATCCTCCGTCGTAGCCTTGCCGAAAAGCATCTGGGATGCGACCACCGCGGTCTCGTACTCCTTCTGCCCGTGCACCATTATGGTCACCTCCCTGGCGAGGAGCTTCTGGAGCTCGCGCTTTTCCGGGCATTCCTTATGGGCGGCGATCGCGCCCTCTATGGTCTCGCGGTCCAGCATGGTGAAGATCTTGATGTAGCGCTCGGCATCAGCGTCGCTCACGTTGAGCCAGAACTGGTAGAACTGGTACGGCGACGTCCTCTCGGGATCAAGCCATATATTGCCTTTTTCCGTCTTGCCGAACTTGCCCCCGTCGGCCTTTGTGATCAGCGGGCAGGTAAGGGCATAGGCTTCACCGCCGCAGCTGCGGCGGATGAGTTCGGTTCCCGTGGTGATGTTGCCCCACTGGTCCGCGCCCCCGAGTTGGAGCTTGACTCCCCGGTGCTGGTAAAGGTACAGGAAATCATATCCCTGGAGCAACTGGTAGGTGAACTCCGTGAAGGACATGCCTTCTGAAGAGTCCCGGCTCAGGCGCTTCTTGACGGAGTCCTTGCTCATCATGTAGTTGACCGTGATGAGTTTGCCTATGTCGCGGGTGAAATTGATGAAAGTGTAGTCCTTCATCCAGTCGTAGTTGTTGACTAGCTCGGCCTTGTTGGGCGCATCGGATTCGAAATCGAGAAACCTGGAGAGCTGCTCCTTGATGCACTTGACATTGTGGGACAGGGTCTGCTCGTCAAGAAGGTTGCGCTCCTGGCTTTTCATGGAAGGGTCGCCTATCATGCCGGTGGCTCCGCCCACAAGTGCGAACGGCTTGTGTCCGCACGCCTGGAAATGCTTGAGTATCATGATGCTTACAAGATGGCCTATATGGAGAGAATCTCCAGTCGGGTCAATCCCGACATAGGCCGATGCCGGCCCCTTCATGAGTTCCTCCTCTGTGCCGGGCATGATGTCGTGGATCATGCCTCTCCACCTGAGCTCTTCGATAAAATTCTTCATATACGTCTATAATAATTGTCTGCAATCCGCAAATTTACCAAAAATACCGCAACCCGGAAAGAAAAACTTCCCGAACTGCGGCATTATACCGGCACGGACATCCCGGGCAAGCCGGACTATCTGCGGTCGTTTGCTATGGAAATATAATAGAAGAGCGTCGCGAGCGAGCCCAAAGCGGCGACCACATAGGTGTACGCGGCCCATTTCAGGGCATCCTCGGCCATAGGCCTTGTCCTCTCGTCCACAATCCCTGCCCCGTCAAGCCACTGCACGGCGCGCTGGCTCGCGTTGATCTCCACAGGGAGGGTGATGAAGCTGAAGAGAGTGGTCATGGCGAAAAGCCCGATCCCGATCCAGAGCAGGGCCGGGAAAGTGTTGACCAGCAGCACTCCGAGCAGAAGCACCCACTGCACCGTGTTGTTGGCGAAAGTCACCACCGGCACAAGGGCGGAGCGCAGGCGCAGCGGAGCGTAACCTCTGGCGTGCTGGATGGCATGGCCCGTCTCATGGGCGGCCACGGCACAGGCCGCGATGGAAGCACTGCCGTATACTGATTCGCTCAGATTAATCGTCTTGTCCTGCGGGTTGAAGTAGTCGGTCAGCTGTCCGGACACGGACTGCACCGTCACATCGTTGATGCCGTTCTGCCGGAGCATCAGCCGGGCGATGTCAGCTCCTGTCAGGCCGTGCGGGGACGGGACCTTGGAGTATTTGCTGAACCGGCTCTGCAGTGTCATCTGGATGAGCCAGGAGAGCAGCATCACTACTATGAGAATAAACCAGATCGTCATTTGTCGTTCTTTCCAATTGTTTTACATTCAAGCCAATAAGGGCCGCGGGTCAATATACAAAGGCTATGCCGAACACTATCCTGAGATTGTCGCGGGTGTATTTGTCAGTCCAGACAAGAAATTCATAATGTCCTATGGCCCAAGAACATCCGATGGCGATATCCGGTACGGAGTCAAAGCGCCATGAGTGGATGGTGCCCGCCATCGGGATGAGAGTCGAGCCCCCTGGAAGCGGGAACCTGGCCCCGAGATACAGCCAGTGCTCAATGTCCGCCATTTTGTCAGTATGGACGGTCCAGAGCGTGTTGGAGAGCCAGTAGTACTTACCCTCCGTATCGAAAGCCCCGTGCATGTACAATCCGCTGGTGATATATGAAAACCGGTGGGAGTCGCTCAGAGAGAATGTAGGGCTCGTCTGCACGCCTATGTTGAAATAGTTGCTTTCGTAGAACCCCGCCCTAAAAGTGTAGCCGGAATACACGCCGGCCGGGCAGGTGTACAGTTCCAGTCCCACTGCCGTCTTCCCGATGCCGTACTGGAAAGTGGTGAAAGTCTCCTGGAAGTTGACCTCGGGGCGGAACTTGAGGGAGTGGTAGCCGAAAAGCCTGCCGTCCCCCGGGGCGGGAGCGTAGAACGGCACCTGGGAAAATCCG
This sequence comes from Bacteroidales bacterium UBA6377, assembly GCA_002438805.1. GTDB lineage: Bacteria > Bacteroidota > Bacteroidia > Bacteroidales > UBA932 > Cryptobacteroides. Next base: position 126,113 of record DJQV01000018.1, read on the forward strand.
GCGATGCACTTTAACAGCAGGACGAGAACAAGTGTTGATTTAAGGTATCGGGCAGCCATGTTGCGATCGTTTTACTCCATGAGTTTCTTGTATCGGAAACGCTTCGGTTCGGCATTGCCAAGCCGTGCCTTGCGGTTTTCCTCGTATTCGGCGTAGTTGCCTTCGAAAAAAACGACCTGGGAATCGCCTTCGTAGGCAAGGATGTGGGTGGCGATCCTGTCGAGGAACCACCTGTCGTGACTGATCACCACAGCGCAGCCGGCAAAGTTCTCAAGACCGTCCTCCAAGGCACGTATCGTGTTGACATCCACATCGTTGGTCGGCTCGTCGAGAAGGAGCACATTACCCTCGTCCTTGAGGGTGAGGGCCAGATGCAGGCGGTTGCGCTCTCCACCCGAGAGCACGCCGCAGAGTTTCTCCTGATCGGCGCCGCTAAGGTTGAAACGTGACACCCAGGCCCTGGCGTTGATGTCCCTGTTGCCGAGCCGCACCCACTCGGAATTCCCGGCAATCGTCTCGTAGACGGTCTTGTCAGGGTCTATGCTCTTGTGCTGCTGGTCCACATAGGAGATCTTGACCGTGTCCCCTATCTCTATTGAACCGGAATCCGGGGTCTCGGCCCCCATTATCATACGGAAAAGGGTGGTCTTTCCGGCGCCGTTGGGGCCTATGACCCCCACAATCCCCGCCGGCGGGAGGGAGAACGAAAGATGCTCGAAGAGCACCTTGTCTCCGTATGATTTGGACACGTCCCGGAACTCGATTACCCGGTCGCCGAGGCGCGGCCCGTCCGGGATGTAGATCTCGAGGTTGGCCTCCTTCTCACGGGCATCGGCGGCGGCGAGTTTCTCGTATGCGCCCAGACGTGCTTTCTGCTTGGCCTGCCGGGCTTTAGGTGCCATGCGGACCCATTCCAGCTCGTGCTGGAGGGTCTTGCGACGGCGGCTTTCCTGCTTCTCTTCCAGCTCGAGTCTCTTTGTCTTCTGCTCCAGCCATGAGCTGTAGTTGCCTTTCCACGGGATGCCCTCTCCGCGGTCGAGTTCAAGGATCCAGCCGGCCACGTTGTCCAGGAAATAACGGTCGTGGGTGACGGCTATGACAGTGCCCTTGTACTGCTTGAGGTGGGCTTCGAGCCACTGGATGCTCTCGGTGTCAAGGTGGTTGGTCGGCTCGTCGAGCAGCAGCACGTCCGGTTCACGCAGCAGCAGGCGGCACAGGGCCACACGGCGGCGTTCTCCTCCGGAGAGGGTGGAGATCTTCGCGTCGGCAGGCGGACAGTTGAGGGCGTCCATGGCCCTTTCGAGCTTGGCTTCCAGCTCCCAGCCGCCAAGGTGCTCTATCTGCTCCGAAAGTTCGCCCTGCCTCTCGATGAGGGCCGCCATCCGGTCATCGTCCATGGGCTCCAGGAACTTGAGGGATATCTCGTTGTACTCGTCGAGCACGTCCTTGACCTCCTGGACGCCCTCCTCGACAACTTCGAGCACAGTCTTGTCGGGATCCATCCGGGGCTCCTGCTCAAGGTAGCCCACGGAGTAGCCGGGCGCCCACACCACTTCCCCACGGTAGGACTTCTCCACGCCGGCTATGATCTTGAGCAGCGTGGACTTTCCGGAGCCGTTGAGACCGATGATGCCGATCTTCGCCCCGTAAAAGAATGAGAGGTAGATGTCTTTGAGGATTGTCTTGTTGTTGTGCGGCAGGACTTTGCCTACGCCGTTCATCGAGAATATTATCTTTTCGTCTGCCATATCCGTATTTTTGTGCAAAAATACGGAATAATCAGATGCTTCGCAAGGTGAAACGGAAACCGAGCCCGCCCCCGACCACGCGGTAGGCGCTGATGCTGCCCTTATGGAAACGGACCGCGTTGCGTACAATCGACAGGCCCAGTCCGGAACCGCCCACAGGCTTGGCACGGTCGGCGTCGATGCGGTAGAAGCGCTCGAATATCTTCTCCAGCTTGTCTTCCTCCACTCCCCTGCCCGTGTCATGGTAGTCGATGCTGCACTCCCCCTCCCCGGTCATGGTGCCTGAGACATCTATCTCACAGCCGTCGCCGGCATACTTCAGGGTGTTCTCCACCAGATTGCGGAAAATCGAATAGATGAGCTGGTAGTTGGCGTTGATGCACACAGGAGGAAGCTGGTTGTCCACTCTCACGTCCTGGGCGGAAAGTCTGCCCGACATCTCCTCCGTCACCTCGGTCATGACGTTGCGGATGTTGACCGGCTTGAGCTGGAACTGCTCGGGCACCTCTTCCAGCTTGGTAATCAAGGATATGTCTGTGATCATGTCCGAGAGCCTCAGGGCCTGGAGGTATGAGCGCTCCGTGAACAGACGCCTCTTCTCCTCGCTGAGTTCGGGATGGTTGACGATGGTCTCGAGGTAGCCCTGAATACTGCTTACCGGGGTCTTGAGCTCATGGGATATGTTGCCCGTCATCTCGTGCTTGAGCAAGCGGGTCTGCCTGTCGGAGAGCTCAGCTTCGCGGCGCTGGAAGCGGTCCGAAAGCCATACCAGGACCACAAGGGCCAGGACAAACAGGAGCATTATGCTGAGTATCAGCATCCAGTCGGCCCGGAAAAATTTCCCGAGCGCCACATCGAACACCTGCGCTACCCTTATGATACGTCCGTCGTAGAGTTTTGCAAAGTAGAAGTATTTGTTGTCCGAGGTGGCTGATTTGCGTATTGCGCTCCCGGTCCCTTTGCGCAGGCACTCCCTGATTTCGGGACGGTCAAGGTGGTTTTTGAGAGTGTCCACAGAGAGCGTCGAGTCAAACAGGACATCCCCGTCAGGCTCAATCTCTGTGACCCTTACGTCATCGGGAAGGTATTCGAGGACACGCTGGCCCTTGTCCGCTATCATGTCGGCGTAGCCTTCCAGTCTGGATTTGATTATGGCGCGCCGGTAACTGTCTTCGCTTACAAGTCCCAGGCACACGGCACCGGTCGCGAAGACCATGAAAATGGACGATATGGCCAGTATAAGCTTATTCCGGTAATTCATAGCGGGAGTCAAGATAGTACCCGAAGCCTGTCTTGTTGCGGATTATGTCATGGTATCGGCCCAGCTTGCTTCGGATCCTCGCTATGTGCACATCAACAGTCCTGTCAAGCACGTAAGGCGCGTCCCGCCACAGGTCGGAGATGAGCGCCGTGCGGGAAAAATAAGTGTCCGGATGCCGGGCAAGCAGCGAAAGCAGATCGAACTCCTTCCGCGAAAGCGGCAGCTGGGCCCCGTCCAGTTCGGCGGTCTCGGAGACCGGGTCTATGACAAGAGCCCCGTAACGCAGCGGGCCCTGGCCTGACGTGGCGGAGGACCCAGAACGGCGGAGCACGGCCTTTACGCGTGCCAGCACCTCATTGATGGAGAATGGCTTGGAGATATAGTCGTCACCGCCGGCCGAGAATCCTGTCAGAACGTCGTTTTCCGCAGTGCGTGCAGTGAGGAATATTATGGGAATCCTGTTGCCCGAGTTTTTGCGGAGCTGCGCGGCAAACTGGAAACCGGACATGCCCGGAAGCATCACGTCGAGCAATATCAGGGCGGTGTCGGCACTGAGAAGCCTCAGGCCTTCTTCAGCAGAACCGGCCGCCAGCACCCTGTAACCCGCATTCTCAAGATTGAACGTCAATATCTCCCTGATATCGACCTCGTCCTCTATGATAAGAATCTCTGTCATACATCCGGCAAATATATCATTTCCTCAAAAATTCCGCACCGGGCATTGTTAAATTTATGTTACATCGCGGCTACATTTTTCATAATACGGACGATTTTTATCATTTTTGCGGCAAAATTCTGAATCCAGATGATTTTAAGCATCCTCACCCTTGTCGGAGCGTTGGGAATGTTCCTCTACGGAATGAACATGATGAGCTCCGGACTCCAGAAAGCGGCCGGCGACGGCCTGCGCCGTTTCGTCTCATCAATTACATCCAACCCCCTTAAAGGTGTCTTCACAGGACTTGGCGTGACCGCGGTCATCCAGTCGTCCAGCGCCACCACCGTGATGGTGGTCAGTTTCGTCAACGCAGGCATCCTCACCCTCACCCAGGCCATAGGGGTGATCATGGGCGCCAACATCGGCACCACCTTCACCGCCTGGATCATAGCCCTTTTCGGCTTCAAGGCTGACATTTCGGTACTCGCAGTGCCGCTCATGGCCGTAGGGTTCATCATGAGCATCTCCAAAAAGGGGAAAGTCAAGGATTTAGGTGAGATAGTCGTCGGGTTCAGCCTCCTTTTCCTGGGGCTCTCGTTCATGAAGAACTCTGTCCCGGATCTCCAGTCCACACCGGAAGTGCTTTCATTCATCCAGTCCTGGTCGGGCCACGGGATCTGGTCCATAATCCTGTTTGTGGCGGTCGGTACCGTGCTCACCCTTGTGCTCCAGTCGTCAAGCGCCACAGTGGCCCTGACCCTCATCATCCTCAACATGGGCTGGATCAAGTTCGACATGGCAGCCGCGATGGTGCTCGGCGAGAACATCGGCACAACGATCACAGCCAACATCGCCGCCGCCGTGGGCAATGTCAACGCCAAGAGAGCCGCTTTGGCCCATACGGTCTTCAATGTCTTCGGCGTGATCTGGGCAGTTGCGCTCTTCCCTTATTTCCTCAAGCTCATCTCATTGATTGTCAACTCCATAGGACTCGGGAACAGCGAACAGACCCCGCTCTACAGCATCTCGATGCTCCACACGGTGTTCAACCTCATCAACACCGGAATCCTCATCTGGTTCATCCCGCTGATCGAAAAGTTCGTCTGCAGCGTAATCAAGGAGAGGCCGAGCAACGAAGTGACCGGCAAGCTTGTATACATCAACGCCGGTCTCATCTCAACCCCTGAGCTCGCTCTCACCGAAGCCGAGAAAGAAGTGTGCCACTTCGGCCATGTCATGCGCAAGGGCCTCGGCTACGTCAAGGACGCCATAGCCTCTTCTGACAGCGAGACCGCCTTCGAGCCATACAGGGACAAGCTCGTCAAGTATGAGGAGATCTCCGACCGCATTGAATACGAGGTCGTAAGCTTCCTCAACAAAGTCAACCGCGAGGGCCTCAGTGACAACTCCGAACTGCGCATCAAGGCAATATACCGCATAGTCGGGGAACTGGAGTCTCTGGGAGACAGCGGCGAGGCCATAAGCCGCCTGATAAGCCAGGCGATAGTGCATCAGCAGAAACTCACCGCCGAGCACAAGCAGAGCATAGACGAGATGATAGGGCTTGTCTCCAGGGCATACGACGCGATGATATACAATCTTGAAAACGCCTCGACCATCTCCGACATCGACAATGCAATAGAGGCCGAAGTCGATATCAACAACAAGCGCAATGTCCTGCGCGACAAAGAGATGCAGAGAGCCGAGAACAACGGCGAGGCCTATTTCGAGAGCGTCTTCTACCTCAATCTTGTGGAGAAACTAGAAGACATGGGCGACTTCATCATCAACGTCTCCCAAGCCATTGAAAGCTGGCGCACCAGACGTCCGGGTCTCGCCTCCGCCTGGGACGACTAGTTTTCTCGCATGAAGGCCTTTCAGTCGTCCCCGGACAGGCTGAACTCTTTGTCTTTCACGTATATCCTGAAGTCCTTGATTCCACCCGGGACTCCGGTCTCCATGCGCGGGAGGTATTGGAAGCCCGAGATGTTGTGCGAAGCGCCAAGATCTATCACGACGGCATGAGGGAATGGAGTTCCGGAGACAGTCTGCCAATATGTCGATTCCTGGAGGTCGAAGGCCTTGTCAGCAGAACGGTTGACCCCGTCCATGTCTTCGCTGTCGGCATACATCACAGTCCAAGGCTCGCGTGAGAGACGTTCTCCCTTGTCATCAAGCAGATACATTTCCGCGATCGCGGCCACATCCCCTCCATCGAGTGCATCGAGGGCCTCGATGCAGACATAACGTCCCTTGAGCGGGGCGAAGCGGGTTTCTTGCCAGCCGTTGCCCGGCGCGAACGAGCCCTCAAGTACCGGTGTTTCCCCGCTGAGGTCGAGGCTCTGCCCAGGCTCGCGGTGCGTCACACGCTTCTTTACGAGGAGCTGGTCGAGTTTAGGCTCTTTGAGTCCCTCTGTCCTGGCTTCGCGGGGGCCGAGAATGTCGAAGACGATTATCTCGTTCTCGCCTTTTTTGAGCCAGCACCCCGGCATGTAGAGCGTCTGCTGCGGACCGATTTCCCAGACCCGCCCCATTGGGTGGCCGTTGACATACACCAGCCCCTTGCCCCAGGTCTCAAAGTTCAGGAACGTGTCCGACGGTCTGCCCTTGAGGGTGAATGTGGCCCTGTAGGCTCCGATCGGCAGGCGGTCTCCGTTCTTGACGGCTTCGCTTATCGGCCGGAAATCCATTGACGAATAGGTACTGTACTCATCCTCGATATTGTAGACATTCCAGTTCTTGAGCTCGGTGGTCCATTCGGCATCGTCCCAGTTGAGGGTCAGGGTCACGTTGTCCGTTATGCCCTTGAAGTCCTTGATGGCACGTCCGAAGTTGATGCGGCCCATCGCCTCCACGAGGATGTCGAGCCTGGAACCTTTCTTCACGGCCGGGATCGCCAGCTGTTTCTCGCCGTTGCGGCGGTCGAGTTTCCCGACAAACTCTCCATCTATGAATATCTGCGCGAAGTCGTGGGGCTCGTTCACTGTCAGCGTGGCCGGCCCGTCCAGACCAGGGAGGGTCGTGCTGTAGATGATCGAGCCGAAACCCTGGTCGTATTCTTCCATCGTACGGATGTCCCTGTCCGTCTTCGGCTTCGGCAGGTTCGCCCAAAGAGGAGCGAACTCAGTGAATTCAAAGCCCTTTATCGCCATCGGCTTTATCGTCGCAGGCACGTCGGCCTGCTTTTCCCCGCCCATGTACTTGGCGAGGGTCTTGCGCAGCTCCCAGTATTTCGGCGTGGTCTGGCCTGATTCCGAGATCGGGGCATCATAGTCATAGGAGGTCACATCCGGAGCGAATCCGGGCGAGTTGGCACCGGCCCAATGGCCCCAGTTCGTACCGCCGTGCGTCATATACAACGAGAAGGATATGCCTTTGGAGAGCATCTCGTCGATCCCCGCCACCATGTCCGCAGCCGGGCGTGTCTCGTGGTTCGCGCCCCATTTGTCAAACCACCCGCTCCAGAACTCCGAGCACATGAGCGGCGAGTCCGGACGATGCCGCTTCAACGACTCGAACTGCTGGTCGATATCGGCTCCCGTGCCGAAGTTCATGGTCCATATCAGGTCGTCAAGCCCGTTGTTGAGGTAGTTGGACGCCCAGTCGCACTGGAAGAGCGTGACATCCTCGCCGAAATTCTTGCGGAGCATGTCCCTGATGGCCGAGACGTAAGGTTTGTCGGTGCCATAAGAACCATATTCATTCTCGACCTGCACCATGATTATGGGTCCTCCATGTGCTATGGTGAGATCCCCCACCTGCCCGGCCAACTCCTGCTGGAACCGGTCCACACGCTCAAGGAAAAACGGGTCACGCTCCCGGAGTCTGATGTCCTTCTTTTTGAGCAGCCACCACGGAAGTCCGCCCATTTCCCACTCGGCACAGACGTAAGGCCCGGGGCGCAGTATGACTTTCATGTCGTTCCGGGCGCAGAGCTGCACAAAAGCGCGCAGGTCATTCTGCCCGCCGAAGTCGAAACTGTCCTGCCTCGGCTCATGTGAATTCCAGAAGACATACAAGCATACAGTATTCATTCCGAGAGCTTTGCAGAGCCGTATCCGCTGCTCCCAGTATTCTCTCGGGATGCGTGGATAGTGCAGCTCGGCGGCCTTGATGACAAAGGGCTTTCCGTCCAGAAGGAAAGTTCCCTTCCCCGCCTCGAAGCGCGATGCTTTCTTGCCGGTGCGGGAGGCAGCGTCGGCAGCCGTACCGGTGTCGGCGGCGGAAAGCTCCTGCCGGCCCCCTAAAAGGAGGCAGACACCGAGCAGCAAAGCGGCAAGGGTTCCCCGGCTGCGCCAGAATCGCGAAGTCAAAATGTTTTTCATATTCGATGTATTTTTGTGTCACGTCAGTCGCCGCAAAGATATTCATATTTCTGGAATGGCGACCCGAAATTCAGAACCGGAACAGGTCTTCCATTGTAACAACCTTCTGGAAACGGCTGGAACTTTCCTTATTTGGCCATAAAGCTACTAAAATTGCTGTTTCGGCCAAATAAAATTCCTTATTTGGCCGAAATGGAGAACTCTGTCCATCTTCTGCCAGTCATTCTTCCCTGAGCCGGCAGAAACTTAGGCTTCCACTGTGGCAGAGGTATGCAATTTTCCCTACCCCCTTCCTCTGGTCGGTGCGCAGGTAGGGGTATTATCAGGACAAACCTCCAGACCCTCCCGGCTCTAAAGGTATGGGTAAAAACCACGGAAATTACCCCAACCTCCAGACTGACGCTACGGATGGCCAAGAAGAGGGCGGGGCATCGGATATTGTCAGGAAAAAACCGCTGTGCTATTCGATACGTTATTCATCACACCCTTTCATTTTTCTTGGTGAAAGGCTATATTTGCATTTGCCGGTGCTGTTACTGGCGAAAAGGAGTGAACCATGTTGTACCCTATTGGAATACAGAGTTTTTCGGAGATTCGCAATAGCGGATATGTCTATGTGGACAAGACTGCGTTGATCTACAGCCTCACATCGACAGGCAAGTACTATTTCCTGAGCCGGCCGCGGCGTTTCGGGAAGAGCCTTCTCGTCTCGACAATGGAGGCTTATTTCCGTGGCAGGAAGGAGCTTTTCAAGGGACTGGCTCTAGAGAATCTGGAGACGGACTGGCTCGAGTATCCGGTGCTGCATCTGGATCTGACGGGGAGCAGGTACACTTCTGTGGATGATTTGCGGGAAAATCTGGCCTTTCACCTGTCGGGATGGGAAAGGACGTACGGTAAGGACGATGAATTCACTGAGCCGGCAGCCAGGTTCAAGGCCGTCATCGACGCGGCGTACCGCAAGACAGGGCGCAAGGTGGTGATCCTCATCGATGAGTACGACAAGCCGATAGTGGACAACATCGATGCCCCGGAACTGATGGAAGCGTTCCGCCGCGAGCTCCAGGGCTTCTACAGCGTCATCAAGGGAAAGGATGAGTTCATCCGTTTCGCCTTCCTCACGGGAGTCACCAAACTCGGGAAGATGAGCATCTTCAGCGGACTCAACAACCTCAACGACATCTCGATGGATCTTGGTTTTTCGGACATCTGCGGCGTGTCGGAGGAGGAACTGAAAGAATATTTTGACGGGAGCGTGACGGAGCTGGCCGAAGCCTGCAGGATGAGCCGGGAGGAATGCTACTCCAAACTCAAGACGATGTACGACGGTTATCATTTCAGCGAAGGCGCTGCAGGTATCTATAATCCGTTCAGCCTGCTCAACACATTCAAAGCTAACAGATTCCGCATGTACTGGTTCGAGACCGGCACCCCGACTTTCCTTGTCCGCTACTTTGAGCGAGGCCGCTACAATCTGGCCAGCATCTGCAAAGAAAAGGTCTCCAAGGCTACTCTCACGTATGTGAACCATGAGTCCCCATCACTGCTTACTCAGATGTTCCAGACCGGCTGCCTGACCATCACGAGCTACAACGAACGGTTCAGCACCTACACCCTTGATTATCCAAACGAGGAGGTCAAGGCCGGTTTCCTGAACTCATTGAGCCAACTGTATGCCCCGGCACTGATTCAGGGAAAATTCTCCATTTCCAACTTTGTCCGCGACATCGAGCGCGGCGATGTGCAGGGCTTCATGGACCGCTTCACCTCGTTCCTCTCGGACAACAGCTATGAGATTCAGGGGGATCTTGAACTTTATTTCCAGAACACCATGTCAGTGATGCTCAAGATGATGGGACTTTATGTCAAGACGGAGTACCGCACCTCCAACGGGCGGATAGACATAGTCTTCGACACCGACAAATACGTCTACATCATCGAACTGAAGCGTGACCTCTCGCCGGAGGAGGCGCTGCGCCAGATCGAGGCGAAGGGCTACGACAAGCCGTTCCTCTCAAGCGGAAAGGAAATAATAAAGCTCGGCATCAACTTCTCCTCCGAGTCCCGCACCATCGACGGCTGGAAAGCCGACAGAAGCTGAGGCATCCGAGTGCGCCGGAAGCGCTGCATCTCCCAACTTCCCTCTTGTAGATGCCCTAAAGGTTGGGGTATTTTTGGCTGTTTTCTTCCCTACCTTTGAGCGCCACCCGTCCAGGACACGCGTCTGAGCGCTCTACGGGCTAAAGGTTGGGGTGTTTTTGGCGTTTTATACCCCTACCTCCAGAAGGCTAAAGAAAGCGGCATCGCAGCGCGCGATCGTGGCGGACAACTGATTGGCATTCAACAAATAAACAAATAGTCCTCCCCGTATCAGCAGGGAGGACTAATTGCTATATATCTATCATTCCGATAGTTATCCGCCACCCTTCAACAACTTGAAAGGCCGAGAATCACAGCTGTCGCCAATCAATACCCTCTGGCTGATAATCCAGATCAGTTTTTCTGTTCCGCCTACGCATCTTAGGTGAAACATCACTTAACATTCAAAATATTCAACTTCACCTCAGGTTCCATGACCCTGTTGACCGGCCATGACTGTGTGGCCTGGACATTTTAAATGATGCTTTCGCACGGATATCTTCACATGAAGCACCAAACTTCACTTGATACATGCCGGCAGCTGTCTCCCAACTTGAAGATGATTCATTGAACGATGCAAGAGAATATGGCTTCCGACTTCGTCGCTTTTTGACCGTTAAAACGGGCGCATGCTGATTATCAATCAGTTATAGCGCAAGATGGGTGATTCAGGGTGACGCAATGACGAAGTCAGGAAGGAACTGGGAGTAAACATTATAACTGCAGAACTATAAGTTCATCTGCGCCCCCGCAAACAAAAAAACACCCTCTCCGGATGACCACCTGTCGTCTATGTCAATGCAAGAACAGGTCGTCGAGAGTAATCGAGTTCTGCACAAGTGAGGTGTGGGAATTAGCTGACAGACCGAATGTTGTCACCATCACGAGATGGATGGACTTGTTTGTCTTGGTTGCACTGCGGAAAACCTCTATTTTATCCGCCAACTCGGATTCGTAGCCTTTTGTGATTGAATATAAGCCCGAAGCGAATTTTGCTTCGCAGAGGTCAATCACGCCGTCGCGACGGTCAATCAGCAGATCAATCTGCGATCTCTTGCCGGACTTGTCTTCGCCTCGCCAAGAACACTGACGGGTAGCCACACCTGATATGCCCAAAGCAGATTTGATCTGAGATATGTGGTTCATACACAGAAGTTCAAACGCAAATCCCGTCCACGCACGATGCATGGAGGAATCAATTCTGTTTGTCCAGAAATTCTCATCATCTCCATAGTTTTCCTGAACAAAATCAAGATAAAAGATGGTGTAAAAGTCGCTGAGACGGTAGATGTTGCCTTTCTTCGCTTTCGTCCAATCCTTATATGACAGAACGAATCCACTGTCTTCCAATTCTTTAAGAACCCTAGTCAAATTGCCGTTGGCCGGGATTTTTGTTGCCTCGGATATCTCGTTTCTTGTCAACCCGGAACGCTTCATATTCAGAGCCTTGACAATCTTCAGATGCGGTTCGGGATTATCGAAAAGCGAAGCGTAGAGATGCGTAAACTCATCCCACAGGCGAGCCCTTTTCTTGAAGAAAATGTTGTCAATGTTCTGGCTTAAACTCATTCCTTTTTCAATCTTGTCCAGATAATAAGGAATTCCGCCCATAATCATATAGCATTCGGCTATATCCTTTCGCGTCAGACAGATTTGTCTGCGGTCAAGAAATTCTTCAGTTTCCTTCAATGTAAACGGCTCAAGATAAATTCGTTCGGTGTAGCGATTGAAAAGACCTCCTTTGTTGCTGAAAACCTTCTTTGTTATCCAAGAAGTCGCTGAACCACAAAGTATAAGCAAAAGGTTATTCTCGCCGGAACCCCATCCGTTCCAAAAATTCTCCAACGCACCCACAAAATCAGATTTGCGAGTTTCCATCCATGGAACTTCATCAAGAAAAACTACGAGCTTCCCAGGGCGGCTGATGCCAAGAAGATAATTCTTCAGCATCCTGAATGCGGCATACCAGTCCTTTGGAGTCTCGAAATCTTCCCCCGAATAGTCTGAAAGGGCATTGGCGAAGTTCTCCAACTGTCTCCGCATGCTCTTTTTGTAGAGTCCGGTAAGATAGAAATCAAAACGGTTGTCAAAGGCTTGACGAATCAGGAAGGTCTTCCCGACACGACGCCGGCCATAAACGACCACCAACTCCGGCGACTGCGATTCAAACCTCTCGCGAAGTTGCCGTATTTCATTCTCCCTTCCGATAAACTGTCCCATAAATAATATAGTTTTTGTGTCACATCACAAATATAGACATTTAGATAGATTTAATGCAAAAATTCGCGATAAGTCGTCTAAATCTTATAAAAAATGACTCATTTAGACAGTATATCCCATTTTCAGGAGATTTTTCATCTCTTTATCCCCCAACCTCCAGAGGGCAAAGAAGCCAAAGAGGGCCAAAGAAGGCGGCATCGCAGCGTGCCACCGTGGCGGACAACTAATTGACATTCAACGAATAAACAAATAGTCCTCCCCACATCAGCAGGGAGGACTAATTGCTATATACCTATCATTCAGATGGTTATCTGCCACCATCCATAATCAGGCAGGCTATTTCTGATCACCCAGCAGCTTTTCGCTGCGGGAGACGAAGTCGGCGAGGGCTTTGCCCTTCAGCATGCCGTTGCTAAGCAGGGCGAGGTCAACCACCTGATGGAGCAGCTCGTTTGCAGAGACGAAGTCGGCAACGCTCTGGTCTGCCGCATCCTTCTTCTCCCCCCAGATCTTTGCGATCAGCGGGTTCTGCATGTTGACGAGTATGTTGTATGACTCAGGGAGCGAACCGTAGAAGTTCATTCCTCCGCCCATTGAGCTCATCTCGCGGTAGCGGCGCATGAACTCGTTCTGGGTGATGAGCACCGGAGCGGAAGTCTCTCCGAGATTCTCCGCATCGATCTTGTAGTCGTTCCCCTCAGGAAGGACAGCCTTGAACATCTCTTCAAGAGCCTTCTTGTCATCTTCGGAGAGTTCCGGCTTTACAGCCTCCTCCTTCTTGATGAGATTGGCGACAGAGTCGCTGTCCACGCGGGCGAAGCGGGTATGCTCAATCTTGCTCTCGAGAAGGTTGACCCAGTGGCTGTCGAGCTCGCAGTCCATCAGGAGCACGTCGTAGCCCATGTTCTTGGCGGCCTCGATGAAGCTGTACTGCTCCTCCGGCTTTGTGGCGTAGAGGTATACGACATTCTTGTCTTTGTCGGTCTGGGCCGGCTCGATGGCCTTGCGGTAATCCTCCAGGCTGAAGAACTTGCCGTCGGTATTCTTGAGCAGGGCGAACTTCATCGCACGCTCGCAGAACTTCTCGTCGCTCAGCATGCCGTACTCGATGAAGAGCTTGATGTTGTCCCACTTCTGCTCGAACTGCTCCCTCTGGCTCTTGAAGATGTCCTCCAGACGGTCGGCCACCTTTTTGGTGATGTAGGTGCTGATCTTCTTGACGTTGGAGTCGCTCTGGAGATAGCTTCGGCTGACGTTCAGCGGGATGTCCGGGGAGTCGATCACGCCATGCAGCAAAGTCAGGAAATCAGGCACGATGTTGTCCACATGGTCGGTGACGAACATCTGGTTGCAGTAGAGCTGGATCTTGTTCTTGTCGATGGCCATCCTCTCCTTGATCTTAGGGAAGTAGAGGACACCGGTGAGGTTGAACGGATAGTCCACGTTGAGGTGAATCCAGAACATCGGATCCTCCTCCATCGGATAGAGTTCATGGTAGAACTTGAGGTAATCCTCATCCTTCAGATCGGACGGGGCCTTGGTCCATATAGGCTCTATGCTGTTGATGACATTGTCCTCTTCAGTCTCGACCTCCTTGCCGTCTTTCCACTCGGTCTTTTTGCCGAACACTACAGGGACAGGCATGAACTTGCAGTACTTGCCGAGAAGCTGGCTTATGCGGCCCTTTGCAGCATACTCGGAAGAGTCGTCATCGAGGTAGAGGGTGATCTCCGTGCCCCTGTCAGTCTTTTTGCCCTCGGACATGGAGTATTCAGGAGAACCGTCACAACTCCACTGTACCGGTTTTGCCCCGTCTTTCCAGCTGAGAGTGTCGATGGTCACCTTCTTGGCCACCATGAAAGCGGAGTAGAAACCAAGACCGAAGTGACCGATGATGGAACCGATCTGATCCTTGTATTTCTCCAGAAACTCTCCGGCTGATGAGAACGCTATCTGGTTGATATACTTGTCAACTTCCTCCTCGGTCATACCGATACCGCGGTCGATGATCCGGAGCACTTTCTTCTTCTCGTCGAGTTCTATGCTGACCTTCAGTGCGCCGAGCTCGCCCTTGAAATCTCCGCTTGAGGCGAGAGCCTTCATCTTCTGGGTGGCATCGACGGCATTGGCCACAAGCTCACGCAGGAAAATCTCGTGGTCAGAATAAAGGAACTGCTTGATAACAGGGAAGATATTCTCGGTGGTGACACCTATCTTGCCCTTAAGTGAATTGTTTGCCATATATTCTAAGTTTTATTATTCAAAAAGCCGGGTGCAGAATACTGCATCCGGCTTTGAAAAATCAAATTATGTTCCAGTGACAAATTGTCACCTGCCCTTCGCGCTGGAGGAAGAACCCATATCACCTTCGGTGTAAGAGACATTGCACCAGTCGAGCTCTTTCCCGTCCCGGAGGAATCTGGCCTTGTATGTCCCTGTAGGGACAAGATTGTATTCTACTGTAAACGCCCTCCCGTCGCGTTCCCAGGTATATTTCACTTCATCCTCTGTAACAAGGGAAAAACTGAATCCACCCTCTTCGCTGCACGCAAGCTCAAGGCCGGAGAAAAACCATTTCTCCTCAAGTTCATCCTCTCCCTCGACACGTCTCACATTGACGGAGAACTTGAGAGAAGAATCTTCATAGACGGATGTCCAGACATTGTCCCCCACCCTGGTGATGACAGGCTGCACATCAGAATCCACAGTGCCGGTACACTTGAACCCCTCTGCGTTTATGCCGGAGTATGATCTGAGATTGCGCAGCGTGACATCCACGCTGGAGTTGATCTGGCGTGAGGTGTAGTTGACAAGATCGTAGTCTGTGCGGTTGTAATTGGCCTCTTCTGAAACCACGCAGGAAGCAAGCATCATGGCTGCCGCCGCAAAAGCAAAAAATTTCTTCATGGCACCTTAGAATTTATATCCGACTCCGGCTGATATACCTCTATACAACGTTCCCACACCGGCTTCTGCATAACCGAAGAACTTCCGCCCTACCTCGATTCCTAACGGAACCCACTGGATCCCGGCAGCCAGAGAATTGTCAGAGTATACGAGATCGTAGTTGAAGCTTTCCCTGTCTCTCCTGTCAAAGCCGAAGTACTTGACTACACCGAGACCGAACTTCCCGTAGAGCCTGACTACCGGACGGTTCATATAGATGAATTTTGCCTGAGGCATCAGACAGAAAGCCACGCCTGATTTCGTGCCGGTCTTCCGGTCAGTGAGGCTGCTGTACAGGTCATGCCACACAGGGGTGACCGAGAGATCCGCAGATACGGAAAACCAGCGGGCCACCATATATTCGGCCCCGAGGCAGAACGCTCCGGTCGAATAAGTCGGGCCATTATAGTCGGCATATATTTGCGATATCGGCTTTCCGGTATCCATACGCCAAGACCGCAGATAATCCTGTCCTTCGGCAAACGATGCCATCGTATACGACGGCACCGCCATCCCTCCACGCACGGACCATCTCTCTTTTTTCCAGAAGTCACGGGACGAACGCTTCTTGAAGTCCCGGCGGCTCTCATATCTGCCGCGATCCGTACTCACCGTATGCTCAGTACGCACAATTACAGTCTGGGCAGACATGGCAACGGTGCCCGCAGCCACTGCCGCAAGCACCGCAAATGTTTTCATGAATTTGACCATACGACAAATAGATGCTGTTGCATGGCAACATGTTGCATTATTTGTAAAGGAATCGCTTGATGCTCATCTTCGGAGTCTTCTCAAACGGCACCATCACAGTCTCGACCTTGGAGATCTGGCTGTAGAGCGGGAGCTGACGGTTGGAAGCCAGACGAATCTTCTCCGGAAGGTCTGACACGGCCTCTTCGTCAAGCTTTGCGTTCTTGATGGCGTCGTTGTCGAAGTATACCAGAGCCACGAGTTTGCCCGAACGGTCCACAACCAAAGATTCAGCGACGAACTCCTGATTATTGATCACGGCTTCCAGTTCCTCCGGATAGATGTTCTGCCCGTTGGCGGAGAGGATCATGCTCTTGCTGCGACCCTTGATGAAGACATTGCGGTCCTTGTCGATGATGCCCAGGTCTCCGGTACGCAGGAACCCGTCATCGGTGAACGCAGCCTTGTTGGCCTCTTCATTTTTGTAGTAGCCAATGGTGATGTTGGCGCCCTTGGCCTGAATCTCGCCCGCAATATGCTGAGGGTCATCGGAGTCGATGCGGGCCTGGATGCAGTCGATCACCTTGCCGCAGGAGCCCGGGACATAGCGGGACCAGTCTTCGTATGCAAGCAGAGGTGCGGCCTCGGTCATGCCGTAACCAACCGTGTAATGCAGTCCGATACGCTTGAACCACTTCTCGACCTCAGGGTTGAGAGCTGCGCCGCCCATGATGTAGTGACGCACCTTGCCGCCGAAGGCGGTATCCAGACCTGAGCGCATCTTGTTGAATATGATCTTGTTGACCCCAGGGATTGCAGTAAGCACACGGATGTACCACTTGCTGAGCACCGGCTTGAGGGAGGATTTGTAGATCTTCTCCATAACAAGAGGTACGGTGCATATCATGTACGGCTTCACGTCCTTCATGGCCTTGAGGAGCAGTGACGGTGCCGGGGTCTTGCCGAGGTAGTAGACGGCGCAGCCGCCGGAGAGCGGATAGAGGAACTCGTACACCATCCCGTAGACATGGGCCATAGGGAGCATGGATACAAGTTTGTCGCCAGGATAGATGAGCACATGCTTGTGTCCGTACTCGATGGAGGCGCTCAGATTGCCGTAGGTGAGCATCACTCCCTTAGGGGCGCTCGTGGTCCCGGAGGTGTAGTTGATCACCGCGAGCTCGGAGAAATTGTCCTTCGGCAAGGTCAGATCTTTAGGGGAGAAATTGTCGCCGTACTTGGCCTTGAAATCGGCATCCATGCTCTCGAAAGCCTCCTTGAACTTCAGATCCGGAGCATAGAGCAGGGAAAAATCGTCCACGTTGATGGCGCCCTTGAGCTTAGGCATTACGGAAACATCAAGCTTGTCCCAAATCTCCTTGTCGGTGAAAAGCAGCACGCTGTCGGAATGGTCCGTCAGGTGGGCGATGCTGTCAGGGTGGAAATCCACCAGGATCGGGACGATGACGGCTTCATAGGCGTTGACGGCAAGGAAACTTATGGCCCAGCGGGCGGTGTTCTTGGCGCAGAGGGCAATCTTGTCGCCCTTCTTGATGCCCGCCTTCCCGAACATCATACCGAATTTGACTATGTATTTCGCGACATCGGCGTTGGTGAAGACCTCGCCTCTATAGTTGCAGAGCGCAGGCTTGTCCCACGCCGATTTCATGCTGTTTTCCAAACAGGCCAGATAGTGTTCCATAATGTTTTTTGAATTGTGTTTTGAGCAAAAGTACTCACACGCACGCGCAAAGACAATAGCCGATGTTGCAAAGTGACGGATATTTACGATATTTGTGGCAAAAGAGTTTAATCTGTGGTGAACTGAGAGATGAAAAAGAAGCCCATAATAGCACTTATCTACGATTTTGACGGTACCCTGTCGCCCGGCAACATGCAGGAATTCGGATTCATCCAGGCCGTAGGCAAGACAGCCGAGGAATTCTGGAGGATGAGTGACAACATCGCCATAGGACAGGACGCGTCCAACGTGCTGGCCTACATGAAGCTCATGTTCGACGAGGCCCGGCGCAACGGGATCGAGCTCCGCAAAGAAGACTTCTGCCGCTTCGGGAAGCACATCCAACTATTTGAGGGGGTGCGTGAATGGTTCGGACGGGTCAACGAATACGGCAGGCAGCACGGTGCAATAATTGAGCACTACATCAACTCCTCCGGACTCAAGGAAATCATCGAGGGCAGCCCCATCGCCGGGGAATTCAAGCACATCTTCGCCGGCAGTTTCATCTATGACGAGAACGGGGAAGCCGTATGGCCCGGGATAGCCGTAGACTACACGGGGAAAACCCAGTACCTTTTCAAGATCAACAAGGGCATCTTCAGCGCCCGTGACAACAAGCTGGTCAACGCCTCCACCTCTGATGACAAGAAACGCATCCCGTTCTCCAACATGATCTATTTCGGTGACGGGGACACGGACGTGCCGTGCATGAAGATCGTCGGCATGTTCGGAGGGCAGTCAATAGCCGTCTACAACCCCGCCGACGAGCGCAAAAAAGCAGCGGCCCTGAAGCTCAAGCACCAGGGCCGCGTAGGCTTTTCAATACCGGCTGTCTACACCGAAGATTCCAAGGCGTTCCGACTGGTCAAGGCCATCATCGACAAGATAGTCGCTGACCACGAACTCGCCCTTCTCAAGAAGATCGCGTAACTCTACTTCGCGCTGTCGACGTCTTTGTCCGGACCGTCAGAGCCGGAGAGAGAGGCGCTTCCGAAATCGGCGGAGCGGTCGCCCACGCTGCTCTTGCCGAACTCATAGTCGTTGCCAGGCAGGACAGCATTGAGGAATATACCCAGAAGGGCAGCAGTGGCAAGTCCGCTGAGTGAAGTGAAGCCGATGTTGATGGCATCGCCCGCACCGTATTTGATACCGATGGCAAGGACAAGGATCAGCGCCGCGATGAGAAGGTTGCGTGACACGGTGAAATCCACCCTGTTCTCCACGATGTTGCGCACACCGACAGCCGATATCATACCATAGAGCACCAGAGAGACCCCTCCGATGGTGGCCCCTGGCATGACCCTGATTATTGCGGCGAACTTAGGACAGAAAGAAAGTATGATTGCAAACACGGCAGCGATACGGATCACGCGAGGGTCGAAGACACGGGTGATGTTGAGCACACCGGTGTTCTCGCCATAGGTCGTGTTGGCCGGAGCTCCGAAAAGGGATGCCAGCGCGGTCGCGAGACCGTCTCCCATGAGGGTGCGGTGCAGGCCCGGATCTTCAAGGTAATTGACTCCGGTCGTAGAAGAAATAGCGCACATGTCCCCGATATGCTCCACCATCGTGGCGAGAGAAATAGGGAGAATGGCGATGATCGCAGCAACGACAAGACCCCAGTCAGGATTCTTGAACACAGCGAAAGCAGTGTCCTGCCACTGGAAAGGAAGGCCCACCCATGCGGCTTCCTTGACAGGGGTAAAATCCACCTGTCCGAAGCAGGCGGCAGTTATATATGAACCCAGAACGCCGAGCAGGATAGGGACGATCTTGACCATCCCGCGACCCCAGATGTTGCATACCACGATGATGGCCACCGCAAGGATGGCGATCCACCAGTTCTGGTTGCAGTTCTGGATGGCCGAGCCGGAAAGAGTGAGTCCGATGGCGATGATGATAGGTCCCGTCACTACCGGAGGGAAGAAGCGCATAACCCTCTTGGCCCCGAAAGCGGCGAAAAGCCCGGCAAGGATGAAATACATCAGTCCGGCGCAGAACACTCCGATGCAGGCATACGGAAGCGACTGTGCGAGGGTCATTCCCTTGGCCATGCCCATCTGCGTCACAGCGGCGTATCCGCCGAGGAACGCGAATGAAGAGCCGAGGAAAGCAGGGACTTTCATCTTTGTGCAAAGATGGAAGATGAGCGTACCGAGTCCGGCGAAAAGGAGGGTCGCGGATACGGAGAGTCCGGTAATCACCGGCACGAGGATGGTCGCCCCGAACATCGCGAAGAGATGCTGGAGTCCGAGAATGGCCATCTTGCCCGTACCGAGGGTGCGGGCATCGTAGATTGTCTGGTCTTTTTGTACTTTAGCCATAATATATAATGAATGTTATTCCCACTCGATGGTTGCAGGCGGTTTGGAAGAGATGTCATAGACTACGCGGTTGATGCCGCGCACCTTGCGGATGATCTCATTGGAGACATCAGCGAGGAAGTCATACGGAAGATGAACCCAGTCGGCGGTCATGCCGTCCACTGAAGTCACGGCCCTGAGGGCCACAGTGCTCTCGTAAGTGCGTTCGTCGCCCATCACTCCCACGCTCCTGACCGGAAGGAGGATTGTGCCGGCCTGCCAGATCGAATCATAGAGTCCGTACTCATGAAGTTTACCTATATAGATGGCATCAGCCTCCTGAAGGATGGCAACTTTCTCCGGGGTCACCTCACCGAGGATACGTATCCCCAGACCCGGCCCCGGGAAAGGATGACGGCCGAGTATGGCAGGATCCAACCCGAGAGCTTTGCCGACGCGGCGCACCTCATCCTTGAAGAGCAGCCGAAGCGGCTCCACGACCTTGAGATTCATCTCCTTCGGAAGGCCGCCCACATTGTGATGGCTCTTGATGGTGGCTGAAGGCCCTTTGACGGAAGAAGATTCTATCACGTCCGGGTAGATCGTTCCCTGGGCAAGCCAGCGAGCACCGGTGATAGTCTTGGCTTCAGCATTGAAAACCTCCACAAAGTCACGGCCTATGATCTTGCGCTTCTTCTCAGGATCAGTCTCCCCCGCAAGATCGGAAAGGAAGCGGTCAGCGGCCCTTACCCCCTTGACATTCAGACCCATGCCCTCATAGGAGCGGAGCACGTCCTCAAACTCGTTTTTGCGCAGAAGCCCGGAATCCACGAAGATGCAATGAAGCCTCTTCCCTATCGCACGGTGCAACAAGAGAGCCGCCACACTCGAATCAACCCCTCCGGAAAGACCGAGAATCACATTGTCGTCCCCAAGCTGCTTTTTGAGCGATTCCACTGTAGATTCAACGAAATTTTCAGCCGTCCAGTCTCCGGCGCAGCCGCAGATGCCTATCACGAAGTTGCGCAGTATCGCCGTACCGCACTCGCTGTGATGGACTTCAGGATGGAACTGTATACCCCAGACCTGCTCACCGCAGAAGCGGAAAGCTGCATTCTCCACGCTCTCCGTGGAGCCGATCACCTTTGTACCCTCAGGCAGACGGGTGATTGTGTCTCCATGCGACATCCACACCGTGGATTCGGCAGGAATCCCCAAGAAAAGAGGGTCGGAAGCATCCGCAACCTTGAGGGTGGCGCGGCCATATTCGCGAGAACCGGCCGGAGCCACATCCCCGCCGCCATTATAGGCGAGCCACTGAGCCCCATAGCAGATGCCGAGCAGAGGCATACGGCCTCTGATGGCAGACAAGTCCGGCTGAGGCGCATCAGCATCCCTGACGGAAGCGGGACTTCCGGACAGGATCACACCCTTGACTTCCGAAAGGTCGGAAGGTATCTTGTTGAACGGCCATATTTCGCAATAGACACCGATTTCACGCACCCTGCGCGCGATGAGCTGGGTGTACTGCGAGCCGAAGTCGAGAATCAGTATCTTATTCACCTCTCGTATAGTTAGGGGTTTCCTTGGTAATGGTCACATCATGAGGATGGCTTTCGGCCATGCCGCTCGCGGTGACACGGGTGAAGCGGGCTTTCTTGAGATCTTCAAGAGTCCTTGCACCGCAATAGCCCATACCCGAGCGCAGCCCGCCCACAAGCTGATAAATGGTCTCGGAAAGAGTGCCCTTATACGGAACACGGCCCACTATGCCTTCCGGGACAAGCTTGCTGAGGTCGGTCTTGTCCTCCTGGAAATAACGGTCCTTGGAGCCGGCAGCCATCGCGTCGATGGAACCCATGCCCCTGTATGCCTTGAATTTACGTCCGTTGTAGATAATGGTCTCCCCTGGAGACTCCTCGGTGCCGGCGAACATCGATCCACACATCACGCAGTCCCCGCCGGCGGCAAGCGCCTTGACGATGTCTCCGGAATAGCGGAGTCCGCCGTCCGCGATTAGGCTGGCACCTGACCCTTTGATAGCCGTATATGCTCCATAAATGGCGCTGAGCTGAGGCACGCCCACACCTGCCACGATACGGGTGGTGCAGATGGAGCCAGGTCCGATGCCGACCTTGACACCGTCTGCCCCGGCTTCCACAAGTGCGCGTGCACCCTCCTCCGTGGCGATGTTGCCCACCACTACATCAAGAGAAGGGAAATTATTCTTGACTTTCTTGAGAAGGTCAATGACATTGCGGCTGTGCCCGTGCGCGCTGTCCAGCACCACGGCATCCACACCCTCTGCCGCGAGAGCGGCCACCCTGTCAAGCGCATCGGCGGTGATGCCCACTCCGGCAGCCACCCTAAGCCTGCCCTTTGAATCCTTGCAGGCATTAGGATGCAGACGCTCCTTAATTATGTCCTTGTAGGTGATGAGGCCGACGATCCTACCGTCCTTGTCCACTACCGGAAGCTTCTCAACCTTGTATTTCTGGAGCACGCTCTTCACATATTCGCGGTCCGTACGGCTGTCAAGAATGGTCACCAGCCCCTCGGAAGTCATGACATCCCTGATAAGAGCACTTGTATCTTCGAGGAAACGCACGTCACGGTTGGTCACGATACCCACGAGTCTCCCCTCGGAGTCCGTCACCGGAATACCCCCGATACGGTTGTCATGCATGAGCTGGAGAGCGTCGGCGACGGTCTGGTCCTGATTGATAGTGACAGGGTCGTTGATCATACCGTTCTCCGAGCGCTTCACCCGGCGCACCTGAGCGGCCTGGGCGGCTATGCTCATATTCTTATGGATCACGCCGATACCACCTTCTCTTGCAATTGCGATGGCCATCGGCGCTTCTGTTACGGTGTCCATGGCTGCGGACACGATAGGGATGTTGAGAGTGATGTTGCGGGAGAACTTGCAACCGAGGCTGACCTCGCGCGGCGTGACTTCCGAATACGACGGAATCAAAAGCACATCGTCGAAGGTGAGTCCCTCCATAGCGATTCTTTCTTCTACAAATGACATTTTATACGGAACTGTTTATGACTTGCAAAGTTAATCAATTATTTTCTTTTCTCTTGCGTTTCTGGTACATCTGCCATGTGTTGTAGCAGTTGTGCCAGATGCTGTAGAAGCCTTCGGCAACGGAGGTCACCGGAGAGAAGAAGGTGTAACCCATCCACATGCCGAACACCGTGTTCTTCTGGCCGAAAGCCTGGCCGGCGGAGACAGGGCAGGCGAACTTCTTGCCGATCCTGCGACCCGCCCAGAACTGGAAAGCACAGGCGAGAATCGAGGCCGCGAACACCTGGGCCACAGCTGAAGCGCCCGAAGTGTTGTGCACTATCGACCTGGTGCTCATAAGAATAGCGAGGCTCAAGGACACTGCCCATATATAGAAAGCCAGGTTCGGAAAACGCAGCAGCCACTTGTGGAAGCGCGGCAACAGAAGCCTCACGGCCCAGGCGGCCAGGGCAGGTAGTATAAGAAGAGGGAACACCTGGGAGAGGATGCTGACGAAGGCATTGAAAAACGACACCCCGGCCGCCGGATGCACCAGAGGCACCACAAGCGGCACCAGAATCGCATCAGCGACATTGATAAGCACCGTGTACGTGACAACCCCGGCCATATTGCCCCCGAGCTTGCCTGTCACCACCGCACATGCCGTAGCCGTAGGGCAGATGACACAAAGAGCCAGAGCCTCAAAGAAATAACGCAGCGGCAGCCCCGGAACAAAAGCGATTACAAGCGCGAGCAGCACGAAAATGGAACACTGCAACAGCAGAACCCTGTGCATCCAGTGGTGCAGACGCAGCTGACGGGGCTCTATCCTGGCAAAACTCAGGAAGAGCATTATGAAAATCAGCACCGGCTGCAGGTGCTTTATAAAAGACTCAAGGAAGGGTCCGGCAGGATGCAGGGCCGGGATGGCAGCATACACAAGATAAGCCGAGGCCCCCACCACCATTCCGATTATGAGGGTCCAGTCCTTGAGGAACTTCTTGAAAGTATATCTGTATTCTGCCATCAGGCCCTGTCCTTCATTCTTTCAAGAAAACACTCTATGGTGTTCTGCATAAGCATTGCTATGGTCATCGGACCCACACCGCCAGGAACTGGCGTGAGGTAACCGGCCCTGTGGGAAACGGACTCGTAGTCCACATCCCCCGTGAGCTTGCCTTCGGCGTTGCGGTTCATGCCCACGTCTATCACCACGGCCCCCGGTTTCACCATGTCTCCCGTGACCACGTTTTCCTTGCCCACAGCCACCACGAGGATGTCCGCCTGCAGTGTGACGGCCTTGAGGTCAGGGGTGCGGGAATGGGCTATGGTGACTGTGGCGTTCTCGTCCAGCAGCAGCTTGGCCACCGGCTTGCCCACGATGTTGCTCCGGCCCACTACCACGGCGTTCTTGCCCGCCATCGGCACCCCGGTGCTCTTTATAAGTTCGATGATGCCTTTCGGGGTACATGGCTTGATGCACGGGGTCCCGAGCCAGAGGGCGCCTACATTGAGGATGTGGAAGCCGTCCACGTCCTTCTCACGCGCGATGGAGTATATGACCTTGGACTCGTCGATGTGCTTCGGGAGCGGGAGTTGAACCAAAATCCCGTCCACTGTGTCGTCCCCGTTGAGGGAGGCTATCATGTCGAGCAGGGCCTTCTCGGACACCGACTCGGGCATGGATACGAGTCTGGAGTTCATGCCCACGTAAGTGGCGGCCTTGACCTTGTTGCGCACATAGACCTGGCTGGCGGGGTTCTCCCCCACTATTATCACGGCCAGAGATGGCTTGCGCCCGTATTTGACTTCGAGCAGCGGCACCTGCTCCTTTATCCTGTCCTTGACGGCGAGAGAAATCGCCTTGCCGTCGATGACGGCGGCTCTTGCATATTCCATTGCGAAATGAGCTATATCTTTGCGATAGAAAAGATTGTCACACTTGATGCGGGCGATGTCAGCGTAGACCTTGCGGCGCGCATCGAAGATGTCCCGGCCTTCGGCCACCACCATCAGCACACGACCTCCGGCTGTGACGAGCTGCCCGTCCTTGAGGGCTGTTCCCATGGAATAGACTTTAGCGTCCGCTATGCTGTCAATCCCCTCGATGACTGCACCCTTGTCATAAGGGCCGGGGTAGCCCTTGGATGCCAGGACAACGCCCATGGTGACAGCATCCTTCCACTTGAGCTGCGGGAGCGGAGCTGAAAGCGCGACAGCCTCGAAGACTTTATAGATGTCGCTCTCCAGCAGAGGAAGCACGACCTCCGTCTCCGGGTCACCGAAGCGCGCGTTGAACTCGATCACCTTGATGCCCCGCGGAGTCTTCATGAGTCCGCCGTAGAGCACACCGGTCAGAGGGCGCCCTTCAGAGCACATGGCCTTGGCCGCCTTGAGCATTATCTCATTGTAGGCGAAAGTCTTGTCTTCTTCGGTAATGAAAGGCAGGCCCGTGTAGGCTCCCATTCCGCCGGTATTCGGCCCCTCATCACCGTCGAAAGCGCGCTTGTGGTCCTGAGAGAGAGGCATAGGGCAGACATTCTCACCGTCAACGAAGCACATGAACGAGAACTCCGGTCCTTCAAGCCAGTCCTCGATCACCACCTTTCCCTGCCCGAACGCGCCGTCCAGAAGCATGCTGCGAAGAGCCGCATCGGCCTCGGCACGGTCGGATGCTATCACGACCCCCTTGCCTGCCGCAAGACCATCATACTTGATGACGGCCGGATAAGGACGGGAATCAACGTATGCCAAGGCCTCGTCATAAGAGGTGAAACAGCGGTATGCCGCAGTAGGGATGCCGTAATCCTGCATCAGACGCTTTGCGAACTCCTTGCTGCTCTCTATCATGGTCGCAGCACGGCTGTGGCCGAAAATCTTCAGCCCGGCCTCACGGAAACTGTCCACAATCCCTGCGGCAAGCGAGGCCTCCGGCCCTACAACTGTGAGGTCAATGCCCTCCTTGAGGGCAAAAGCCTTCAGGGCCTCAACATCCGTGTCCGCTATAGGGACAATCCGGGCCTGGGAGGCAATGCCGGCGTTGCCCGGGGCGCAGAAGATCTGCGACACTTGTGGGGAGCGGCTCAGGGCATCCACTATGGCATGGCAGCGTCCGCCGCCGCCGACTACAAGAACTTTTTTCATCTCTAAGAAGATGTTTTGAATTTATTTGTCATAAATTTTATGAAGATTTTTCTGCCAGAGTTTTTTCTGGATTTTGAGAAAGATAGTAGAACTATCTGACTGAAAAAGCCAGAGAAAACTATGGCGAAAAAGCAAGTAAAAGAATTTTCAACATAAATCAAAACAACTTCTAATGTTTGAAGTGTCTCACACCCGTCATCAGCATGGTGATACCGCACTCGTCAGCCTTGGCCACAGCATCGTTGTCGCGGATGCTGCCTCCCGGCTGTACTATGGCGCTCACCCCGTACTGCGCTGCCAGAGCCACAGTATCGTCAAACGGCAGGAAGCCGTCAGAAGCAAGCACCAGTCCGTCGGTGAAACCCGCCTCACGAGCCTGCTTGAGGGCTATCTCGGCAGAACCCACACGGTTGGTCTGTCCTGCCCCGACGCCTATGGTATGTCCGTCGCGCACCACTGCTATTGCATTGGATTTGACGTGCTTGACTATCCTCCAGCCGAAGTCGATGTCACGCATCTGCGCCTCTGTCGGCTTGGTCTTCGTCACGCACATGTCCGCCGTCAGCTTCTCCACACAGGTGTCGAGCTGCTGGGCAAGCATGCCGCCGCAGACGCTGATATACTGCATCTGAGGCTTGGTGTCAGGAGTCATGTCCACTTTGAGGACACGGAGGTTTTTCTTGGAGGAGAGGATCTCAAGTGCTTCGGGAGAGAATGATGGAGCGATGACAATCTCAAGGAAAATAGGCTTCATACCCGCTGCCACCTCGGCTGTGAGTTCCCTGTTGACAGCCACGATGCCGCCATAGATGCTCACCTTGTCGGCCTCATAAGCCGCCCGCCAAGCCTGCTCTATGGTCTCTCCCACTGCTGCCCCGCAAGGGTTCATGTGCTTGAGAGCCACGCAGAACGGCTCGCTGAAGTCGCGAAGCACGCAGAGCGCAGCATTGGCATCCTGGATATTGTTGTAAGAAAGCTCCTTACCCTGAATCTGCTCAGCGAACGGGAGCGCGTATGAGCACTTCTCCGCCCCAGCGTAGAATTTGGCGCTCTGATGAGGATTCTCACCGTAGCGAAGGGACTGCTTGAGCTCGTACTCAAGGAAAAGCTTCTCGGTGAGCCCTGCCTGGGCGCGCATATAACGTGCTATGCAGATGTCATACTCGGCAGTGTGGGTGTAGGCCTTGGCAGAGAGTTTTAGCCTCGTCTCATCCGAGGTCGCCCCTGCGGACTTGAGTTCGGAGAGCACGGTCCCATAGTCTGCAGGATCGCAGATCACCGTCACATCCTTCCAGTTCTTGGCCGAACTGCGGAGCATGGACGGCCCGCCGATGTCTATGTTCTCTATGGCGTCAGCCATACTCACGCCTTCACGCGCTATAGTCTGGCGGAAAGGATAGAGGTTGACGCATACGAGGTCAATCGGTGTTATCCCCTGCTCAGAGAGGGTCTGCATGTGGGAAGGAAGGTCGCGCCTTGCAAGCAGGCCTCCGTGGACTTTCGGATGGAGAGTCTTCACCCTCCCGTCAAGGATCTCCGGAAAACCCGTGACCTCACTTATCCCGATTGTCTTGATTCCACTGTCCTCCAACAGTTTCTGAGTACCCCCAGTGGCGACTATCTCCCAACCCAGAGAGACAAGCCCCTCCACAAACGGCACCAGGCCGGTCTTGTCGCTGACGCTGACCAAAGCTCTTTTGCTCATATATCTCAATTATTTATAAGTCTTGCTATTGTTTCCACATAGAGCTCATGCTCTATCTTCTGTCCGAGACGGTGGACCTCCGCCGGGTCATCCCCGTCGTACTCAAAAGCACGCTGGGCGATTATGCGGCCGCCGTCCAGTTCGGAATTCACATAATGGATGGTGATGCCGTAGACCTTGACGCCATATTCGACAGCCTGTTCCACAGCATGCGCACCGCGGAATGCCGGAAGAAGCGACGGGTGAATATTGATGATACGGCCTCCGTAGGCATCGAGCAGCACATCGGAGACGATACGCATATATCCGGCCAGGCACACGAGATCCACACCGAGCGCGTCCATCCTGGAGACTATCTCCTTCTCGAAGTCAGCCTTGCTTGCATAATCCTTCGGGGAGAACACAAAACTCTCGATGCCGCGGGCGGCAGCCTTGCCCACGACAGCCGCCGACGGCTTGTCGCAGACCATCAGGACGACATCGGCGTCGAGCCTCCCGTCCTTGCATGCGTCATCTATGGCCTCGAAATTCGACCCGGTGCCGCTGGCGAAGACGGCAAGTTTTTTCCTCACGCCCATATCAGATGATGTTGACACCCGGCGTGCCGGTGACCTTGCCGATCACAGAAGCCTTCTCTCCATGGCCCTCAAGGATGGATATGGCTTTCTGCGCTTCTGAAGGGTCCAGGACGATGACCATGCCGATACCCATGTTGAAGATGTTGAACATCTCCCTGTGCGGCACGCCGCCCCATTTCTCAAGCATCCTGAACACCGGAAGTATCTCCCAGCTGCCCTCATGGATCTCAAGACCCTGCCCGTCGTGGAGCACGCGCGGG
Source organism: Bacteroidales bacterium UBA6377 (assembly GCA_002438805.1). GTDB lineage: Bacteria > Bacteroidota > Bacteroidia > Bacteroidales > UBA932 > Cryptobacteroides. Next base: position 154,844 of record DJQV01000018.1, read on the forward strand.
ATGTTCTCATCGAAGCCGCCTCCTGTGATATGGCTGATACCGTGGACATCGCAATTGCGGATGACATCGAGCACCTGCTTGACATATATCTTGGTCGGGGTCAGGAGAACCTCGCCGAGAGTCCTGCAGCCGAACTCCGGTACGGCATCGCCATACGAGAGGCCGTTGTCTGCAACTATCTTGCGCACAAGGCTGAAGCCGTTGGAATGTACTCCGGTGGAAGCTATGCCCACAAGCACATCCCCCTCCTTGACCTTGCTTCCGTCTATGAGCCTAGACTTCTCGACCACGCCCGTGGTGAAGCCTGCGATATCATATTCGCCCCCCTCATACATCCCCGGCATCTCGGCGGTCTCTCCACCCACAAGGGCGCAGCCGGCCTGCCGACAGCCTTCCGCAACTCCGGCCACGATGGCTTCGACCTTCGACGGCTCGTTGTGTCCGACGGCCACATAATCAAGGAATATGAGAGGTTCCGCACCTTGGGCGAGGACATCGTTGACGCACATCGCCACGGCATCAATGCCGACAGTGTCGTGCTTGTCCATCGCAAAGGCGATCTTGAGCTTGGTGCCCACGCCGTCAGTACCGCTGACAAGCACCGGTTCCTTGACCCCGAGAGATGAAAGATCGAACATTCCTCCGAACGAGCCTATGCCGCCCATCGAGCCGGGACGGACCGTAGAGGCCACGTGCTGCTTTATGCAGCGGACCACTTCGTAGCCCGCTTCCAGATTGACTCCTGCGTTTTCGTATGATTTTGCCATATATGGTTGGTTTATTTTTCTATGGATTCGAGGCGGTGAAGAACCTCCTCGTATGAAGGCATTATGTTGCCGAGATCATGGCGGAAGCGGTCCTTGTCGAGCCTCTTGCCTGTGGCGGCATCCCAAAGACGGCAGGTATCGGGGCTTATCTCGTCTACTATGACAATCTTCCCATGTCCGTCCTTGCCGAACTCCAGCTTGAAATCCACAAGGGTGATTCCGGCACGCTTGAAGACATCAGTCAGGATGGAGTTGGCCTTACGTGCCATGCCGTAAATGGCGGACAGCTCGTCCCCGGTCACGATGTCCAGAGCCAGGGCCTGGGTGTCATTGATCATCGGATCTCCCAAGGCCGCATCCTTGTAATACAGATCATAGATGGGCACGGAAGGCTTCGTGCCTTCATCCAGGGCAAGCCTGTCGGCAAGCGAACCAGCAATCAGATTGCGCGCCACAACCTCAAGCGGAATAAGGGTGCAAGTACGGCAGAGCTGTTCCCGCTCGCCAAGCAACGAGATGAAATGGGTTCTGAGACCTCCACGCTGCAGGCAGTCCATCAGGAAAGCAGAAATCTTGTTGTCCACCACTCCCTTTCCCGGGAAAAGTGCCGTCTTGACATTGTTGTAGGCCGAAGCTACATCCTGGAAGCGCAGTACAACCTTGCCCGGATCATCGGTCGCATAGACCAGCTTCTCATTGGATTCGCCAAGCAATTCTCCTTTGACCATATCTTTATTTCTTGCGGAAATACCTTACGGCGTTGTCGAACAGAGGCTGGGACATCTCCTCCTCTATGTTCTTGAACACATTCTTCTCGTAGCGTTCGGAGTGGCCCATCTTGCCGAGGATCTGGCCATCCGGGCTGATGATGCCCTCGATGGCATAGAACGAGCCGTTAGGGTTGGCCGGGGACTCCATGGTCACCTGTTCCATCACCGGATCGGCATACTGGAAAGCCACCTGGCCTGCGGCGAAGAGTTCCCGGGCAAGAGTTTCACCTACCACGAACTTGCCCTCTCCATGGCTCACGGCTATGGTGTGCAGGTCGCCCTCATTCATCCCTGAAAGCCAAGGGGAACGGGTCGAGCAGACACGGGTGGTGACCATGCAGGAGACGTGACGGTTGATGTCGTTGCGGAAGAGGGTCGGGGATTCGCTGGTGACCGCCCCGGCCTTGCCGTACGGCAGAAGCCCACTCTTGACAAGGGCCTGGAAGCCGTTGCAGATGCCGAGGATAAGTCCACCCCTGTCCACAAGAGTTTGGATTTCTGAAGCTATCTCCTTGTTTTCAAGCACATTGGCGATAAACTTGCCGCTTCCGTCAGGCTCGTCCCCAGCGGAGAATCCTCCGGCGAGGGCGAGTATCTGGCACTCGGAGATGTTCTTTTTCATCTCGGCTATGGAATCAAGCACGTCCTTGGCAGTGAGGTTGCGGAAGACCCCGAAACGTACCTCGGCCCCGGCCTTGCGGAATGCCTTGGCCGTGTCGTAGTCGCAGTTGGTCCCCGGGAACACCGGTATGTAGACAAGCGGATGCTCCACCGGCCCGCCTTTGTAGCGCGGTTCCTTATATGCAGGGGCTTCGCACCTGACGTTCATCAGAGACCTATGCTCCGCCGGAACTCTCTGCGGGTAAACTTTAGAATAGCGTCTGAGGTTGGCCTCAAGCAGTTGGTCAATGCTTATCTTTTCTCCGTTGATACGCAGGCAGCAGTCCTCTCCGTCCGTGACGGTGCCGAGAAGCTGCGCCCCAGGGAAATCAAGTTCTTTCCCGGATTCGACCACGATCGAGCCGCAGAGGCAGTCGAAAAGATCATTCTCAGATATTTCAACATCAGCCCCGAACATGTTGCCGAACGACATCTTGGCGAGAGCCTCGGCCACGCCTCCGATTCCCACGGCCCAGGCGGCGGTGATGTCGCCGGACTCTATCGCCTTATGGATATATGACCACGAGGCCTTGAGAGCCTCCACATCCGGCATCCTGTCAGGGCGTGGAGCGTGGCGGAAGAGGTATATCCTGTCCCCGCCCCATTTGAACTCAGGAGAAATCACTTTGGAAGCATCCACCGTGCTGACGCCGAATGAGATGAGGGTCGGAGGGACGTTGATATGCTCGAACGTGCCGCTCATCGAGTCCTTGCCGCCTATGGAAGGGAGACCGAAAGCAAGTTGCATCCTCAAGGACCCCAGAAGGGCGCTGAGAGGCTTACCCCAGCTGTGGGGGTCGGAAGTCATCCTCTCGAAATACTCCTGGCAGGAGAAGCGCATTCCCGACCAGTCACCTCCTGCGGCCACTGTCTTGGCGCAGGCCTCGACAAGCGAGTATGCCGCCCCGTGATAAGGGCTCCATGAAGACAGGAACGGATTGTAGCCGAAGGCCATCATGCTGGCCGTGTCAGTATAGCCGTCCGCAGGGAGTTTCTGTACTGAGACCTGGGTCTCGGTGGACTGGGTCACACCGCCGAAAGGCATGAGCACGGTAGAGCGCCCGATGGTGGAGTCGAACATCTCTATCAGTCCCTTCTGTGACGCCACATTAGGATCTTCCATCACAGAAAGCATCTTTTCCTTTATGGTCCTGCCCGCAGGATGCGCCTCAAAAGGATCCCTGTCCTCCACCGGCAGCACCTCGGCCACGGCATAATGCTTCGCGCCGGCACTGTCGATGAACTCGCGGCTAAGGTCGGCGACCTTGTCGGAGCCGTTGTACATCACCATCCTGCCGCTTGCAGTGACATCGGCGACATAGGTCACCTCGACATTCTCGCTGTGGCAGTATTTCTCGAATTCTTCCCTGTCGGCGGCATCGACCACCACGGCCATCCTCTCCTGTGACTCGCTGATGGCGAGTTCGGTGGAGTTGAGCCCGCTGTATTTGACAGGGACGCGGTCCAGATATATGTCGAGCCCCGGAGCAAGCTCACCGATGGCTACGCTCACTCCTCCGGCACCGAAGTCGTTGGATTTCTTGATGAGACGTGTCACCTCAGGGCGACGGAAAAGCCTCTGGAGTTTCCTCTCTTCAGGGGCGTTGCCCTTCTGGACCTCGCTGCCGCAGGTCTCGATGGAGGCTTCGGTGTGCTCTTTGGAAGAGCCGGTCGCTCCTCCTATCCCGTCACGTCCCGTCCTGCCGCCGAGCAGCAGTATCACATCTCCCGGCACAGGGCTCTCGCGGCGTACGTTCTCCGCCTTGACAGCGCCCACAACGGCCCCCACCTCAAGCCTCTTGGCCACATAGCCCTCGTGGTAGATTTCACGCACATGGGTCGTGGCAAGGCCTATCTGGTTGCCGTAGCTCGAATAGCCTGCGGCCGCCTTGCGGCTTATCTGCTTCTGCGGCAGTTTCCCCGGGAGCGTCTCGCTCACCGGCCGGCAGATGTCCCCGGCACCCGTGACGCGCATGGCCTGATACACGTAAGCCCTACCCGAGAGCGGGTCGCGGATCGCGCCTCCGAGGCAGGTTGCGGCCCCGCCGAAAGGTTCGATCTCCGTCGGGTGGTTGTGCGTCTCGTTCTTGAACTGCAGAAGCCATTTCTCCGGCTTGCCGTCCACGTCCACGTTGACATAGATGCTGCACGCGTTGTTCTCCTCGCTGACCTCAAGGTCTTCAAGAAGACCCTTCTTGCGCAAGTAGCGGGCCCCGATGGTGGCAAGTTCCATTAGGCAGAAGCTCTTCTCCCCGCGTCCGAGCTCGCGGCGGACCTGCTCGACCTCGGCAAGGGAGGCCTCGATCTCCGGACGGATGAACGAGTCGTCCACGCTCACGCCCTCCAGTTCTGTAGTGAAGGTCGTGTGGCGGCAGTGGTCGCTCCAGTATGTGTCCAGGATGCGGAGCTCCGTCTCCGTCGGGTCGCGGCGCTCGCTGCGGAAATACTTCACGACCTCGAAGAGATCGTCCGGATTCATCGCCAGTCCCCACTTGCGGCAGAACGCGGGATATTCGTCAGGGGCCATCGATGTGAATCCGGCCAGAGAAGCCAGCGGCTTGACATCTGCCGTCTGGTTGTACTCGAGCACGGAGAGGTCTTTCTGACGGGACTCGACCGCATTGATATAATAATGGCGGACCGCCTCAAGGGCCTCGTCCGTCATGTCATCGTCAAAAATCAGCAGGCGCGAGCTGCGTATGCGAACGTCGGCTGACGGCTCGATCAGGTGCACGCAGTCCACAGCCGAAGAGGCCCGCTGGTCGAACTGGCCCGGTATATACTCCACAGCCAGATAGCGGCGGCCCTCAAGCGGGCAGTCATCGCTTACGAGATCTGTGACTTTCTCGCCGAAGACGGTGTAACGGCACTTTTCGAGGAGCTCGTCGGAAAAACCGAAAAGATCATAGACATTGAGCAGCCTCAGGGAACGGAGGGAGAGGGAGAGGTTTTCGTTGAATTCTCTGCGCAGGCTTTCAGCCTCGACCCGAAACCCGGAACACTTCTCCACAAATATACGGTATGCTTTCATATTTCTACAGTTCTGTCTGGAGCACCTTTTCCGCCTGCTTTTGCCTGAACGCGTCAAGGGAGGCGCGGAGTTCAGGACTTTGGAGAGCAAGTATCGACACCGCGAAGAGGGCGGCGTTCTTGGCCCCGTTGATGGCCATCGTGGCCACAGGGACGCCGGAAGGCATCTGGACTATCGAGAGCAGCGAATCAAGCCCGTTCAAGGCGGCGCTCTTGATCGGGACCCCTATCACAGGGAGCGGGGTCATCGCCGCAGCCATACCGGGAAGATGTGCGGCGCCGCCGGCCCCGGCAATCACGATGTCAACCCCGCGCGAGGCGGCGGAAGCCATATACTCGCAGAAAAACCCTGGCGTGCGGTGAGCACTGATGACCTTTTTCTCGTAAGGGACGCCGAAAGCGTCGAGAGTCTCGCAGGCGGCTGACATCACATCCCAGTCGCTCTTCGAGCCCATGATGATACTGACTTTCATTGCTACTTTTCTAACAAGCCACAAATTTACAATTTCGCATCGTGCCCTGCAAGTCATTTTATCCTCTTTTGCTGTGTTGATAAGTTTTTTGGGGGCATCGGGAAAATTTGTATACCTTTGTACGATTGCGCTGCAATCATTGAAAAATCCGCTCAATGATACAGGACATTTTGCTCAGAGGCAGCGGTCCCGACATTCTGGTCAGGGACGGCATCATCTGCAGGAAAGGGTACAACCTGCAGGTCGGAGAGGGCGTCCGCATCATCGACACCACCGGCTGCCTCGTCTCTTACGGCTTCGCCGACATCCACGTACATTTCAGAGAACCGGGCTTCTCCTACAAGGAGACTATCCGCAGCGGCTCGCTCGCGGCGGCGGCAGGCGGTTACACCACGGTCTGCGCCATGCCGAACCTCGACCCCGTCCCGGACAGCCTTGAGACAATCGCCATCGAGCAGGAGATCATCGACCGCGATGCGGTAATTGAGACTCTCCCCTATGCCTCCATAACCAAAGGGCGCAAAGGTCTGGAACTCGTGGACATGGCAGAGCTCAAGGGGCATTGCGTAGCGTTCTCCGATGACGGCAGCGGGGTACAGGACGGAGAGATGATGCTCAAGGCCATGGAAGCCGCAGCACGCGAAGACGTGATCATAGCGGCCCACTGCGAAGACAACAGCCTGCTCCGTGGAGGTTACATCCACGACGGACGCTACTGCCGCGAGCACGGACACCGGGGCATCTGCTCCGAGAGCGAGTGGGGCCAGATAAAGCGCGACCTTGAACTGTGCGCGCACACAGGCTGCCGCTATCACGTCTGCCACATCTCCACGGCCGAGAGCGTGGAACTCATCCGCGAGGCCAAGAGCCGCGGAATCAGGGTCACATGCGAGACGGCACCCCACTACCTCTGCCTTTGCGAGGACGACATCCGGGAAGAAGGACGGTTCAAGATGAACCCGCCCCTGCGCAGCGAGGCCGACCGGGCCGCCCTGCTTGAAGGCCTGCGCGACGGAACAATCGACGCGATAGCCACCGACCACGCACCCCACAGCGCCGAGGAGAAATCCCGGGGACTGGAGGGCAGCGCCATGGGCATCACCGGGCTTGAGACAGCCTTCCCGGTGCTCTACACCGACCTCGTCCGGACAGGAAAACTCAGTCTTGACAGACTCACCGAAACCCTCTGCGCCTCACCCAGAAAGATATTCCGCCTCGGCGGCGGCAGCCTTGAGGAAGGCGCCAGGGCGGACATCACCGTGATCGACCTCAACTCCAAGTACTTGATAGACAGTTCCAGATTCCTCTCCATGGGGCATTCCACCCCGTTTGAAGGAAAGGAGGTCTATGGAAAAGTGAAACTTACCCTCAAAGACGGGGAAACCGTATATTCATGCAAAAACTGAGATTCACCATACAATCCAACACTCCCGTGGCACGGGACACGTTCCGCATGCAGCTCAGCTGCCCGGAGATGGATCCCTGCCGGAGCGGGCAGTTCGTGGACATAGCCCTGGACGGGTTCTTCCTGCGGAGGCCGATATCAGTCTGCGACTGCGGCCCGGGGAGCCTGACCCTGCTCTACAAGACGGTGGGCAGCGGAACCATGATGCTGTCCAGGATGCAGCCCGGAGACACGCTTGAACTGCTCTGCGGCCTGGGGCACGGGTTCACACCCGAATCCTGCCGCTCCAAGGCACTGCTTGCGGGAGGAGGGATAGGTGCGGCACCGTTGTACCTTCTCGCCAAGGAACTTCTCGCCGCAGGCAGGCAGGTCAGTATTTTCCTCGGGTTCAACAGGGCAGATGAGATTGTGCTGCAGGATGAATTCAACGCTCTAGGAATCAAGCCATTCATCGCCACCATGGACGGGAGCAAAGGCACCAAAGGCTTCGTGACAGACGCCATCCGGGAAGCAAAACCGGAACACGACTTCTTCTACACCTGCGGACCGATGAAGATGATGCAGGCAGTCTGCGGAACTCTCGATTGCGGCGGCGAGGCGAGCCTCGAAGAAAGGATGGGCTGCGGGGCCGGATTCTGCTACGGATGCAGCTGCCACACCGCGGTAGGGGCAAAGAGAATCTGCAAGGACGGGCCGGTGTTCAAAAAAGAAGACATAATATGGTAAGGGATCTTTCAGTCAACCTCTGCGGAATCAGGCTCGACAACCCTGTAATCCCGGCCAGCGGGACTTTCGGCTTCGGGCTGGAAATGGCGGACGCTTTCGATCTCAATGTGCTCGGCGGCATCAGCCTCAAGGGCACCACAGAGCAGCCGCGCTTCGGAAATCCGACCCCGCGCATAGCCGAATGCCCTGACGGGATGATCAACTCCGTAGGGCTCCAGAATCCGGGGATCGACATCCTCGTGCACGAAAAAGTCCCTGCGCTAAGGAAGATATACCACAAGGCCGTGATCGCCAACATAAGCGGCTTCTCCATAGAAGAATACGCGCGCAACTGCGCCAAGGCCGACTCCTGTCCGGGGATTGACATCATAGAAGTCAACGTCTCCTGCCCCAACGTGCACAACGGAGGGATGGCCTTCGGGACCTGCGCCTCTGCGGCAGCCCAAGTGACTGCGGCAGTCAAGGCGGTCTGCAGCAAGCCTGTATTCATCAAACTCAGCCCCAACGTGACTGACATAGTGGAGATCGCCCGCGCCTGCGAGGACTCCGGAGCGGACGGGCTGACCCTCATCAACACCCTGCTCGGCATGAGGATAGACATACACCGGCGCAGGCCTGTGGTGGCCGCCGGGATGGGCGGGTTCTCCGGCAGGGCCGTGTTCCCCGTGGCGCTGAGAATGGTTTATCAAGTAAGCAAGGCTTGCCACATACCGGTAATGGGCTGCGGCGGCGTGGCCAGCGCGGAGGACGTGGTGGAGATGATGATGGCCGGGGCCACGGCTGTGCAGGTCGGAGCGGAGAACATCCGCAACCCTTACGCTTGTCCCGAAATCATAGCGGCGCTCCCGGGGGTCATGGAAAATCTCGGAATAGAAAAATTGTCAGAAATACAAGGAATAATATAAGATGGCAAAAGACGTGATCATAGCCTGCGACTTCAGCGGCAGGAAAGAGACGATGGACTTCCTCTCCCTCTTCGGAGACGGAGAGAGGCCGTTCGTCAAGATAGGCATGGAACTCTTCTACAGCGAGGGCCCGCAGATTGTAAGGGACATACGCAAGCGCGGACACAGGATTTTCCTGGATCTCAAACTCCACGACATCCCCAACACCGTAAGGAAAGCCTGCCGTGTGCTTTCGGGGCTGGATGTGGACATGTGCAACGTACACGCCGCCGGCACCATAGAGATGATGCGGGCCGGACTGGAGGGCCTCACACGCCCGGACGGAAGCCGTCCGCTGCTCATAGCGGTCACCCAGCTCACCTCCACAAGCGAAGAGCGGATGCGCCGCGAACTGCTCATAGATGCACCGATCAACGATGTCATCGTCCACTATGCCTCCAACGCGCGTGAAGCCGGGCTGGACGGGGTCGTATGCTCCCCTCTTGAGGCCGGTATGGTCAAAAGCGCCTGCGGGCAGAGTTTTCTCACCGTCACCCCGGGAGTGAGGTTCGCCGACTCCTCAGCCGATGACCAGTCACGTATCACCACCCCTGCCAGAGCCAGGGAGATCGGCTCCGACTACATAGTGGTGGGCCGTCCAGTCACCGCAGCCGCAGATCCCGTGGCAGCATACAGAAGATGTGTAAAAGAATTTCTGAACAAGTAATCGAATATGGAGAGAATCATCGCAAAGGAGCTCCTTTCAATAGGGGCAGTATTCCTCCGCCCGGAGGAACCGTTCACATGGGCCAGCGGCATCAAGAGCCCTATCTATTGTGACAACCGTCTGACCCTCTCCGCCCCGGAGGTGAGACAGAAAATCGAGGTCGGGCTGGCCACTCTCGTGATGAAACATTACCCTGAGTGCCAGATGCTTATGGGCACCTCCACGGCCGGCATAGCCCACGCTGCCATCACAGCCTCCATCCTCGGACTTCCAATGGGATATGTACGCGGCGAGGCCAAAGACCACGGACGCGGCAACCGCATAGAGGGCAAGATGGACAAGGGTACAAAAGTGGTGGTCATCGAGGATCTCATCTCCACCGGCGGCAGCTGCATCGATGTCGTGGAGGCGCTCCGGGAAGAAGGGGCGGAAGTGCTCGGCATCGCCAGCATCTTCACCTACGGCATCAAGAAAGGACTCATGAGGATAGCCGACGCGCGGACAGTCAACTACTCCCTGAGCAACCTCGACACCCTTGTGGAAGTCGCCGCTGAAGAAGGCTACATCGCCCCGGAATGGAAGAACAAGATAATTGAATTCAGAGACAGCTTATGAAGCACCTTATAGACCCGATGGACCTCACACGTGAGGAGACAGACCAGATAATCGCCCTTGCGGAGGACATAATCAAGGACAGGACCAAATACCAGGATCTCATGGCGCACCGCAAACTCGCCACCCTCTTCTACGAGCCGAGCACACGCACGCGCCTGAGCTTCACCTCTGCGATGATGGAGTTGGGAGGTAATGTCCTCGGCTTCTCCGATGCCAAGAGTTCTTCAGTCAGCAAGGGCGAGACAGTGCAGGACACCATACGCGTGGTCGGATGCTTCGCCGACATCATAGCGATGCGTCACCATCTGGAGGGAGCGCCGCTCGTGGCCGCTGAAGTGGCCAAGGTGCCGATCATCAATGCCGGGGACGGCAGCCACAGCCACCCTACACAGACGCTCACGGATCTTCTGACCATCAAGCGCGAACTCGGACGGATAGACGGGATCACCATCGGCTTCTGCGGAGACCTTCGCTTCGGGCGCACTGTGCACTCCCTCATCAAGGCCCTTTCCCGCTACAAGGATGTCAGGGTCGTGCTGATCGCCCCAGACGAACTCAGGCTTCCTGACTACATCAAACAGGACGTCTGCGACAGCAAGGGCATAGAATACAAGGAGACCGGCAATCTGGACGAAGTTCTTCCGGAGCTCGATGTGCTCTACATGACGAGAGTCCAGAAGGAGCGGTTCCTGGACGAGGACGAGTTCGACAGGGTCAAGGACAGCTTCGTGCTGGACGCGAGGAGAATGTCACTCGCCAAGGAGAAGATGGCCGTGCTGCACCCTCTCCCGAGGGTCAACGAGATCCTCACCGAAGTGGATGCCGACCCGCGCGCCGCTTATTTCCGCCAGGTGGAGAACGGCAAATTCGTCCGCATGGCTCTGATATGCAAGTTGCTTGAGTGGAAAGACGACAGCAGCCATACCATGCCTCAGGAAGAGTGGCTGACCGACCCGTCACTGCACTGCAGCAATCCTAAGTGCATCTGCAACAACGAGAAAGTCGAACCGCGCTTCAAACGCACCACCGGCCGGGTGACCCGCTGCTGGTACTGTGACGCCAAGGTGCGGTAAAAGCCAACTGGCCATATCAATACAGGAATCCGAACATCCACAGCGGCACTTGGTTATCGAACACATACTCAATTGAATCCTTGACCACATAGGCGTCTTTCAGATTGGATATCTGTTTCTTTCCCTTGCTGCGCCCACCGACCTCGAAAGTCTTTCCGTCAATCTCAAAATCTGATACGGGGGACTCTACAGTATCATATTTCTGTCTGGTCCAACAATAAAATATAGTCTCCCGGGCATTACCCGTTTCCGGATTTTCACCTGAAAGGACATACGACATGTTGGAATTGTGGAGATAAATCTTGTCCATCTTGCGAAGAACGGCATCCCCATTGGCTTTCATACGGAGGACAGAGACAAGTTCGGCTTTTTCCAGATACTCCAGATACCTTGGAAGTTCGTCACGGCTCAATTCCAAGTCTCTGGCCATATCCGAGAAATTAATCTTGACCGGGACGCTCTTGGAGATGTAGTACATGAACTTCTTGAGTTTCTGTGTGGCAGCGATGGTCATTCTGGCGTACTGGGGAATGTCAACCTCAATGGTCGTGTTGATGACTTGCCGCATGCGAGTTTCGAATTCGGGCTCCTGAAAGAAGGGGTAGCAGCCTTTTTTCATATAGTCGCCGAAGTATTTCAGCGGTCTCTCGGTCCCATAAGGGAAATCCACTTTTCCTCGCAGCACCTCTTCCAGACTGGCCGATTTCAAAGACCAGCCATTACGCAGGTTCAGGTACTCACGGAATGACCATACAGGAAGATGGTACTCAATGACTCGGCGGCTTAGATCAGCACCCCCTTCTTTGAGGTCCAGCAGGGAACTGCCGGAATATACGACATGCAGCAGCGGCAGACTGTCGTATATATTCTTGACCTCCCGGCTCCAGCCAGGATATTTATGGATTTCATCTATATACAGGTATTTCCCGCCACGGGCGAAGAAATTTCTGGCAGTATCAAGAAGGGTATGGGCGCTGAAATATATGTCATCAGCAATCACGTAAAGTGATTCATCCCTGTTTCCTGCCCTTCTGATGTGCTGTAAGATAAGAGTGGATTTACCGACTCCTTTTTGACCGAGTATACCTAAGACGCGGACATCCCAATTTATGGTGTCATGCTGCGCCCGGAAGAAGTTCATCGGAGTCAGTTCCAGAAGTTGATTGAATTGTTCATAAAGTGCCTGCATGATATATTGCGGTGTTTATCCGGCACAAATATAAGAAAATTGCTGAACTTTACATGCAACTTTCAGAGAAAACTGCGGAGTTTTATCCGCAGATAGACATCGTTATTGCAAGGTGTGGTGTACAGCAGAAAGGCGTTTTCTGTACGGCGGAAGATCCGGGTACAGGTTAGAGTGGAATAGTTGGAAAACGCTATAACCCGGCTTATAAAACGTTGTCCTGTCGCATTTTGTGGCGCAGGTTATAGGGTGAAAGCCGAGGATAGGCTAGAACCTAGTATTCCCGAGGAAAACAGACAATCCCACGGGACAACGAGTCCGTCGGACGTTGTCATAGCCCTGTCACCGGCGTAGATGACGGACTTCTTTGTGCTGTCCGCCCCCGAGAGAGAGCCCCAGAAATTCAGCCCCTTGAAGAAATCACGAGAAAATGTGGCTCCGGACTTTATCTCATAGCCGGACTGACGCGGGCCGGTCAATGTGACAAATGGGCATTCTGCTGACATCTGACTATCACCATCAATAATTGCCTAGAACTGGAAGTATATGAACGCCTGGAGTTCGGCGGTGATGAACTGGTAGACGATGAAGACCACGGCGACGACCGCGATGGCCATCAGCGGCAGAGGGAGGAGAGCGAAGTTGATCCGGTACCACCTCTTCCAGCGCGACGGCAGCCAGTGGATGAACAAGCCGAGCACGATCAAGGCGAAGACTTTCCAGTACTCCGCGCAGATCTGCGGGATCAGGCTCCAGTCCCAGGCGGAACCGATCTGCTGCACCATATTGCGCGCCGTGCTCCAAGCCACCTCGTTGGCCGTGGCCGGATCAAGGTTGCTTCCGCTCCGGAAAAACAGACGCGTGAAAGTGACGAACACAAACGTCTGCGCCACACCCCAGACATAGCCCAGCCGTCCGCATCCCTTCCCCCGGCAGAGGTGATAGACAAAGCGCACAAGCGTGCCGAGCCACACCAGAGCAGCCCAGACAAAGAGCAGGTTCCACACCGGAGCCGGGACGAGACGTGAAAGAAGCCCCAGAGACAGGGCAAGCAGACTCACCAGCGCCATCCTCAGAGTCCAGGACATGTCTTTCCAGAACTGATAGACAATCAGCCCGATGCCGTTGAGTCCGCCCCAGATGATGAAGTTCCACGAAGCTCCGTGCCACATTCCGCCGAGCAGCATCGTGATGAAACGGTTGATGTTCGCGAGAATCTTCTTGCGCCTCTCCGGGAAACAGCGCGCCACGACACCGAGCACCAGAGCAATCACGATGAACACCAGAGACACCACCCACTGACCTGAAAGCATCACGGCGATCAGCGCAAACAGCACGATCCAGAAATACGTGCCGAACGTGGCATTGCGGTTGCCGCCGAGAGGGATATAGAGATACGACTTGAGCCAACGGCTGAGCGACATGTGCCAGCGCCGCCAGAAATCCTGCGGGTTCGACGCCTTATAAGGAGAATTGAAGTTCTGCGGAAGATAGAAGCCCATCAGCATGGCCACACCGATGGCGATGTCCGTGTAGCCCGAGAAATCGGCATAGACCTGGAGCGAATAGCCGAAGAGTGCCGTGAGGTTCTCAAAGCCCGTAAAAAGGAGCGGGTTCTCAAAGACGCGGTCAATGAAGTTGACAGCAATATAGTCGCTCAGTATCAGTTTCTTGGCCAGTCCGTTGAGAATCCAGAACACCGCAAGCCCGAACTGCCTGCGCCCGAGGTTGAAAGGCTTGTAGAGCTGCGGGATGAACTCGCTCGCCCTCACGATAGGCCCTGCCACAAGTTGAGGGAAAAAGCTCACATAGAAACCGAAATCCAGAATGTTGTCCACAGGTTTCACCTCCCTCCGGTAGACATCAACCGTATAGCTGATCACCTGGAAGATGAAGAACGAGATCCCGACAGGCAGCACTATGCTGTCCACCCGGAACAGCTCCCGCCCCGCGATGGCATTTCCAAGCGCACCGAACACGTCCGTCACCTTGATCTGAACCCCCGTCAAGGAATACATCAGGTCGGCAAAGAAGTAACTGTACTTGAAATAGCAGAGCAGAAGCAGGTCAACGCAGACGCTCAGCACCAGCCAGGCACGCCTCCGCCTCAGGTCGACAGAAGCAGCTATCCTCTTGGCTATCAAGAAATCAGAGCACGTCACAAAGAGCAGTATCAGCACCGACAGCCCGCTGGTCTTGAAGTAGAACAGCAGACTGGTGAAGAAAAGGAAACTGTTGCGCAGCAGCCGCCTGTCGCCTATCAAGGCAAACACGGCATAGACTATGGCAAAGAAAGCCCAGAAATAGAACTGGGTGAAAAGCAGGGGCGAGTTGGGGTCAAACGAGAACAGCCGCCGCAGGAAAGTCCATATCACACTGAGATCCATCTATCTGGCAGAGTTGCGGTCTTCCATCAGGGCCTCGAAGAACAGGTCCCCGAGCAAAGTGTAGCCCTCGTCCGTAAAATGCAGCCTGTCAGGCTTGACAAGTCCGAGGTTTTTCCAGCGCTGCACGGAATGCGCCCCACCCATGAGACCGTAGAGGTCCCAGACCCCGGCACCGTATTCCCCGGCCAGCTCCATCATTGCCTTGCGTACCGCAGGTGCGTTCTCGTTGTAGGTCATCCCCCTCCTGATGTAACGGTAACTGTCGTTGTTCGTTATGAATATTATGGCGCAGTCCGGGTTGACCCGATGAATCATCTCGATGAGACGGCGGTAGTTGTCCTTGAACCTGCCGGGCTTGAAATCCTTGGCAGTGCAGGCCGAGTCGTTGATGCCCAGGGCGAGGATTGCTAGGTCCGGGTTGACCAGTCTCAGATCACGTTCCAGATCGGGGCACTTGTCCAGCCAGGTGGTGAGTTTGGCCCCGTTGACCCCGGACGTATAATAGTTCACCCCGGGTCTGCCGCTGATGGGCTGGATCCCGGTGAGGGTGAAAGTTTCCCCGGAGGGGATCTCGAATCCCACGGTCACGCTGTCTGCCCGGGACGGGAGACTGAAGAGGTAACTCGCTGTGAGCGAGTCATAACTGTGCCTCAATGTGTCGGCGCCGCTTACGACATAGGGACAGGCCCTCACAGACGAGCCGTAGCCCAGCACGCGCAGCCGGGAAAATGACCAGAGACTGACGGAGTCGGGGCTGACATTGAAACTGACGGACGCGCTGCTGTCTGAAGTCCGCGCCCCGAAGCCGGTGATGCCGTAGCGGGGTTTTTCCAGCTTCGAGTTGAGAGTCATCATCGGGGCTTCCCAAGTCCCCGTGTACGAGATGCGGTAGCTCTTGTCAGAGTTGGTCTTGCAAAGCCGTCTCGGGAAAAGGAAGCCCCTGTCTCCGCGCGGCGCGATGGAGTCGAGGTCGTTCATTATCCTGTTCGGGAAATATGCCGCCTGCACATGGGAGCCGCCTATGTGCCAGATGTTTACATTCCCCTGCCCCGTGGAGACAAGGCTGTCGAGCTTGGCAAGGAAACGGTCCTGTGCGCTGCGCCCGCCCGGGAACACGAGGGCGGAGTTTTCAGTCTTCACGCAGTCGGGGAGCTCCCTGCTAACGAGAATGGCGGGCAGCAGCAGGGCAAGAAGCGGCAAGATCTTATTTTTCATTCTTTTTCCTCCAAAGGTAATAGTCATAATAGAGCAGGAAACTGTCACTGAACATCTCTCCCACCCTGGCCGAGCCGCGCGGGGTGAAATGAACATAGTCGGAGCCGGCAAGCGGCGGGGCCGCACCAACCCAGTCAAGCATGGAGTTAAGGCCGCCCATGGCACCGTAAATATCCCAGTACGCGGCATTTTCAGAGACGGCGGCAGCACGCAGGGAATCTACCAGTTCCGGGAGAACAGGGTATGTCTGGCGCTTCCCGTTGATGGAGGTGGACATGTCAGACGGCCCGATGAAGACAAGCGTGGCCTGCGGGGCAAGTTTGTGCAGGTAGCGCAGTTGCCGGCGCACCGAGGAGGCGTAGCCGGAGACGGCCTTGGTGGTGGAGATATACGGCACCGTGTTTCCCCCATACTGGAGGAGGATGAGGCGGACGTTCTCTTCACGGTAGAAACTCCGCAGCTGCGCGGCGTCCATCGCCGTGAAGACCAGACCCGAACAACCGCGCATCGCCACGTTGTCCACCCTCACACCGCTGTCAGTATCGAGAAGGATGCCGTAGATGTCGGCATGGCCGGAAAGGGAAAGGCTGGCCTTGGCACTGCTGTCAGGCAGCTGGAACACGGCCTTTTCTATCGGGCCGTCACCCTCCAGGCTAACGCTCCTGCCACCGCAGCCGGCTGTCAGAGTGCCTTCTATGTTGCCTGCCACAAGTGTGAGGCGGTTGAAGAGTTTCTGCCCCTTGCCGCGGGAGCGTACCGGGGAGAAAGACAATGTCATGGTCGTGTCCAGATGCACGAAGTCCCCGTAAGGGCCGAACTGTCTGAGGCCTTCGGGTTTCTCGCCGAAGACGGTGAATCTCTCAAGTTCAGAGGAAGCGCTCACGGCCATAGCCGGGGTGAAATAGCGGCGCGCCGGAAGCATCCCCTGCCCGTCTCCGCCGAATCGCTCTTGAAGAGCATTGCGTATGGCAGAAGTGATCCTGTCCTCCTCTATCTGGGAGTCTCCGTAATGTATGATTCTCACCGGATTACGCCCTGCGTCTTCAAGGGCTTCGAAGATCGGGTCGAAGAAAGCCGGATCATCGGACGGGAGGTAGAATCTGGCCGGATCCGAATCGAAAAATTCTTTGAAACGGTCATCCTCCGCCCTGCGGACGGCCTCTTTGCGGCTTTCAAGCAGTTCTTCCGGGGACACACGCGCCTGCTCCGGCTGCGCACCCTCAAGGATGTCAGCCACCGACGGAAAACGGAGCTCCAGCGCCCCGGCCTTCACTCCCCCGGACGGGAAGACGGCGCTGACAAGGGCCAGCATGGCGATCACGGACAATATGAAAATCAATACAGCACTGCGTCTCATTTCTCTTTCCAGACTTTAAGGTATTCCTGTAGCGCCCACATCTCATCACGATAGCGTGCGGCATGTGCGAAATCAAGGTCGGCGGCGGATTTCTTCATACGCCTGCGATCCTCTTCGATGAGCTTCTCCACCTGCTCGCGGGACATGGAGCGGATCACCGGATCCTGGAGCACAGCCGCGAGGTCGGCCTTGACATGGCCGTCGGCAAACGCCGCCCCGTCCTCACGCAATGCGGCATGGCCGAAGCCCACGGAGATGCTCCCCTTCCCGAGATCCGAAGGGTTCGGTACATATACAGGCGAGTCGTAGGAGTTGGCGGCGCTGACACGGCCCGTAGTGCCGCCGGCAAGGCTCTTTGCCAGCACATTCTGGCGCACCTGCACCTGCTTCGGGGTGATGTGGTGGAGTTCGTTGTATTCCATCTGCTTGCGGCGCCGGCGGTTGGTTTCGCGTATGGTCTCCTCCATGGACGGGGTCACGGAATCGGCGTACATTATCACGAGTCCGTTGACATTTCGGGCCGCCCTGCCCGCTGTCTGGGTCAATGCCCTGCCGGTGCGCAGGAATCCCTCCTTGTCGGCATCGAGTATCGCCACCAGCGACACGGACGGGATGTCCAGACCCTCACGGAGGAGGTTCACCCCTACGAGCACGTCAAACAGCCCCATCTTGAAGTCCTCGATGATTTCCACGCGCTCGGCAGTGTCCACATCCGAGTGGATGTACCGCACGCGGATGCCTATCTTGCGCAGGTACTCGTCCAGTTCTTCGGCCATCCTCTTGGTGAGGGTGGTGACAAGGGTGCGTTCATCACTTTCTGCGCGTTTGCGTATCTCCTCGACCAGATCGTCCACCTGGTTCTTGGTAGGACGGACCTCGATCGGCGGATCCAGCAGGCCGGTCGGCCTGACCACCTGCTCAACTACCAGACCTCCGGACTTCTCAAGTTCGTAGTCGGCCGGGGTCGCACTGACATACACTTTCTGGCCGGTGATGGCCTCGAACTCCTCGAACTTCAGTGGCCTGTTGTCGGATGCCGCCGGGAGACGGAAGCCGTAGTCGATGAGTATCGATTTGCGTGAATGGTCTCCTCCGTACATCGCCCTCACCTGCGGGAGGGTCACATGGCTCTCGTCGATGAACGTTACGAAATCCTTGGGGAAATAGTCGATCAGGCAGAAAGGTCTCTGCCCCTCGCGGCGTCCGTCAAAATAGCGCGAGTAGTTCTCTATGCCCGGGCAATAGCCCATCTCCTTGATCATCTCAAGGTCATATTCCACCCTCTGTTTAAGGCGTTTGGCCTCAAGTTCTCGCCCCTGCTCCGTGAACACCTGCATCTGCTTGACCAGATCGTCCTGGATCTGCGACACCGCCGCGGCGCTGCGTTCCTTGGTGGTGACGAAGTTGTTGGCAGGGTAGATGCTGATCTCGTCCAGATCTTCGATATGGGCGCCGGTCACAGGATCTATAAGGCTCAGAGCATCCACCTCGTCCCCGAAGAACTCTATCCTCACCGCCTCGTCGGCACCGCTCAGGTAGACATCCACTGTGTCTCCGCGCACACGGAACGAGCCGCGCTTGAACTCGGCCTCGGTTCGGTTGTACAGGCCCTCGACGAGTCTGTACAGAAGCCCCGTCAGGCTGCGGGTCTCGCCCTTGCGGACAGTGACCGTCTGCGCGTGGAAATCCTCCGGGTTGCCGATACCGTAGAGGCATGATACAGAGGATATCACGATGACATCACGCCTGCCCGAGAGCAGGGCGCTCGCGGCGCTGAGGCGCAGCTTCTCGATGCGGTCGTTGATGCTGAGGTCCTTCTCGATATAGGTGTCGCTCGAAGGGATGTAGGCCTCCGGCTGGTAGTAGTCGTAATAGGAGACGAAATACTCGACGGCGTTGTCCGGGAAGAACGACTTGAACTCCCCGTAGAGCTGTGCCGCGAGGGTCTTGTTGTGGCTGAGTATCAGCGCCGGACGCTGGAGACGCTCGATGACGTTGGCCATCGTGAATGTCTTGCCCGAGCCGGTCACGCCGAGCAGGGTGACATCGCTCACGCCCGACTCAAGAGCGGAGCTGAGCTGCGCTATGGCCTCCGGCTGGTCGCCCGACGGTTTATATTCTGACTGCAGATGAAATTTCATAAAGTATCCGCTTAAAACAATGTCGGTTCATACGAGTGACGCCTTGGCAACAATAGAGAGGACAACGCCGGTACAGCAAGGTTGAGAAGCTCTTTTGGTTCCAACTTATGTAATCCCCCTCCATATTCACGCCCATTGATTATGAATTGCTCATTTGTAACTTCATTCAATCTTTGCCATACCTCATTGAGCAGTTCTGTGTCTGTCAAACACAGCCAGTAGTTCTCCTTTGGATACAGGAGCAAATAGACATTGGTCGTGATCGCCTCTGTCCGATTCAGGATGAAACGGAACATCTTTTTGGAAGAATCCCCACGCCCCATATATGGAACTACAAAAGGTGCAGGTTTCCTGTCTTCACAGTAATACCATATAGGCCGGTGACTGCATATATATCCTCGATTCACACCACGCCTTACTCCTTCTTGTATATATTCCCATACGCCGGAGTATTCCGCTCTCAGTCTATCTTCTGACAAATTGCACGAGAACAGATACTGTATTTTGGGCAATGCTATCTTGCCTTCTTCGTCTGAGGTTATTATATTCTCCTTCAGATGCCTTGGACTTGGAAGCACGGGCTTGAGAAAGTTTGCAGGTATATGGTATTTTTCTATTGTATCCGTATCTACAATGAAAAAATCATTGTCACCCGTTGCTATTCCACGCTTAACTGTAAAAAAGTCCCCTATTTTACATTCGTCGCCGACAGAACTCTGTGTGACACCTTTTATAAACAATCTTGACCATTTATCGGATGCAGACAAACCTTGCCGATTCATCCTTATCGTTCCGGTCGGCGCATTTACATCTTGTCCACACGAAAAGACAATACATTTTCCTGATGGTCTACTTTTTCGGAAGAAGACAACGGTCGAGCTGACAAGTGCATCTTCAAATTTCACGTCATCAGCTTTGAACTTGTGAACCCATAAAAGATCAACACATTCAAGCAAATATTGTTTTACAGCCGTCCCATAATTCACATCCAAGAATTCCGATGGTATCAGCCAACAGGACAAAGCACCATCAGCCAACCATTTTTCAGAGAGAAGCAGAAAATAGCAATAGAGTCCCGCCAATCCCGAGATCTTTATGCCTGTATTCTGCAGAACCTCCTTTTGCAATTTCCTTTTTGTTTCCGCATCAATATAATGATGTCTGACATAGGGCGGGTTTGCAACAAGCAAATCGAAATGTTCATCGGTTGTTCCCTCTTTCAAAAAATCTACATTCCTTAATTCTATGTCCTCCTTAGCCCAAAGTTTCTTTGCCGGAGCATAATAATGTTCATCTATCTCAAATCCAAGGGCATGGCCCGCTTTCTCTCCGAACACATCGCGGAACGCCACATAGAATGAGCCCAATCCAATGGAAGGCTCTATCAGACACACAACTTTTTCCCGGCAAAAGTCCTTGGCTTTATGCATTATGCTGCTTGCCAAAGAATATGGCGTGGCAAATTGCCCTTTCTCATTTCGCTCCTTTGAAGTTTTTTGCGAGTCCAATACTTTTTGCAGCCTGTCTCGTTCTGCATTATAATATGAAGTGTCGAAAGTCATACTCCTGCCTTTTTAAAATCAGTCACTCTATGTTCCCACACCCAATCAATACCCTCGGCAGCTTCATATCCAAGATATCCACTATCAAAATATCCGCACAAAAAGAGCACGAAATCAACATTGTTACCATACGTTGACTTCAGTTGTTCTATTTTCTGCGCTTCTTCTTTTCTGCGTTTGTTGGTGTTTGTAAAATCTCCAGCCGACTTACACTCCACAAGAAGCGGCAAAGTTTTCTCAGAGCATCCGATACGCTTTATGACAACATCAATCGGCATATTAACGCCAAAACGGCTCATCTTTACCGGAACATTCAGATGATATGTAAATGTTCCTTTTCGCATTTCAGAAAATGCAGCCACCTGTTTGGATTCGACAAAAGTGTACCCTTCCGAAACGAGAAATCCACTGATCACTTTCAATTGCCTATTTTCTTGCTCATTGCGTATTATCGGATCGGCTAGAGTTCCGCACAATCTGTCCGCAACAATGCACTCCGCAATTTTAAGTTCTTCCGAAGTAGGGCTGACATCCTTTTGAATCCAAGAAAACAGATCTACATCAACTAATTTTTTCAAAACATAGAATATCCGATTCAGACAATACTCCTTTTCTTCTTCCGGCATTCTTTGTGGGAAACGTCCCTCTTCCATATTCTTGATGAGAGATGGTTTCACACCTGAAAACCCGATTAACCTATCACGTGCGATAGGAGGAGTCGTTGCCATCCTCAGTATCGTTATGAGTTCCGGGTGCTCTCTCAGATGTGTTGTCGTAAAATGAAAATTATTGGTCTGATTGATGGCTCTATCAACCTGTTCCATTGCGCGTCTACGCTCTTTTGTATAAGTTGCAGGTGCGAAATTCAGAAACCACTCATTATATAATGATACCGATTGAATGGTGTCCCCTTTCCACAATTCTGTAGCTTTCCTGTTTATTAGAATATTAGACTTTTGAGCCATATTTTATCTTCGTTAATTTATCGAATCACCCGATTTCCAGATACGAAGATATAAAAATAAAGGAAACGATTCTACAGTCCGAAATATCTTTCAAAGAATCCCTGCAGTTTTTCGATGGCGGCCTTCTTCTTTTCCTGTCTGTTGCCCCCGCAAAAGCGGGACATAGGCGGAAGTATCTTGTCAATGTCTGTTCCCGTGGTTCTTACCTGTCCGTCCCGAAAACTGTTGTCAATAAATGCCCTTGTCTCCTGCGGTCTGAGATGCTCACTCTCTATGATTTCTTTCAGGTCTTCGTCCTTCCGCTGCTGAACATATTCTTTCCAGCTCTTCTCTACGTCAGTATCGGCATTCACACTGCCGATGAAGTTCTCTATGAGTTCCTTCTTGCTCCTGAGCTGGATGCTTGACCCTATGGCCTTGGAAATATTGACAAGTATCTCCTTGTTTGTGCAGTTGCTGTCGTGATACTTCTGAACAAGAAGGAGAATATAGTCAATGTTTATCTCCACCTGCCTTATAAGCTCAGTCTCAAATACAAGGTCATCATTTATGTTCTCCTTGTCGCCCGGCTTGCGGCGGCGCCATTTCTCCTGAAGGTCAAGGTAATTGCTCTGGTAATCCTGCAACTGCCTGTCCGAGAGCAGCTCTTTCCCCTCGAACTGGTCAAAAGTTGATAGTATGTTGATGGATTTGAGAAGACTTCCAAACAGGGCCACGAACCTCCGCTCGGCTTCTTCTCCAATAATAGGCTGTCCAACCGGAAACTCATTTTGCAGCTGCTCGACAAGTTCCTTATAGCCATAGCAGTGCTTCCCTTTCTCCGTGTCGTATCCGTCATAATAAGACAGGAAGTCTTTCAGCACCACGATACTGCTTGCATCCTTATCCCCGAACAGGGCAATGGCATCATCAGTAGCCTGCTGGAGATCCCTGAAACAGACTATATTGCCGAAAGTCTTGACGGAGTTCAATATCCTGTTTGTCCTTGAAAATGCCTGTATCAGTCCGTGCTGTTTCAGGTTCTTGTCCACAAACAGGGTATTGAGTGTGGTGGCATCAAAGCCGGTAAGGAACATATTCACCACTATCAGCAAGTCCACCTGCCTGTTCTTCATCCTCAACGACAAGTCTTTATAGTAGTTCTGGAACTTGTCGCTGGATGTGTCATAATTCGTGGAGAACATCCTGTTGTAATCCTGTATGGCTCCTTCAAGGAAATCCCTTGACTGCTGGTCAAGCTGCGTGGTGCTCTCCGGGTTCTCTTCCGCAAGTATCCCATCGACTTCTTCTTCATTTGCACCATAGCTGTATATGGTGGCTATCTTCAATCTGTGTGATTCCGGAAGATTTTCCTGTTGTTTTTTGAACTCATTGTAGTATGCCTTGGCCATAGGAATGGACGCCACTGCAAACATAGCATTGAAGCTCCTTCTCTTTGTCTTCTGGTCGAAGTGTTCAAGGATATACTGGGTTACATTTGATATCCTTTCCGGGGAAGCCATTGCCTTCTCCCTGTCGATGGCAGAAATCTGTTCATCATTGATGCTGTCCTTCTCCTTGATGGTATTCACATAGTCAATCCTAAACGGAAGGACATTCTCGTCATTGATGGCATCCACTATGGTGTAGGTGTGAAGTTTGTCCCCGAATGCCTGCTGGGTGGTCTTCAATCTCATATCACCGCCGGTCCCTGCATTCTGTGCGAAGATAGGGGTGCCTGTGAAGCCGAAAAGATTGTATTTCCTGAAGTTCTTGGTGATGGCACTGTGCATCTCCCCGAAATTGCTTCTGTGGCACTCATCGAAGATTATCACCACTCTCTGCTGGAATACCGGATGGTTCCTGTTCTTCTGCACGAAGATGGAGAGCTTCTGGATGGTGGTGATGATGATATGGTAATCGTGATAACCACCGCTTTTGTCCCTGTTCTCCAACTGTCTTTGAAGCACGGCCGTGGAAGTGTTTCCGTCAGCCGCCCCTTCCTCGAAGCGGTTATACTCCTTCATCGTCTGGTAGTCAAGGTCTTTCCTGTCCACCACGAAGAGGACCTTGTCTATATATGGAAGTCTGGATGCCAGCTGTGCAGTCTTGAAGGATGTGAGTGTCTTTCCTGAGCCTGTGGTGTGCCAGATGTATCCTCCGCCCTTGATGCTGCCGTAAAGCTTGTAATTCTCTGCAATGTTTATCCTCTGTATGATCCTTTCTGTGGCTGCGATCTGGTAAGGTCTCATCACCATAAGCATCTTCTCGCTGGTGAATACACAATACTTTGTAAGGATGCTGAGCAGGGTATGCTTGGAGAAGAATGTCTTGGTGAAGTCAAGAAGGTCAGTGATGACCTTGTTGTTGCTGTCAGCCCAGAATGATGAGAACTCGAATGAGTTGCTGGTCTTCTTCGACTTGTTCCTTCCGCCTGTCTCCTGCTCTTTGAGATGATTGGCCCTGGTGGTGTTTGAGTAATACTTGGTGTTCGTGCCGTTGCTGATGACAAATATCTGCACATACTCATACAATCCGCAGCCTGCCCAGAAGCTGTCCCTCTGGTATCTGTTTATCTGGTTGAATGCCTCTTTGAGCTGGACACCGCGCCTTTTCAGTTCTATATGCACAAGGGGAAGACCGTTTACAAGAATGGACACATCATATCTGGTGTCATAGTTCCCGCCCTCCTCGACATACTGGTTTATGACCTGGACGAAGTTATTATGGATGTTGTCCTTGTCGAGCAGTTTGATGTTCTGGCTTTCGCCTGTGTCTCTTTTGAGAACCTGGATATAGTCATCCTGTATCTTCTGTGTCTTGGCTACAATATCATCATTTTTGTTGGCTATGCACTCACCGAAGAACCGCTCCCATTCACTGTCTGTGAAGTGGTAGGAGTTGAGCTTTTCCAGTTGCGAGCGCAGGTTCCTGATGAGGTCGGCCTCCGTGTGGATAGGGAGATACTCATACCCCTGCTCCCCAAGGAGTCTGATGAACTCCTTTTCCAGATCAGCCTCGCTCTGGTAGCTTTCCGCAGGGGTAGCCACGTGGTCATATTCTGCGACCACAGTGTATTCCTGACTTTCCGCGATGATATTGTATTGTGTCATTATTATGCTTCTTGTCTTCTGTTATGCTCCTTTCCTCTTGAAGATCAAAAGTTTATCTCTGTAATACTCGTATTGCTGTCTTCTCTTTTCCATCTCCGCAGGAAGTCCGGAGGAAAGGTCGTTTGTCAGGCGGTCGAAACGGTCAAGGATGCCCGCAATCCTCTTCTGTTCTGTCATTGATGGAATAGGAATAAGCAAATTACAGAACTTCGTCATATCAACCGATGCGAAATTGGATATATTTGTGTTGTTCTTGCACCACTCGTCAATTATGAACATATAATAGTAAAAGAACTTTACATCTATTTCATTTTTAAGCGATTTACGAATTAAAAGATTCGTAAATCGCTGATTCGCAAGCGAATCAGCAATTAGAAGAGCGTGCTCGCCGATGGTTGCTGTTGTTGCAAGTATGAAAGAGTTGGCCTTGAACAACCCCTTCCCCTTGACACCTTTTGGGGTAATGTGCAGTATTGAGTCCGAGAGAATACGTCCATTCTGTCGAATGTCCTCCATCCTGAACCACGGAATGGTTCCTCCTTCCCAGAACTCCTTGTTTGCCTTTGACGGAGTATATCCATTTCGTATCTCAAACACTTCACTCATCTTCATCCATCTTACTTCTGCTTGATACCCCCCCCTATTGAAATTCAGGAGGTTATCAAGATAATAGTTGTATTGTTGCTTTCTTTTTTGTAGTTCTGCTTGCAGTTCTGCTTGCAGCTCTGTAAACTTATCTAATATCCTCACAATCTCCTCCTGCACCGGCAGCGGCGGTATGGGGATTTCAAACTTGTCTATGCTTGATATATGAACGTGCGGAACACCTCCACCTTTCTTTGTAGAGTATATCTTCTCTTGAATACTGGTTAAGACATAATAGATATACTTGGTTTTCAAAGTTTCATTCCCTTGTATTGAAAAGGCATCACAAACAAAAATGGGTTCATTCCAGTATTGAACATAGCCGGCACCAGCCCCACTTCCAGCAATGGTAATGACCTCCCCAATTCTATTTGAGACATTGCAATAAAATGCTGGTTGCCTTCCGCCAGAGATGACAGGGATATTCCCTTCTTGCATTATGCCTTTTGTCGCGGAAGTTCCCCTTTTCATTATGGTAGCGTCACCCAGTGTTTTCCACTCCACCCCGTCAGGACAGTATTGCTGTATCAGTTCTTCCAACTTACTCATTTTTCTCTCTCCAAGTGTTGTTATTCTCGTTTGGAATTCTCATATTTGTATCGGATATTTTAATCGTACGATTGAGGCGCTCGTCAAGCTTTATTTTTAAAGACATTTGCTTTCGGGCAAGTGTCTTTTTTGTTTGGAGAAATACGGACGGATGTACTCTCAAAGGCCCGCTCTCAGCTCTCAAGCAGTTAAACATAATCGCAATGATTAAGATATCCATCAATATTAAGCTTGATGAGCGCTCCTGCACAGAGTGCAAAGATGCTCACAAACCAGTTTATGTCAGAGGCCATTTCAGAATGGTCAGAGGTAAAAAGGTTTACGTGAAGGCCCACTACCGTAAACGGTAGGCCCACGGCCTTGTCTGCATACCCGTCCGTATCGGAGCCGCCTACCCTAAAGGCGGCTCCGTCATTCCCTTTCATTCTGAAATGGCACAGAGACATCATATTCCTATTTCCGCAATAATCTTGTCAATTTCAGCACGGAGCGCATTCTCCCTTTCTACAATCTCCGCAAGTTCTGCATTGAGCTTCACGATGTCCACCTTCTCTCTGGTGTCCTCCTGCTCTACATAGGTCGAGACAGACAGGTTGTAGTCAGCCTTGGCTATGTCATCATTTGCCACAAGCTTGCTGATATACTGCACATCCTCTCTGTCCGTAAACAGGTCAAGGATATGCTGGATGTTCTCTTCCGTGAGCTTGTTGCTGTTGGTAACCTTAACACATTCCTTTGTGGCATCGATGAACAGAGTGCAGTTGTCCTTTTTTGCTTTCTTCAAGACCATAATGCAGGTGGCAATGCTGGTCCCGAAGAATAGGTTGTCCGGAAGCTGGATGATGCAATCCACAAAGTTGTTATCAATAAGATACTGTCTGATCTTTTTCTCAGCTCCACCTCTATACATCACTCCCGGAAAGCATACTATGGCGGCCGTGCCGTTGCTGGCAAGCCAGGAAAGGGAGTGCATAATGAATGCAAGATCAGCCTTTGACTTCGGGGCCAAGACTCCGGCAGGAGCGAACCTAGGGTCATTGATAAGAGTTATATCATCATCACCCTTCCATTTCGTTGAGTAAGGTGGATTTGAGACTATCACTTCGAATGGCTCATCATCCCAGTGCTGTGGAGAAAGAAGCGTGTCCTCGCAGGCTATGTCAAACTTGTCATAGTCAATATCGTGCAGGAACATATTGATCCTACAAAGGTTATATGTAGTCAAGTTGATTTCCTGCCCGAAGAACCCCTGTCTCACATTGTCCTTGCCGAGTATCTTTGCTGCTTTCAGGAGCAGTGAGCCAGACCCGCAGGCCGGGTCATAAACCTTATTGACCTCTGTCTTGCCGACTGTGGCGAGCTTTGTCAAAAGCTCACTCACTTCCTGCGGAGTGTAGTATTCACCGCCACTCTTGCCTGCATTTGAAGCATACATACCCATCAGATATTCGTATGCATCACCAAATGCATCGATGGTATTGTCCTGATAGTCTCCCAGTTTCATTGACTGGATCCCCCTCAGAAGTTTGACCAGTTTTTCATTCCTCTTGATGACAGTAGCACCCAGCTTGTTGCTGTTCACATCAAGGTCTGCAAACAGCCCCTTGAAATCATCTTCACTTGCGGTCCCCTTTGCTGAGTTCTCAATAGACGAGAAGATGCCTTCAAGTGTCATATTCAAGTTAGGGTCAGCATCACAAGTCTTGCATACATTCTCAAAGAGCTGAGAAGGCAGGATAAAGAAGCCCTTGACATTCACCATTTCTTCCCTTATGCCTTCCGCCTGAGCATCATCAAGGTCAGCATAATTGAAACCGGTGTTGCCCGTCTCCCATTCACCTTTGTTGATGTATATGGTGATGTTCTCACTGATGTATCTGTAAAAGAGAATCCCGAGAATGTATGATTTGAAGTCCCATCCGTCCACGGAACCTCTCATCTCATCCGCTATTGCCCAAATAGTCCGGTGGAGTTCTGCACGCTCCACTTCTTTCTTGTTGTCCATCGTATTATCTGCTTGCCTTGTAAAGGTATAAAAAATTCCGGAAATAGGATGTCTTCTCTCGGCTTCCACCTTCATCATGGCCGCATACAGAAAAAATCCCGGAAGCCGTCATGGCCGCCGGGATGAAGTGCGTCATAGTCAAGAGATTTTAAAAAACAGCTTTATCATAAGATTTTATCTTTATGCATCCTGCCATCCGGTCACGATTTCACCAAAACCGGAGCTGTATATTCTATGCGCTATTATGTTAATGGCAAATATAATCATCTGTTATCAAGTTCTTTCAGATTGAACGGGATTGAACCTGAAATGACCCAGTATGAACCGGAGAGCACCTTTCCACACTTTGTCTGGGGAGATTGCGGCCAGCTCCGGCGATAACAGCAAGGACTGCTGCATCAGCGCCAGAACAAGGCAACGGCAAGGACTGCTGCACCCGCGCCAGAAGGCGGTGGCGGATAAGATGCTGATTATCAAGCAAAAGAACTTTCAGCCTCCTCGCAAACTCCGGGAAGACATATCGTTATTCGCTTATGTGTCAAGCACTTATCGGCCACCTCATTTTACCCCATGACACTGCTACGCCCACTCTCAACCGCCATGCACAACATCAACCGCCACAAACCGCCAGCACATCAACCCCATCCTCCAACACCACTTTCCCACACACCCCTCCGGCAGGCAGCGATGACAGGGATACCAAAGCTTAGAGTTGCAGCAGGCAGCGCCAATGTAAAGCATGAAAGTTCGCGTCAAAGCGCCGTGGCGCCACCGGCCCAACACAAAAACATCGCCGGTGCCGGCCCTGCCACACGGCGCAAAGACTTTCTTCTCTAAACATCTTACAAAAGCATTTTTTTCTGCTGATGGTCACACATGGCTGATGAAAAAGGAATATATTTGGATTATCCACAATGATTCATTAACTTGCGACAACTAGATTTCAGACTATGGAACACAATGGTGGGAAGATCAGGAGCGAAAGACGGGTTTGGCATATTTATCAAAGGGCTCGCCACGGATTTGTCGTATTCTACAACACAAGGGATTGCCTTGTATTCTTCACGATTTTTTCAATAAAAGCGACACGACATAATATCAAGGTACTAGGTTTATGCTTGATGTTCAATCATATCCACATCATCGTAGAAGCACCAGACAAGGCTATGGTCGCAACATTCATGAGGGATGTCATGTCACGTTTCGCAATGCTCTACAACAAGCGGCATGGCATCTCGGGACAGCTTTTCAGAAGTTACGGCCTCGCACTCAAAAAAGGTGAGAAAGCAATCAGGACGACACTCGCATATCTCTACAACAATCCCGTAGAAGACGGCCTGTGCCGGAAGGCCGAAGAATGGCAATGGAATTTTCTTGCATACTCGCAATCAGAATGTCCTTTCTCAGACAAACTGATCCTCAAAAGAGCCACAAAAAGACTACGACATTCAATAGAACAGGTAAGAGTTCTTCGCAAATCAGGATGCATCCTCGGATACGAAGCGATTGACAGTCTTTGCAAAAACCTGGATGCCACAGAGAAAAAGCAGATGGCCGATCACATAATCAACTTATACTCAGTTATTAACTTCAACTCCACCACCTCATTCTATGGAAATTATAGCAAAATGTTGCGCGCATTCGAAAGCAATACCGGCAGCGAATACGACATTGCAGAATCTTATGAAAACCACTCCGGGCCATCATACAGGAAGATGTCTCAATACGCATCCAAAGATATCTATAGTCTACTATGTCAACCGATAGAAAGCCGGGAAAAATATCTGGCAGAACTCCTCCTGAACTGCCATATCAAAAGACAACACGCAATGAAGTTCCTGCACATAGATTCAGAGGAGGCAAGATAAATAAATGTCAGCAAAAACAAAACAGACAACAAAATAATTACGTACCTTACAGACATGAAGTACAAGAGCTTTTACATATTGCCGGAATGCTCTGAGAGTAGATATTTCGGAAAAATCACCGGAGAAAAGGAACTCGGTATTATAGAATCCGATTCCATGGATGGACTGACAAGAGAATTTCAGAAAACAGTTGATGACTATCTCGAAGAAAAGAAAGTACGCTGTGAAAGAAAACGAAAGAGAGTCGTAATATCAATATTAACATTCATCGCAATTATCATTTCAATGACAGCGACTTGCCCTACTAAGGACAAGCATATTTCCGCTTTCTCCAACCAGCTTACTGCCATATTGAATGACAGCGCAGATGCAGATGAGACAGGGCTGGCGGTAATCGGAGTTCTATTTGGGAACCAAATCATAGATGCGCTTGTCGGCCATTATCTCGTGATTGATGACTGCTTTATCTTCAATGTAGGAAAACTCCATTATGGAGGGAAAGCACACATCGTATCAATAGGTGCCTTCGGCCATGTCTTTACAATACCTCAAAAGCAGCTTGAAGAGGCAGTCCACAACAACAAAGACTTGCAGGAGCTCATGGGTGGCCTGACTTAGAAGCCGAAATGCTGGTCACCTCATCAGCTCCAGAACAAGGTAACAGCAAGGACTGCTGCACCAGCGCCAAAACGCGGTGGCGGATAAGATGCTGATTATCAGACAAAAGGGCATTCGGCCTCCCCGCAAACTCTGGGAAGACATATCGTTATTTACCTCTATATCAAACCCTTATCCGCCACCGCGTTTTATCCCCCCCCATGACCCTACTACGCCCATCCAACATCGACACACTCTCCACGTACCATCTCGGCAGGATCGGCAAAGTGCGCCGTGGCAGGGCCGGGCAACGTGAATTCAGATAACTTTTGTATATTTGCCACGATTCGAAGGCGGCCGGAAAGAACTCTGCGGCCCGTAGCGAGGCCGAAGATGCAAGCACAAGCGGCCAAAGCTGTGCAATAGTCGCCCGGAACCAGAACGCCCAAATGAATCAGCATACCACAGAAGCACAGAACAAACGACAACGGACAAAATATGAAACGAATCCTATTTATCTGCCACGGCAATATTTGCAGAAGTCCGATGGCGGAATTCATACTCAAAGCCCTGCTTAGGGCAAGGGGCGACGAGGACCAGTACCTGATAGAATCAGCCGCCGTATCCGACGAAGAATACGGCAACCCCATCTACCCGCCGGCAAAGCGCTGCCTCAAGCAGCACGGCATCCAGTTCGACCAAGCCAAAACCGCACGCACCGTCACCCCGGAAGATTACAAGAAATTCGACCGCATCATCTGCATGGACACCAGCAACCTGCGCTGGCTTGAAAGAGTGATGGGCCCGGACCCCGACGGCAAAGTCCACCTGCTCATGTCCTACACCGGACACAGCCGAGATGTGGTGGACCCGTGGTACACAGGAGACTTCGAGCAGGCTTTCCAGGACATCCTCGAAGGGTGCGAAGCGATGCTCAACGCCGGGATATAACAGACTCCTGAATATGAAAGGGCTCCCCGCTTGCGGAGAGCCCTCACAAAACCGGCGGCATCAGGAAACTAATTCACCAGCACCTTCTTATAGCCGAGACGCTTGATCTCTATGGCGGCTCCTATGCGGTACAAAACAGTATAGGCCCGCACAAGCACATAGAAACCGAGATCCGTCTGCGGCTCGATGCTTTCGTGCCTTATCAGGCCGAGAGTCGCAAGAGCGCAGCTCAAGAGAGTGTCGTTGATCTTCTTGGCTTCCGGGTCATCCGCCTTGAAGCCAAGCACGTCCTGAAGTATATGCTCGTCCATGTTGTCCCAGCCCTTGCTGCCGTAATACGACTTGTAGCTGTCATCCTTGTGGGCCTCCCAGTCCACATCCCAGTTGTGGGCCACGCCCATCCCGAGGAATGCCGCCCAGGAAAGCGCAGCTTCCGGGTAGGCATTGAAATTCTCCACAGCATCCGCCGTGTAGTCCTTGATATAAGAATCCCATTTCTCATCGATATCGGGACTCCTCAACACTTCCTCCCCCAGCAGGCCGGCACCTTGGCAGACCTTGAGGAGGCCGTCTTCGAGAATCTTCTCGAACCTGTCCAAATACTCTGTATCCATGATAGTTATACTCTATGAACCTTTATGACGTTCTTTATGTTTGAAACCAATGATATCACCTTGTCCAACTCGGTATTTGACGGCACAAGCAGCTTGACGCTGATCTCATAAGTGCCGGTCCTCTGGTTCTCCTTGACATTGAAGGAGCGCATCGAGACTTTGAACTTGCCGATAACGTCCATGATCGCGCTGAGCACCGGATGCTCCATCCCTGCGGTGATGGCGAGGTCACAGACGAAATCCCCACCGCTGCTGCTGTCCTGCCAGACGACCTTCTGTATCCTGTACGGGTAGCGCTCTATCAGCCTTGCCGCGTTGGGACAGGAGATCCTGTGTATCTTGATGCCGTCTGTCCTGGTGACAAACCCGAAGACGTCATCGCCAAAGACGGGGTTGCAGCACTTGGAAAGTTTGTAGTCCAGTCCCCGCACATTCTTGGCGCTGATCACCAGAATGTCATCAGACGAAGTCCCGGCATAGCCTTCCTTCAAGGCCGTCGCGTCCCTCTCCTCCGCAGTCGGAAGAGCTTTCTCCGCCTGCTTCTGGAGGATGAAAGCCTTTATGTCATTGACATCCACCTCTTCACGCGATATGGCTGCGAGGAACGGCATCACGGAATTGAATTTCCTCGACTTCATGAACTCGGTCTGCAACTCGTCACTGAACTCCAGTTTCCAGTTCTTGAGGCGGCGTTCCAGAATCTCGCGCCCTTCGGCAGCCGAGCGCCGCTCGTCGGCATCGAGTTCCTGCTTTATCTTGCTGCGGGCCTTGGACGTGACCACCCAGCCCAACCAGTCCCTATTTGGCCGCTGGTTGCGGCTCGTCATGATCTCCACCACATCTCCCGTCTTCAGTTTTTCCTTGATCTGCACCGGCTTGCCGTTGACCTTCCCTCCCGTGCAGCGGCACCCCACATTGGAGTGGATATTGAAAGCGAAATCAAGCACTGAGGCTCCGGCTGAGAGAATCCTGAGTTCCCCGGTAGGGGTGAACACAAAAATCTCCTTGTCCGGCGGTGCCGGCATGTCCTCGGGGCTGGCCTCGAACGGGTTGGCAAGCGAGTCGCGCACGGACTGCATCCACCTGTCCAGCGATGCCTCATGACGTATGCCCTTATAGGCCCAGTGGGCCGCGTTGCCGCTCTCGGCCTCGATGTCCATGCGTTTTGTACGTATTTGGACTTCAAGGGATTTGCCCTGTCTGTTCTTGACCGTGATGTGCAGGGACTCGTATCCGTTGGGACGAGGCGTGGTGAGCCAGTCGCGCAGGCGTTTGACATCGGGTTCGTATTCTTCCGTCACATAGGAATATACTTTCCAGCAGAGGTCCTTCTCCAGTTTCGGATCGTCCTCGCAGTCGATAATGAAGCGGATTGCGAACACGTCATATACCCCCTCGAAAGGCACTTTCTGCACCTGCATCTTGCGGTAGATTGAATATGCGCTCTTTGTGCGCGCCTTGAGCTTGTAGCGGATGCCGGCATCGGAAAGCTTCTTCTCAAGAGGCCGGATGAACTCGGCGGTGAGCTGCTCCCGGTCTTTTTCCGTGGCTTTGAGCTTGTTGGTGACAGCCCTGTACTGCTCAGGCTCCGAGTAGCGGAAGTAGATGTTTCCCAGCTCGTTGTTGATATTGTAAAGCCCAAGCTGGTGAGCAAGCGGCATGTAGAGCATCATCGTCTCCAGAAGCTTCTGCTCCCTGGAGGTCTTTGGGAAGATGCTCAGGCTCCGCATAACCTCCAGACGGTCGGCTATCTTCAGCACCACCACCCTCGGGTCAGTGGAATACTGGACGATCAGTTTCTTGTAGTTCTCGGCTTCGAGCCGGGTGTCCTTGGGCTTTATGGTCGAAATCTTGTTGAGCCCCTCGGTAATCTTTCGCACCTCAGCCGGGAAAGAACTGATGTCCACATCCTTATGCGTCCTCGTCGCCTCATGCAGATATACAGCGGCCACGCACTCCATAGGCAGGCCGATCTCGTCTGCCACTATACGGGCGACATTGTCGGGGTGCTGTATGAAAGGGCTGCCGTCGTAACGGGTCTCATCTTTAAGTGCCTCAAGCGCCACCGCGCGGGCTTTTTCTACAAGTGCATCCATCAAAGACAAATATACCAAATTTCGTGCTAATCCGCCCCGGCAAAGCGCAAGTGATTTGCGGGCACGGATTTTAATTCGTAATTTCGCAGCCCGTTATGAAGCACGGATTCGACAACGAAAAGTATCTGCGGATACAATCAGCCCACATCAAAGAACGCATAGCCCAGTTCGGGGACAAGCTCTACCTTGAGCTCGGCGGCAAACTGTTTGACGACTACCACGCGAGCCGGGTTCTCCCGGGATTCCAGCCGGACAGCAAACTGCGCATGCTCCAGCAGCTCAGCGACTGTGCCGAAATAGTCATCGTCATCAGCGCCACCGACATAGAGAAAAACAAGATCCGCGCGGACTACGGCATCACCTACGAGATGGACGTGCTGCGCCTGCGGTCCGAGTTCCAGAGCCGGGGATTCCTTGTGAGCAGTGTCGTGATCACTCACTTCAACGGCCAGTCCAGTGCCAAGGCCTACAAGGCCAAGCTCAAGAAGCTGGGAATCAAGGCCTATTACCACTACACGATAGAAGGCTACCCCAACAACGTGGCCCTTATCGACTCCGAGGAAGGGTACGGCAAGAACGACTATGTCCAGACCACCCGCCCGCTTGTCATTGTGACAGCACCGGGCCCTGGAAGCGGCAAGATGGCAGTGTGTCTAAGCCAGCTCTACCACGAGCACAAGAAAGGCACGGCAGCCGGGTACGCCAAGTTCGAGACATTCCCGGTGTGGAACCTCCCGCTGATGCACCCTGTCAACATCGCCTACGAGGCCGCCACGGCAGACCTCAACGATGTCAACATGATCGACCCGTTCCATCTCGAAGCCTACGGCAAGACTGCTATCAACTACAACCGCGACATCGAGATTTTCCCTATACTCAACGCCCTCTTCGAGGGAATTTACGGGAAAAACCCTTACAAATCCCCAACGGACATGGGGGTCAACATGGTCGGCAACTGCATCAGCGACAACGACATCTGCTGCAAGGCGGCCAACGACGAGATCATCCGCCGCTACTACGCCGCCCTTGAGAGGATGGCCGGCGGCGCGGACAACGAGAACGAAGTCGGGAAAATCTCTCTGCTGCTCAAGCAGGCCGGCATCACCACTGAATACCGCAGGGTGACAGTGGCGGCCAAGCAGAGGGCCGCCACGTCAGGCAACCCGGCGGCAGCTATAGAACTCTCCGACGGCACCATCCTCAGCGCCGAGACTTCAGACCTGCTCGGCCCGTGCGCCGCCCTGATCCTCAAGGCTCTAAAGCACCTTGCAGGAATCGGGCACGGAGTCAAACTCATACCTGGCAGGCTCATCGAGCCGATACAGAAGACGAAGGTGACCTTCCTTCACGGAAAAAATCCCCGCCTGCACACCGATGAGGCCCTCATAGCGCTGTCCATGCTCAGCCCGGACGATGACAACTGCCGCAAGGCCCTGGACATGCTCCCGGAACTCAGCGGCTGCCAGGTCCACTCGACAGTCCTGCTGAGCGACATCGACAAGAAGGTGTTCAAAAAGCTCGGGGTGGACCTCACTTGCGAACCTGTCCACGAGAGTTCTCACTGACAAGCGCCTCCGCATCCTGCGGGGCGGCCTTGCTCCTGTTGACGAAGGCGACTCCGGCGAACACGAGGACTATCGCGATGACTTTCTGCCAGGTCAGACTGTCCATCCCGATGATGATGCTGAACACGGTGGCTATCATCGGCTGGAGATAGGTGTAGAGGCTTATCACCGTAGGGCGTATCCTCTTCTGCGCCACAGGGATGAGAAAATATGACACGAACGTGGCAAATATCACCAAAAAAGCGATTTCCCTCACGACGGAAGGAGTGATCGCCGCAAAATCAGTGGCAAAGAAGCCCTTGGCCGAGAACGGGAGGGAAATCAGCAGTGAGAAGAGGAACATCCATTTCATAAATGTCACCACGCTGTAACGGGAAATCAATGGACGGAAAATCCCGAGATAGGCACCGAAGCTCACCCCGTTGAGCAGCATCAGCACAATCCCGAGCGGCCTTGTCTGCTCCACGCCGTTGTGAGCCGTGACGGAGTTGAATATCAGCATCAGCACTCCGGCAAGGCTGAGGAACACGCCGCCGGCTTTCTTGGCGGTGATCGGCTCCTTGAGGAATATGGCAGCGAATATCATCGTGAAGATCGGCGGCAGAGTGCCCAGCACCGAAAGGTCGATGGAAGTGGTCATGGTCGTGGCCACAAGGAAAGAGTACTGCGGCAGGAAAAGGCCGAGCACGGAGGCCAGGGCCGTCATCAGTATGTCCTTCGGTGCCATCTTCTCCTTCGGGAGAAAAAACGACAGCAGCCAGAAAAGCACCGATGCTCCTATGGCCCTGATGGAGAAAAGGACCGAAGGGGAAATGCTGTGCGAATTTGCTATATCCTTGCAGAATATGATGTTGAATCCGAATATCGTATATGCTATGGCCACCGCAAGATGACCGGAAAGTTTACTCTTGTCCAGCATTTCTTTCAAGCAATTTTTCAAGTTCGGAGAAATCGTCTATCACATGGTCCGCCCCGCTTGCAAGGAGTTCCTCGCGTGTTGAGTTGCCGTAGCTTACTCCACAGGTGGCAGCCCCGGCTCCCTTGCCCATCAGGATGTCGTACGGCATGTCACCCACGACGAGCGCCTGTGCTGCACTGTATCCCAAGTCCTTGAGGGTCTTGAGCACCGGTGCCGGGTCAGGCTTCGGTTTCTCGACATCCTCGGCCCCGAGCACATAGCTCATGTATTTGTCGAGATGCATGTCGCGGATGAATCCGTAAAGCGAATAATTCGAACGGGAGGAAGCCACCGTCATCTTGTAGCCCTTGTCTTTAAGGTGCTCCAGCGTGCTGATCACATGCGGAAACGGCTGCGGCACGAGCTCCCGCTTGTTGATCTCGAAGAGGTCGTGATAGCGTTCGGCACATTCGGCTACCTGCTTGTCATCCATCTGCGGTTGAAGGCGGCGGAACGCATTCGGGAGAGTGAGCCCTATCGTGGCGGCGCACTCCTGCTCGGAACGCGGCGGAAGCCCCTGCGCCTCCATCGTCATCTGCAGGGTCTTGATGATATTATGACGGGTATCTCCTATCGTCCCGTCGAAATCGAAGATAATCAACTTTATGTCCATAAGTTCACACTACTTCTTAAAACCGCCGCAAAATTAGATATATTTTCCGAAATGATACATTATCTGATGGAACTGTTGCGGCTTAATCTATTTCATGCTTTTTTGCAGTTGAGCTTCAAAATCACATAGTAGTATGGAAACAAGATATATGCAGAAGGGTTTCAATGTTGCAGTAGCATCGCAATTCCGTTCAGGTTATAGTACATTTAAGGCAATCCGCTATAACCCGAAGCCGAGAATGGCCCGAGACAGTGGTTTTCCGTCTAGGTTATAGTGTTTTCAACGTAGTATGCTCTAACCCGGAATGGGTGCGCGGGTACGGG
>DJQV01000018.1:192749-219727 GCA_002438805.1 Bacteroidales bacterium UBA6377
CCGGGCATGAATATAGGACGCGGAATACCGCAGTCGGAGCGCCGGAAGCTACTGTTCCCGCTTCGCGCGGGCGCGGCGGGAGAGTTCAGCCTGAAAGGCGCGGGCGTTGGCGTTGTGCTCGGAGAGTGTACGGGCGAAGATGTGTTTTCCGGAGAAGTCCGGATTGGCGCAGAAGTAGGAATTGCCCTTGCCCCGTGCTCCGCCGTAATCGGGATTCAGCACAGCCTCAAGCGCGGCCCGGGACGGGACGCATATCGGCCCCGGCGGAAGCCCAGTGTGGCGATAGGTGTTGTACGGCGAATCCACTTCGAGGTGCTTATGCAGAATGCGCTGGGGCTTATAATCAAAACAGAATGCGACGGTCGGATCCGCCTGAAGCGGCATCCCGACAGCAAGACGGTTGAGATACACCCCAGCAATGAGGGGCATCTCCGGCTCGTAGTTGGACTCGGCCTTGACAATGGACGCAAGGATGGACACCTCCTCACGCGAGAGCCCGAGAGCGGCGGCCTTGGAATCATTGTCCGGAGTCCAGAAAGCGTCCCAAGCCTCCTTCATCCTGCGCAGAATATCTTCCGGAGAGGCAGTCCACCATATCTCGTAAGTCGCCGGCACCAGCAGAGAAAAAGCGTTTCGGGAGCTGAAGCCGAACTCTCCGAGCAGAGCGTCGTCACAGAGAGCCTGATATACAGAAGCGGAATCCACCAGCATCTGGCTTGAAATCTTGGCCGCGATGTTCTGCTTGATACGGAGATTGCCGGCAAGGGTCAGTTTCACAGGAGTCTGCCAGCCGTTGTTGAACATACGGGCCACATACACGCTCGCGTCACCAGTGCTCACCGTGTAATGTCCTGGCTTGAGGTTCGCAGCGACTTTTTTGTTGCGGAAACTGCGCTCCAGACTCCGGCGGTCCTTGACAGCTGCCGCTGCGCAGACTTTCTCAAACACTTCCGGAGCCGAATCGCCCGGGTGCACGTAAATCTCTGCCGTCTTCTCAAAATTCGGGACTCTGTTGTCCCTGTACCAGGTCCAGCCGAAACCCACCGCCAGGAAAAGCGCCGCAAAGCCAAGGACAAGCAGACAGATCTTCTTCATCAGCGTTTCCTCAAATTAATCGTGTCCCCTTCCTCAAGGGCCTTGCCGATAAGGACAGGATTCATTTTCTGGAGAGCGGCGAGCCTGATTCCGAAACGCTGAGAAATCTCCCACAGGGTCTCCCCATCGGAGCCGACCACATAGCGGTCAACCCCTTTCTGCGCCTGGGCCTTCTTGCGGGCAAGATATACCCTTGTCCCCGGAGAGAGAGCCCTGTCATCCTGAAGATCGTTAAAGCGCAATATCTCCTTGAGGAACAGCCCATTGGAAGAGGCGATCGAAGCCCAGCTCTCCCCTTCTATCGCATATACGAAAGGTACCCCGTTCTGCTCGTAGACTTTGCGCCCGAGCGTAAAGCGCACATGCTCCTTATACTTGCGGTCTATAGTCTGCGAAGTGACCTGCACCGGCGCTTCCGCCTCCAAAGGCGGTGTCACCTTCACTTTTATGCCCTTGTCATATTCGTAGAGACGATAGTCCTCAATGATCGTGATGAGCTTCCGGGCATAAGAGGGGTCGGTGGCATAGCCGGCCTTCTTCAAACCCCGCGCCCAGCCCTTGTAGTCGGTGCTCTTGAGTTCGAAAAGAGCCTTGTAACGGTCTTTGCCCCTCAAAAAATCAGAATGATCCCGGAAAGACGCCTCCGCATTCGGGTACATGCGAAAACACTCGCGCGGCGCGTTGTCGTCAAACTTCATCTTCTTGCCTGTCCAGTCGTTGTGGCACTTGATGCCGAAATGGTTGTTGCCCTTGACAGCAAGGGCGGACAGACCGGCATTCGACTCCAGCATCCCCTGAGCCAAAGTGATGCTGGCCGGAACGCCGGTACGCTCCATCTCACGCACCGCGAGCGGGGCATATTTCTCAATATACGCCAGCCGCGGATTCTTCTCGGCACCGAAGGCCAGGAATGCCCCGAGGGCAAGAAACGCCGCAAGGGCGATAAAGGCAAATCGTTTCATAAGGTGCTAAGGTACTAAATTTCGACCTCATCTCCATCCCGTGCCACGATGGTATAGGGAAAAATGGCAGTACATTCAGCCTTGAACGCATCAAAGTCCACAATGCGCGAGGAAAAATGTCCCACAACGAGTTTCCCGGCCTCCGCCTCAACTGCACAGCGCGCCGCCTGTGACGTAGTGGAATGATAATATTTTTCCGCCTTGTCGGACATCGAGTCCATGTAGGTCGCCTCGTGATAGAGGCAGTCCACCCCGTGCACCCAGCCGGGAAGTTCCGGGAACGGGGCCGTGTCCGAGCAATAAGCATAAGACTTCGGGACAATCGAACTGTCCGCCAGGGCCGCCAGAGCCCGCTTGGGAGAGAGTATCTCGTCGAAGCGGTAGCCATAGCACTCTATCTTGTGATTGAGCGGGAAAGCGCTCACCTTCACCGCTTTGGACTCATGGATAACCTGCGGCCCGCGGCATT
This sequence comes from Bacteroidales bacterium UBA6377, assembly GCA_002438805.1. Classification (GTDB taxonomy): domain Bacteria; phylum Bacteroidota; class Bacteroidia; order Bacteroidales; family UBA932; genus Cryptobacteroides. The sequence goes on from DJQV01000018.1 coordinate 195,276, forward strand.
TTACGGCAGTGAAGATTATCTTGAACGCCCCGTCAGTGCCGAAAAAGGACTCATAGAACTTGACGATGGAGCCCAGGGCCTGCGGCCCATATATATATAGTTCGCCGGTCCGCCCATACATGGCCATGGATCGCAGTAGCCCGAAAAGTCCGAAGACATGGTCGCCATGGATGTGCGATATGAAAATCGCCTCAACTTTTGTGAATGAGATATGCATCCGCCGCATCTGGCGCTGCGCACCCTCACCGCAATCAATGAGAAACAAACGCCCGTGCACACAAAGTGCCTGGGCGCTTGGGTTTCTATCAGAAATGGGCATAGCCGAAGCTGTGCCCATTATCTTGAGTGTAAAGTTCATACCGGGGGATTACTCACCCTTGGAGAACTTCTCCTTGAGAGCGGCAAGAGCATCGATGTCGCCGAGAGTTGCCTTCTCGACATTGGCATTGACCCTCTTGACAGCCTTCTTGGTGTTCTCGGCCTCTGCTGCGGCAGCCTTTTCCTTGACCTCAGCGTAAGTGCGCAGGTGGGAAAGAAGGATGCGGCGGGTAGAGCGGCGGAGTTCGATGACCTTGAACGGAAGCTTCTCGCCTACTGTCGGCTGCTTGCCGTCCTCCTTGACAAGCTCGCGGCTGAATGCGAAGCCTTCGGCGTTGCCGTCGAGAGTGATATTGGCACCCTTGTCAGTGAGGGATGCCACGGTGCCCTCGACCACTGAGCCTACAGGGTACTTGGCCTCGATCTCGTCCCAAGGGTTAGGGGTGAGCTGCTTCATGCCGAGTGAAAGCTTGTGGTTGGCCTCATCGAAATCAAGGATCTGCACCTCGATGGTGTCACCAGGGGAGACGATCTCTGAAGGATGCTTGATCTTGTTCCAGCTGAGGTCGCTGATGTGCACGAGTCCCTCTACGCCGTCCTCAAGCTCGGCGAACACGCCAAAGTTGGTGATGTTGCGAACGACTGCCTTGTGCTTGCTGCCGACAGGATATTTCTCGCGGATGTTCTCCCAAGGGTTAGGGGTGAGCTGCTTGAGACCGAGGGAAATCTTGCGTGCCTCACGGTCGATGGAGAGAACCTGGGCCTCGACCTCGTCACCTACCTTGAGGAACTCCTGTGCGGAGTGGAGGCGAGGAGACCATGACATCTCGGACACGTGCACGAGACCCTCTACACCCGGCTCGATCTCCACGAATGCGCCGTAGTCTGCGATGAGGATGACTTTGCCCTTGACCTTGTCACCGACCTTGAGGTCAGGATTGAGGTTGTCCCAAGGATGAGGGGTAAGCTGCTTGAGACCGAGGGCGATGCGCTTCTGCTGCTCGTTGAAGTCAAGGACAACGACCTTGATCTTCTCATCGAGGGAAACGACCTCCTCAGGATGGTTGACACGGCCCCATGAGAGGTCGGTGATATGGATGAGACCGTCTACGCCGCCGAGGTCCACGAACACACCGTAGTTGGTGATGTTCTTGACAACGCCCTCGAGGATCTGGCCTTTCTCGAGCTTGCTGATGAGCTCTGCCCTCTTCTGCTCCTGCTCCGCCTCAAGGAGAGCCTTGTGTGACACAACCACGTTGCGGAACTCCTGGTTGATCTTGACGATCTTGCAGTCGATGTTCTGGTTGACGAACTGGTCATAGTCGCGGATAGGCTTGATGTCGATCTGAGAACCCGGCAGGAACGCCTCGATTCCGAACACGTCCACGATCATGCCGCCCTTGGTGCGGGTCTTCACGAAACCCTTGACAACCTCGTCGTTCTCAAACGCCTCGTTGACCCTGTCCCAAGACTTGAGGGTGCGTGCCTTGCGGTGAGAGAGCACGAGCTGGCCCTTCTTGTCCTCCGCAGACTCCACGTATACCTCAACCTTGTCTCCCACTTTGAGATCCGGATCATAACGGAACTCTGATACAGGGATGACGCCCTCGCTCTTGCCGCCGATGGTCACAACGACCTCGCGCTTGTTGAGTCCGGTCACTTCTCCCTCGACAACCTCGTTCTCCACTACCTTGGAGAGAGTCTTGTCGTATGCTTCTTCGATGGCTTTGCGGTCGGTGTCGCCATAGACGTCACCGCCTTCAAAAGCATTCCAGTCGAAGTCCTCAGGCTTCACGGAAGCGTTGAGCATGGTGCTCTTCTTCTCCGCCTTCGGAGCTTCTTCCTTGACGGTTTCCACCGCAGGCTTCACGGTCTCTACCGCAGGCTCTACAGGAGCCGCCGCAGCCACCTCTTTGTTTTCAATTTCGCTCATTTGTAAAAATAAAACAAACTATTAGTTGAACATTATGTAACATGCCGCCCGGGCACGCCCGGAATCAAAGCGCGCAAAGATAGCAAAAAAATCTGATAATCAAAGCATTTTCTTACGCTTGAAGAAATACCACACGGCAAGCACAAGCACGACCATGAGCAGAAGTATGAACACCCAGGCTAAAGGGCTCTGCGAAAGGGGAAGCCCCACATTCATCCCGTAGAAACTTGCCACAAGCGTGGCCGGCATGAGAAGCAGGGAGACGAAAGTGAAGGTCTTCATGATGCGGTTCTGGTCAAGGTTGATGATACCGACCACGGTGTCCTGCATATACTCCAGCCGCTCGAAAGTGAAGGTGATGTGATTGATAAGGGACGCGATATCCTGCAATATTATGCCCAGGTCCTGGCGGAAGTCCGGATCCTTGGGACAGAGCCGGCTCTTGAGCACGTTGGAGATGAGCCTCTGCTTGTCCACGATATTTTCACGGACATACATCGCGTTCTGCTGCAACTGGTTGATATCCAGAAGGAATTTTTCGTTTATGTCCTCCATCTGGTTGATGCGGCGGCTGAAACGCGACACGTCCTTGGAGATCAGCTCCACGATATCTGCATCCAGATCGACTCGCCTGTCCATTATGGAGAGGAACACGGTGAATCCGTCCGGAAACTGGTCCGGAAGAGCCTGGACCTTGAGCTGGAGAGTGTCGATGGACCTGAGGGGTATCTCCCTGACCGTGGTGAGAATCCCGCCTTCGATGATGAACGACACGGGGTCCATGAGCATCTGGTCGTCCGCCGGAGAAAGGAAGTTGGTGTTGGCGAAGATGACCCCGTCCTCTTCCGAGAAGCGTGACGAACTCTCGATCTCCTCGGCCTCGGCACGGCTCTGGATCTCCGTACCCAGATACGCCTCGACAGCCCTCTTCTGGTCTCCTGAGGGCTGCAGAAGGTCTATCCAGAGGACTGCATCCTTGCTGAGGACAGCAAGCTCCGTTTCAGACTGGCAGGATTCGATCTTGCCGTCCTGTCTGTAGAAAATCTTGATCATAAGCCTTCCGGTTTTGGGGGTCACATCATCCACGTCACGCAGAAGCGGGCGCGCAAAGATAGGAATATTTTGATGAAATTTCCTATATTCGCGCCCGCAAAGCGCTTGAATTATATGGGAATACTCGAATCATTGCTCACCGCGGTCTCACTCTGCGCCGATTGCTTCGCGGTCAGCCTGTGCTCCAGCGTGACACTCAAGAAGATAGAATGGAGGAGCGCGCTCGTGGTGGCTGTGGCGTTCGCCCTGATCCAGACAGGCCTTCTGCTTGCCGGCTGGGCTGCCGGGAGTCTGCTCGCCGGCGCAGTCCACACCATCTCACATATAATAGGATGCGTCCTTCTTCTGTATGTCGGTGGCTCGATGCTCCTTGAAGGCATAAGGGGGAAAGGTGAGGAAAGGAATCTCAACGGTCTCAAAAACATCGTGATAGGCGGCATCGCCACCAGCATCGACGCCATGGCCGTGGGCGTGGCCCAGTCCATGGGCGGCGGCACATCCATCACGCCGCTCGCAGTCTGCGTGGCAGCCGTCACCTTCATCTCGGTGATAGCAGGCATACTCGGCGGCAAAACGATAGGCTTGAAATTCGGGCGCATCGCCGAAATCGCCGGCGGTGCCGTCCTCGCCGGCATCGGGATCAGTTTCCTTTTTTAAAACTACTTCTTAAGGCTTGAAAATCTGCCGGTTGAGAATCGACCGGCCGAGAGTCAGCGAGTCGGCATACTCAAGGTCGTCACCGAAACCGAGCCCACGCGCAAGGGTGGACACCTTCACGCCGAGGCCCTCTATCTGACGGTATATATAGAAAGACGTGGTCTCCCCTTCCACATCCCCGCTCAGGGCGAGTATGACTTCCACCGGCCCTTCAGCCGACTTGAGCCGCTCCACGAGCTGGCGGATGTTAAGATCGGAGGGGCCCACCCCGTTGATCGGAGAGATTATGCCTCCCAGCACATGGTACACTCCCCTGTATTGTCCCGTATCCTCGATGCTCATCACATCGCGGACGCTCTCGACCACGCAGATGGTGCTGTGGTCACGGGACTTGTCAGCGCAGATGGAGCACGTGTCCCCGTCGGAGATCATCATGCAGGTCTTGCAATAATGCACATCATCCGCGAGGCGGTCTATCGCCGAGGCGAAGCGGTGTATGTTTTCCGATGGCTGGCGAAGAAGGTGCAAAGCCAAGCGCAAAGCGCTGCGGGAGCCCACCCCCGGAAGGGAGCTGATGGCTTCCACAGCGTCTTTCAGCAACTTGGATGGATAACGGTCAGCCAACTACCTGGCCTTTCCGTTGGACCCGAGCACGTCCACAATCTTGTGGATGTACATCTTCTTCATCTCCTCGCGGGCCGGCTTGAGGTACTGGCGCGGATCGAAGTCAGCTGGGTGCAGAGCGAGGTGCTCGCGGATGGCTGCGGTCATGGCGAGACGTGAGTCTGAGTCGATATTGATCTTGCAGACTGCGCTCTTGGCGGCCTTGCGGAGCTGCTCCTCAGGGATGCCGACAGCATCAGGAAGCTTTCCGCCGTACTTGTTGATGGTGTCCACATACTCCTGCGGCACTGATGATGATCCGTGGAGCACGATAGGGAAACCAGGGAGCTTCTTCTCGATGGCTTTCAGCACGTCGAAAGCGAGAGGCGGAGGTACGAGGCGGCCGGTCTTAGGGTCGCGTGTGCACTGCTCGGGCTTGAACTTGTATGCGCCGTGTGAAGTGCCGATGGAGATGGCGAGGGAGTCGCAGCCGGTCTTCTTCACGAAATCGATGACCTCCTCAGGCCTTGTGTAGTGGGATTCTTCTGAAGCGACATCCTCCTCGACACCGGCGAGCACGCCGAGCTCGGCCTCTACGGTCACATCATACTTGTGAGCGTACTTGACCACCTTCTTGGTAAGGGCCACGTTCTCATCATAAGGGAGGGATGAGCCGTCGATCATCACTGAAGAGAAGCCGAAGTCCACGCAGCTCTTGCAGAGCTCGTAGCTGTCACCGTGATCGAGGTGAAGCACGATCTGAGGCTTTTTCCAGCCAAGCTCCTTGGCATACTCCACAGCACCCTGCGCCATATAGCGGAGGAGGGTCTGGTTGGCGTAGTTGCGGGCCCCCTTGGACACCTGAAGAATCACCGGAGACTTTGTCTCGGCGGCAGCCTGGATGATGGCCTGAAGCTGCTCCATATTATTGAAATTGAATGCAGGTACGGCATAGCCGCCCTTGATGGCTTTTGCGAACATCGCACGGGTGTTGACCAGTCCGAGATCCTTGTAAGAAACCTTCATAAGACAATAATTTATTATAACAAATATTCTGTTTCCAAAAAATCGCGTAAAAATAACTATTTTTGCGGAAATCCACATATAAATGTCTGGTAAAGTTCTCATATTTTCAGCACCTTCGGGAGCCGGCAAGAGCACGGTAGTGGGGCATCTTCTCAAATCCCACCCGGAGTTCGAGTTCTCCATATCAGCCACTTCCAGACCCCCGCGCGGCATTGAGCGCGACGGGGTCGAATACTATTTCATGTCCGCCGACCGCTTCCGGAAACTCATCGCGCAGGATGCTTTCGTGGAGCACGAGGAGGTCTACCACGACCGCTTCTACGGCACCCTCAAGAGCGAAGTCGAGCGCATCTGGTCAAAAGGACACGTGATCCTCTTCGATGTGGACGTCAAGGGCGGGGTCAACCTCAAAAAATATTTCGGGGACGACGCGCTTTCCATCCTGATACTGCCTCCAAGCATGCAGGTGCTCGAAAGCCGCCTCCGCGGACGGGGCACCGACAGCGAGGAGGACATCCGCGAGAGGCTCGCCAAGGCCGAATCCGAGATAGCCTTCGCCAGAGGCAAGTTCGACCGCGAGATTGTCAACGACAGGCTCGAAGACACCCTGGCGCAGGCTGACGAGACAGTCAACAGCTTCCTATGCGCATAGCAGTCTACTCGGGGTCGTTCGATCCCCTGCATATAGGGCATCTGGCAGTGATGAGATACCTCAGCGGGATGCGTGAGTTTGGCCGCATCTACCTTGTCATCTCCCCACAGAACCCCATGAAAAGCCCGGAAAAGGCCCTCAACGCCGAGCAGAGATACAGCGCCGCCGTCGCCTCCGTGATGCGCCATCCAGAGCTGCGCGTCACGGTCGATGACATAGAGCTCCACATGCCGCACCCCAACTATACCATCAACACGCTTGACGCCCTCAAAAAGCGCGAGCCGCAGAACGAGTTCACCCTCGTGATCGGGGCCGACAACCTCCAGAACATACTAAAATGGAAGGACGCCACGCGCATCCTTGGCGAATACGGCCTGGTCGTGTACCCGAGGACAGGATACGACATGTACAAGATACGTCAGCAGATCACCGTCCCCTGCAGCATCGAGCTGATAGACGCCCCGATAGTGGACATCTCCTCCACCGAGATCCGCGAGCGCGAAGCGCGGGGCGAGGACATGTCAGCATACCTCATGTAAAATCATAAACCACAGATAATGAGAGCTATAACCATCCTTGCCCTCCTGCCCCTCATAGCAGGAGCGTGCAGCCAGAAGGTGGAGTACTTCCCCGCCGGACAGGCATCGGGAGTGAATCCCGACACACACCTCGTGCTCACGTTCAATGAAGAACCGGAAATCGGAAAGTCAGGCTTCATCCGCATCTGGGACGCGGTTTCGGGCGAATGCGTGGACAGTCTCGACCTCAGCCTCCCTTCAGGCCTCACCGAGAGCCGCACCTACGGCGATGACTGCGACTACACCAAAATCCCGTACGACTATTCCAGGGACTTCATCCCGACCAACCGCAACACCCTCCCCGGGACTCCTTCCGGCACGGCCGAGCCTACCCCGCGCGACATGCAGCTCACCATCATCGGGGGCTTCACCGACGGCTTCCGCTTCCACCCCGTGATCGTCCACGGCAACACCGCCACCATCTACCCACACAACAACATGCTCGAATACGGCCACAGCTACCTTGTCACCATAGACGAGGGAGCCATTGTATGCGGCAGTTTCAAGGGGGTCAAGAAAGGAGAATGGAGTTTCACCACCAAGGCCTCAGGCCCGGCAGACCTCAGGCACCTCAGCGTCAACTCCGACGGCAGCGCCGACTTCAACACGGTACAGGGAGCCCTGGACGCCGTGCCGGACTTCTGCAAGGACACCACGACCATAGAGATCGCCGCCGGAGACTATGAGGAGATAGTCTACGCGCGCAACAAGACCAACATCATCATCAAAGGGGCAGGCAAGGACGCGACCAAAGTCCACTATGCCAACAACGAGGTGTTCAATCCGCATCCCCTCACAGTCAAGACCAATGAATGGCCCGGGACATTCCCGTCACGCCGCGCCGCGTTCGCCCTTGACAACTGCAGCGACATCACAATAGAGAACATCACCATAGCCACGGACCTCAAAGGCCAGGCCGAGGGGCTTCTGCTCAACGGAGAACGCATCGCCCTCTACAACGTGCGCATAATCGGCTCCGGCGACGCCCTTCAGGCCAACGGCACCGTCTACATGCAGGACAGCGAGGTCATTGGGGACGGGGACACCATCCTCGGTCGCGGCAGCCTCTTCGCCTACCACAGCAGTTTCTACAACCACGGCGGACCGCTGTCATGGGTGCGCAATGTCGCTCCAGCCCACGGGGACGTGTTCGTGGAGTGCCATTTCGAGGGACTTCCCGACAAGCCGGCAGACTATGGCAGGACCAAGACCAACCACGGTACGGGCTACCCGGACGCGGAGTTCGTGGTAATCAACTGCACCACACGCCATTTCAATCCGGCAGGCTGGAGCAGCATAGGCTTCAAGAGCGCCAAGATGCTCGAATGCCAGACCCGCGACGCCGACAGCGGCAGGCTCGTGGACACCTCAAAAAGACACGAGTGGTCCCGCCAACTCGACCCGGTCAAGGACAGGAAGCTCATAGCGGACTACTCCGACCCCGCCTTCGTGCTGAACGGCTGGAAGCCTGAAGTCAGATAAGAAAGAAGCCCGGTTGACACCGGGCTTCTTGATTTTACATGTTGCAAACTTACTCCTCTATGCAGCGCACTGACATTGCATCAGCGCGGGCGGCAGTGCCCACAGGTGAAGCAGTCGTGTACGGGCTGACCTGAAAGGCTATCACGCAGGTAGCGACTCCCGGGTTACCGACAAGGGGCTCTGCGGCGGCATTGCCCCAATAGTTGCCCCACAGGCCGCTCATGGATCCATAGAGCATCCCATAGACACCATAGTAACGTGTGGCGGCCGGGAAGAAGAGGCTGTTGCCGCTCGCCACATTGAAGAACCACCCGTAATTGAAGTCATTGGCATCCACCACACCGTCCCCGTTTGCGTCGGCGACATCGAATGTGTCTATGGTCCAGGCGTAACCACCGGATGTAGTGAAAGTCTTGAATGCGTCAGCAGGCGGCACACGGTAACCCACAGGGCACGGGTCATAACAGGATTTCGCCCCCTTGTTGGGGTAGGTGTCAGTGGCCTTGTCCCGCACGTTGCCTTCCGGATTGCCCCAGAGGGCGTCCATGGACTCGGAGAGCCAGTCCTGGGATGTGGCGGCAAGAGCCTGGCTGGCGATGCAGACCGTAGGATTGGCTATGGCGAACTCCAGCGTGTTCTGTTCGGAGGAAGTCCACGAAGTATGGTCAATTTTCACCTCCTTGCCGTCCTCATCGTAGAGCGGGGCTCCTACAGTCTTCGTGTCCCCGGTGAGGGTCGGAGAGGCAGGGAACGGATCTTTGCGACCCCACTGATACAGAAAGCCATAAGGCTTTACATCCGCTTTCTCTCCGAACTTGGAAGTCAGTGCGCCGAGGTTCATGTTCATGACACGGTAGCCAGACTTCAGCCCGTATGTAAGCACTTCATCCTCGGGATACCATATATGCCAGCTCCAAATGATGTTGTCATCCGCGTCAAGGGCGGCGATGAGAGCATTGCCCGGCTTCCCGGATGAAGTGAAACTTATCTTCCCGTCAGCATAAGAGACAGCGCTTACAAGGCCTTTCTCTGTCTCCCAAACGAGTTTAGCTCCGGCTGGAGCGAGGGCGGCGGGCTTCGCCAGCCCTTCGATCTCGGCACCGTTGCCACGCACCGTGGCATCAAACGAATAAGTCCCGGCTTCTGTGATCAGATAGCAGTTGGCTGTGCCGTCATGGCTGAGATCCACTGTTTTGTCTTCAGGCTCCGGCTCCGGTGCCGGGGTCGTGTTCTGCTTGTTGCAGGCGGCGGCGAGCATAATGGCTAGGCCGCAGAAAAGATAAAAGACCTTCTTCATGATAATAGGATAATTACACTACAGCAGCAAATATAGAAAAATTGGAATTATTTTCGCATTTTTACCGCAAGTAAAATATCTTTATGCTACGGAAAATCATCCTATGCGCCACCGCCCTTTGCGCGGCCGCAATTTGCGTATCGGCACAGACGGCAGAAAAATACACCCCGGACTACAGCTGGGAAGTTCGGGCAGGCTGGGGCTACGCTCCGATTTCCGGCCTTGTGCTCTACGCCTTCGGGGCGCTCAACCACATCACATCCGATGAGACCGAAGGCGGAAGCGACAGCGGAATCGCCACCGGCGATCTGTCACTGGACATGGCACGTAAACTCAACCGCTGGCTTGCAGTCGGGGCGGACCTCAGCTGGAGCCGCTTCAGCGGAAACGGAGATGACGGACGCGACCATATTATGGACATGTACGCCGTCATGCCTCAGGTCACCATGAATTATCTGACAAAAGAGAATCTGACCCTATACGGCAAGCTCGAAGCCGGCATAGGCGTCATAAACTTCGACTGCTCAGGCGCGTCCCTGTTCTTCGCAGCACAAGCCTCCCCGATAGGAGTCACCTTCGGCCACAGGTTCTACGGTTTTGCAGAACTGTCCGCAGGCACCCTCTATCAGGGAGGCAAGATCGGCTTCGGTTTCCGGTTCTGAGAGGCTACCAGTTTCTCGGATCTTCGCCGAACACCTTCTCAGCAGAGTAGTCAAGGGCCTCTTCGGCTGTCATCTCGCGGAGTCCGGGCCATTTTGAGCGCGTGCTCATGTCAGCCCGCAGCCCCCTGTTGCCATATTCATACAGATGCAGGTCAGGGCTGGTGGCAGCATAAGGCATGCCCCATACCGTAGGCCAGCCGAGAGGATCCATCTCGTCACAATAGTCACTGTTGAGAATCGCCACCTTCGGATAGTTGTGCCAAGGCCGGCCTATGGCTATGCTGCGCCCGTCATCACCCTGACGCGGGCTGTTGCCGCTATAGGTGAAACGGCAGCGGTCAAACACGAACCCGTATTTCTGGTCTTTCGGGGTGGATGGGGCAGTAATCCAGCCACCGCCCCAGCTGCGGATCTCGCAGCCCTCAAAAAAGCCGATTCCGCCACCATATATATAGTCAGTACGCCCGATCACCAGACAGTTCTCAAAATAGCTGCGCTTACCGGATGTCCAAAGGTATATGGTATCCTGATAGCTTGATATGACGCAATTACGGAAAGATGTCCTGTCGGCGCAGACGGTGATTGCAAGTGCCTGACCGACCGGTCCCGCCGTATTGCGGATTGTGAGGTTCTCAAAAGAGCAGCCCTCACCCATGATTGTCAGAGTTGCGGAGGTCCGCACCAGCATGGCGTTGCCGCTCCACTTCGGCCACACATCCGCAGGCAGTTTATTGCCCGTCTGGGGGCTGTTACCGTCATACATGTGGTAACTGATTATCGTCCCCTCCCGGCTCTCCCCTACAAAAGAAAGATTTGTCTTTCCTTCCGGAATGATCAGTTTCTCCTCATCATATACGCCATCCTTTATATATATGACGAACTTCTCCCGTGAGCAGACCGGAGCGGCATCGATGGCTGCCTGAAGCGTGGCGTAATCCCCGCTCCCGTCCTTGGCCACCACAAGATCCGCAGCGACTTTAGGGTTGTCCGATGAGAGGGACACTATCACCAGCTGCCCGGGAACAGTCTCGATGTCATACAGATAGCCATGAGGCACCTCAGGTCCGTGCAGATCAGCCTCGGGGCTGACCATCGGCCGGAGTATCTCCTGCGCCGCGAAGAGAGGATTAGAATTTTCAGAGCCGTCCTTGACTTCCTTGAGTCCCTCTCCCTGGAGTTTCCAGTAAGAGCGGATACGCAGGTTCCCTCCTATCGTCGAGCGGATCACAGCCTTCTGTAAAGTATTGTCCGCCCACTCGATGTCCTCGATATCGAAGCCTCCGCGGGCACGAAGCCCCTTGATGGAGCCGGCATGCCAGGCATCAGGCAATGCGGGAAGAAGATGCACAGCTCCATCGTGGCTCTGCATGAGCATCTCGGCGATTCCGGCGGTGCAGCCGAAGTTCCCGTCTATCTGGAAAGGCGGATGCGCGTCGAAAAGATTAGGATATGTTCCGCCTCCCTGCCCTTTCTGAACCTGCGGATCCACATGGTTGAGCTGGTCCTTGATCATCTTGAATGCATGGTTGCCGTCCAGCATCCTGGCCCAGCAGCACACTTTCCAGCCCATTGACCAGCCGGTAGAGGCATCCGTCCTCTGGATGAGAGTGTTGCGCACAGCATCGAAGAGCACCGGAGTGCGGTACGGGGAGATCTGGTATCCCGGGAAGAAGCCCCACAGGTGGGAGATGTGGCGGTGATGGTCGTCCGGGGAATCCCAGTCCTGAGCCCACTCCTGAAGCTGGCCGTAACGGCCCACCTGCATAGGGGTGAGCCTGTGGCGGAGAGACTTGAGGGTGTCGCTGAACTCCTTGTCCAGCCCGAGAAGGGCGGAAGCCCTCTCCACATTGGAGAAAAGATCTGTCACGAGCTGGTTGTCCATGGTCACTCCGGACTGGAGGTTGCCGCTCTGCGAGCGCGGCCTGTTCTCCGGAGAATTTGAAGGCACCACGACCATATAGCCGGTGTCCGGATCCTCAACAAGAAAATCCACGAAAAACTCGGCGGCACTTTTCATTATAGGATAAACCTCTGCGAGGTAATCCTTGTCACCGTTGTACAGATAACGGTCCCACAGGTGCTGGCAGACCCATGCTCCTCCAGTAGGCCAGAGACCGCAGTAGGAATAGTCGAGAGCCCCGGTACAGCGCCAGAGGTCGGAGTTGTGGTGCAGAACCCATCCGCGGCAGCCATATTGCCTGCGGGCCGTCTCGCTCCCGGACTCCGAGAGTTCCTTCACCATCCTGAGGAACGGCTCGTGGAGTTCGGCAAGATTGGTCACCTCAGCAGGCCAGTAGTTCATCTCGGCATTGATGTTTGTCGTGTAGTTGCAGCACCACGGCGGTGAAGTGTGCCTGTTCCATTTGCCCTGGAGGTTTGCGGCCTGCCCTCCCGGCTGGGAGGATGAGATGAGCAGATAGCGTCCATAATTGAAATACAGGGTCACCAGATTGTTGTCCGATGTCCAAGGAATCGCTATCGTACGGTATGTCGTGGTCTTGGAGTCTCCGTCATAGTCGGATGCGAGTTCGAACTTCACCCGGTCGAACTGTTCCTTGTATGCCGCGATGTGGGCGGCTTTCGCCTTGTCGTAGCTGCGCGAGGAGTTCTTCATGTAGGCTTCGCAGCGTTTCACAGGATCAGCGGAGAGATCGCGGTAATTCACGAAATTAGTAGCTATTGACACGTATACAAGGAGTTGCGTAGCGTTCTCCACCTTGAGGGAATCCCCGTCGGCGCCTACAAGCCCGCCTTTGTTGACGGCCTTGACCTCAGTACAGTACTTGACCGCTCCCTTGATGAAGTCGGTGCTGCCGCTCACGCCTTCCATACGCAGCACCTTGCCTTTTGCAGTCGTAACGGGTGAAGGCATAGGTGTGCTGAGCGAGAGGGAGCAGTTGAGCGCACCCTTGCGGGAAGCGGTGATGCGCATGATGATGAGTTGGTCGGTGAGCGAGGCGAAAGCCTCCTGGACATACTGGACATCCCCGACCTTGTACGTGGTCCTGGAAACGGCATTGTCAATATCCAGTTCACGGCAGTAATCGCTGTACCCGGTATGATCCGGGAATGTTATGTTCAGCGAGCCGGCGGTCTGGTACGGGAGTTCGCGTCCCACCGGGGACAGGAGTTTCTTGTCGGCAATTTCCTGCGCCTCCTTGGACTTCCCGGCCCAGATGAGCTCCCGGACCTGCTGAAGATACTTCGGACCCTCGGGGTTGTAGTTGTTATAAGGCTGGCCGGCGGAGATCGTCTCCTCGTTGAGCTGGATCTCCTCCTTTTCCGGCCCGCCGAACACCATTGCGGCGAGACGCCCGTTGCCTATGGGGAGCGCTTCCTCCCAATATGCCGCGGGGGTGTCGTACCACAGACGGTTGCGCTGTCCCGAGGCCGGAGCCACAGAAAGCAGCAGCGCCGCCGCGGCAGTGATGGTTGTCAGGATTTGTTTCATCTGATTTATGTGGTATTATTTCCTCAAATTTAAACATTTTTCAAATAATTTCACTACCTTGTAGGGCGAATACAGTATCACAAAAAATCACCATGAAGAAGTGTATCACCTTATGGGCTTGCGCAGCGGCGCTTGCCTTCCTTGCCGCCGGTTGCGCCAAGGAAAAAGACCCCGTTCCGAGCGATGCAGTCAACCTCAACGCAGCAGGGCAGACAGCCAACAGTTACATCATCGCCCCAGGAAAGACATCCGTCTTCTCTGCCCAGTACAAAGGCAACTCCACCACTGAAGAAGTTGGCGAGACCGTATCCGCCGACCTCCTGTGGCAAGACGCCAAATCCCTCATCGAAGAACTCTACTATGTCCCTGACACCAGACAGATTGTGGTCAGGACCGGCAATACTGTCGGCAATGCCCTCGTAGCCGTCCGTGACGCGGAGGACAAAATCCTCTGGAGCTGGCACCTCTGGGTAAGCGACTACGACCCGGCAGCAAGCCTCTGGAGCAGCCCGGCCACAGAAAACGGAACCGTATGGAAATTCATGGACCGCAACCTTGGAGCCAGCAGCGCCAAAGCGGGAGACTGGAACAGCAAGGGCCTCCTCTACCAGTGGGGACGCAAGGACCCGTTCAAGAGTCCGGCAGCATTTACTGTACAGAACGAAGACTACTCATACTCAGCCGACGGCGAACCGGCCCTCTACACCATAGACAACAAGGCCATCGCCACCACACCATACAAAGACGCAGAAGGCTTCGGCTCATACGAGAAGAGCATCCAGAACCCTACAGTGTTCTACAAAGTCATGGAGGAGGAACTCGAGGACGGGACTAAAGTCAACCACCCGGCATCCAAAGACTGGAGGGACACTTCCGACGATGACGCCTGGGGCGGAGTGAGCCTCACCAAGTCAATCAACGACCCTTGCCCTCCGGGATACAAGGTGCCTGTCCTCGCAGCCAACGGAGACCACCCGTACTCATGGCATGACTTCAGCAAGGCCGAGTGGGACGCCACCAACTTCGGCATCACCCAGGACGGACAGTGGTGGCCGGCAGCCGGCACACGCGTCAACTACAGCGGCGGCCTCGACTACCCTGAAATCAACCCTTACGGTGGAATGTGGCTCGGCACAGCCGGAAAGGCCAGCGACGACCTTGTAAATTATCCTTCCCTCTACGGAAGATATACTTTCATCATCAAGACCAAGCGCATGTATAATAGATACGACCAGAAGGACGCCCGTTCGCAGGCCCTTTCTGTACGCTGCGTAGCTGAATAAAGCGCCCGTCACAGCATTAAAGCCGTTCTCCACTCCGGGGGACGGCTTTTTTATGTAACTTCGCGCCATGATTTACAGACAGCTCACGAAAGAAGAATACGATGATTTCGCAGGCAGAATCCTTTATGAGGACAACCACCTGCTGGTAGTGGACAAAAAAGTCGGGGAAATAACACAGGGGGACAAGACCGGGGACGAGTGCCTCGCCGAGTCCTACAAGGCATTCATCGCGCAGCGCGACAACAAACCGGGACAGGTATTTCTCGGCGTTCCTCACAGGCTGGACCGCCCCGTATGCGGCATCTGCATCCTTGCCAAAACATCAAAGGCGCTTGAGAGACTGACGGCGATGTTCAGGGACGGGGAAATCCACAAAAAATACTGGGCTCTCTGCTGCGAGAGACCACAACCACCGGAAGGACATCTGGAAGACTGGCTGGTCCGCAACGAAAAGCAGAACAAGACCTACGTGGCAGCATCCGGCGCCAAGGACAAGCCGCGTCCGGATGCAAAACTGGCCAGACTCAACTACAGATATATCCTCAGCACAGACAGGTATCATCTCGTAGAAGTCGAGCTCCTCACCGGCCGGCATCACCAGATACGCTGCCAGCTGAGCAACGCCGGTTGCCCTATAAAGGGGGACCTCAAATACGGCGCACCGCGCTCCAACCCCGACGGAGGGATCTGCCTGCAGGCCCATGAAATAAGCTTCATCCATCCGGTCAAGAAAACGCCCGTGGACATAACAGTGCAGACACCTGCCAGCTGGAAGGGTGTCAGACAAGCCCTGAGCGATGCCGGATTGAATACTCCCCCGGAGTCTCACCCATATTCAGCTTGAACGCCATACCGAAAGTCACGCTCGAGTTGAAGCCCGACCTCTCAGCCAGCTGGCTGACAGTCAGACGCGGATTTTCCCGCAGCAGTTCCACGGCATACTGCACCCTGTAGGCGTTTACGAACTGACGGAAGTTCTTCCCGCTCATGGTGTTGATCGTCTTGGACACATACGTCTTGTTTGTAAAGGCGGCATTGGCCAGATCCTGGAGAGAATAGTCAGGATCAAGAAAAGGCCTGCCGCTCTCCAGTATCTTCATGATCCTGCCGTACAGCGTCTGCATCCTTTCCAATTCAGCCTGATCTTCACCCTTCACGGCATCTGCCGACATGTCGGCGGCGTTACGGATCATTTGCTTGACAATCCTTTCCTTGTCCGCACTCATGACAAGACATCTCCCCGACAGCGAACGGTAGAACAGGACGGAATACAGGCCCGCAGCCAGCAGCGCGATCGGAAGCACAGCCCAAGGACGTCCGGAAACAGCCTTCATGGGCATGACCGTCATGAATACCGCGAAAGAGAGCAGCAGCCTCGAATGAGACTCTATCGACCTCCACACGGCCTGAGGCTTGAACAGGCTGCGCAGCACCGAACAGTGCTCAAGGAACCTGAGAAAGTCATACAGCAGCACCAGCAGCAGGCACACCGAGACATAGAAGGACGGGGAGAAATCAAGGATGAAAAACACGGCCTCCACCGACAGGATCAGGACGGAGAACACAAGCCACGTCCTGGAGTCCTCGTCAGCAAGCGGCTGTAGTGCGAGCAGAATCGAGGCGGCAAGGATGGAATAGACAGCCGTGTCCAGGATCAAGCCCTCTTCAGGCCAGACCAGAACCGCTGCCACAGGCACGATCATGCAGGCCACAGAAAGCACACGCACCACCATAGTAATAGAGCAGATACCGAACATTGACTTCATATTGATGTCAACGAATATAAACTAAAAATCCCGCGCTGACAATCCTCAGCGCGGGATCAAACCGATATTTTTATGTTTTATGGGGTCTTTTTATCTTTTTTATCACCCTTTATAGTGTCGAAGCCCTGGCCATAGACCCCGGTCACGGAATTGACAGAAATGAACGCATTGGAATCAATCCTGTTTATATACTTCAGAAGTATGTTCAGATCCGTTTTGCGTGTGATTATCATCAGCACCTGCACACTGTGCTTGGTATACCAGCCCTTGCCGTCAAGCACAGTCACTCCCCTGTGCAGATCTCTCACCACCGCATCAGCTATCTGCTCATATTTAGGAGACAGCACAAACAGCTGCACGGACTGTCTGGATCCGGACAGATACAGATCCACGACAGTGCCGTTGGTCAGCACAAGTATGAAACCATAAACTACGGTCGTGATCTTGTCCGCCCAAGGCATCGGTGAACCGTCCGGCATATAGGAAGGGATGAAAAAAGATGAAGTTATGATGACCACGTCCATCATGAGTATCATCCTGCCAGGAGAAACATTCCGGTATTTGTTGACTATCAGCGCAATAATATCAGTTCCCCCAGTACTTCCGCCCTGAGACATCGTCATCCCGATGCCAAGCCCGGCCATCATTCCTCCCATGATAGTACACATCAGTTTCCCGTTTCCAAGAGCAAGAATCTCCACAATATCATGCGGTATAGCCGTCTGAAAGAAGTTGAGGCACGCAGATGCAAAGACTATGGCATAGATGGTCTTGCCCCCGAAGCCTTTCCCGAGTATGAAAAACGATGTGATCAGAAGCACCGCATTGATTACAAAATAACTGTAGCCGATCTTTATTCCGGTAGCATACTGTATGATGGAAGAAATACCGGTCACACCACCTCCGATGAGATTGTTAGGCACCAGGAAAAGCGACCAGCCCACAGTGTATGCAAGAAGGCCTATGGTTATCAGGGTATATTCCTTGAGCCACGTCCAGATTGTCCTTTTTATGAGTGGCATAGACTACTGCTTTTTTTTGCCCAACTTCATCCCGGTCTTGATCTCCTCAAAACCCTCGCCATAGACATTGTTCGTCGGGGATACTGACATGAAAGCCCTTGGGTCAGTCTCTTTGATGACCTTGGTGAGCGCCGGCAACTCCCTCTGGCTGATGAGGATATAAAGGACGTTCTTGTCTTTTTTTGTAAACCATCCCTGCGCCTTGAGCACTGTCACACCACGGTCCATATTCTTGATGATATGATCCGCGATCTCCCCATACTTGTCAGAAAAGACCATCAGCTGATACGATGAGCGCTTTCCGCCCACCACAGTATCTATCAACATAGAGAAGACGCACACCTCCTCAAGACCATAACACATGTCCGAGAAGTTCTTTCCCGGCAGGAACAGAAGCAGGGAGCAGATTATCAGGTCGGCTACAAGAAAAGTCGTGCTCAAAGACACCGGCCAGTATTTGTTGACCATAAGTGCCACGATATCAGTACCTCCCGTACTTCCTCCGTAGCGCAGCACAAGTCCTATCCCGAGCGCTTCGAATGCACCGGCAACGATGGGGATAAGTACACGCTCCTGTATGTAAAAGAATCCCCCGGGCACGCAGTGCAGCGTCTGGAGCCTGGAGACCAGCCCCATCGCCAGAGTGGAAACGACAATGCAATATATGGTCTTGAAGCCGAACCCGATTCCCATAAGCATGACGGCAATGATGATGAGAACAGCATTGATTACCACATAAGAGACTTGGGCCTGTATCAGACCACCTGTAGCATATTGGATGATGGTGCACAGACCCATCATTCCACCGGCGGCCATCCCGTTGGGAATCATGAAGCACTCCCAGGCCATGGCGAAGAAGAAACAGGCTATCGTGAGTATAAAATAGTCACGGAGCACTTTCTTCACGTCGATTTTCCCGAATTTGATCTTCATCTTTATTTCAACACGACATTGATGATCCTTCCCGGAACCACTATCACCTTGACGATACTCATTCCGGATGCCCATTTTGAGGTCTGTTCCATGGCGCGCACTTTCGACTCGACCTCGGAAGGGGAAGCGATTTTCGGCATATCGACTGTGAAACGCACCTTCCCGTTGAACTGGACAGGATATGTCACATTGTCCTCGGCGGCATACGAAGCCACGTACTCAGGGAAAGAAGCTTCAGCCACGCTCCTGGTATGTCCGAGCGCGTGCCAGAGTTCCTCGCATATATGCGGGGCGAACGGACAGAGAAGAACAACCATCTTCTCAAGAATCTCCCTCTTGCTGCACTTCAACGATGTAAGATCGTTGACCGCTATCATGAAAGCGCTTACAGTGGTATTGTAGGAGAAATTCTCTATGTCCTCCTGCTCTTTGGCTATGAGCTTATGGAGAACCTTGAGTTCCTCAGGTGTAGCCTTCTCATCAGTCACAAGCCACTTTTCCCTGTCGTAGAAAAGTCTCCAGAATTTCTTCAGGAAGCGGTTCACACCGTCTATCCCCTTGGTATCCCATGGCTTGCTCTGCTCCACAGGACCAAGGAACATCTCATAAAGACGCAGTGTGTCAGCCCCATAAGTATCACAGATGATATCCGGATTCACGACATTGTACATCGACTTGCTCATCTTCTCCACAGCAGAGCCGCACACATATTCGCCGTTCTCCAGCACGAACTCGGCGTCGGCGAACTCGGGACGCCACTTCCTGAACGCCTCGAGATCGAGCCTGTCGTTGTGCACAATGTTGATGTCCACATGGATCTCGGTAGTGTCGTACTGGTCCTTGAGCCCCAAGGAGACAAACCTGTTCGTCCCCACGATCCTGTAGACGAAGTTGGACCGGCCCTGGATCATACCCTGATTGACCAGCTTGCGGAACGGCTCGTCCTCGCACACATAGCCGAGGTCATAGAGGAACTTGTTCCAGAAGCGGGAATAGATGAGATGTCCGGTCGCGTGCTCGGTACCTCCGACATAGAGATCCACATTCCTCCAATATTCGTCAGCCTCCCTGCTTACCAGCGCCTTGTCATCATGAGGGTCCATATAGCGCAGATAATATGCGCTTGAGCCGGCGAATCCCGGCATGGTGCTCTTTTCAAGCGGATAACCCTTATATGTCCAGTCCTTTGCACGGGCGAGCGGCGGCTGTCCGTCAGGTGACGGCTTGAATGAATCTATCTCCGGAAGCCTTAGCGGAAGTTCTGATTCCGGCAGCGGCATAGGGATGCCGTCCTTATAATAAATCGGGAACGGCTCGCCCCAGTAGCGCTGGCGAGAGAATATGGCATCACGGAGGCGGAAATTCGTCTTGCGGCGGCCCAGTCCGTGTGCCTCCACATAATCCTTTGCCGCTTCTATAGCCTTTTTCACCGGCATCCCGTCAAGGAAACCGGAATTGCACATTATGCCGTCCTTGGCATCGAAACTCTCCTCGGATACATCGCAGCCTTCTATCAGAGGGATGATCGGAAGCCCGAATTTCTTGGCAAAAGCATAATCCCTACTGTCATGGGCAGGAACGGCCATGATGGCTCCCGTCCCGTACCCGGCAAGTACATATTCGGAAATCCAGATCGGGACCTCCTTTCCGTTCAGCGGATTGATCCCATAAGATCCGGAAAACACCCCCGTCACGCTCTTTGTCTCCGCAAGACGCTCACGCTCAGTCTTCTTCTTGACATAGGCGATATATTTTTCCACCTCCTCGCGGCATTCCGGAGCCGTCAACTGACCGACAAGTTCGCTTTCCGGGGCAAGCACCATGAATGTCACACCGAAAATCGTATCCGCCCTGGTAGTGAATATGGTCACTGGCAGATGACGTTCACCGCACACGGTATCAAACACCATCTCGGTCCCCTCAGACTTGCCTATCCAGTTGCGCTGCATCTCCTTCAGGGAGTCGGACCAGTCCAGAGAATCAAGAGAGTCCAGAAGCCTCTGGGCATACGCGGAGACACGCAACTGCCACTGGGTCATCTTCTTCTGTTCCACAGGAAAGCCTCCACGTACGCTCAGCCCGTCCTTGACCTCGTCATTTGCAAGGACCGTCCCGAGTCCTTCGCACCAGTTGACCGACGTCTCGCCTTGATATGCAATCCTGTATTTCATCAGGATGTCCGATTTCTCCTTGTCCGAAGCCTCAGCCCACAGCTGTGGAGTCACCTCTTCATATCCGGTGGTCTCGAACTTTCCCACAAGTTCCGAAATCGGGCGGGCCTTGTCCTGAGACGGGTCGTACCAGCTGTCAAACATCTTGAGGAAAGCCCACTGCGTCCACTTGTAATAATCAGGATCGCAGGTGCGCACCTCCCTGTCCCAGTCATAGGAGAACCCTATCCTGTCAAGCTGCTCACGATAGCGGGCGATGTTGCGCTCCGTGGTCACCTCCGGATGCTGTCCGGTCTGGATAGCATACTGCTCTGCAGGAAGTCCGAAGGCGTCATACCCCATCGGATGCAATACATTGTAACCCTTCAGTCTCTTGTACCTCGAATAGATGTCACTTGCTATATAGCCCAACGGGTGTCCCACATGAAGCCCCGCTCCCGAAGGATAAGGGAACATGTCCAGCACATAGCATTTGGGCCTTGACTTGTCTTCCGTCACCTTATACTCCTGTTCCGCAGCCCAGACGGCCTGCCATTTGCTCTCGATTGACTTGAAATCGTAATCCATATCTTTTATTTTCTCCTTTCCAGTTTGAAATCCACATACAACGACATCTCGCACTTGACTTTCTTGCCGCGCACACGGGCCGGCTTCCAGTCCGGCGAGGCACTTATCACCCTGACAGCCTCCGCGTCAAGAGCATCGCTCACCCCGCGTATCACCTTGACATCCCTTACCTTGCCACGCTCGTCTATCACGAAGTCCACCAGCACCCTGCCCTGTACCCCGGCCTCGACCGCCTCACGCGGATAGCGCAGATAGACATAGACCCATTTGCTCATGAACACGGACGGATCCGCAGAGCCGAGGAAAACCGGCTTCACATCGCACTCGTAATAAGGGACGACATCCTCATCTTTGACGTACTTCCGCCCCCTCTCATCTTTCACCCTGAACTCGGGCTTGGCACCGTTGACGAGTTCGAGAGTGAAATTGTAGATATACTCAAGCTCCCGCTCCATATCATCATATTCAAGCACGGAAGCGGTATCCTTGTCTGTGTTGTATTCAGGATACATCCCGGTGGTGAAGAATATCGACGGGATGCCCTTTTCATAAAAGGCCCTATGGTCGGAACTTACAGGCTCAAGCGAAACAAGTTTCGGCTGCAGAGGCTGCAAAGTCCCGGAAAGCCTCGTCACTATCGCATTAAGATCCTGATTGGATGAGGTATAAGCATAGAACCCTGAAGATCCCGTACCGAGCATATCAAGATTGACCATAGCGTCAACGTCAGCCGCACCGGCAAAAGACCTGTTGAGAAAATACCAGGCTCCGGCCCCCATCTCAAGGGAAGAACCGAAAGCGGCAATTATCACCGAACGGCGCAGCAGCACGCTGTTGGTCTTGAGTTTCCGGGCAAGCTGCATGAGCATTGCGAGTCCTGAAGCGTTGCCGTTGGCCCCATAATATACAGTCTGGCGTTTCTCCCCGTTCACCGTGATCTCCGTGGTGCCGAGATTGTCAAGTCTTGCACCTATCACAATATAATGGTCACGAAGTTCCGGATCATAACCGGGAATGAACCCTATCACATTCCGGGAGCGGAGCGTATCCCCGTTCTCCTGCCTGAGTCCGAAAATTTCCCCTTCTTCCCCGCTGAGCAGGTCAATGCCGTAAGATGAAAGAACCTCAGAAACATATCTGGCCGCTTCCTTCTCCCCTTCCGATCCGGCCTTGCGCCCTTCAAGCATTGCAGATGAGAGATAAGCCACCTGCTCTTTCATGGCAGTCACAACTTCACTGTCATCCAGATCACGCAAGTCCGCACTTGCGAACTGCGCTGAAGCGAAGACAGGAAATAGAAACAACAACAATATATAGAGCCGTCTCATCATCGTCCAGCATTTTCCAATATCCATGCATCAGGGCAGAATCCGCTTTCCCGCACTGAACGGAGCGAAGCATAAGCATCGGCAAGCTCGTCACATGGACAGATCCCCACAGCGGTAAAGCCATTGAGGTACCTTATCTTGACAGCAGCATAACCGGATTGCACGGCACTTTGGAGACACTTGTCCGCATTGCCGGCATTGCCGAACGCCCCGATGATTATGTAGTAACGGCTGGAAAGGGAATCCCTGACATCATCAGGCAGACGCCTGGCCTGCACCACCGAACTTCTTATGGCCCGTATGGAATCCAGTATTTCGAGAGAGTCAGTAATCTGCTTCTGCATCTCCTTGAGTGAATCCAGACGGTTGCGATGTCCCTTTTCCTGCTGCTCAATATAGAGCCTCTTCGCTTCAATCTGGTCAGACGTCGGACGGCCCGCCATCTTCCGGAAAAGATCGCAGCCGCTCAGCAAAGGCAGGACAAGCACAAGAAGAACTACTACCGACAACTTATTCATAAGATGCAAATTTAGCAAAACTTTCAGAAGTTGTCTTATATTTGCCACCGTATGATTATCCGACTTTCACTATTAGCTGCCGCCGTGCTGACATGCGCTGCCGCAACCGCCCAGATTAAAGAATACCCCGTTCCGTTCCCTAAGCCGATAGGCCACGGTACGGACACCGTAAGCGTTGTAATAATCGGGGATGTCATGATGCACAGCCGGCAACTGGACTACAACTGCAGAACCTTTCTCGAAGGAATAAGCCCTGCGCTCCAGCAAGCGGACATAGCGATAGCCAATATGGAATTCTCACTCGGAGGCCCTCCCTACAGCGGCTATCCTGCATTCTCCGCCCCGGACGAATACGCGGAATATATCAAGGAAGGCTGCGGAGTTGACATATTCTTGACCGCCAACAACCACATACTTGACAAGGGCAGAAAAGGCCTTGCTCGCACACTTTCCATATACGACAAGATAAGAGTAAAACATACCGGAGCAGCATCCGACAGCACAGCGCTCAATGATAATTATCCTCTGATGATAACGAAGCGAGGCATCAGACTCGCCGTCATCAACTTCACATACGGCACCAACAACCCCGTCGGGAACAAATCAGGATGGCCGACAGTAAACATGATGCATAAAGACAATGTGCGCGCCGCAATCAAAAAGGCAAAAGACAGAAGAGCAGACTTTATAATAGTCATCCCACACTGGGGAACCGAGTACAGCCTCTCGCCGGACAAAAGACAAGAAGAATGGGCCAGTTGGCTCGCCACTGAAGGAGCTGATGTAATCATAGGTGCGCACCCGCATGTGGTTCAAGACAGCACACACATAAACGGCATCCCCGTCATCTATTCACTAGGCAACGCCATATCAAACATGAGCGCTCGCAATACAAGGCTCGGCCTCGCTGTAGAATTGACGTTCACGCACAACCCGGCTTCAGCAGAAAAGGAAATGTTCGAACCCAAACTCAGATTCCTATGGTGCACACTCCCGGGCACCTTGACAGAAGGCTATAAAACCATATTCTGTGATGAATGGACAGGCCGGAGAGAAGAATGGATAAACCCGGCAGACTATGACAACATGCTGGTCACGCTGTCGAGAGTGAGGGAGGAGACGGGGATAGAATAAAAAGAAGAAGTCCCGGGG
>DJQV01000003.1 GCA_002438805.1 Bacteroidales bacterium UBA6377
AAAATTGAAAAACTCGTATTGGAAAGTCTGGTTGAAAGTCATCAAATTTGTTTGAAGGAGGGATAACGCCGTTACTGAATTGTCTGAAAGTACTGGCAAGAGTTCAGTTTGAAGCCAGGAATAGAATAGATTCTTATTGGTTTCAATCTGAGTCTTTGCGCCTTTAGACTTCCATGATATAATGGTGGTGCATAGTATACCAACGAAACTTGCGGCCATTGCAATGGCAACACAAATCATCATTGAAGAAACATTTGTCAGATTGTCAACCCCACCGTTGAATGCAATGATAGAAATGCCTACAATGATTCCCACCATTGTACCCATCAGCCCCATATAAAGTGGGATAGGCTGCATGATGGATATCTCTTCTTCCTCAGCACCGCAATATCTGTCAACTACATCCTTCATCAAGGAAAAATCGCTCGCTGCTCCTTTGTTTTTCTGAAGGTACATATTGATGGCATCCTTGATGTTTGTGACTGTCGGATTAGTACTATTGATTGATATTTGTGATACTTCAACCTCTCTTGTAAAAGAGGTGCCATTGGAATTCCATAACTCATCAGAATTAGGGGCTTCTGATTCATGAATGGTGATATTGGCTTTATTAATCGAATATGCCAACTTGTTTGAGGGGAAAATGTCCTTGAATGTATTGGTTTTCTTGACGGCTAGCCTAAATATCCTTAATTGATAGATAATTATAATTAGGATAATAGGAACAACAATTATATAATGAATAATGTTCATGATTTTATATGTTCAGTGTAATTAGCTGATGTGTATACATATATATGAATCCAATCGTCAAACAAACGAGCAGAAAGAGAAGTAAGAATGACAGGGAAGCCATAAATTTTTGAGCTTTTACTTGTTTTGATTTCTGAGGCCGATCTGCGGATAAAGTGCGCTGCAGTTTGAGCTCTTCACTTAGTTGTTGGATTTTAAGAATTAACCCATTAAAGGCCGGCGTGCCTATGTTGTCATTCTTAACAACATAGACCATGTTATTAATTGTGATTTTACCCTTTATTATTTGCACTCCATCTGAAAGGGATGCTTCTTGAAAGCCAACATAAGACGAATAATTGACGGGAGGCATAGCCTCAAAATACTTCTCTCCGTCTGAAATTTCGCTCTTGATTCTTTTGGAAATCAAGTCGTGTTCATAAAGGAGTGAGCTGTTGGCGATTTTTAAAAAATGAATTAACCCTTCGTTATTAACAGTCAACACATTGCCTTCAATAACAATCTCTTGATATGCAGACTCAAATAAGCGGAACAGCCAGGATAGATTGTACGTGGCCATACTATTAATTGAGATACAAATACCAAAATAAAGGTTATTATCTTTTTCCACCACTCGTCGCATATAAGCATAGTACATCAGGTTGGGCTCCCTAAAAACTGCAATTTGAGACTCCGACTTGAAATTGTTTGCCAGAGGTTGTAATTGAGTTTTTAGCGAGTCCATGGGATATTGGAAATATCCGTCAGAAGTTGTCCCGAAGATATAGGTGGAACAATTAATCATTATTGATGTTGAAAATCTATAGGTTGGTTATTTAGTTGTTACCCTCTCCCTTCCCGTTATCTTCAGCACGCCTTTTTCGTAGTCGATTTCCACCTTGCCGAGGCGGCTCAAGACGGATTGGCCGAGGAGGAGGGGTGCGTTGTTGCTGTCCACGACGGAGGCGCGGACATTCTCAAGCTCAAGGCCTGCGAATGTCACTTTGCGGAGGTTGATTACCGTGCCGATGGAGATGTCCCCGTTGGCGTCAATGTATCTGGCCTTGCCGATGACGTCTGCAGCCGTGAGATAATCATTCTTGAACATGAACTTCGCCTCTATGCGTGAGATCGTCACTTCGGCTGCTCCGGTGTCGAAAACGAAATGGAGGGGAAGACCGTTGATCTCGCACTTCACACTGGTCACTCCTCCGGTTCTCGTGAAAGGAACTTCTGAGACCTTCTCGACATATTCTACGCTCTCCCCGGATTCTGAGGGGCTGGCCTCTGCCGATTCTGAATATTTGGAGATGAGTTCCTTGTATCTCGCATCGTCCCGGATATTGTCCAGATCGTCGTCTGTTTCAATGTGGTGGAGCTCCCGATATCCTTTCTTGAGGCTCGTCTCCAAATATCCCAATGAAGAATCAACATCTCCCATCAGCGAATACAGGCAGGCTGCATCGTAATAGACTCCGCTGTCTTCCGGGTGCTTGTCGATTATCTTCTGCATCCATGCTTTTGCTTCATCGACCCGACCAAGTTGCAATAATGAGTATTGGGCGGAAGAACCGAGATCTGGGACAGTGTCGCGTTTGACGGATTCTTCAAAGTCTTTCATGGCCAGATCCTTCTCGCCCTTCAGCAAGTACATGTTTCCCCTTGACATGATGGCATAGGTATAATCTGGATTAAGGGCTATGCTTGTGGAATAATCCTCTATGGCGCCGTCTGCATCGCGAAGGTTGTCTTTGAACCATCCGCGCCGGTAGTATCCGTAGTAGAAGTCCGGGTTGGATTCGATGAACTGGTCCATAGTCTTGACGGCCGATTCAAGGTCCCCGGATTCATAATAGATGTCAGCCTTAGTCAGGATATATTGCTGGTCTTTGGGATCAAGGTTTATGGCCTTGTCGATATATTCCATGGCTGGCTTCCAGTTGCCCAGTTCTTTATGGCATTCCGCGATCCTATACAACAGCACATCGCTGTTGTCCAGTTTTGAGGCTTTGATGTAGTAGTCTATGGCATCTTTTTCATTGCCGATTTCTTCGTTTATAGCGCCCAGGCAATATGGCCAATAGCTTTCGTTCGGCTCGTTCACAGCATAGGATTTCAGTTTTGTGCTGATGTGTACAAATGATGAATCCGCCAAACTCAGCATCAGATAGAAGGCCTTTTCGTCCTGGTCAATGCTCAAGGCTTTTACGATGTCGCCGGATGCTTCCGCATATTCTTTGGCCTTCATCCTGGCCTCGGCCCTGAAAGAATAACCTGACGAGTAGTCGGGATATAGGGTCACTACATGGTCGAATTTCTTCAGGGCCTCTGTGAGATCCCCTGCCGCCATCAGATTCCGCCCCAAACCCATATAGGCCAGCCAGCTGTTGGGGTCCAGCTTGAGCATTGCCTGATAGTCCTTGTCTGCAAGGTCATATTGTTCGCGCTCGTAATAGATCTGGGCCCTTTCGGAATAGTAGTCCTCGTCCTTTCCGTTCAGGGAGATGGCTTTGCTGAAGTCTTCCAATGCTTTGTCGTATTCGTCTGTGGCATAATGGACTCCGGCTCTCTTGTAGTAGGCGAATGCCCTGGATTCTTTGTCTCTCTTCGGGAGGTATTTGATGGCTTTGTCCGCAGAGGTAAGAGCTTCTCCATATTGTTCGTCATGGGAGTTGATCATGGTCAGGAGGAGGTATGCGTAGCCGTTCTTGCTGTTCTCGTTGATTTCGGCTTGCAGAGACTCTTTGGCGGAGGCGTAGTCTCCCTTGTCGATATGTTCCATGGCCCTTTGGACGTTGTATGTCTGTCCGGGCCAGTCGGGCCGCTGGGCTGAAGCGTTCAAGCTTAGCAGGCAGGATAGAATTATTACGATAATCTTTCTCATAGAGGAAGAGTTTCAAGTTCAAACTGTCCGGTGACACCCTGCCCGAACGGGTACAAAAAAGACGTGGGAGTCATACTCTTGCTCATCCCGAACTCAGGCCTTGGCTGCCATCACAAAAGGATAAGCAACGCAGCTAGCCCACGTCAAGTGGTGAATAGTCAAGTAACGTCTTAAATATGTCTGCCCGCCCATCCCTTCAACCAGACCCGATATTTCAAGTCCGGTTTCCGGGCTAGCTAAGCGAGGCCAATATACGAATTATTCTTTGCTTTTTCACTTCTTCCGCGGCAAAAGAATTTTTGTGAACCGGCTCGTGCGGCATTTTGAATTATGCTGTAAAAACATTATGTTTGTAGTGCATAATTTTTAGGGATGAAATTCGTTGACAGGACAGATGAGACGCAGCGCTTGAAAGAGGCTCTTTCCAGAGATGAATCCTCGCTGATCGTGGTATATGGAAGGCGTCGGCTGGGTAAGTCGACACTCATACAGAGGGTGCTGACCGGCAGTGACGTGTATTTTCTTGCTGACCGCTCGGAGAGTCGGCACCAGAGGGCGTTGCTCGCGAAAGTGACAGCGCAGATATTGCCGGATTTTGATAAGGTGGTGTACCCGGACTGGGAATCACTGTTCCGCGAAGCCAATCACCGTGCGGAAAGACGTTTTACCCTTTGTCTGGATGAATTTCCGTATCTGGTGGAGCAGTCTCCGGAGCTTCCGTCAGTTCTGCAGAAACTTATCGACGAGAAGAACCTGATGTACAATCTCGTGCTTTGCGGCTCATCGCAGACTATGATGTACGGATTGTTTCTGGATTCGACGGCTCCACTCTATGGTCGTGCAGATGAGCTGATGAGACTTGCACCAATACGTTTGCCATATATTCGGGATGCATTGGATCTCAGTGAGGAGGATTCCATTGAGGAGTATGCCGTATGGGGCGGAGTCCCGCGTTATTGGGAGTTGAGGGAAAACAGGTGTTCGCTTGATGATGCGTTATGGCATAATGTCCTTTCTGCAAATGGAATTCTTTACGAGGAGCCTTTGAAGCTCTTTCAGGATGATGTCAAGGATATTGTTAAGGTTTCAACAATAATGTCCTATGTGGGGACCGGGTCTAACAGGCTTTCTGAGATTGCCGCAAGATGTGGTGAGCCGGCGACAAATCTGTCCCGTCCATTGAAAAAACTCGTAGATCTGGGATTTCTGGAAAAGGAAATCCCATACGGGGCGGAAGAAAAAAATTCCAAGAAGAGCCTTTATCGGATAGCCGATCCGTTCATGGCATTCTATTACCGCTTTGTCGTCCCTAACCGTTCTTTCATTGAACTTGGACGGCGTTTGCCGGTGGAGCAGGCTTTGAACGACCATTTCACCGGGTATGTGGGTATGCAATGGGAGCGTATGTGCCGGGATGCTGTGTCCGGAAATGTTGTGGACGGGGTTGTATATGGCAGGGCAAAACGTTGGTGGGGTGCTGTCCTCAATGATAAAGGAAAGCCTGAACAGGTTGAATTTGATGTTGTTGCCGAGTCACTTGACAAGAAATATCTTCTGGTCGGCGAGTGTAAATGGACAACAGCCGAAGACGGGAAGCGTCTGACATCCGAACTTGTCCGGAAAGCGGGCATGTTGCCCTTCGCCAAGGATCATGTCGTGGTTCCCGTGCTGTTTCTCAAGAGCGCCCCGAAGAATGATGCCGCGAATGTCAAACTGCCGGGAGATGTCATCAGACTGAGCCTTGGCTGATATGGCCGGGTGTCCGCCGTCCCGCTTCGTCCTATTCGCAAGTCCACTGCGAATGGCAATGAGTCCCGTGCGCACGGGGAGAGTGTCGGGGAGAGTGTCGGGGAGAAAACCGCGGAAATTTCTAATTTTGCAGAGGGAAACGGAGCCGCCGCACTCGCCCTGTGGAAACGAAACCCGGCGCCGCAGCAGCACCGCGGACCACGCAGCACCGCGGACCACGCAGCACCGCGAAACAGAATCAGATGACCGCTAAGAACAGAATACAGACATTTCTCTTGCTGCTTTTGCTTGCACTGCCCGCAGCGGCCCAGGAGCGCGCCGTTCAAGGACATGCCTCCCCCGCGCAGGAGCACGCATATATGGAGAAGTTCTCCGTGGACGAGGGGCTTCCCCACACGGACGTGTCCTCCATCGTCCAGGACGCTGAAGGATATATATGGATAGGCACATACTCGGGCCTGTGCCGCTATGACGGCAACGATCTTAAGACCTGGGACATGTCCAATTCCATGCTGCGCAGCTCCCGCATCCGCTCCCTAAGACTGATCGCCAATCGACTATACATAGGTACTGAAAACGGTGGCCTCACCATCTACGACACCGTCTCCGATACATTCGTCAGGACTCTTTCCGTGCCCGGCAACTGCGTCAACTCGATTTTCCCTTCAGCCGACGGCAAGTCCGTCTGGCTCTGCACCAACGACGGGCTGTCGGTGATGCGCGACGGCCCTGACGGCTACAGCATCAGCTCCTGGTCGTCCGGCCGGGTCTGCTCGACCGGTTGCGCCATCGATGGAGAAGATGTCCTTGTGGGAACTTCCTCCGGAGTGGGCATTTTCAACGAGCAGGACGGCATGCGCTATATCAGGGAAGGTGTTTTCGCGACCTCGATGCTGAATATAGAAGAACGTATCCTCGTCACCGCTTACAGCGGCTCTTTCGTATATGACAGCGCCTCCGGGACACTCTCGCCCCTGGACGGAACGGATTCCCGCTGCGCATGTCTGGACGGGGACGGGAACATTTACATCGCCACGGAAGGTCACGGCATAAGGAAGTATTCCCCGGATCTCAAATGCACGGATGTCATCACTCCGTGGGACGACGGCATGCAGACTTCGGACGTGGAGGTCTCATCGTTGTTCTTCGACAGCTCGCTCGTCCTCTGGATCGGCACCAACGGCAGCGGATGTCTCCGCAGCACGCGGACCAATCTCGCGTTCTCGCTCTGGACACCATTCCCCGAGAGGGGCAAGAACCAGCTTGTGACGATGTACACGGACAGCCGGGGCAGACTGTGGACATCTTCGAGGGATGGCAATGTGGCCGTCATGGATGGCGGCCGGGTCCAGATATTGGACCGTAAATCTCTCTCGATGTTCCGCTCCATGCCGGTCTCTGCGATATATGAGGCCGCCGACGGGGCGATGTGGCTCGGCTCGTGGGATCATGGGGCCGGGATCATCGCTGCCCGGGATGTGGCTTCCGCGTGCGCCGGACGGCCTTTCTCCATGAAGAGGCTCCCAGGATTTCCCGAGGCCATCAGTGTCTATAAGTTCATCGATGGCTCCAAGGGTTCGACTTGGGTCACCACGGCTTCGGGCGTATGGCATCTGTCGGACGGCAGGTGGGCCGGTCTGCACTACGAGAGGAAGAATCCCTCTTCGCTCTGCGATGACTTCACCACCGACATACTCTCTGACGGAGATATAGTATGGGTGGGCACAAGGTCCGGACTCAACCGCATCCTGTGTTCGGAAGACGGGAGCGTCAGGAAGATCGACAGGGTGCATGTGCGCTCCGGAGACAGCGCCGGTGAGTTCGTGTCGTTTATCCACAAGTCCGCTGACGACAGCCTGTGGGTGTCCGTGCTTGGACTTGGCCTGGCCAAGCTCGTTTCAGACCCTGCCTCCGACAGCCTGGAGTTCAGAGTCTATGACAGGAAGACATGTCCGGGTTTTCCCAACAACGAGTTCGAGTCCATCCTTGAAGACTCTGAGGGGAACTTCTGGATGGGAGGATACGGCTTGATCCGCTTCTCTCCCAAGACCCTGGGGGTCAAGATTTTCACGAGAAGCGACGGCCTGCAGAGCAACGCGTTCAAGATCTGGGATGCGGCCATGTTCCCGGACGGCAGGATGGCGTTCGGCGGCATCAACGGGCTCAACATCTTCAACCCTGTGGAAATCACTGACAACCCTGTCGCGCCGCGGGTACGCATCACCTCGTTGACGGTCAACGGCAGGGAAGATCCAGTGACAGGCGCATTGCGGCTCGGACACGGCGACAACAATCTGGTGTTCCGTTTCTCCTCGATGCACTATGCCCAGCCAGGCAAGAATCTCTACAGATACAGGATGCAGGGGCTGGACGACGAGTGGCATTACACCGGAGGGAACAACCCGTCGGCTTCCTATCTCAACCTGAGGCCGGGGCGGTACACCTTTGTCGTCTACGGCTCCAACAACGACGGGCTTTGGGGCGGGACCCCGTCTTCAGTCAGCCTGCATATACTTCCGCCGTGGTACGCATCGTGGCCGGCCGGGATCCTGTATGTCCTCATCTTGCTGGCTTCAGCAGCTCTGGTCATAGCCAAGACCCTAAGGGACAACGCACTCAAGCATCAGCAGGAGATGGACGACAAACTGCGTGCAGAGCAGCAGGAGCGCAATGAAAACGAGCTCAAGTTCCACACTGACTTCCTTCACGAGATCAAGACCCCTCTCACCCTGATCACCACTCCGGTCGAAGAGCTGCTCAAGAACCCCAATCTCGGGAAGGCCACCATAAGCCGTCTGCAGCTTGTGGACCAGTCGGCCAAGATCCTCCAGAAGCATATAGAGTCCATCACCGACCTGCGCAAATTCGACAACGGAGCGGTGCGCCTGCATGTGGTGCAGATCGACTTCTCCCGCTTCGTGGAGGAGATATGTCTCCTGTTCCAGCCTCTTGCCAAGGCCCGCGGATATGAGTTCTCCGTCAAGCTGGAGCCCTTGAGCCAGAAGGTCTTCATCGACAAGGACAGTATCGAGAAGGTCATACTCAACCTCATGTCCAACGCCATCAAGTATTCTCCAGAGCGTGGCGGACAGATAAGTGTGGAAGTGTCGGAGACCTCATCCCCGGACGGGCGGGAGGGAGCCTGCCTTACCGTGTCCAATCTCGGGATAGGTATACTCCCCGAGGATTTGCCGTACGTCTTCGACCGTTTCCGCCAGGGGCGCAACAACGACAGGGGAGGTATGGGCATCGGGCTGTCAATCAGCCGCTCCGCCGTGCTTGAGCATTCCGGGCGGATCTGGGTGGAGTCCGTCCCGGGCGGGATGACTTCCTTCCATGTCTTCCTCCCGTACGGATGCTCGCAGTTCGCCCCGGGGGACATAGACCGGGACTATGAGAACAGCGACCACATCTCCAACTACGACTCCCTTGCCGAGTTCGGGGGCGGGCACGCCACTGCCGGCGGGGTGGAACGGGAGCACCTCGTGCTCGTGGTGGACGACAGCGCGGAGCTCAGGGAGTACCTCACACAGCTGCTTTCCACCAGATACAATGTCATCACCGCCAAAAACGGGTCCGAGGGCTATGAGAAGACCATCTCCGAGCAGCCTGATCTCGTCCTTACGGACGTGGTGATGCCGGGGCTCAACGGGCTGGAGCTGTGCCGGAGGATCAAGGATAACAACGTCACCTCCCACATCCCGGTCATCCTCGTCTCGGCGCGGGACCTTCCCGTCTACAAGATGGAAGGCTATCAGATGCTCGCCGACGACTACATAACCAAGCCTTTCCATGCCGATCTGCTGATGTCCCGCATCGACAACCTCATCCGCCAGCGCGAGTGCATGAGGCAGTCGTTCCGGACCGAGGTTAACCTTGAGCCGTCAGCGGTGACCGCCACGCCTGTGGATGAGAAGTTCATCCGCAGCTGCATCGACAACATAGAGGAGCACATCAGCGAGCCCGGTTACGGGGTTGACGAACTCTGCCAGAACATAGGCTACTCCCGTCCGCAGCTCTACAGGAAGATCAAGTCCATAACGGGCATGTCCGCCATCCAGTTCCTGCGCAGCATCCGCCTTAAGCGGGCGGCCCAACTGCTCTCGTCAGGCTCCGGGATGACCGTCTCGGAGGTCATGTACGCCGTCGGATTCAACAACATTTCGTACTTTTCCAAGATTTTTGCCGCTGAGTTCGGGGTGTTGCCTAAAGATTACAAAAAGAATTGAATGTCATTTGTTTAGGCTTGCTGGGCGCGACCCGGGCATTGGCCTCGAATCCAGTTTTTTCCGGAATTGCGGAAATATGAACGATTTGTGAAACTGTCCTTGCCCTCCCGTCCATTATTATTGTGCCCGGATTCGGCGGCGGACCGCCGTGTCCCGCTTAAAACACTTGCACTAATACTAATTGAAATGAAAAGATTTTTTACTTTCGCTGCTCTGTGCGGCCTCGTCCTCGCAGTCTCCTGCAAGAAAGAGGATGCCCCTATCGACAAGGATTTCCAGTATGTGATCCCTCAGGAGGCGCTTCTTGGAGAGAAAGTGACTTTCGAGGACCAGTCAATCAATGTACAGTCCCGTACCTGGACTTTCCAGGATGCCGCGCCGGCGACTTCTTCTGAAGCCATCGTGGATGTCGTTTTCAACAAATCCGGCAAGAAGTCCGTCACCCTCACCGTGAACTATGCTGACGGTTCCAAAGACGAGGTGACCAAGGAGATCGACATAAAGGACGAGTTCTCCGCGAGCATCAAGGTCGATGGTCTCACCCCTAAGGGTTGCGCCAAGAAGGGGA
This sequence comes from Bacteroidales bacterium UBA6377, assembly GCA_002438805.1. Lineage (GTDB taxonomy): Bacteria > Bacteroidota > Bacteroidia > Bacteroidales > UBA932 > Cryptobacteroides. The sequence goes on from DJQV01000003.1 coordinate 10,163, forward strand.
GCGAAGTCACATTCTCCCTCGCCGACTTCAAGAACGCCGGCGGCAACGTCACTTATGAGTGGACATTCCCTGGCGGAACCCCTGCGACTTCCACCGATGCCTCACCGAAGGTGGTGTGGAACGAGCAGGACAACAATGTAAAGGTGACCTGCACCGTGACCCGCGACATCGACGGGGCCAAGCTCAACCTTGAGACCACCCTCATCGCCGGCAACTACCCTCTTCTCGTCAACGATGAGTACAGCGCCTTCGATTTCGAGGCCGCCACTTCCAACCTCGCATGGTACGGCTGGTTCAAGGAGAGCACGGATGCCTGCCTTTCAGTCGCCGATGGCGGAGCTCACGGCACCGCACACAGCCTCAGGGTCGATGCCAAGGGTATCAATGCCCTGACAGACCAGAACCAGGCTTTCGAGATGGCACACAGGAACAACTGGTCCAACAACGCCAGGATGGAGGTAGGAAAGAAATACGAACTGTCTTTCTGGGCCAAGGCCGAGGCCGCCAAGATGGGAGAGGGAAGCCTTGCCGCTTTCGCAAAGAACAAAGGCGAGCTTGCTGCCATCATCTCATGGGTCAATGTCTTCAACTGGATTCCTGACTGGCTCCACGACCCTATGCGCAACCTCAAGGCTTCAGATGCATGGAGCGAGGTCTTCCCTGGCGAGACATTCAAGGAGGAGGGCGCACAGGCATCCATCTGGGCCGGCGGTATCACCACCATGCAGGCCGAGAGCGAGACCGATGTATGGTTTGAGAACCTTATCACCGGTGACTGGAAGAAGTACTCCTTCGAGTTCACCCTCGAGAACGGCGGCAACCCTGGCGATGTCCTGAGGAACTGCTACATCGCCCTCGGTGTCACCGGTGTCGATGCCGTGTTCTACTTCGATGATTTCCAGATTAATCTTATAGAAGAATAATCGAGTTGTTTTTATTCCTTATGCAGTGCGCCGGCGAAGGGCGCACTGCATTCTAAAAAGTTTACCCGGACAGATGATGAAACGGTTTCTTGTCTCTCTGATGCTTCTCGCATCGGCGGGGGCCGCTGCCTTTGCGCAGCAGATTAAGATCACCGGTCGTGTGACGGACAGTCACGGTGAGCCGATTTCGTGGGCCAATGTATTCCAGAAAGGCACCACGAACGGAGCGACGACAGATGATGACGGGCGGTACTCTATCACCGTCAAATCGGCGGATGCCGTTCTGGTGGCATCCCTTATCGGCTATCAGGACAAGGAGCAGGCCGCCTCGGGCAAGACCGTTCTCGACTTTGTCCTCGAGACCGACTCCGAGATCCTCGACAATGCTGTGGTGATCGGTTACGGCACCGCACGCCGTCAGGATCTGACCGGTTCTGTGGCCTCCATCAAATCCGACAACCTCAAGAACCATGTGATGTTCTCCGTGGATGATGCCCTCAAGGGCGGAGTCGCGGGCCTCATGGTCTCCTCCACCAGCGGCCAGCCGGGTGCGGCTTCCAAGATGCTCATCCGCGGTGCCGCATCCCTGTCAGGCTCCACTTCGCCTCTCATCGTGGTGGACGGCTTCCCGCTCGGTGACGTGTCCACTTCCTCCGGCATGGGAATGTCCGGGCTGGACTCGCAGATGAGTTCCCTCTCGATGATCAACACCGAGGACATCGCTTCCATAGAGGTTCTCAAGGATGCTTCATCCACTGCCATCTACGGCAACCGCGGTGCCAACGGCGTCATCATGATCACGACCAAGAAGGGCCGCGCCTCCAACGGGCGCATCCAGTACAACGGATATGTCAGCGTGCAGAATCTCCCTCACAAGTATGACATGCTTGACTTCAGGGGATATGCGTCCATGATGAACGAGACAAACCCGGCGTACCTGCTCTTCAGCGATGCCGACGGCAATCTGCGTAACTTCGACTACGACAGGATCCGGAGCATCGACTGGCAGGATCAGATCTACCGTACCGGATTCATCCACAACCACAACCTCTCGCTCCAGCACTCCACCGACAAGACCAACTTCCTCGTCAGCGGCTCATACATGCAGAACGAGTCCATCATCATCTGCACCGACTGGCAGAAGCTCACCACCAAGATGAACATCGACCACAGCTTCTCCGACAGGCTCAAGGTCGGGGCTGACATCAACTTCAGCCGCATCATCGACGACGGCGTGCCGACCTCCGGAGGCGACGGCACGGCAGTCGGCACCATCATGAGCGCCCTCCTCTCGCAGCCATTCGACCTGCGCGACGAGCAGACCCAGACCATGTTCCGCAGGGCCGGGGTGGAGCAGTACATGATCAACAACTACAACGACTCCAACAAGCAGAACCCCGTGACGATGGCCAACGACATCAAGATGAAGAAGATCTTGAGCCGTACCATCGCCAACTCATATCTCCAGTACAACATCCTGGACGACCTTGTCCTCAAGGTCACCGCCGGCTTCGACAACTACTCGATGGAGGACAAACAGTTCTACCCGACCACGACCCCGCGCGGCTACCTGTACAATGCCCAGGCCATCATGGCCAACATCTCCAGCTTCGGCTGGCTCAACGAGAACACCCTCACATGGTCGCCGGTGTTCGCCGGCAAGCACCGCCTCAACATCATGGCCGGTGTCACCGAGCAGGGTTCGCGCTACTACTACAACGCCACCGAGGCGTCATCGTTCTCCAACGAGTCCCTGGGCTACAACAACCTCTCGCTCGCCAAGGACTTCCACTCCTACTCCAACACGAGCACGGGCTCGATGCTCTCGTTCATTTTCCGTGGCAACTATGCCTACGATGACCGCTACATCGGGACATTCACGTTCCGCCGTGACGGCACGTCCACGTTCCTCAAGAACAAGTGGGGCTCATTCTTCTCCGGCGCGTTCGCCTGGAACGCCAAGCAGGAAGAGTTCCTCAAGTACAACCGGGCCATCAGCACCCTCAAGCTCAGGGCGTCCGTGGGCGAGGTGGGCAACTCCAACGTCCCGACATCAGGCTCGTTCGCGCAGCTCTACACCACCAGCACCGCCTTCGGCACCAGCCTTAGCATCGGCCAGTCCCCTGTGACCCTCGCCAACGAGAACCTCACCTGGGAGAAGACTCTGGAGTACAACCTCGGCCTTGAGTTCGGTGTCCTGGACGAGAGACTCCATTTCGACCTCGACCTCTACCACAAGACCACCCGTGACCTCTTGCTCGACGCCCCGGTGCTCAACATCTCCGGCTACACCAAGGCATGGCAGAACGTGGGCAGCATCCGCAACATGGGAGTCGAGTTCTCCATGGACGCGACCCTCATCGACAGCCGCGACTTCCAGTGGACTTTCAGCGGCAACATCAGCCACAACAACTCCAAGATCCTGAAACTCGGCCAGGACGGTGCTCCTATCTACCTGGGCATCAACTGTCTCGGAGGCCAGAACGCCGTCATCCTCCGCGAGGGCGGCAGTGTGGGCGAGTTCTACGGCTACCGTGCCATCGGACTCTACCAGCTTGACGAGTTCACATCCAAGGAGAACCCTTCCAAGCCGGGGACATACCTCTACACGGTCAAGGAGGGCGTACCGGTCCAGGGAGTAGGCGAGCAGCCCGGCTCAATCAAGCTCTGGGACCGTGACGGCAACGGCAAGATAGACGACAACGACCGCGAGGTCATCGGCAACTTCCTGCCGAAGTTCTACGGGGCATTCTCCACGACTTTCAACTGGAAGGCCTTCAACCTCTACCTCGGTTTCCAGTATTCATACGGCAACGACCTCTACAATGCCAACTACGCTATGATCGGATTCTTCAATGGCGACGGTTCCAACCAGATTGCCAAGTGGAACGACCGCTGGACAGTGGAGAACCAGTCATCCCGCTACTATGCGCACATCTCCAAGGGACTCGTCTCTTCGGCTTTCGTCGAGGACGCTTCCTACCTGAGATTCTCATCCGCAAGGTTTACATACACTCTTCCCAGCAAGTTGCTTGCAAGGGTGAAGCATGTCGAAGGCTGCAAGATCTATGTCTCAGCCGACAACATCTACACCTTCACAAAGTACTCCGGCTACGACCCGGAGGTCGGAATCAGCCAGAGCAGCGCCTCCGCGATACTTTCGCAGGGTTTCGACTACGGCAACTTCCCTCACGCGAGGACATTCACCCTCGGCGTCAACCTTTCATTCAAATAGGAGGACAGGACAATGAAAGTCAAAAGAATATTTGCAATTCTCTTCGCCTCGGCGACCATCTGCTCATGCGCCGATTTTCTGGAGACCAAGGTGGAGAGCAACATAACGACCAACAACTTCTTCAGGAACACGAGCGACTTCGACATGGCGCTCACCGGTGTCTACTACACTTTCACCTCTGTGGAATGGGATGCCCAGCACCGCTACGGCGACTATTTCACCGGTTTCATGTACTGGGGCCGAATAGGCACAGACGAGGCCTATGTCTCATTTGGCAACAACGGCGAGGACCTCATCGGCAACTACACCTACACTGCGGAGAACCTCTTTGTGGAGAAGGTCTGGTTTATGCAGTACCTCGGTATCCAGAGGGCCAATGTCGTGATAGACAGGCTCAACGCTTACACCGGGGACCAGGTCTCCGAATCCGACAGGGCGAGGATTCTGGGCGAGGCCCACTTCCTGCGCGCGTGGTTCTATTTCCAGCTGGCACGCTATTACGGGGAGGTTCCGCTCGTGCTGAGCGAGACCACTGACATCTCCAAACTTGATACCCGCAAGGCTTCTCTGGCGGAAGTTTATGCACAGGTCATCAGCGATTACGAGCAGGCGGAGGAACTCCTTCCGGTGGAGAACACCGTAGGGCATGCCACGAAATATGCCGCCACAGCCCTCAAGGCCCGCGCCTATCTCCAGATGTCAGGCAAGCCTCTTGAGGACAAGTCCGCCGCAGCCCTTGCCGCGAAGGCCTGCAAGGAAGTCATAGCGAGCGGAAAATACGCTCTGGTCAAGGACTACTTCTCACAGTTCGACGGCAAGCACGAGCACAACAGCGAGTACATCTTCGACGTGGAGTTCGACAACACGGCCAGCAATTCCCTTTACGGTGGCCAGGTTGGCACTGTGGACGGAGTACCTCACGAGCAGAGCGCCTACTGGACACAAGTCCGCACGTTCAAGGAGATGTACGACAAGTTCGACCCGGCCGACCTCCGCAGGGAAGCGGTCAACGCGGGCGGCCACATCGCAGTCAGCAAGGAGACCGGCAAGGCCGAGATGGTCATGGGAGACGAGAACTACAAGGACAACTACTGGGTCTATAAGTTCCGCCATCCTCTCGACAAGTCCGAACGCGGCGAGACATGGGCAAACTGGTGCAACAACATCAACTTCCCTATCATCCGCTATGCCGACGTCCTCCTGATGTACGCCGAGGCCGAGAACCGCGCCGACGGTGCTCCTTCACCCGAGGCTCTCGAGTGCGTCAACCAGGTACGCCGCCGCGGATTCGGCAAGGACATCAATACCCCAGCTCCTGGAGTGGATCTCCCGATGTCGTCCGGTGCGGCTTTCGATGAGGTCATCCTCAAGGAGCGCAGCCTTGAACTCTGTTTCGAGGGACACCGCTGGGCGGATCTCGTCCGTTTCGGCAAGCTTCAGGAGGCGTTCCGCTCCGTCGGCCTTGATGAGAAATATAAGTCAAGCTATGATGCAGTGCGTGAGAACTGCAAGGAGAAGCACTCCATCTTCCCTATACCTCAGTCAGTGATAGACGCTTCTCACGGGGCGATAGAGCAGAACCCGATATGGAAATAAAGAATCTGATTATCCTGGGGGCGGCCGTTGTGCTTTCGACGGCTGTCTCCTGCACCAAGGAGTGGATTCCGACTCCTGACCCTTCGCAGACAAAGTGGACCAACAAGACAGCCGGGACGGAAGAGCCTGACGAGCCGGAGGAGACCTGGACGGAGATTGCCGAGGCCAAGGTCGCACTTGGCGAGACAAAAGTTGCCGAACAGACATCGAGCACGTTCATGAAGGGCTATTGGCCCGACGGCAAGCTCATCCCTGTGAAGAAAGGCAACCAATGGCAGCTCTTCTGGGGCGAGGCTACGGATGCACTCACGGTGGGGGACACCCCGTATCCTGAGGACCATATCTCCAAACTTGTGAACTCCAGCAAGATCTGGGGCAAGGAATTCGTTCGCATAGACGGATTCAACGACGGGGGCTCATGGTTCATAGGCATATTCCCTCTTGAGAAGGCCGGCAGTTATGTGGGCTTCTTCCATGCCGAAAGCCATTGGGATGCCAGCGGAACTGCGCACAAGTCCATCGGAGTGGCCTATTCTGACGACTACGGTGCGACATGGCGCGATCCGCAGCCGATAATCACCGACAAGGATCCGAAACCTTCCACCCCGGCATGGACGGGGCTTGGAGACGGCTGTGTCGTCTGGGATTCCAGAAATTCCCGTTATATCTGCTATTATCAGGGCAAGGTCGCGAGCGGTGCCAATACCCTCTGCATGGCGGCCTCTTCCGATCCGGCCGGAGCGCCCGGCACATGGAAGAAGTGGGACGGGAACGGCTTCACCATCGAGGCCTGCGACGGGAAGACCGGGCTTGGCGGGGAGAACATCGCCATAGACAACCTGACCTCCATGTCGGGGGCCAACCCTTCCGTGATGTGGAACACATATCTGGAAAAATGGGTCATGGTCTATGCCACCTGGGGCAAGAGGGTCGTCATCACCTACAGCGAAGATGCTCTGCACTGGTCGAAGCCGGTCAAGATCCTCGGCTCCATCAAATCTCCGGCCTGGTACCCTAATCTCATAGGTGCGGACGGCGACCTGACCGGAGGTGAGACAGTCAAGATCTACTGGTCCCACAATCAGGATGACAACGGCGTAAGAGATCTTGGATATTCCAGAATTAAATTTATAAAATAATGATTATCAAGAATATACTAAAACCTGTCTTTTCTCTCGCCGCACTTTCGCTGCTGCTTGCCGGCTGTGGGAAGACCATTGTCATCGAGCATGACGAGACGGTCAAGGACTACACTCCGAAGGTGAGGGAGATCCTTGAAGCTCACCCATCAGGCGATGTGACCATAAAGTTCGGCAAGGGAGTCTATGATTTCTATCCGGAAGGAGCTGCGGAGGAGTTTCTCACGCTGTCCAACAATTGCAGTGGCGACCGCAAGGTGGCTTTCCTGCTCAAGGACATGAAAAATGTCAAGGTCATCGGTGAAGGTGCCGACTTCATGTTCCACGGCAGGATAGTCCCGTTTGCCGTCAAGAACTCTGAGAACGTGGAGATCGGCGGTGTCACGATAGATTATGACTATCCATGGACTTTCGAGGGTGAGGTGCTCTCCGCCGATGCAGTGAAGAGAAGTTTTGTTGTGAGGGTTTTCCCGGACAACAAGTACCGTATCGATGGCGACCGCCTGCTTTTCGGCGGATACGACTGGGAATACCCTATGGGCGAGAGCATTGTCTTCGACCCTGAGACGCGCCGTCCGTACTATGACACAGGTGCTTATGAGCACGGATACTGGTCCGGGGAGATGGGAGCCCGTGAGATCGAGCCTGGCGTGGTGGAGTTTACGCGCCTCAGCGCCAAGGATGTGCCTCCTGTGGGGAGCATCTGGGACGACAAGGGCCCTATGAAGCTCAACCGTTCCTATCCGGGCATCGCGCTGCTTTCGAGCAAGGACATCACAGTCAAGGATGTGCATGTCTACCGCAGCGGTGCCATGGCCCTGATGGCCGAATATTCCGAGAATATCACGGTCTCCGGCTTCTCCACCGCACAGCGTCCCGGTTCACCGAGGATGATCACTTCTTCTGCCGATGCTACTCACTTTGTTGATTGCAAGGGACTTGTGCTTCTTGAAAACAGCCATTTCGAGAGCATGCTCGATGACGCGACCAACATCCATGGTGTCTATATGAAAGTGGACAGTCTTCTCGCACCGGATACATTCACAGCCGTGTTCGGGCATTTCCAGCAGGAGGGCAACCACTTTGCCGATGAGGGGGATGTGCTCCGCTTTGTGGACAAGACAAGCCTCCGGCCTGTGGTGGAGGCCCGTCTCGTGTCGATCGACAAGGGCGACCGCACCTGCTATGTGATGAAGGTGGACAAGGATCTGGACGGCATCCTTGCTGATCCGCGCCGCTATGCTGTAGAGAACACCACGCGTGGAGCGTCTGCCATCATACGCAACTGCACTGTTGAGTACAACCGCGCCCGCAGCCTGCTGATATCGACTCCGGGCGATGTGCTCATCGAGAACTGCAAGTTCGGCTCCATGATGGCCGGCATCAGGATATGCGGTGACGCCAACTACTGGTTCGAGTCCGGCAACACCCGCAATGTCGTCATCCGCGGCAACACTTTCACAGATCTCGGTATCGGAGGACGCGAGCCGCAGGCCATACTCCAGATTGACCCGATCATCCCGTCGGATGCGCGCTCCAACGATTTCTTCTACCACGACCGCATAGTCTTCGAGGACAACACAGTCTCCACCTTTGACAACCAGATCATCTATGCGCTGAGTGTCAAGTCTTTGGAGATCAAGAACAACAAGTTCATAGACACGAAGACTTATGCTCCGCTCTTCCCTCAGCTTTCAGTGATTGATGTGCAGTACTGCGGTGATGTGAAGATAGTCGGCAATGATTTCACCAAGTGGAAAGAGAACGCGACGATAAGCATACACAAGTGCGTCAAGGTCGAGAACGACTCCAACGTGCATGTCGTGGACTCCCCGAACCCTTTCTTTTACCAAAGTTGACGTGGAATGAAATTTTACAAGATTTCGCTTGTTTCTGCGATACTGGCGCTCAGCGCGTCAGTGTCGCTTTTTGCGCAGAAGATGGAGCCTGACCTGACGCTCAAGTTTGCCGACCGTGACACCTGCTCTCTGTATATGGACATATATGAGCCGGATTCTTCCAGGGTCGTCTGTGAGGACGGGAAAGCCCGTCCTACGGTCATCCATGTCTTCGGTGGGGGCTTCATGGAGGGCTCGCGCCATCAGGAGTGGCTGCGCCCGTGGTTCCGTGAGATGAACTCCCGTGGCTACAGGATGATCTCCATAGATTATCGTCTCGGGCTCAAGGGGGTGCGCGGTGTCTCTCAGATGAAGTTCGCCGTGCTTCTCGCCAAGGCCATTGACATGGCTGTGGAGGATCTGTTTTCCGCTACGGAGTATCTTCTTGCCAACGGGGAGGCCCTCGGTATCGATGCGCGCAATATTGTCGTGACCGGATCTTCCGCCGGGGCGATCACGGCCCAGCAGGCGGAATGGGAGATCTGCAACCGGACCCGTATGGCTTCGGTGCTGCCTGCGGACTTCAACTATGCCGGCATCATGGCCTATGCTGGGGCTGTCCTTGTAAAGGGGCGGCTCGCTTACCCGGAAAAGCCATGCCCTGTGATGATGTTCCACGGGACAGAGGATGAGCTCGTGCCGTATGATGCCATCAAGGCCGGGCCGGTCGGCTTCTACGGGCCATGCCGGATTCAGCCTGCTCTCCAGTCCGCCGGTGCGGTATGGAGGTTTTACCGTTTCCCGGGGATCAACCACGCCGTGGCGGGTTACATGCCCCAGACAGTAGTTCAGCAGGTGGATTTCATCGAGAACAATGTGATGCGCGGTTCGGTGGAGTGCGAGGATGCGGAGATTGTGGACTCTTCGCTTCCGACCTACGAGACCGGCGACCCGAACGGGCTTTATGATATCCAGCCCGACGATACGGCTTCTGTGGAGGAGCCGGCGAGATGGACGATAGAGTCCGCCTCCCGGGGCATCCGTTGGGACGCTTCCACGGGGCTGCCGCACGAGGACCATATCGAGATGAGCGGGGAGCAGGTGTCCTGCGTGTTGCGCTGGGGAGTCGGGGCGGATCGCGCGTTGCGCAGCGAGAAGTCCTTGGTCTTCCCTATGCTGCGCACGATTCCGAACAACACTCATGCGTCGATGAACTTCCGCATCGCGACTGATATCCCCTCCATGCTTGCTGTCAATGGGCGCAGCCTTGTCCGGGAGCAGGTGGATTCTGTCCGGATCAACGGTATGGTCGAGGTCACGAGCCGCTGGTCAAAGTCAAACGATTTCATCGGTGTGGGGCCCGGACAGACCGAGACGGCCTGCATCCGTATGACACGCACCCTTTTTCCGTCCACGACTCTGCCTTGTGTCTATGAGAGGTTCGCGCTGCTCAACGTGACCGGAGACAATCTTCTCGTGACTGTGCCGGAGTTCTGCCAGACTTCATACACCGACCATTATGCCGGAGTTGACGGGACTTATCTTGTGCGTGCGGAGATAGACGGCGCCGGTACGGCCTGGATGAAGCCGGGGGAGGAACGAACATTTACTGTGATTTATCAGGCTTATCGTCAGGGCGGTACGGTTACTTCTCCGCTGCTTGCCGGCTCTGAGCCTGTGACGCGCGAGATTGCCCCGGAGTCCCCGTTGCATCCGGATGTAGACGCGGAGTTCGCCTCGCGTAAGGCATTTGTCTCCGGACTCGGGGAGGAGCTTGTTCTTGAGACTCCTGATCCGGTTCTGAACGAGATGTTCCGCTTTTCCAAGATCCGTGCTTCCGAGAGCATATTCAGGACCAAGGGCGGCCTGATGCACAGCCCGGGAGGGGAGAGCTACTATGCCGCCATCTGGGCCAATGACCAGGCCGAATATATCGACCCGTTCTTCCCGTTCCTCGGCGACGGACGCGGCAATGAGTCGGCTCTCAATTCTTTCCGCCATTTCGCGAGGTTCATGAATCCGGATTACAAGCCTCTTCCGAGTTCGGTGATTGCGGAGGGCGAGGATATATGGGACGGTTGCGGTGACCGGGGTGATGCCGCGATGATCGCTTATGGCGCGGCCCGTTATGCCCTGGCGAGAGGTGACATGGCTGAGGCCAAGGAACTTTGGCCGCTCATACAGTGGTGCCTTGAGTACTGCCGCCGTCAGATCAACGGGGAGGGTGTCGTGGCATCCGATACCGATGAACTGGAGAACCGCTTCGAGTCGGGTGATGCCAATCTTTGCACTTCGACGCTCTATTATGATGCTCTCGTGTCAGCTGCGTATCTGGGACGGGAGATAGGAGCGGCTTCTTCCGAATGCTCTGACTATCTGCGCCGTTCTCGGCAGATGGCCGCTTCGATAGAAAAATATTTCGGGGCTGAAGTCTCCGGGTACGAGACCTACCGCTATTACAAGGGCAACACTCTCCTGCGCTCATGGATCTGCATGCCTCTCATCGCCGGCATAGACAAGCGGGCCGCCGGGACTTCCGCCGCTCTCACCGGTCCCGAGCTTATGACGGAGAACGGCTGTCTCACCGAGCAGGGGAGCGATGTTTTCTGGGACAGGGCCACGCTCTACGCCCTCCGGGGCATCTTCTATACCGGAGACACTGACAAGGCTCTCGGCATCCTTTCCCGTCTTTCGCGCCGGCGTCTGCTTGGCGAGCATGTGCCTTATGCGGTCGAGGCCTGGCCGGAGGGTTCGCAGAGGCATCTCTCGGCCGAGAGCGGACTGTATTGCCGTGTCATCACGGAGGGGCTCTTCGGCATCCGTCCGACAGGACTGCGCAGCTTCACGATGAACGTGAGCCTCCCGTCCGGTTGGGACAGCATGGCCTTGAAGCATATCCGTGCTTTCGGCTCGGATTTTGACATCAGGGTGTCGCGCACTTCCAAGGGCGGGCTTGAGGTTGAGCTTACCGAGCATACAGGTTCTTCCGATCGGGTGCGCCGTTTTGTCCCGCGTGGCGGGCGTATAAACGTTAAATTGTAGATTATGAGTAAGAAGTTGTTTTGATTTATGTTGAAAATTCTTTTATTTGCTTTTTCGCCATAGTTTTCCCTGGCTTTTTCGGTCAGATAGTTCTACTATCTTTCTCAAAATCCAGAAAAAACTCTGGCAGAAAAATCTTCATAAAATTTATGACAAATAAATTCAAAACAACTTCTAAAATACTGTTGTGGCCTCTTGCTGCTGCGGCACTAGCTGGTGCCGGCTTTGCATCCTGCACTCCTGAAGACCGTCCGTCTGTCCCGGAACCGGAGCCCGATCCGGTCGAGGTCCATCCTGTGGCGCGTGAGGGCTGGGACATATACACCGGCCCGAATTATAGATATGGTCCGTCCATCATCGTGAATGACGACAACTCCATAGACATCTGGCTCGCCACCCCGGGTGATTATTATGGGACGAATGTGACAATCCCGGTTTCCGATGCCCAGACGGCTGTCCAGCTCGGCACGACCGGGGTGCTTGCCCAGAAGTTCACTTCCTCTTCTGACTTCGGTTTCATCTCGCTCCAGTGCCCGTCGTGGGGGAGTGCGTCGGAGGGCTTTACTCTCTCGCTTTATGCTTGGAATGCGGATTATGCGACGACTCTCTCTGGTGCGGCTGTCGCTTCGAAGCGATTTGCCGATTATGCCGACAATTCCTGGCTCAGCCTTTATCGGAGTCCAAAGGAGGATTACACCGAGACATTCCCTGCCGGCACTTATCTATGGGTGATGAGCGACGGTACGGCGCAGTCGGGGATATGGAAATGTCCCGATCCCGGCTCTGCCGCGGGGACGGATGCCGTCTCTTACGTCGGAGGAGAGCCTGTAGAGGGACAGTTCCGTTGCCGGCTCACATCCGGCGGTTCAGGAAAATATTACTGGGATAAGATAACCTGGCGTCATTCCGATGACGGTGGTCAGACATGGACAGATGAGGCCGATGCCCTGCTCCCGTCCGACGGCAAGAGGGATGCTTTCTCTGTATGTGACCCGGGAGTGGCGTTCTGGAACGGCTGGTATTATATCGCCTACACTTCCACTGAGGAGCCGAACGGCTTTGACAACGACCTCTATATTGCGCGTGGGCAGTCTCCGACCGGGCCTTGGGAGAAATGGAGCGGCAGCGGTTGGGGCTCTGACCCGCAGCCGGTCATCGACTATGAGCCTGTGCCGGGGCATGAAGGCGTGGTCTTCGGGGCCGGTGAACCTTGCATCGTGGTCAAGGACGATGTGGTCTACCTCTATTACTCGTACAACGACTATCTTGCCGCCGAGGACCGTCAGGGCACTACGACCAGAGTGTCCACAGCCCCGGCAGGCGATGAGAACTGGCCTGCGCATCTTCAGTATCGCGGCGTGGCTCTGGACAAGAGCGACATTTATGACCCCGACCACACCGATGTCAAATACATTCAGCAGAGCCGGAAATTCGTGGCCATACACGCCGAGCGGCGCAACTCCGATCTCAGCCGCATCCGTGTCTGGGAGTCTGAGGACGGGATCACTTTCACCAAAGGGGACATTGTCCAGGGGACTCTTCGCAAGGGGATAATCAACGCCGGTATGAGCGGCGACGGTCTCGGGCAGGTCCGCCCGGGTGTCCAGCAGTTCCTCTCATACGCCCACAGTGACCCGCCGCGCGTCTGGGGCCGCTGGTTCACCTGGTTCCAGCCCCTCGACTGGGAGCCGGATGAGGAAAAGTCATGAATATGTTCTGTTGTTTTCCGGAAAAAGTCATAATTTTGCATGAGTAAAATCATGAAAAAGTCATTATGCTTGAAAGGAAGATACAAAAGGTTATTCATGACTATCTGAAGTCGGAATCCAATAAGATTCTTGTGATTGACGGGGCCAGACAGATCGGAAAGTCTTTCATAATACGGCACGAAGGCCAGTTGTTGTTCCCTAATTATATCGAACTCAACATGTATGAAGACAAGACGGGGAGGAAGATTTTTGAAAATATCAGAGATATTCAGGATTTCTATTTTCGAATAAGCCTTGCCGCGGGAGACAGGATGGGCAAAAAGGAGGATACCTTGGTATTTATTGATGAGATTCAGGCATATCCCGAACTTTTGACCATGTTGAAATTCCTCAAGGATGATGACAGGTTTACTTACATTGTAAGTGGTTCCCAGCTTGGTATTGCCCTCAATGAGACACTTTCCAAGCCGGGTGGAAGGATCATGACAAAAAGGATGTACCCTTTGGACTTTGAAGAATTTCTGTGGGCCAACAATGTTGGAAAAGAGGCTGTTGCCCATCTTTCTGACAGCTTTGCTTCCAAGATGTCCCTGGATGAGAATACGCATTCTTATATGATGGATCTGTTCAGGAAATATCTTCTTATAGGTGGTATGCCTGATGCTGTCAATGCTTTTGTCGGGACGCATAACCTGGTGTCGGTACGTGCTGTTCAGGAAGAAGTATACAAACTTTACAGGGAGGACTGTTCACAATATGATAGTGAGAGAAAGCTGCATATCCGAAAAATATACGACTTGATCCCGTCGAATCTGGAGAATACAAAAAAGAGAGTGAAGGTCAATGAGATATCGGGAAAGAAAGGAAAAACCATGTCAGATTATGAGCAGGAGTTTGAGTATATTGTCAACTCCGGCATAGCGTTGGAGGTCAGTTCCATATCAAATCCGCGCTTCCCGCTGAGAGATTCAATGAAAAAAAGTCTCGTCAAATTGTATCTTAACGATGTCGGTCTGCTTACTGATCTGCTCTTCAAGTATAATGCCTCTGCCGTGCTTGATGAAGTGCCGAGCATTAATCTTGGTTCCGTCTACGAAAATTTTGTAGCCTCAGAACTGAAAGCTCATGGATACAGCCTGTATTATTATGACAACAAGAAAAATGGTGAGGTGGACTTTCTGGTTGATGACTATGATGATCTTACGGCTATGCCTGTGGAGGTGAAGTCCGGAAAGGACAATAAGAGGCACAGTTCGCTGGACAGATTCATGGAGGTCAAGGATTACAATATCAAAAGGGGATTGGTGCTTTCAAACGAGCGTACGGTTTCTGTCAAGGGACGGATTACGTACTTGCCGATTTACTTTGCGATGTTCCTGAATTCGTCAGGACCCGAGAGCATCATGATCTGACTCCCTTGTTTGAATCTGTCGGGTCGTGGCGTACAGAATCCTTACTTTTGGGGATTTCACAACGGCTTCATGATGAGTATATTTGCGTCCGTCATGAAAAGAATCAGTTTTATCGCGCTTGCTGGTGCGCTTGCGCTTTTTGCCTCATGCGGGACGGCTAAAACTCCAGATGCCGGTACTCCGGAAGCTGCCTCTCTGCTTCAGAAAGGAATGGAAGGTACTTATGTCGAACTCTTCAGCGATGATGCCCTGCTGAATCCAAGGTGGGATGCATTATGGCTTTCGGAGTGTTCCAAGGCTGTTGGGGAGGAGGCTGCGTATTCTGTCGTCTCGGCATTGAAGTCCTCCATGTCCGGAACGCTTACCGGGCCGTCCGCTACAGAAGCATTCGGAGATGGCTCCAATGGCTGGAAGAACGGTTTCCAGTTCAACTGTGATTTCACTCGGGGAGTGGAAAAGTTTGTCTTTGATGGCCGTGGTGGAATCAAAGGGGTTGATGCCTCCGGCGCGGAGGTGTTCTCGCATAAGTACGAGTTTGACAGCTACAATGCTGACTATGATTTCTATTTCTTCAAGTCTTTGGACGGAAATGAAGATGAGTTCAGCTTTTTCGCGATGCGTTCGGATACTCCGGCCACGACTCACCATATTGAGTTTCGGTATGGTACTGATATAGAGTCTCTATCAGGGTTCTGTACTGGCAAGTATGCCTATTGGATGGCTGCCGGTGTGCTTGAAGGTGTTGAATCGGAGCAGGAGGAGGCAATCAAGATTTTCGTGGCGGAGAACACTTCCGGGGAATAGGTGTTCGCCAAATTCCGGTACATGTCTACTTTTCGTGTCTAGTACAAATCGGGGCAGCGTGATGAGAAAAGTCATTATGCTCCCCGTGCTGCAGGTTAGCGCATTTTCCATGAGTTTTGCTATAACCTGCGGCCAAGAAAGCCGCTGGACTGCGATTTCCAAGCTAGGTTAGAGTGTTCTGCCGTCATTATGCTATAACCTCAGTAGTGTATGTGCACCGGCTTCCGTTGAAAAAACGCTGGAGGGCCTCGGCGAATATGTCGTCCGGGGAGACAAGGTCGAAGAGGGTCATCGAGGAGCGGAACTTGAGCGCGTCCGTCACTCCGAGGATGCTCACTGCACTGCGGCCTTCGTGGGCGAGCATTGCGAGCGTGGCTTCACGTAGTCTACTGCCGAGGGTCGGGTCTTGAAGGTAGTGCCTGGCTTCGTCCAGCGAGTCTATGCCGTAGTATTCCGACATTCCGGATCTTCCCAGGCCCTTGATTTGTGGGAATATGAACCATATCCAGTGACTTTCTTTCCGTCCGTTGCGCAATTCTTGCAAGGCGGTTTCGTATGTGTGGAAGCGCTCCTGCGCCTCGATGAATCTGCCGAGGGTCTCACTTGAGGCTTTCCCCGGCTTGTACGTCTCGAAGATCCCGCCGTATGCAGAGTGCTGTGCGAGAGCTGATATGGTGTCGCGGAACCCTTTTGGCAGTTTGCCCCATGCACTGCTGAGGATGTTTTCCGGAATTGTCTTGTAGAATGCTTCCGCGATGCCTCCAGTGATGCAGGCGAGCGTGTCGCTGTCGCCTCCCATGGAGACGGCTTTGCGGATGGCGTCTTCGTAGTCGCTTGATTCCAGAAATGCGATTATAGCTTCCGGCACCGTCCCTTGACAGGTCGAATCCCAACCGTATGTCTTGTTGAGGCTTGTCCAAGTGCGGTTGAGGTCATAGCCGTATTTGCCGGTGATGTATTCCCTTATGTCGTCTTTGGATTTGCCGTTGCGGGCCATCCATATTGCTGCGGCTGTGGCCTGTGCTCCTTTTATGCCTTCGGGGTGGTTGTGGGTGATTGATGCGGAGATTCCAGCGACCATCTCTGTCTGTTCGAGGCTGTCAAAGAACCAGCCGCATGGGCTGACGCGCATGGCAGACCCGTTTCCGCAGGAGTTGTAAGGGTGCCGTTTGCCGTCTGCTGGGTAGCCGTCCTTACCTCGAAGTCCGGCAGGGTTGAATAGCCAGAAGTAGAACATCTCCCCGTATCCGCCCATAGGGCAGGGGCAGACTTCGGCGAGCCTGACCATATAGCGCTCCAGCATTGCATGGCTGTGGTCCGGGTCGTGCAGCAGCCACAGGGCCACGGCTGCCGTCATCACGGAGTCATCGGTGTAGTTGCTCCGTGGCGTGAATAGAGGGAAGTTGTAGTCTCTTGTGTTGTTGAACTCATAGCTGCTTCCTATGATGTCTCCGATTATTGCTCCTGTCATGGTGTGATGTTTAGACTTCGCTTTGCTGAATCTGGAAGATTTCCTTTTGCTTTTCGATTTCGCGTTTGAGATCTTCTTCGGATGGGAGGTAGGTGAGGTATTTGGCAGTAAAGAGCTGGGGATTTTCGTGAAGGACTGAATATTTGGCTATGTCCTTGCTGGTTTCTGTGCAGAGGATGAGTCCGATGGTGGGGTTGTCGCCTTCGGTGCGCTTGAGGTCATCATACATTCTGACGTACATATCCATCTGGCCTACGTCCTGATGAGTTATTTTAGCGGTCTTGAGGTCAATGAGCAGGAAGGCTTTGAGAAGGTAGTTGTAGAAGACGAGGTCTATGTAGAAGTCTCCGGCATCAGTGGTGATGTGCTGCTGGCGGGCGACGAAGGCGTAGCCTTTGCCGAGTTCGAGGAGGAATTTCTGGATGTGCGTGAGGATGGAACTTTCGAGTTTGGATTCGGTGAATTCAATGTTGCTTGGTAGTCCGAGGAATTCAGCGATGAACGGGTTCTTTAGGAACTCGTGCTTGTCTTTCTGGTAGTCGGCTGTCTTTTCTTGCATTTCACGGATGACAGGCTCCTTGTGCTGGGACTGGAGCAGACGGAAGTAGTATTGGGAACCTACATTTCGGTCGAGGGTGCGGACATTCCAATTTTCGGATGCGGCTTCGTGCATATACCAGTAGCGTGCTTCGCGGTTTTCTTCCGAGAGCAGCGAGCGGTAATGAGACCAGGTCAGATTCGGTACACTTGTGTGCCAAATCTCGTAGTCAGGGAATTGGAGGTAGAATAGACGAAAGTTACGTAAGTTCCTTTCGCTGTATCCTTTACCGAGTTCTTTCGTTAAGCTGGCAGCCAATCTTTTCAGGAGTTGTGTGCCATATTCGGCACGCAGTTCTCCTTTTTGTTCTTCCAAGACTATCCTACGGCCCACATTCCAGTATGTGTCAATCATTGACGCATTGACAGCAGTGTATGCCTTGTCCTTGCCGTCACGGATTATCTTTATTATGTCCGAGACAAACTGATTGTCGGAAGTGTGCATTGTATCAGTTGTGTGCTGCATGTTCATAGTAAAAATGCAAAAATAGTCAATGTATTGAGAACCGCAAATGTCGAATGTTTGCTTTTAAATGTCTTAATGCGCCGTGCAGAAAACGGCCTCTCTGTTGTACGGGAGCTGCTTGCAAGGGTATGCCGTGCAGAAAACGGCCTCTCTGCTGTACGCGGCCCGGCATTGTTGGCTATTTGAGAATAAGTGCGATGAGCAATGCTACGATGAGCAGTGCGGCTATTATCAGGAGGCTGTTGTTGCTCTTCTTGCTGTTTGCCTGCGTCAATTCGGCTTCGAGTTGGG
>DJQV01000002.1 GCA_002438805.1 Bacteroidales bacterium UBA6377
ATGCTCCACTTCTTCCGTTTGATATAAACCCTAAGGAGGATTGATATTTCTGAATTATAGATTACAGTTTCGGATACACATGATATGGCGCTTCATTCAAGAATAATAAATGTGCTTCGCAAGCCGGGCAAATGCCCTGCCTGCGGCGAGGCGGTGTGGGATATCATCTTCTTAATGCTCTGTGTCTACTTTTCGCATCCGGTACAATTTTAGTGACTAAATCACCGCCGAATGGCCAAGCAAAATGACGCCGAATTACCAATTAATATAAAGCCAAATGCCAAAGCAAAATACCGCCAAATGACAAAGTGTTCCATGAAATCAATGGATTATTAGCGATTTATGGTTAAATTCGCGTATGATTATTGACATGATAAAATAGAGAGGATGAATAATAATACTTATAGGGCAAGGATTGCCGACAAGTTACTCGCAGAGAAACTGGACGCTATGGGCGCGGTACTTATCGAGGGAGCCAAATGGTGCGGCAAGACCACGACGGCGGAACAGGCAGCAAACAGCGTGCTTTATCTGGCAGACACGGATACGTTCCGTCAGAATATGGAGATGATCGACCTGCATCCGCGGATGTTGCTCGCCGGAGAGGCTCCCATGCTTATCGACGAATGGCAGGAGGCTCCGAAATTGTGGGATGCTGTTCGCTTCGAAGTGGATCACAGGGACAAAGAGGGTCAATTCATCCTGACGGGTTCGGCAGCTCCGAGCAAAGAAAAACTCGAAGAGATCCATCATACCGGAACGGGGCGGTTCTCGTGGCTGAAGATGCGCCCGATGAGTCTGTTCGAGTCCGGAGAATCCGAAGGCACGGTCAGCTTTGCCGAATTGTTTGCAGGGAATACGGATTTTGCCTTGAGAGCTCCCGATCATCAGTTGGGCGACATTGCCTTTATGATGTGTCGCGGCGGTTGGCCGGGAGCACTTCGGCGAAAATCCACTGCAGCGGCGCAATTAGTTGCAACGGAATATTACCAGGCCGTAACGCATACGGACATATCGAAAGTGGACGGGGTTGCGAAGAACCCCGAACGTGTGAAACGTCTTATGCGCTCCTATGCCCGTCATCAGGGTTCACAGGCTTCGCTTACGACTATTGCCGGGGATATTTCCACAAACAAGGTGGAGCGGTTGTCGGAAAATACAATCTCGGAGTATCTCATGGCGTTGAAGAAGATATTCGTGGTGGAGGATGCCGTGGCGTGGAATCCCAATCTGCGCTCGAAAACGGCTATACGCAGCAGCGATACCCGTTATTTCGTCGATCCGTCGATAGCCGTGGCAGCATTGGAAATGGGACCCGACGATTTGATCGGCGACTTGAATACCATGGGGCTGCTTTTCGAGACGATGGCCGTGCGCGACTTGCGCTGTTATGCCGATGCCCTCGCCGGAACCATGTATCATTATCGGGACAAAAGCGGTCTGGAGTGCGATGCTGTAATGCACTTGCGTGGCGGTCGCTATGGATTGATAGAGGTAAAACTGGGCGGAAGCACGGGCATCGAAGAGGGAGCTGCGACGCTGAAAGTGTTGGCGGAGAAGATCGATACCGACAAGATGAAAAGTCCTTCGTTCCTTATGGTTCTTACCGCAGTCGGTCAGTTCGCCTACACACGCAAGGATGGAGTGTTGGTTGTACCCATCGGCTGCCTGAAGCCATAGTGCGGAAAGGGCAAATCGACTTTGCAGTGAAGTCATGGCCGACTGGCCATGACTAGGGCATCTGAGTAGTTGCCAAAAATCTTTGCCAAATCTGCGGCAACTTATTTTTTTGCCGCTTACTAAAATGGCCAGAGATTCGGGTGATAGAAAATATTTTATTATATTTGTGATTGCGCCTCAAGGTGCACCTGTCAAGAAAATTTGATTTAGTTAGGTATATGAAGAAGTTTATCATTCCGGCTGCCATCTTGTGCGCCTGCATCTGCGCGACCGCGCAGGTGAAATCTCCGGTCGCAGACCTGGACTACACTTTCACCACCGTCAAGGCCAATCCGATCACCTCTGTCAAGAACCAGGCTTCCAGCGGTACCTGCTGGGCCTACTCCACCATCGGTTTCTTCGAGTCCGAGGCAATCCGTCTTGGCAATATAAAGGATACGCTCAAGTATCCGGATTTCTCTGTATTCTTCGTGGTTTCACATTCTTATATGGACAGGGCGGTCAAGTATGTACGTCTTGACGGCAACCTCACTTTCGGCGCCGGTTCAGAGGCGGATGATGTCCTCCATGTGATCGAGGACTACGGCATCGTGCCGCTTGAGGCCATGACCGGCATGAACTACGGCACACCGCTCCCGAAGCAGGCCGAGCTCGACGCTGTGCTCAAAGGCTATATTTCAGCTGTCGCCAAGAATCCCAACAGGACCCTTACAACCGCATGGAGACCGGGATTCAAGGCTGTGCTCGACACATACCTCGGCCCTTGGCCGGAGAAATTCACCGTTGACGGAAAAGAATACACCCCGGAAGAATACCGCGACGCGATGAAGATCGTCCCGGAGGACTATGTGACCCTCTCTTCGTTCACCCATCATCCTTTCTACACCTGGTTCCCTCTTGAGGTATGCGACAACTGGCGTTGGGATGAGGTGTACAATGTCCCTATCGACGAGTTCATGTCCATCCTCGACGATGCCATCATGAAGGGCTATACAGTGGCTTGGGGCGCGGACGTCAGCCATGCCGGCTTTACCCGCAACGGTCTCGGTATCCTCGTTGACGTGAAGGCTACCGCTGCCGGATCTGACCAGGAGCACTGGGTCGGCAAGGAGGAGGGCAAGCCTGCCCCTGTTGCGATAGTCGAGAGCGTGCCTACGCAGGAGTCCCGCCAGTTGGAGTTTGAAAACAAGACCATCACTGATGACCATGGCATGCAGATCTTCGGTATCGCCAAGGATCAGGACGGCAAGAAATACTATATGGTCAAGAATTCCTGGGGCGAGGCCGGCAAGTACAAGGGAATCTGGTACGTGACCGAGGCTTTCGTCAAGAACCAGAGCATGGACTACATGATCCACAAGTCAGCTCTTCCTAAAGATCTGAGGAAGAAACTGTCCAAATAATGGCTTTAAAGAAATACATTCCTGATTTCATCACCTCGATGAATGTCGTGTGCGGCATCATCGGGGTGGTGTTCGCGTTCAAGGGGCGCTTTGAATATGCCTTCTATCTGATGCTGGCGGCTGCGGTTTTCGATTTCTTCGACGGCTTTTTCGCGAGGCTGCTCGGGGCTTATTCGGATCTGGGGAAGGAACTCGACTCGCTCTGCGACATTGTGAGCTTCGGGGTTCTCCCTTCCGTGATGCTCTACAGGCTCATGTGCACCCAGATGTTCGGGGAGAGCGTGTTCTGCTGGATTCCACTCATCCTGACTGTGTTCAGCGCCTTGCGCCTTGCCAAATTCAATGTTGACAAGCGGCAGTCTGATTCGTTTCTCGGGCTTCCTGTCCCGGCATCGGCGCTGCTGTGCGGGTCGCTTTGCTATTACATCTGTCATGACCCTGCCAGTTTCCTTTCTGACTGGGCGGCTGGCCCGGTTTTCCTCCCTGCCCTGTCTGTAGCCCTGAGCATCCTGATGGTGAGCGAGATCCCGATGTTCTCTCTGAAATTTCACAAGGATGATTCGAGGGTGCTGAAGGTCAAGAGGTTGACTTTTGCGCTGCTGGCACTTGTCTTTGTCGCCGTCTGCCTTCTCTGCCGCCTCAACTGGTCAATGGCTCTGGTTCTGACTCTTGCCTGCTATATACTCAAGAACATAATCTACGCGATTGTCAAGATATGAGACTCCGTAAGGTTTTCCTTTTGCTTGCAGTTCTGCTTCTCATGCTGCCTTCCTGCCGCCGTAAGGCGGTCGAGAACAGGCCTACGATCCCTTACGTCCGTTCGATTCTTGCCGACAGGACAGGCCGTGAGATGTCCGTCCTGAAGAGCAGTCCTGCGCCGGTGGTGCAGGCGGACATAAGTTATATCGGTCCATCAGCGGCGGCGGACCGATTCGCGGAGCTTTTCAGCGCTTATGACCGCAGAGACAATGTTGACGGCTCCTTCAAGCAGGACGGGCTTCCGGACTTTGCGGGGGAGACCCTTGACTGTATTTCCGACGACAGCCTTGCGATCGTCTCTCCCGACAGTTCTCATGTCTCTTTCCTGAGGGAGAGGGTCGTCCGTGATGCCTTGTGTGCGCTTGACACGGCACTGCATATAAGCCCTTATGACCTTGAGGGGCTTGGTTCGAAGAACCGTTCAAAGATGATGATTCTGGGCACCGCGACTCTCTCCCGCCATGGCGCTTTCGATGTCGATACTCTTTTCCGCAGTACTGGCTGCGGGATACCGGTGTTCTCTCCGATAGAGATTGCTTTTGACCGGGTTCTGAGCCGTGGTGACCGCAGATTGATGAATGTCGGTGTCATCTATGACCCGCGCTTCTCATCCGAACGGGACTATCAGGAACTTTTCGTCAAGGCCTGCAAGGTCCATGGGCACAGCGGTTCGCTCTGTTTCCCTCTGCCTTCCGGTGACAGGGACAGTCTCGTCTTCCGTCTTCTGGATGCCTATGTGGGGTCCGGGCACGGGGGAGTGCTCGATGCTGTCATAATAGACGACATGTTCGTCAATACGGATGAAGTCAAGAACGAGCTTGCCCGTGTAGTGTCCGTGATGAACGAGAGTTCCATGACATACGGACGCCTCATTTCCAAGGACTTCGAGGTGGAGAGCAGTTTTGAGCTGACAGCGGAGGCCATGTATGATTATTTGCGGCGCTACAATCTTTTTACACATGATATTGCAAAACCGCAGTTGCAGACGTTCAGGCCTGTGCCGCGTCCGGAGGCCGATGACGCGTCTGTCATTCTGATACCAGGTTCTTATGTTCAAAATTAGTATACTTCCTGAGGAGATCGAGAAACTGCCTACGGGTGCGTTCCCGGGTGAAATACATATCATCGAGAAGACAGGGTTGGACTATGCCAGGGCGATAGCCTATCTGATGTCCCAGAAAATCATAGGCTTCGATACCGAGACCCGTCCGGTCTTCGCATCCAACATGCCCCATCATGACGTGGCCCTGCTTCAACTTTCCGGCCCGGACAAGGCTTTCCTGTTCCGTGTCAACAAACTCGGCATGCGCAAGCTCATGTGCGCCGTGCTTTCAAACCCAGACATAGTCAAGGTCGGGGCTGCGGTGCATGATGATGTGCGCGGGCTTCAGCATTACCATAAATTCGAGGCCCGCAATTTTGTGGATCTCCAGAAGATAGCCTCAGAATGGGGCGTGCGTGACAAGAGCGTCAAGAAGATGTCCGCCATCATCCTCGGCTGCCGCATCTCAAAGACGCAGCAGCTGTCCAACTGGGAGGCCGATGAGCTGTCCAAATCACAGCAGCTCTATGCTGCCACGGATGCTTGGATATGCCGTGAGATGTATCTTAAACTCATGGCATCCGAGAAGCATCCGCTTACCCCTGAAGAACTGAATCCACCTGTACAAAACAAGCAGAAAGATGATCAAAGTAATTCTTAAACCGGGACGCGATTCGTCCCTGCGCCGTTTCCATCCGTGGGTGTTCAGCGGAGCTGTGGCCGATATAAAGGGAAGACCCGAGGAGGGCGATGTCGTCGCGGTATACAGCGCTGACGGACAGTATCTTGCTGCCGGACATTATCAGGTGGGCTCCATTGCGGTGAGGATACTCTCTTTCGATGGTGATCCCCTTGATCCGCTCTTCTGGAAGGAGGCCATAGCCAAGGCTGTCGCGATGCGTCAGGCTGTGGGGCTGGATTGTTTCAACCCTTCCGGGACGGACTGTTTCCGTCTTGTCCACGGGGAGGGAGACGGGCTTCCGGGGCTTATCATCGACTGGTACGACGGTGTGTGTGTGCTTCAGGCGCATTCTGTCGGGATGTTCCGTGCCAAGGCAAGGATTTGCGAAGCTCTCAAAGATGTTTTGGGAGAATATCTCAAGGCTGTGTATGACAAAAGCTCGGGCACAGCGCCTTTCAAGGCAGGGCTTGAACTCGTGGACGGATACCTTTACAGAAGGGATGATTTCAGCCAGGCGGAGATCTCGGTGTGCGAGAACGGCCGCCGCTTCCTCGTCAACTGGGAAGAGGGTCAGAAGACCGGATTCTTCCTCGATCAGCGTGACAACCGGGCCCTTGTGGGGAAGTATGCTACCGGCAGGCGGGTGCTCAACCTTTTCTGCTACACGGGAGGCTTCAGTGTCTATGCGCTGACCGGCGGTGCGGTGTCCGTGGACTCCGTGGACTCATCGGCCAAGGCCATAGCCCTTGCCGACCGCAATCTTGCCCTCAATGCTCCGCAGGATGGGAAATGGAAAAACATCTGTGCTGATGCCATCGAGTATCTCGGCACCTGCGAAGAGGGTAAATATGACCTTATGATAGTGGATCCGCCGGCATTCGCAAAGCATAGGGATGCGCTCAAGAACGCGCTCAGAGCCTATCAGCGTCTCAATGCCGCAGCGATAGCCAAGGTGGCCTCCGGGGGACTGGTCTTCACTTTCAGCTGCTCGCAGGTAGTGGACAAGATCACGTTTGCCAATACCGTCTTCTCCGCCGCCGCCCAGACCGGACGCCGCGTGAGGATCATCGACCGTTTCTGTCAGGGTGCCGACCATCCTGTCAGCATCTATCACCCGGAAGGGGAGTACCTCAAAGGCCTGCTGCTCTACGTCGAGTAGCAGGCCTCCGGGTAGATACTATTACTTCATTCCTTCAGTTTTGTTGTCATTTTTATGAGATCGCTTTGATAAAAATGCTTTGGAGGCGGCGATGGCAAGACCTATGATAGCGGCATCGAGGATGATCGTGACGATGTTTTTCCATGTTACTGCTCCCGCCATTATCAGATAGAGGAATGCTGCTAAAACACCGCCTAAAAAGGCGGGAAAGAAAGTCTTTACAAATGATTTCATGATGCATTTTGTTTAATCAGTGCCGCTATCTGGATCCATTTCACCATTTTCCATTGCTTCAGATGCAAGAGCACTGACTGCAGCTGCTGCGACTGCTCCCCAGAAACCAGTAACACCGGATAAAGCAACGCCAACAATAACATCAGTTGCCACAGCGGCAACATGCCTACCGTCACCGCCTTTTGTTGCGTAATATTTGTCCCATATCATACAATCAGAACGATAGAAATGGAGCATATCTGTGTACCTGTAAGGCGTGGCATTATAATTCGATTTTGTTTCAAGCCTCGATAACTCGTATAAATAATTTTCTAAGGAAGTCCCATTATTGTTTACATCGTTTATATAACATTGCCGTATCACCGATTTGACTGTTTCTTCGTAAGGGAGATTATCAATATAATGTAACGGTGTCATAGTCCGATTTCGGCAGCAGCATCACAAGCCATTCTGGAGATTAATCTGGCATGGTCTTCTGTCCTTAGATTCTCTGACGAAGATTTTGTTTCAGAACCAAGGAGGTCGCTGATTATTGAATTGTGGATGTATGCGATAGGCTCCACTTGATCTTGGACATTGATGACCTCTTCCGATGATTTAAGTCCATTGCAGCCAGAGATTGTGAGTGCTAAAGCAACGCCACCGATAATAGTCTGGACATTGTGCATAATTAATAAATTCTTCATAATCTGTTACTATTAGTTGTACATAAAATGCTAGATCTCAAAGATGCCTTCGAATCTACTCCCCTCTAAAAGGTTGAATTCAATCCGGTAAGTCCCTTCATCTCCATTTATCGGCAATATTACTGTTCCGTTTCCTCACTATTGTCGAGAATTCTGATCGGAATTATTTGTGGCTCGTTCTCTGTCTTGTAGGGAACGGTTGGCATCCCCAAAAGTAATAATAATACAAACACCATTATTCTCATATACATCGCTTTTGTTTTCATGGGCAAAGATATGATTAATTAAACTGGAATCAACCATTCTCTGTTTGAACAAGTGATATGATAAAATCCTTATTATTAAGGTGTTATGCTTATGTTAAGAGACAAAAATTGAACAAGTGCTCTAAGCCTTTGATTTGTAGGCAATAGCATTTGCTTTTTATAAGATTATTCTGATTGATATGATAATCAACTACTTAATCAATAAACTCGAGATATAGCTTTTTATGTTGCGACGTAAGATTTGATATTTCAATTTTGAGCCGGTGTTTCTTGGTGTATACTGTTCCTACTGAATATCCGGTAAGACAGGAAATTGTTGTTGCATCGAATCCTGCGATAACATAGGCCAGAAATCGAAAATCCTGTTCTTTATGTCCGGAGAGGTCCGCCCGTAACTTGTCGATGATGTTGTCAAGAGAGTCATTAACTGCGGACATGAATTTATCCTGTTTTTCCGTATAGTTAACTATAGTATCCATTTGACGTAATACTTCATCATAGATGACTTCTTTACGTTCTTTCTTTATTGGTGAAAAATATGCGGCACATAGGCCATTCAATGTTTTATATTGAGCCTTATACATCCTTGCGAACTGTTTCTTGAGTTCCAGAAGGGCGGCGTCTTTTTCAGCCAATTGCGTGTCAGCACAGATCCTCTGTACGTTTTGCAGTTCGAGCATCTGCTGTGATTCGCGTTGAAGTGCAGATAACTCTGTAGTTTTTTTATCTGATGCTCTTTTCTTTCGTAGATAAAGTAAAAGTAGAATGCATAGCGACATTACAGAAAAAAGAGCAATACCTGCATTTCTTTGCCTGACAAGTTTGTTCTCTTTCTTCAAGGCATTCTTTTCCGCCTGCAAGTAATCTCTTTGGGATTGTATAAGTGACTGTGTTAAGGCAGAAAAAACTATTGAATCTTGTGCGATGACAGACTTCTCTAAATCCTCGAGGGCTTCCTTGTATTTTCCTTGTGCTTTATAAATCCTATAGCGCCATGTCTTTACTATTTCTTGCCGCTTTGCTGAACGTTCAATTTGTGTGATCACATGATTTGCAACAGTGCTGTTGCCCAACAACTGATGCGCATACGCATAAACACAATATGCTTCTTCTGTCATTGACTCTGGGTGCGTCCGGGAAATTGTTTCAAGAATATTTATGCTTTCATGAGGCTTAGGGTTGGGTGAACGGATAATGTCTTTTGCAAAACGTATCTTTCTTCTGATATATGAAGTGGAATCATAGATTGGCATCGCAAAGTATTTTGTATAGGTTCTCATCGCTTCATCCCAATTCCTGATGTTTGCATGACAAGATGCCAGATGTCCAGTAATTGCCCATATTCCGATGCTGTCACCAGCGGAGACTGCATATCGTAAGGCATCTTTTGCATACGACAATTCTTGCTCCGTATTATGATTTTTAGAGAAAATAACAGAAATGGCCGAGTTGACGAGTTCTTTATAGCGGTTGTCTGAAACCTTAGCTGAATCTTCTAAAGATAAAAAATAATGATGCATTGCAATATCATCTTCCTCCCTGTTGGCATATATGATGCCGCGGTAGAAATATGCTTTCATTTTTTCATCGGGGGATCCGTATTTTGTATAAAAATCAAACGCTGGTTGTATAATTGCTAAATTGGTTGTGTCTATGTAGTTCTTGTCAAGGGCAATAGAGTAAAGAAGGGAAAACTTCGCCTTGGCTTTTTTCGAATTGAGGTCTTTTTTATTCAGTGTTTCAAGAACTCTCAGGGCGCTATCTGGCTTTTCCTGAATATACGAATCAACTTCATTTAGAATGGACATGACACTATGGTCAGAGCATGATACGGACATGGACAGCAAAGGGGCAAATCCGACAAAGAGGTGCTTGAAAAAGCATACAATTGGTTTCATCATTCTCCGATAAGTTCCAGCAGTCTGTCGATGGCTTCTTTGTCCGGAATGTGCCGGAGGACAGGCTGGCCGTTGTGGTAGATGGAGACTTTGCCGCCGCCTTCTCCGACATAGCCCCAGTCGGCGTCCGCCATCTCGCCGGGGCCGTTGACGATGCAGCCCATGACGGCGATGACCATGCCCTTGAGGTGGGCGGTGCGCCGTTTGACTTCTTCGAAAGTGCCCTGGAGATCGTACATCGTGCGGCCGCAGCCCGGGCAGGCGATGTATTCCGGCTTGTAGAAGCGGCGCCGGGCGGCCTGCATTATCTCGTCCTTGAGATAGTCGGAGAGTCCGGCCGAATCCGGGATTTCATCGATTTCCCTCTTTAGAAGTTTCGGCCCCCACTTCGCGGCGGCGCGGAGCATATCATCACCCTCCGAGCACCCGGCGAGGAAACGGGCCACAGGCAGTTCGTTGACTGGCGGCTCCGTAAGTGATACACGGATGGTGTCTCCTATGCCTTCCTGCAGCAGTGCGGCGATGCCGACGCAGGATTTTATGCGTCCGCTGTCCCCGTTGCCGGCTTCGGTGACCCCGAGGTGCAGAGGAAATACAGTGCCGTCTTCCTGCATCATCTTGGCCAGAATCCTGTAGGCCTGAGTCATCACGACGGTGTTGCTGGCTTTCAGCGAGACGACAACATTGTAGAAATCCGCATCCTTGCACATCCGGAGCCATTCCATGGCGGCACGGGCCATGGCTTCCGGGGTGTTGCCGTAGAGGTCGGTGATGTAGCGCCCGAGCGAGCCGTGGTTTAGCCCCACGCGGATGGCGGTGCCGTGCTCTTTGCATACTTCGAGCAGACGGGCGAACTCGCTGCGTGCCTTGTCGTGGTCGGGATGGAAGTTGCCCGGGTTGATCCTGACTTTCTCAACGATCTGAGCCGCGGCGATGGCTGTCTGGGAGGAGAAGTGGATGTCTGCCACGAGAGGTGTCGTGCAGCCCAGGGCGCGCAGATTCTCCTTTATCTGCTTGAGATGCGGGATGTCCTGCATGCCCGGGACGGTGATGCGTATCATCTGCGCCCCGGCTGCGGCAAGCTCCAGACACTGGGCGACAGTGGCATCTACATCTGAAGTGTGGGTGTTGCACATGGTCTGCACCACAATCGGTGCGTCTCCTCCGATGATGAGGTCTTTACCTATCTTGACCGGTATCGTCTTGAGTCTTTCCATAAACGATATTATATGCTTCCTGTTTTATTTCTTTCCGTGTTTTACCCCTGCGCCTTGAGAGTTGGAAATGCAGGCCGACGGTGGCCATTATGTCCAGGGGGTATGCGTAGTTGTTGTAGTACTTGCTTTTGTAGTCCGGCTCGTAGAGGTTGGACCACGACCAGCGCAGCAGGCAGTTGAAGTGTATCTCGACCGGGTCGAATATCAGGGCGAATCCGCCGCCTCCCTGGAATCCGTAGTCGAAGCGCTCCTCGTAGCTGCGGAACTTGTCCGTCCATTCCGGCTCCAGAGTAGGGCCGGAACGGGTGATGCTGCGTCTCCAGCCGCCGTAGACTCCGGCGTTGGCCATGATCTTGGCCGGCTCGAAGTCGTAGTGGAACTGCATCATCGCAGGAAATTCGATCACCTGGATGGAGCAGCGTGTGGCCCCGTCCACGTCAGCGGAGATTCCGGTCTCCTTGTCGGCCTTGAATGCATAGCCCTCGTTGCCCATGGCCGCCCCGAGCACCAGGGCGAAGTATGGCATGCGGTCGAAGAGCTTGCTGAATTTGGTATAGGTGACGGAGACATAGTTGGTGGAGAAAACATACTCCGCGTTATGCTTGGTCGGACTGAACCAGGTGTTGGCGAAGGTGACGCCGTAGTTGACTCCGATAAGAGAGTAGTCGTTTATCGGACGGAGCTTCTTCACGACTGCGGTGCTGTCCTGGGCTTCAAGCCCGGTCGGGGCAAGAAGCAGCAGGGCGGAAAGGATCTTTAAAATCGTCTTCATCTGAATATCTCTGACAGATTAATCTTCTGTGTCACTTCGGCTCCTGCCGGGATCTTGATGAACTTGCCCCCGTCAACCTCGTAGAACTTGACCTTTTCCGGCTGCCGGTGCTCGAGAATCGAGCCCGAGTCCACTATGGAGTTGCGGTTGCTGTCTTCGGTGATGCGGATGCAGTAGCCTCCCTCGGAAAGGTAAGGGAAGAGCAGGGTGGTGTCGGAGTCTATGATGTAGCTTCGCAGCACCTTGTCCCTCTTCTCGTTGAGCAGGTCCACGATGTACTTGCGGTCCACTCCGCTCATCTGTGCCTCAAGCGTGCTGAGCTTGTCGTCGTCCGGGAGGCTGCATTTGACCTCAAGGCTGTCGGACCAGAATCCGTTGATGTCGCGGAAAGCCTTGTGCGGCACTTTCATTATGTATTCATAGCCCTGCATGAGTTTCTCCTTGGGTGTGAGGATGTAGCGGCGCAGATTGAGACTGTCCCTCTCCACGCTGAAGTTCATCTTCTGCTCGGTCTGTCTCGGGGTGATGGCGGTGAACCTGATGGAGTCGAAGCTCTCGCGGATGATCGGGTAACGGAAGAGCATCTCGAAGCCGTTCTGCTCCACGGTTTTCGGGTCGGCCGTGAGAGAAAACACGCAGGTGGTGTCCTCCTGTTTTATGTTTTTGCGCGGACGCTTGGAGTAGGTCTTCTTGTCGTTGGCGAGGGTGAGCTTTATCTTTTCCGTAGCCGGGGCAAGCACGCCGAGAGAGTCGGTCTTGAGGTAGGTGACTCCTATCTTCATGGTGTCCGGGGCTGCACGGCGGCTGTTGATCCAGAGTTCCAGACTGTCCCGCATGATGTTGAACTGGCTGACTATCTGGCTCTGGCGGTATCCGTCGATCGTGATGGAATCGATCACCGCGTCAGGGGCCATGAAAGTGATGTAGGCAGCCCTTTCGGCTGTGCGCTCCTTGTTGACGATGTATTGCTTGGAGGGTTTCTCGCGGAAGAGGTTGAGCTCGTACTGGCTGCGGCGCGCGAGACAGGCCACGGTGTCTTTCATGTCGTAGCGGAGGATCTCGCGGACGGTGTCGCTGGCGGTCAGGACCGGCCTTATCACCGAGTCCACGAAGGCCACGGTCTCCGTCTCGGGGTTGAAGATGTTGTCGTTGTCAGAGTCCTTGATGGCGTAGAGCCGGTAGAGTGTGTCCTTGATGAAAGGCAGGGCGAAGAATCCCCAGTCATCTGTCTTGACGGCTGCATAAGGCCTTGTCTTGTAGACGGCTGAGTCCGACAGGTCGGTGTGCAGCAGGACGGTGGCCCCCTTGACCGGGGCGAGCGTGTTGCAGTCCTGCACTGTGCCGGTGACCATCATGGAGTCGATGCTGTCTCCGGTAGAGAAGACATAAGTGTAGCCGGCGAACATATTGCCCTCGTTGGCATCGGCGATGGCGTCAGTGAAGCTGAGCGTGTAGGTGGTGCTCTCCTGGAGCGGCTCCTCGAAGCTGACTATCAGGTTCTTGCCCCTGAGCCTGGATTTCGGCGGCTTCTGCTGGGGAGGGGAGAGGAAGATGTTGGTGGCCTGCTTGATGGTGACGAACTCGTTGAAGCGGAAGACGAACTTTGCCCCGTTCACCGGCACCCCGACCGCTCCCGGCAGAGGGCGTATGTCGATGATGTAAGGAGGGATGGTGTCCTTGTCGCCTCCGCTCGGCGCCTGGGTGGTGTTGGCGCAGGAGTGGGTGAACATCATCGGTATGAATATGACCGCCAAGGTCAATATGAGGGGTAGAAACTTTTTCATGCTGCTGTCAAATATCTGTTCTGACCACATCCTGGATACCTTCGATCTTCTTGAGCCCTTCGACCATGTCTTCCAGGATTCCCTTGTCCTTGACCCGCAGTTCTATGTTGCCCTCGAAAAGGCCGGCGTCCGCCGTGAGCTGTAACTTGCGGATGTTGATGCCCATGGTCTTGGAGATGAAGCTTGAGATCTCGCTGAGCAGACCTATCCTGTCCAGGCCCTTGAGGGAAATCTTGATGGGGTATTCGTGCTGCTCGGCTGCCGTCCACTGGGGCATCACTATCCTGTTGCCGAAGCGGCTCGCCAGACGCTCCGCGACTTCGCACGACTTCTTGTGGACGACGACGGTGTTGTTGTCCGTGAGGAAGCCCACGACGGGGTCTCCCGGTATCGGGTTGCAGCACTCGGCCATCTTGTATTTCAAGTTGTTGTCGCCCTTCATGGTGAGTTTCTTCTTCTCCCCGGAGGTCAGGCTCTCCTCGTCTATGATGGATTTGAACTGTTCCGGCCCGAGCACGCCCAGCCCGACACGGAAATACAGTTCCTCGGCATCGCGGATCTGGTTGAAGTCCATGAACCTCTTCAGCAGTGCATGGGTGTTTTTCAGGCCCATCTGACGCAGGCGCTCCTCGTAGATCTTCTTCCCGTCGGCGGCTATGTTGTCCCGGTCCGCCCTGAAATACTCTATTACCCTCGTCCTGGCATATCTGGTCTGGAGGAACTGGAGCCATTCCATCTTCGGGGTGGCGTTGGCTGCGGTGATGATCTCGACCTGGTCTCCGGACTTTAGCGGCTGGGAGAGGGGGACGAGTTTCATGTTGATCTTGGCGGCGATGGCCGAGTTGCCTATGTGGCTGTGTATCATGTAGGCGAAATCGAGGGCCGTGGCTCCGTTCAGGATTGACTTCTGTTCACCTTTCGGGGTGAAGACCACGATCTCCGAGCTCACCAGGTCCTTGTGGATGATGTCCAGCAGCTCCAGGGCACTGACGTCGTTGCTCAGCAGAATGTCATGCACCTGAGCCAGCCACTTGTCCATCTCGGAGTCGTTTTCCGATATGTATCCGTCTTTTTTGTAGGCCCAGTGGGCTGCGATGCCCTTCTCGGCTATGTCGTCCATCCTGCGGGAGCGGATCTGGACTTCCACCCATACTCCGGCGTGGCTCATCAGGGTGCAGTGCAGGGCCTCGTAGCCGTTGTTTTTCGGCTGGGCTATCCAGTCCCGGCGGCGGCTTACGTTTTCCCTGTAAAGGCTTGTGATCGTGGAGAATATGAGGTAGGCCTGGTCTCTTTCGTTCTGCGGGCCGTCGAGTTTTGGGGTGAAGACTATGCGCACCGCGTAGAGGTCGAAGATCTGCTCGAACGGGACGTGCTTGTTGTGCATCTTGTACCATATCGAGTATGGGGTCTTTATCCTCTTGCGTATGGTGAAACTGTAGCCGGCTGCCTTCAATGCCTTGTCAATGGGTTCTATGAACTCGTCTATGTCCTTTTCCCTCTCGGCTATGTTGCGGTTGATCTTCTCCGTGATCTCCTTGTATTCCTCAGGCTCCTTGTATTTGAGCCAGATGTTCTCCATCTCGGACTTGACCCCGTAGAGGCCGAGCCTGTGGGCGAGGGGGATGAATATGAACATGGTCTCCGAGAGGATCTTGTCCCTCTTGTGCTCGGGCATGTACTCGATGGTGCGGCAGTTGTGCAGGCGGTCGGCAAGCTTGATGAGCACCACGCGCACGTCATCGTTGAGGGTGAGCAGGATGCGCTTGAAGTTCTCAGCCTGGAGGCTCTCCGTGCTCATGGTCACGCCCTTGCGGTCCTCGTTGTCGAGCACGGTCTTGATCTTGGTGAGACCGTCCACCAGGGAGGCTATCTTGTCCCCGAACAGGCTGCGGATGTCCTCGACCGTGTAGCCTGTGTCCTCCACCACATCATGGAGCAGTGCCGCGCAGATGGACTTGCAGCCCAGTCCGATGTCGGACACGACGATCTTGGCCACCTCGATGGGATGTATGATGTACGGCTCTCCCGAGCGCCTGCGGACGTTCTTGTGGGCCTGGTTGGCGAATTCAAACGCCTTCTGCACGGTCTGGACCTGCTCTTCGTTGCGAAGCCGCGGGCGCGCCACATCCATCAGGGATGCGTACTCCTTGTCAATCAGGCGATAGTCGTCCTTAGTGAATTCTGAAAAACTCATTATCTGTTCTCGCTGTCCCAATCCGGGACTTTATACTTGTCAACATTCTGGAACCCGTATGTGAGTTCCGCACCGTATATTATAATCTGCCAGCTGTAGTTGAGCCAGATGAGGAAGAGCGGGATGGCCGCGATCACCCCGTACGCGCTGCTGAGTTTGCCGATGAACATCTGGGTCTCCAGATAAAGGTACTGGAAAACCACGAACACCAGGGCCGTGAGCGCAGCTGAACGCAGGCCGTAGCGGTACCGGACCTTTGTGGCCGGGATGAAGGTGAACATGGCCGAGAACGTGAACATCGAGATGGTATAGAACCCCAGGTAACCCAGCAGCTTGGGCAGGAACCTCAAGTCCGAGAGGTCCAGCCCGAAAAGGTTGGTCACATTGGCGTAGAACGCGATCCCGGCACTGAAGACGAACACCAGCAGGGGAGACAGGGCCAGTACTATTATATAGAAGCCGAACCTCTTGTACAGCTTGCGCGGAATCTTCTGGATGCCCCAGACATTGTTGAACACCGTCTCGACCTGGAACATCATCCATATTATGGCCCAGAGGAAAATCAGGAACGACACCAGACCCGGGCCGCCGCCTTTGGCGGTGTCAAGCAGGCCGTTGGCCTTTTCCATCATGGTGCTCACGAACTCCGGGTTGGCCGGGAAAATCTTGTACAGCCCCTCGGCAATCTTGTCCGAGAGCCCGAGGCCGCCGGTCAGGGCGAAGAGCAGTGCCACGAAAGGGACGAGGGCCATCATTACGAAGTAGCTCAGCGCGATGCACTGGTAGCCCATCTTGTTTTGGGAGAACGTGTTGACGGTGATCAGCACCAGTTTCAGAAGGTGCACGAGCGCGGCATAGGCCCTTGAGCACCCGGAGGTGTCCAGAGACCATATCCTGTCCGTGAAGAGGACCGTTATCTTCTCCGAAACTTTCATCAGAAGAGGCTTGCCTGGACCGGAGTCCCGTTTTTTTCGATGGAATCATCACCCGGAAGCATGGCGTAGAAGTCTTCTTCGGACTTGACCGGGATGCCCAGCTCAGCGCATTTCTTCATCTTTTCCGGTCCCGGCTTGGAGCCTGCGAGAAGAAAGGCGGTCTTGCCGCTGACCGACGAGGATGCTTTCCCGCCGTTTTCCGCGATTATCTCCTTTATCCTGTCGCGGCTGACGCTGAAGTTGCCTGACACGACTATCGTCATCCCTTTGAGGATATCGGATTTTGCCTGCTGCGAGCTGCCCATGGAGAACTGGAGTCCCGCCTGGCGGAGTTTCGACACTTCTTCGAGCTGGGCGGAGTTGTGGAAATATTCATACACGCTGCCGGCGATAACATCCCCCACGTCCTCTACCTCGCGCAGTTCATCCCGGCTCGCTGCGATGATCTTGTCAATGTCGCCGAAGTGCCGCGCAAGGCTCTTCGCCGTGGTCTGCCCGACATAGCGTATGCCCAGGGCGAAAAGCACCCTGTCGAACGGGACAGACTTCGAGGCGGCGATGCTGTCAATGAAATTCCTTGCCGACTTCTCTTTCCAGCCTTCAAGGCCGAGCAGCTGAAGCATGTTGAGCTTGTAAAAATCCGAAGGCCTCGTGACCAGCCGGCAGGAGTAGAGCTGGTCTATGGTCGAATCTCCGGCCAATATGTCCATTGCCTTGCGTGACACGAAGTGCAGCAGCCTTCCCTTTATCTGCATCGGGCAGCCCTCAGTGTTGGGACAGAACCACTTTGCCCCGTCCTCATCCTTGACGAGCGGGGTGCCGCAGTCCGGACATGTTTTCGGGAATACCGGCACCACGGTGTCCTTGCCGCGTTTTGTCAGGTCAACTCCGGTGATCTTCGGGATGATCTCGCCGCCTTTCTCCACGAAGACATAGTCTCCGATGCGGATGTCCATATCCTTCATCATGCCATCGGTGTTGAGGGTGGCCCTTTTCACGACTGTCCCGCTGAGCTGTACGGGGTCGAGGTTGGCCACTGGGGTTACCGCTCCGGTCCGTCCCACCTGATAGTCGATGCTCAGAAGTTTTGTACATGCCTGCTCCGCCTTGAACTTGTAGGCGACGGCCCAGCGTGGGCTTTTGGCCGTGTAGCCGAGAGAGCGTTGGGCGGCGAGTTCGTTGATCTTGATGACTATCCCGTCTGTTGCGAAAGGAAGGAACTTCCTCTCGCTGTCCCAGTAGTCGATATATTCTTCTATCTCCTGGATGTTGTGGCAGATGCGTCTTTTGTCCGATACCGGCAGACCCCAGCTCGCGGCGGCGTCAAGGGCCTGCCAATGCGAATCGAATGTGACAGATTCGGCCGGGATATGGTAAAGGGTGCAGATGAGTCCACGCTTTGCCACTTCCTCCGGGTCTGCAAGTTTAAGGGAGCCGGATGCGGCGTTGCGCGGGTTGGCGAAGGGTGCTTCTTCGTTGTCCTCGCGCTCCTTGTTGAGTGCGTCGAAGGCCTCGTAGGGCATAAGGACCTCACCGCGGATTTCGAATTCATGCGGATAGTCCCCGTGCAGACGGGAGGGGATGCTCTTGATACGCAGCGCGTTGGCTGTCACGTCGTCGCCTACCGTGCCGTCCCCTCTGGTGAGCGCCATCACCAGCTTGCCGTCCCTGTATGTGAGGCAGATGGCTGTGCCGTCGAACTTGAGCTCGCAGCAGTAGGTGAAATGGCTTGCCCCGAGCGTCCTCTCGGCACGGCTGACGAAGTCCTCCACTTCCGAGATGGAATAGGTGTTGGCAAGGGAAAGCATCGGATAGCGGTGGGGCCTCTGGACGAAGCCGCCGCGCGGAGAGTCTTCTGCTGCCTGGGCGTCCGGCGTCCCGAGATCCGAACCGACCTTGTGGGTGGGGGAGTCCGGGCTGTCCAGTTCCGGCCACTGCTTTTCGAGGGCCTCCAGCTCATGCATGAGGGTGTCGAACTCGTAGTCGCTGATTGTAGGAGCGTTGTCCACATAGTAGCGCCTGCTGTTTTCTCTCAGGATCTGCCTGAGTTCCTCTATCCTGTTCTGTGCGGTTGTCTTGTCCATAAACTACAAATTTACAATTTCTTTTCGAATATTCTCGGGACGAGCCGGCCATGTAAAGGATTTGTGTTAAAAATGCTTCCGGTGTCTTGGAAAAAAGCATGACAGTTCATAAATTTGTGAGATTTAATATTTTTCAAATGAAAGATTCCGTAATTATCCTTTGCGGCGGCGGGCCAGCTCCCGGAATGAACACTGTCGTGTGTTCAGTCGCCAAGACTTTTTTGAGCAACGGCTTCAGGGTCATCGGCCTTCATGGCGGTTACAGCGGCCTTTTCTCCAAGACTCCACGCACTGAAGACATCGACTTCCTCAAGGCTGACTACTATTTCAAGCGCGGCGGCTCCCATCTCCAGATGAGCCGTTTCAAGCCGACAGACGAGGATTTCGAGAAGAACTTCAATCTCGACCTCTTCAAGGACAACAACATCAAGCTGCTTGTCACGGTCGGCGGCGATGACACCGCCTCCACGGCCAACCGCATCGCCATCTTCCTCGAGAAGCACAAGTACCCTATCCGCAACATCCACGTCCCTAAGACCATAGACAACGACCTTCCGCTTCCGGACAACGCTCCTACTTTCGGCTTCAACTCCGCCAAGAACGAAGGTGCGCACATCGCCTCCACCGTCTATGAGGACGCCCGCACCTCAGGCAACTGGCTGCTCATTTCAGCCATGGGCCGTTCTGCCGGCCATCTCGCGCTCGGCATCGGCGAGGCTACCCATTGCCCTATGACCATCATCCCGGAGATGTTCAACAAGACGGAGATCTCCATCGACAAGATCATCAAGCTCGCCCTCTCCTCCATCATCAGGCGCAAGGTGCTCGGACTTGACTATGGCACAGTGGTGGTTGCCGAGGGTGTATTCCACGATCTTGCGGAGGACGACATCAAGTCTGCCGGCGTGCACATGACTTACGATGAGCACGGCCACCCGGAGCTCGGAAAGATCTCCAAGTCAGTGCTTTTCGATGAACTTCTCGAGAAAGCCATGAAAAAGACCCGCCTCAAGGTGAAGACCCGTCCGGTGGAGATCGGTTACGACATCCGATGCCAGGATCCTGTGGCTTTCGACCTTACGTACTGCACCGAACTTGCCATGGGCGTGTATGACCTCTATACCAAGGGGGAGACTGGATGCATGGTATATGTGGACGCATACGGCGAGTCACGTCCTCTCTATCTACACAGCCTGCAGAACGCGGAGGGCAAGATCCCGCCGCGCCGCGTGGACATCAACTGCGGCACTGCCAAGAACTACTTCAACCACATCTGCCACTTCCTCAGCGAGGAGGATTATGAGGCCGCTAAGGCCTATGTGGACAACCCTGAAGAGTACGATTTCAAGAAGATCCTCAATTGGGACTAGTCCCGGAGAGTGACATGCAAATCTGCGGCCGGACCCTCTGCGGGAACGGCCGCAATTTTTTTGTGCCGGCGTGCAAGGTTTCGGAGAAGTGTGCATTTATAGGGTAAAAGTTTTAAATTTGAAGAATATGAAGAAAACAATCATCGCTGCTTTGGCTTCTGCCGCAGCTCTTTTGAGTCTGTCATCCTGTCTGAAGGATGACAATGTGGATTATTCGATGATGTACCCTAATGCTCTTGTAACCTGCAAGACCAGCGAGGCCGGGGAGTTCTACCTCCAGCTCGATGACAAGACGACCCTCAAGCCACTCAATGTGCAGACTTCGCCTTTCAAGGGCAAACAAGTGAGGGCTCTCACCAATTTTACGGACAAGGGACCATATGAGCACTCCGGGACAGGGATGAAGTTCGACAGGGCGGTGGAGGTCAACTGGATAGACAGCGTGCGCACCAAATCCCTTGTGATGAGCAAAGGCGACAGGGTGCAGGATGACGAGGCCTACGGCACCGCCCCGATAGAGATTCTCGACAGTTGGGTCACCGTGCTCGAGGACGGCTATCTTACCCTTGCCTTCTGTGCCGACTGGGGCAATCCTCATGAGCCTCATGCCGTGAACCTTGTGATGGGTGCGGACAAGGATGATCCTTATTATCTTGAGTTCCGTCACGACAATCTCAAAGACAAGTTCGACATGGGCGGCATCAACATGAACGGGATAGTGGCCTTCGACCTGTCTGCACTTCCTGATACCGGCGGGAAGACCGTCAAGATGACCATACGCTATCAGTCATTCAGGGGAGAGCATAAAGTTGAATTCGATTATTGCACCGGTGAGACTTCCGAGAGCGGGAAACAGGCTCCGTTGGCTTCCGTCAGCCGGGATCTGCCTGTCAAGTAGCAGCTTATGATTCCATCCGGCGGCGGAAAGGCTCCTTCGGACGAGCGGGAACTCGTCCGTCGTGCTTCAAAGGGGGATGCTGCATCTGTCAGAGCCATATATGACTCGCAGGTGCAGTATCTCTCTGCCGTATGCCGGCGTTACATCACAGATGAAGATGATGCCAAGGATGTGCTTCAGGACAGTTTCATCAAGATTTTCTCTTCTTTGCGCAAGTTCGTCTGGCGTGGAGAGGGCTCTCTCCGGGCATGGATGAAGCGTATAGTCGTCAATGAAGCACTGATGCTTCTTAGGCGCAGGTCGCGTCTAGATATGGTCTCTGTTCCGGATTCGCTCCCTGAGAGTGCCGATGAAGACACTCCCGATACGGATGGCATTCCTATGCCTGTGCTCCAGAAAATGATACGGGAACTTCCGGACGGATACAGGACCGTCTTCAATCTGTACGCTATCGAGGGGATGAGCCATAAGGATATAGCTTCACTCCTGGGAATAAGCGAAAGTTCAAGTTGCTCGCAGTACAGCAGGGCAAAGGCCAGGCTGGCAGCCAAAATAAAGGAATATGGAAATGAAAGATAATTGGCAGGAAAATTTGCGCGACGCTTTTGACGGCTATGCCGAAAGCGCACCTGACGGATTGTGGGAAGGGGTGCAGGGCGGACTTGTGCGGCTCCGCCGAAGAAGAAGGGCTGCCGCCCTGGCTTCGGGCGTCTCCGTATTTGCTGCTGCCGTTGCCGCCGTGGTGCTGCTCTTCCCTTCCGATGGTGGTGAAGTCCTGCTCCGTGAGGGTGCCGTCCTCTCTGAGGCAGTCCCCGTGGGTCTGGTGTCTCCCGCTTTGCCTTCCCCGTCAAGACTCGGACTTTATCAGCGTCCTGCTCAAGCGGGTGTCTCGGAAACTGCTCCGGAAAAGGTCCCGGATGCGGAACCGGACATTTTTCAGGAACTGCCTGCGCCGGAGGAAAGCCATGCTGCCGTCAAGACCGGGGATAATGCCCCGCAGGGCCCTTCTGATGAGCCGGACCCGTTCCGGGAAGAGTTTGAGGCCGGGTCCGGGCGGAGCGGCAAGGTCCTCAGCATCGGTTTTTCCGCATCTGGAACTGCCGGCGCGTCCTCCGAATCGCGGGGATACAAGGCCCTGAGGACGGCTGATATGCTGTCTGTCTTTTCCGGACGCAGCCAGGACGGGGTGTTCCAGACCCGTTCATCGGCCTCAGGGGATATTTTTTCGTTGGCTGGTGACCCCTCAGGACTTTATTCCAGCGTGCGGCATCTTCAGCCGTTGAAGTTTGAGTTCTTTGTGTCTCGGCAGCTGGCGCACAGGCTTTTCGTCTCCGGGGGCTTGAGCTGGTCTCTTCTGGTATCTGACTTTTCTGCTGGCTCATCCTCAATACGTTATGATTCGCGGCAGACCCTTCATTACCTCGGGCTTCCCCTCAGTCTTGGGATGTATTTCCCTCTTTCAGACAGGCTTGGAGTCAGCCTTTCGGGAGGTGGCATGGTGTCCAAGTGCGTATATGGCACCGTGCGCACGGAATGTCTGGCAGGAGATGTGCCGCGCGGGACAGAGTCACAGCGCGTGAGCATCGGTCCGCTCCAGTGGTCGGCCAATGTCTCCGCCTCGCTTGACTGGAAGTTCTCCCCGGCCCTCGGGATGTTCATGAAGCCCGGGCTTGCATATTATTTTGATGACGGCAGCACTGTGTCTACCATCTACAAGGATCGCCCTCTCAATTTCGATCTCGCTCTGGGCCTGCGCCTTTATCTGTAATTGCACGAATCCGGATATAATGGCTATATTTGTCCTATATGGCTATTCATCTTATTTTGGCATGCCTCGTTGCGGCTTCGGGGCTGGTTGCCGGCGACCCTGCGGGGCAGGACGCCTATGTGCCGCATTCGGCAGTTGATTCTGCCTATGTCTTTTCGTATTCCACACTTCAGAACGGGGGCCGCAACGGACTTCATATAGCATGGTCCGGCGACGGTGTCCGCTGGCGGGAGATAGGGCCGGAATACTCTTTCGTGAAGTCCGACTATGGCGACTGGGGCTCGCAGAAGCGTATGCTGGAGCCTCATCTTCTCCGCAGAGCTGACGGGATGTGGACCGCATGGTGGAAGGTCAATGAGCAGGAGGATGTTCTAGCCCTGACTGCTTCCCCGGATCTGGTGCACTGGAAACCGCAGGACTATTACCCGTCATCCGAGGTGCTGTCCCGGTTCCGTGCACCGGAGCAGATACGGCTCGAACTTCCTTTTTCCGGCAGTGTGACGGGAGATTTGCACAAAGTCTCCTGGGCTGAGGTTCAGCGGCTCCTTGATGCAGTCAGGCAGTCGGCTGCGGAGGATGCTGCCAATTCCATACGGCTGCGGGATGATGCGCTGCGCTTTCCGGGGCTCGGGCCTCAGAGGCTCGATGTTTCGATATCCCAAGATGCGTCAATCCCCATCAGCGACAAATTGATCGGGATTTTCTTCGAGGATATAAACTACGCGGCTGACGGAGGTCTGTATGCGGAACTTGTGCAGAACAGGGATTTCGAGTGGAACGCTTCGTGGTCCTGGAGCGTGTCTGGAGAAGGGATGGAGTGGGAGATCAAGACTTCCGATCCGATACATGCCAACAACCCTCATTATGCGCACCTGAAGGTGTCGTCTCCGGGCGCGGCCCTTTGCAATCCGGGATATGACGGGATTGCAGTGAAGTCAGGGGAAAAATATGACTTGAGCATTTTCTCCAGACGTTCCGGCAAGAGTGTGGGGCGCTTCGAGGCCCGTCTTGTGACCCCTGGGGGAGAAGTGCTTTCAAGCAGGCGGTTCCGCGTCGCGTCCTCATCGTGGAAGAAGTCCACGCTCGTGCTTGAACCGTCGGCAGATTGCAGTGCCGCATCTCTTGAGATCGTCCCGTTGTCCTCGGGGGACTTTGATCTGGACATGATTTCCCTTTTCCCTCAGAACACGTTCAAAGGCAGGAAGAACGGCTTGCGTGCCGACTTGGCACAGGTGCTTTATGATATGCATCCCAAGTTCGTCCGCTTCCCGGGGGGATGTGTGGCCCACGGCAACGGCATCGACAACATTTACAAGTGGAAAAACACCATAGGCCCGCTTGAAGCCCGTGTTCAGGACAGCAATCTGTGGGGTTATCACCAGAGCATGGGGCTCGGTTATTTCGAATACTTCCAGATGTGTGAGGATCTCGGGGCGGAGCCGCTCCCGGTTATCGCAGCCGGCGTGCCTTGCCAGAACTCATCCCGCGGAGGGTATGGGCAGCAGGGAGGCATTCCTCTTGAGGAGATGGACGCTTATATACAGGACATCGTAGATCTTGTCGAGTGGGCCAACGGCGACCCGAAGACTTCAAGATGGGCGAAGATGCGCTCCGATGCCGGGCACAAGGAGCCTTTCGGCCTCAAATACATAGGCATAGGCAATGAGGATCTCATCAGCGAAGTGTTCGAGGAGAGGTTCCGAATCATATATGAGGCTCTCAAGCAGCGTTGCCCGGAAATCACCGTGGTAGGCACGGTCGGCCCGTTCTGGCAGGGCTCGGACTATGAGGAGGGCTGGAGATTCGCCACTGAACTTGGTGTCCCTCTCGTGGACGAGCATTACTATACAGCTCCGGGCTGGTATCTGAACCATCAGGATTTCTATGACTCCTATCGGCGTGGCGCGACCAAAGTCTATCTAGGAGAGTATGCTGCCCACAACCCGGAGCGCAAGAACTGTCTTGAGACGGCCCTTTGCGAGGCTGTGCACCTCTGCAATGTCGAGAGGAACGGAGACGTGGTGGAGATGACTTCTTATGCCCCTCTCTTCGGAAGGGAAGGTCATACGCAGTGGAATCCGGACCTGATCTATTTCAACGGGACAGAGGTGAAGCCGACGACAGGTTATCAGGTGCAGAAGCTCTTCGGGCGCAATTCAGGTGACCTCTATCTTCCGTCAGCGGCGCGTCTGGAAGACCACCGTGCTGACGTTTACAAACGCCTGGCGGTCTCAGTGGTCAAGGACAGCGCAAGCGGCGACCTCATAGTCAAGGCCGTCAACGTGCTGCCGGTGGAGTGCAGCGTGGATTTCCGCCTTCCATCCGGCTTTGCTGAAGGCGGATGCAATGTTGAGCAGAGTGTCCTTACCGGAGAGCTGGATGATTGCAACCTGGTGCCGAAGACGAGTTCTTTTGCCCTGGAAGGGAATGCTCTGGGAGCCGTCATGCCGGCCTACAGCTTCATGGTATGGCGACTGAAAGCGAAATAATGAAAAAATCCAGCCGGAAGGCTGGATTTCGAGCCACTCACCAGGCTCGAACTGGCGACCTGCGCGTTACGAATGCGCTGCTCTACCGACTGAGCTAAAGTGGCTTTGTTTCGGACTGCAAAGATAACAAAAAAGATTGCGCCTGCAAACAGCGGGCGCAATTTTCTATCTCTGCCGCTTCCTGTCTGCGGTGCAGACTATGTTGACCATGATGCTGCCGAGGATACCGGCGCTTACGGAAGCCAGAAGGATGGCAATCTTTCCGGCGTTTCTGAGCTGCATCATGATTTCCGGGCTGTTGTCCCCGAAAGAGAGCGTGTCCACGAAAATCGACATCGTGAAGCCGATACCCCCGAGGCAGGCGGCGGCGAAGAGCTTGGCCCAGTTGGCGCCTGTCGGCATTTCGCCGAGCCCGAGTTTTGTCGCTATCCAGCTGAAGAGGGTGATCCCCACGGGCTTGCCGATCAGCAGACCGAGGAATATGCCCATTGAGACGCTTCCGAGAGCGGGATCGAACTTGAAGATGTTGAAATATGAAGCATCGCTTATGACGACACCGGCGTTGGCAAGCGCGAATATCGGCATTATCAGATAATTGACCCAAGGGGTGAGCGCATGCTCCACCCTGTAGCTCATGTCCATCGAACCGTTGGCTACGCCTTCGAGCCTCCGCAGGCACTCCTTCTGCTTTGCGTTTGGAAAATCCGCCGGGTCCTGACCGTCGAACCTTGTCAGTTTCGCCAGAAGCCTGTCCCTCTTCCGG
Organism: Bacteroidales bacterium UBA6377; assembly: GCA_002438805.1. Lineage (GTDB taxonomy): Bacteria > Bacteroidota > Bacteroidia > Bacteroidales > UBA932 > Cryptobacteroides. The sequence continues at coordinate 26,084 of DJQV01000002.1, forward strand.
ATGTACTGGTATTTTGTGTATCGCGGTTCAGCAGGAATCAGAAAGGCCATCACGACACCTGACATGGTCGCGTGCACTCCGCTGTAATAGAAGAGCACCCATACCAGCACGGCGCACAGCAAGTACGGGGCCATGTGTTTTTCCCCGAGTTTTTTCAGCATGAGCGCTATGAGAATCACCACGAGGGACACCCCCAGCAGAGTGAGATTGATGCTGCTGCCGTAGAATATGGCTACGACCAGGATGGCGATCAGGTCATCTGCGATGGCGAGGGCCGTCAGGAAGACTTTTATCGAGACCGGGACCTTGTCTCCGAGCATGGTCAGGATGCATACCACGAACGCTATGTCGGTAGCAGTCGGGATGCCCCAACCGCCCGCAGCGGCCGTGCCGCTGTTGATCAGGGTATAGATGCAGGCCGGGGCCAGCACTCCGCCGAAGGCGGCAATCACGGGCAGCATCGCCTTTTTTGGCGAGGACAGCTCCCCGCGGGCGATTTCCCGGCGTATTTCAAGGCCTACGGTAAAGAAGAAAACGACCATAAGGATGTCGTTGATCAGCTTCTCCACCGTCATGTCCTTCGGGAAGAGTATGTCTGCCCCGCCGCTCAGGAAACGTATCTGTACCTGCGCCTCCAGAAGATCATGGTACAGCCCGCGTGTCCACGGCAGGTTGGCAAGTAGCATGGCCGCCACTACGCAGCACAGCAGCAGCACGCCCTGAAACCAGGGGAATGATGCTACCCGGCGGCAGTCGTCGCCGAATTTGACGATGCTTTTTTTCCAGGTAAATGAAGAAATGAATCCCATCATGAGTCAGAATTTGTCAGAATACGATGTCAAATGCCGCGTCGCTGCGGCCCTCTCCGGCTTCGAGGCAGGTTATCCGGCATCCCCCGTCATCACGGGTGCAGAGCGGCCTGCGGGCCTGCATCTCGATCGCCACAAGATCGCCGGTTCTCAGATAGCAGAACCGGCTGACCTCGCTTATTGCTTCCTCCAGTCTGCCCGCCGGTGTGCCTTCACAGCGGAAAATCTCTTCTTCTCCGCGGCGGACACTGAAGTCGGCGCAGGCGGTCTTGGGCAGAAGCGTGCCCGGAAGGAAAGAGGTGTGGTCAAGGCAGCTGGCGCAGGCGTAGCCCTCTTCCGAGCCGTCCATCAGGTCTTCCGGATAGAGGAGCACGCCGTGTCCCGTGCTCTCGAAGTACCTTCCCGCAAAACGCGCCCCTATGCTTCTTCCCGGTCTTGTCACCCTCGCGAAGACGACAGGCGTCCAGCCCAGCCGGTCCACAAAATCAGGGACGTAGAAATCCTCCCCGTCTTTTTCCCATGTCGTGTCAGGCCTGACTGTGACTTTGCCCGAGTATGTCAGGACGACTATGTTCATCGGGAGTTGAACTTCTCGGCGAGCTTCTCCCTTTTGAACTGCTCCTCGAACCTTGCGAACTGGGCTTTGGTGTCGAGGGTGAAACTGCCGTTGCGTACCCATCCGAAATATGACGGGTCGGTATCGAACACCTGGCGGACGGTCTTTCCCTTGTGTTTGCCGAAGTTGATGAGCACCTGCCCTTTGTCATCGTAGACAAGATGGCCGGAGAAGTCCACGTATTTCTTTCCGACGAAGGCTGAAAGTGCCTTGACATCGTTTTTGAGCTCTGAGTAGCGGTCAAGCTGGGCCTTGAGCACCTCGTAGGTGGCAAGGGTGTCGGCCTCCGCTGAATGCGCGTTGTCGAAGTCCTCCCCACCGCAGTAGAAGCGGTAGGCGGCGCGCAGGTTGCGCGGCTCCATCATGTGGTAGATGTTCTGTACATCCACCATCAGCGGTTCGTGAAGGTTGACTTTCAGGTCCTTGCCTGCAAGTTTCGCCCTCTCGAACTCCTCGGCGAGCATCGGCAGGTCGAACTTTGACGAGTTGAATCCGGCCAGATCGCTGTCTTTCAGCCATTCCGCCACTTCCTCGGCCACGTCGAAGAACGTGGGGCAGTCCGTGAGCATGTCATCAGTGATGTGGTTGACTTTCGACGCTTCCGGGTTGACGGGGCGCTGACAGCGGTTCTCGTAGTCCCATGGCTTGATTTTCCATGTCTTGATCCGTTCTTCCCCTCCCGGGAAGATCTTGACGAAACTCAGTTCTATGATAGAGTCCGCAGGAATGTTGAGGCCTGTGCTCTCGATATCGAAAAACAGCAGGGGCCTCGAAAGGTTCAGTTGCATCAGCTAAAGTGTTTATGAAACCATTATGGGCATCAGGATGGCGCAGATCTTTCCGCTCTCCTCATCCTCCTCCGACGGTACTATCAGGGCCGCCCTGCGCCCGTCCGCAAATTTCATGACCACCGTCTCGCATGTCATGTTGCTGAGGATCTCAATCAGGAACGAAGACTTGAATCCGATGCTGACCGGATCGCCGTTGTAGTCGCACTCGAGCTTCTCGTAGGCGGCCAGCGCGAATCCGAGATCTTGTGCCGTAATCTCCACCTGCCCCTGCCTGAGGTCAAGTTTGATGTGGTTCGATGCCTTGTTTGCGCATACGGCCACACGGCGCACGGTGGCAAGGAGCTGGTTGCGGTCTATCCGGAGGATGTTGGCGTTGTTCTGCGGGATGACTCTGCGGTATTCCGGGAACTTGCCGACTATCAGCCGGCATACCATCATCGTCTCCCCGAAGGTGAATACTACCGTGCTTGAGTCGAAGGCGAGCTTGACATTGCTGTCGTCCTTGTCGAGCACCGACTTGAGTACTGCTGCCGGCTTCTTGTGGAGGATGAATGATGACTTGCCGCTCACCTTCACCTCCTTGGTGGTATAGCAGATGAGCTTGTGCGAGTCGGTCGCCACAAGGGTGGCGCTGTCGACATCCATGTCGAAGAAGATGCCGTTCATAGTCGGACGGATCTCATCGTCTGCGGTGGCGAAAATGGTGCTGCTTATGCCCTCCGCGAGAACTGCGGAAGGAAATGAAGCCATGGTCGCATCCTCGCCCACGCCCTTGATCTCCGGGTAGTCGGCGGCCGGGAAATAAGGCAGCGAGGAGTTGCCGTTGGACCAGTCGCAGGCGAATGTGCCGTCGGAAGTGGTCTTGATGGTGATTGGCTGGTCAGGCAGGGCCTTGAGAAGGTCCATCATCTGTCTTGCCGGGACAGCCATGCTGCCGTCGCTTACGCTGTTTTCGACTTCCAGGGCGGTCCTCAGGGTCAGTTCCTGGTCGGATGCGGTTATCTCCAGCCTGCCGTCCTTAAGGACGAGCAGGAAGTTCTCAAGAATCGGCAGCGCCGTCTTTGCCGGGATGGCTTTGGAGACGTCCAGAAGCCCTTTCAGCAGCTCGTTGCTTGAAACGATGAATTCCATATGCGGTGTCAGTATTAATCGGTACGTTTGCACAAAAATAGGAATTATTCCTGACATTGGCATACAATTTGACCTCTGTGGGCCGGAAATAATTTAAAACTTATAATATGAAGAAAGGTTTCATCATAGTGCTTGCTTCTGTGGTCCTGAGCGGGATCACGGCCTGGGGCATTGTTAAGACACAGGAGCCGTCGCTGTCCGACGTCCACACAGGTACTGTGACCACGCCGGACGGGCAGCTTGTCAAGACTGTCAATTTGTCACTTTCGGATTATCCCGATTTCACTTACGCGGCCGAGAACTCTGTCAAGGCCGTTGTTTATGTAGAGGTGACCTCCAAAGCCCCGCAGCAGGAGTACATCGACCCGTTCTTCCGTTTCTTCTTCGGAGACGGGATGGGAGGCGGCGGAAGCCGTGAGCGCAAGGGCAGCGGATCGGGTGTCATCATCCGTGAGGACGGCTACATCGTGACCAACAACCATGTGGTCGCCAATGCCACGGAAGTCACCGTGACGCTCAACAACAACAAGAAATACCCCGCCAAGGTCATAGGCACCGACCAGGCTACTGACGTGGCTCTCATTAAGATCGACGCGACCGGCTTGCCTGTGCTCCAGTTCGCGGACTCCGACAAGCTCCGTCTGGGAGAGTGGGTGCTCGCCATCGGCTCACCTCTCGGAGAACAGCTGCGCTCCACCATCACTGCCGGTATTGTAAGTGCCAAAGGCCGTTCCATGTCGTCCGGCGGAGAGTTTAAAATCGAATCTTTCATCCAGACCGATGCGGCTGTCAATCCGGGCAACTCCGGCGGCGCCCTGGTCAACAAGGAGGGTGAGCTCGTCGGCATCAACACGGCGATAGTCTCCACAACTGGCTCATACAGCGGATATTCCTTCGCCATCCCGTCCAACATCGTGCACAAGGTGGTCGCCGACCTCATCGATTTCGGTTCGGTCAAGCGTGCGAAACTCGGAGTTTCAATCATGGCCATAAATGAAGAATTGGCTGAGAAGATGAAACTTTCTTCACTCGAGGGCGTATATATAGCTGAAGTTGTGAAGGGAGGGTCCGCAGACAAGGCCGGAATTAAGGCTGAAGATATCGTCATCGCCATAGATTCCACCAAGACCGCGACTCCGCAGGCGCTTCAGGAGAAGGTCAATGCCTTCCATCCTGGAGACAAGGCTGAGGTTACACTCATCCGCGACGGAAAGACCCGTAAACTTCAGGTAGTGTTCCAGGACGAGGAGTCACTTGCGGCGGCGCAGAACGCTGACGGCACGATAGTCTTCTACGGCGCGACTCTCAAGGCCTCCAAGAAAGGCGTGGAGATCGTGTCCGCAGGCAACGGCAAGATAGCTGAAGCAGGCGGTGAGGACGGGTTCATCATCCTGTATGTCAATGACAAGAAGGTCAGCAAGCCTAAGGATGTCATCGACATCGCCAAGAAGAGCAACGGCGCAGTCTTCATCGAAGGCGTGACCGCTTCCGGCAGACCTGGATACTTCGGCTTCGGAAAGGACCAGTAGTCGGATGAGCGACAGATAATTTTTGTCGCGACCGGATACACGTCCGGCCGCGACAATATTTTATATAGTATAATGAGACAACTTAAGATTACAAAATCAATCACCAACCGTGAGAGCGCTTCTCTGGACAAATATCTCCAGGAGATAGGCAGGGAAGAGCTGGTGTCACCGGAAGAAGAGGTGGAACTTGCGCAGAGGATCCGCAAAGGCGACCAGGAAGCTCTCGAGAAGCTCACTAGGGCCAATCTGCGGTTTGTGGTTTCTGTGGCAAAGCAATATCAGAACCAGGGGCTCAGTCTTCCGGATCTTATCAACGAGGGCAACCTCGGACTGATCAAGGCGGCGGAGAAGTTCGACGAGACCCGCGGCTTCAAATTCATATCATACGCCGTGTGGTGGATCCGTCAGTCCATCCTCCAGGCCCTTGCCGAGCAGAGCCGTATAGTAAGGCTTCCGCTCAACCAGGTGGGGTCCCTCAACAAGATCAACAAGGCCCTCGGCAAATTCGAGCAGGAGAACGAGCGGCAGCCGTCGGCAGACGAACTTGCCGAGATGATAGACATCCCGAAGGACAAGATCAACGACACCCTCCGCGTGTCCGGCCGTCATGTCAGCGTGGATGCGCCGTTTGTGGAGGGAGAGGACAACAGTCTTCTTGACGTGCTCCCTAACGATGATTCCCCGAGCGCTGACCGCGGACTCACAAACGAATCCCTGAGCACCGAGATCGAGCGCGCCCTGCAGATCCTTACCGGACGCGAACGCGAAATCATCAAGTCATTCTTCGGCATCGGCTGTCAGGAAATGACTCTGGAGGAGATCGGCGAGAGGCTTGACTTGACCCGTGAGAGGGTACGCCAGATCAAGGAAAAGGCAATCCGCAAGCTCAAAAAGCCGGCAGCAAGCAAACTTCTGAAGTCCTATCTCGGCTGATGAGCGCGGAGAAGTTCATAGCTGCGAAGGCCTCAGAGGCCATCAAGGCAGTCTACGGCGCTGATGTGCCTGCGGAGTCGCTTCAGGTACAGCCGACCCGCAAGGAATTCGAAGGAGACTATACGCTTGTGGTGTTCCCGCTTCTGCGTGTCACCCGTCAATCTCCTGATGCTACAGGCAATGCGATAGGGGAATGGCTAAAGTCCAATTGTCCGGAAGTGAGCGCATTCAACTCGGTCAAAGGTTTCCTGAATCTCAGCCTCTCCAACCTCTATTGGAAAGAGAGTCTGGAGAGCATAGCCTCCAATCCTGATTTCGGCCAGCTCCCTTCCACGGGACGCAGGGTCATGGTGGAGTTCTCTTCACCTAACACCAACAAGCCCCTTCACCTCGGGCATGTTCGCAACAACCTTCTTGGCGCTTCAGTGTCCAACCTCCTGAAAGCCGCCGGCAACGAAGTGATCAAGGCCACTCTGGTCAACGACAGGGGAGTCCACATCTGCAAGTCAATGTATGCTTGGAAGGAACGCTTTGGCGGAGTCACGCCGCAGAGCAGCGGCAAGAAAGGCGACCATCTTGTGGGAGACTGCTATGTGGAGTTCGCCAGGATGGAGAAGGAGGACCCGTCCGTGATGGACAAGGTGCATGAGATGCTTGTCAAGTGGGAGGAGGGAGATCCGGCTGTCCGCTCGCTCTGGCAGATGATGAACGAGTGGGTGTTCGAGGGCTTCGAGCAGACCTACAAGGCTCTCGGAATCAGTTTTGACAAGACTGATTATGAGCATGACACATATCTTCTCGGAAAGGAGCTCGTGCAGAAAGGCCTCGATATGGGCGTGTTCGTAAAGGATCCCGACGGTTCAGTATGGTGTGACCTCACGGCTGACGGGCTTGACCGCAAGCTTCTTCTCCGCTCCGACGGGACATCCGTCTACATCACCCAGGATCTCGGGACGGCTGAGCGTAGATTCAGTGAATATAAGCTTGACTCTCTGATATATGTGGTCGGCGATGAGCAGAACTACCATTTCCAGGTGCTCAAGCTCATCCTCAAGAAACTCGGTTTCAGCTGGGCGGACTGCATATACCATCTTTCTTATGGTATGGTGGAACTTCCTGAGGGCAAGATGAAGTCCCGTGAAGGGACTGTGGTCGATGCCGATGACCTCATAGAGAAGATGTATCAGGAGGCCAGGGAGACATCCGAGGAGAGCGGCAAGCTCGACGAGATGCCGCAGGAAGAAAAGAACAGGCTGTACCGCATCATCGGTCTGGGGGCTCTCAAGTATTTCATCCTCAAGGTGGATCCGAAAAAGAAGATGCTCTTCAACCCTAAGGAGTCGATAGATTTCAACGGCAACACCGGCCCGTTCATCCAGTACACCCACGCCCGTATCCAGTCGATCCTGCGCAAGGCCGCCGAGGCCGGCAGGAAGGCTGCGGTGGCTCCGGATGCTGTACTGAGTCCGAAGGAGATCCGTATCGTGCAGATCCTCTCTTCTTATCCGCAGAAGGTGGCCGAGGCGGCAGCTGCGTATTCTCCGGCGCTCATAGCAAACTATTGCTATGAACTTGCCAAGGAGTTCAACCAGTATTATCATGACACCAGCATCCTCCGGGAGCCTGACGCAAAACTGCTGGAAATGAGGCTGGAACTTATATCTGACACTGCCGCCGTGCTTCGCGCCGGCATGGGAATACTCGGAATTGAACTGCCTGACAGAATGTGATATACCGACTTCCGTTAAGGAAGTACGGCAGCTCGGATGGGACTACATAGACGTCATCTTCTTCACGGGTGACGCCTTTGTGGATCATCCGAGTTTCGGTACTGCGTGCATATCACGCTATCTTCAGAAATTCGGCTACCGCGTGGCAGTGGTCCCCCAGCCCAACTGGAGGGATGACCTGCGGGATTTCCGCAAGCTCGGTGCTCCGCGCCTGTATTTCGCAGTCAACGCAGGTGCCATGGACTCCATGGTCAACCACTACACTGCTGCCAAGCGCCTGCGGCACGATGATGCCTACACCCCGGAGGGCAAGGCCGGGCAGAGGCCGGACAGGGCCGTCACGGTCTACACCCGTATCCTCAAGCAGCTCTGGCCCGATGTCCCGGTCGTTATCGGGGGAGTGGAAGCATCGCTGCGCCGTCTCACCCACTACGATTATTGGGATGACCGCCTGATGCGCTCCGTGCTTCTGGACAGCGGTGCCGACTGGCTCTGCTACGGGATGGGGGAGCGGCCGATGCTGGAGCTGACCCGGGCCATAGAAGCCGGACGGAATCTCCGGCAGATTGAAAAGATTCCGCAGCTTGCTTTTTTCCGCAAAGGCAGATGGCGTGCGGAAAACCCGCTTGTCCTCCACTCGTATGAAGAGTGCGTGGAAGATGACAGGGCCTTTGCCGAGAACTTCCATCAGATAGAGACTCATGCCAATATGCTTCATCAGCAGGTGATAATTGAGCCTGTGGAGGACGGCTTTGTGCAGGTGAACCCGTCGTATCCCCCCGCCACTCAGGAGGAGATGGACTCTTTCTGGGATCTGCCGTTCACGAAGCGGCCGCATCCGCGGTACAGGGGCAAGCGTATCCCGGCTTATGACATGATCAAGGATTCGATCATCACCCACAGGGGCTGTTTCGGCGGATGCAATTTCTGCACGATCGCGGCTCATCAGGGCAAGTTCATACAGTCCCGCTCTGAGGAATCGATCCTTTCTGAAGTCCGGAAATTGGCGGCGATGCCGGAGTTCCACGGCAACATATCCGATCTCGGAGCCCCGACCGCCAACATGTACGGTATGCACGGGCGTGATGAAGAGAGGTGTGCCGTCTGCCGGCGCAAATCCTGCCTTTTCCCGTCAGCGTGCAGCAACCTTGACAGGAACCACAGCCGTGTGCTGGACCTATACCACAAGGTGGACGCGGTACGCGGCGTGAAACATTCCTATATCGGCAGCGGGGTGCGGTACGATCTCTTTCTGGATGAAAACGGGTTCGTGGACAGCACGGGCAAGCCGTACCTGAAGGAACTTATGCTCCGTCACACCTCCGGCAGACTCAAGGTCGCCCCGGAGCACACGGAGGACAAGGTGCTCTACTATATGGCAAAGCCGTCATTCCGCCTGTTCGAGAGGCTCAGGCGTGAGTTCGACAAGATAAACAGGGAAAACGGCACCCACACCGAGCTGGTTCCGTATTTCATATCGTCCCACCCCGGCTGCACTCTGCAGGACATGTGGAAACTCGCGCAGAACCCCTGCCTGAAAGGCATCTGGATGGATCAGGTGCAGGATTTCATGCCCACCCCGATGACTACATCCTCTGTGATGTTCAAGACCGGACTGGACCCGAGGACGATGAAGCCTGTCTTTGTGGAGCGTGACCCGGAGAGAAAAAAAGCCCAAAAAGCTGTTTTTTTTCAGAAAAATCAGAAAAAGTAGTATTATTGCACTCCAATTCAAAAGGACTAAAAAGACAGTTACATTATGGCACAAGATAACAAGAAGCGTCACATCGTGAGCTATGAGAACATGTCCCGCGAACTCGCGGAGGCATTTGCGGAGAAGTATCCGAAGGGGTTCAGCGACTACCTTCCGGATCTGGTCAAATACACCAAGCCTGACGGGACCCCTTTTTACGCTGTGATGATAGAGATTCCGGACGCCATCTATCTGGTCAAGATCAAGGTCAAGATAGATGATGCCGATGACATAGAAAGATGGCTCGAAGGTGAGGAAGATGCAGAGAACGAGCAGGTTGCCGGGACAGCCGGGGAGACCGGGGATGAGGGTGGAACCCTTCCGGACGAGAACATTTCCCAGTACGGGGGTGATGAAGACCAGTCTGATGCAGCTGAATAGGATACTCGGAAAAATATCGGAACAGAACAAGCTTCTGTACTTAAGTTTTTTGGTCGGCGTGCTCTCGGGGTGCGCCGCCGTTGTCCTTGACTGGGCCATCTCCGCAATCAGCGGCTGTCTGGACAGGACTTTCGGCGGGGGAAACCTGGAGTGGGGGTTTCTAGTGTTTCCGGGGGTCGGGATGTTCATATCCCTGCTCCTGCTGAAGTACGTCATACGTGACAACATCGGCCATGGGGTGACCAAGGTGCTGCTGGCCGTCTCACGCAACGAGTCCCGTATCCGGCCTCATAACATGTGGTCTTCGGTTCTCACGTCTTCTTTTACAATAGGTTTCGGCGGCTCTGTGGGTGCAGAGGCCCCGATAGTGTATACGGGCGCCGCGATAGGCTCCAACATAGGCAGGGTGTGTGGGCTGTCGTACCGCAGCGTCACCGTACTTCTTGGCTGCGGTGCCGCCGGGGCTGTGGCCGGCATCTTCAAGGCTCCACTGGCCGGGATGCTGTTTACTCTGGAGATCCTGCTCTTCAATGTGTCGATGAAGTCGATGCTGCCGATGCTTGTATCCACCATCTCCGCCACGGTGGTGTCCTATGCCTTCCGTGGGCAGACTCCTGTGTTTGCCTGCGCCCTGACCCCGTTCTCCATGGGGAATCTGCCATTTTATGTCGTGCTCGGAGTACTGGCGGGGTTGTTTTCCCTTTATTTTACAAACGGGACTTTGTGGCTTGAGGACAAGCTCGGCAAGTTGACCAATGTCTACCTGCGATGGCTGCTGTGCGCTGTGGGGCTGGGTCTGCTGATATTCCTGTTCCCGCCGCTTTACGGGCAGGGGTACACCGACCTGCACAGTCTTCTCAACGGGCAGGAGATCCAGGTGGAGAATCACAGTCTGCTGTCGTTCCTCATGGGGTATCGCTGGGGCGTGCCGGTTTTTTTCCTGCTTATACTTTTCTCTAAGATCGTGGCGATGACCCTCACCAACTCGGGAGGGGGAGTCGGAGGGACTTTCGGTCCGACCTTGTTCTCAGGTGCGATACTCGGTTTTATCGTGGCTCGTTGTTTCAACCTTGTCGGGATGGGCGTGCCTGAGCAGAACTTCGTCCTTGTGGGGATGGCTGCGCTGATGGCTGCCGTCATGCAGGCCCCGATGACGGCGATCTTCCTCATAGCTGAGATTTCCGGAGGATATGAACTCCTTGTCCCTCTTATCCTCACGTCTACCGTGTCTTTCGGTACCGTGCGGATTTTTGAGAAATATTCCATCTACACCAAGCGTATAGCTCAGAGCGGTGATCTCCTGACGCATGACAACGACCAGGCCGTACTGACCCTCCTGCAGACCAACGACCTGATCCGGGACAAATATCCGAAGGTCTCCATAGACGCGCCTCTGAGGGAAGTGGTGGACATCCTGGCTAATTCAGGCTCTGATGCTTCTGTGATGGCCGTGATAGACTCGAAGGGGCGGTTCCAGGGGATGATAGACCTTGCGGCCGTGCGCAAGTACCTGTTCAGTACGGACAAATACGACAGCGTGCATGTCTACAATATCATGGAGACTCCTCCTGACTATATATATTACGGGGAGAAGATGGGCTCCGTGATGCAGAAGTTCGACAGGACCGGCGCGTGGAGGCTGCCGGTGATCGACAAGGACCGCAAGTATCTCGGCTTCATCTCCAAGTCGCGCCTTCTTACGGCCTACCGTTCGGAGCTCCGGGAGATTTCCCAGGAGGATTAGGCCTTTTTGCCGGCAAGTCCCAGGGCTATTCTTTTCCTGTCGAGGTCAACATCAAGTACTCTCACCGTCAGCTGCTGGTGCAGTTTGACCACCTTAGAGGGGTCTGTGCCGCGCGGGCCCATCTTGGAGACATGTATAAGGCCGTTCTCATGCAGGCCTATGTCCACGAAGGCGCCGAAGTTGGTGATGTTGGTGACGATGCCGGGAAGTTCCATCCCCGTCTTGAGGTCTTCGATGGAGTGCACGTCGTCCGCAAATGCGAATTCGCTGGCCTGCTCGCGCGGGTCGAGTCCCGGTTTGGCGAGCTCCTTGAGGATGTCGTTGATGGTCGGAAGCCCTGCGGAGCCGCTGACAAAGTCATCAGCGTGAATCTTTGAGCACAGTTCGGCATTGCCCACCAGTTCTTTTGTGCTGACTCCAAGCGATTTTGCCATGCTGTCCACTATGCCGTATGATTCCGGGTGCACGGCGGAGGCATCGAGAGGGTTCTCCGCCCCGCGTATGCGCAGGAAGCCGGCGCACTGCTCGAAGGCTTTGGCGCCCAGGCGCGGCACTTTCTTGAGCTCAGCCCTGTTTTTGAAAGCTCCGTTGGCGGATCTGTATGATACTATGCCCTCGGCGAGGGCAGGTCCTATGCCTGAGACGTAAGAAAGCAGATAGGGGGATGCTGTGTTGAGGTTGACCCCCACCGCGTTCACGCAGCTCTCCACGGTGTTGTCAAGCTTCTCTTTAAGCAGGTTCTGGTCTACATCGTGCTGGTACTGTCCGATGCCGAGGTTCTTGGGGTCGATCTTGACTAGTTCCGCGAGAGGATCCATCAGGCGGCGGCCTATGGAGACGGCTCCGCGTACCGTCACGTCTTCGTCGGGGAATTCTTTGCGCGCAGTCTCGGAGGCGCTGTATATGGATGCCCCGTCCTCGCTCACCGTCCAGACTTTGCAGCCTTCAGGAAGATGGATGCGCTTTAGGAAGTCCTCGGTCTCGCGGGATGCGGTGCCGTTGCCCAGGGCTATGGCTTCTATCTTGAATTTCTCCACCATGTCCTGTAAGGCTTTGATAGCTTTGATCTTGTCGTTCTGGGGCGGGTGGGGGAATATGATCGTGTGGTAGAGCAGCCCGCCGTTCTCGTCAAGGCAGGCGATCTTGCAGCCGTTGCGGAACCCCGGATCTATCGCCATGGTGCGTTTCTGTCCGACCGGGGCGCTGAGCAGCAGTTGCTTGAGGTTTTCCCCGAACACCCTTATACTTTCGATGTCGGCCTTGCGTTTGGCTTCTTTGATGATTTCTCCGGAGATGGACGGCTCCAGCAGGCGCTTGTAGGCATCTGCTACGGCTTCCTTGATCTGTGCTGCGAGCGGCGCTGCGGGGTATGAGTGCTCCTGGCAGAAGTCGTAGTATATCTTGGCTCCGCATTTTTCCGGGTCGGCGTCTATGCCGATGTTGAGGAATCCCTCGTTGGATGCCCTCAGCATGGCGAGCAGGTTGTGGGAGGGGATGCGGGACAGCGGCATGGAAAATTCGAAGTAACTGCGGTACTTGGAGCTTTCCGGCGATTCTCTGCCGGCTTTGGTGACAGTGGATGTGATCCTGCGGCTGCGGAATATGGAGCGGAGGTTTTCCCTTACCACTGCGGTCTCGCTCAGGCGCTCGGCGATGATGTCCCTAGCTCCGGAGAGCGCGTCTTCCCTGCTTTTGATCTTGTCGTTGAGATACTTGCCGGCTTCGGTCTCAGGGTCGCGGGTACGCACGTTCCACATCAGGTCCGCGAGCGGTTCGAGTCCGGCTTCTTTGGCTGCTGTTGCCCTGGTACGGCGTTTCGGGCGGAACGGGAGGTAGAGGTCTTCGAGTTCCGTGGAGCTGACGCAGTTTTCGATTTTGTCCCGGAGTTCGTCAGTGAGTGCCCCGGCATCGCCTATTGTCTTCAGGATGGTCTGCTTGCGCTTTTCCATCTCGTCGAAGGTGTCGGCCCAGTGGCGTACCTCCGCCACCTGCGCGTCGTCCATCCCTCCTGTCTTCTCTTTGCGGTAGCGGCTGATGAAGGGGATGGTGTCGCCTTCGGCGAACATTTCGATGCAGTTCTCCACCTGCCATGGCTTGAGGTCGAGAAGTGAGGCTATGTGGTTGATATATGAATCTTTCATTGTTTCGGACGGATTTTTCTGAATCTCAGGGCAAGCACACCCCAGAATGCCTCGCCGAAGATGCTGCCGGACATTTTGGATGTGCCTTCCTTGCGGTTGACGAACACTACCGGGACTTCGGCGATACGGAAACCGAGCTTTTTGGCGGTGTACTTGAGCTCTATCTGGAAGCCGTAGCCTTTCATCTTTACGGCATCGAGGTCGATGGTCTCAAGAACCTTGCGGGAGTAGCATACAAAGCCCGCCGTGCTGTCAAAAATCTTGAATCCAAGGACTGTCCTGACATAGATGGAGGCGCAGTAGGAGATGAGGATGCGGGAGAACGGCCAGTTCACGACGTTGATGCCGTCACAGTAGCGTGACCCCACGGACATGTCGGCGGAGCCTTCCTGCACAGGCTTGAGCAGCCTCGGGAGGTCCTGCGGGTTGTGGGAGAAGTCGGCGTCCATCTCGAAGATGTAGTCGTAGCCTTTTTCTAGAGCCCACTTGAATCCTGTCACATACGCCGTGCCGAGGCCGAGCTTCCCGCTTCTTTCGATCAGGTGCAGCCTCTGCGGGTACAGGGTCTGGAGTTTTTTGACCTCCGCGCCGGTGCCGTCCGGAGAGCCGTCGTCGATGACGAGGATGTCATATTGGCCCTCAATGCTCAAGACGGCTTCCGTGATTTTTGATATGTTCTCTATCTCGTTGTAGGTCGGGATGATGACAAGTTTCCTTTCCATATTTTAGTGTCCTTATCCTGCAAATTTACTGCTTTTTATTTACTTTTGCACCTATGAAAGTCAGCAGATTCGACATTCCCGCAAGGGTCTCCACGGCCAGGCTTCGAGAGGTGGCTTCATCGGCCGGTGCACCTTACACGTTGATATACACCAACCCTCAGGAACTGAAGTGGGTGGACTTCGGACTTGAACGCATGCTCCAGGTCGCTTCCTATACCGGAGCAGCTATGCTCTACTCCGATCATTTCCGTTCGGAGGAAGGGTGCATTTTTCCTCATCCGGTCATCGACCTTCAGGAGGGTGCCCTAAGGGACGACTTCGATTTCGGGGGCGTGCAGCTCTACAGGACCGATGTCCTGCGTACGGCAGTGTCGCAGATGGACGAAGAGTACGAGTATGCGGGATTATATGATTTGAGGCTCCGGGTGTCCCGTCTCGGAAGGATTGTCCATATCAACGAATACCTCTATTATGAGGTGGAGCAGGATACGCGCAAGTCCGGGGAAAAGTTGTTCGATTATGTTGACCCTCGCAATCGTGCCGTGCAGATTGAGATGGAGAAAGCCTGCACAGCTCATCTCAAGGCTGTCGGAGGGTGGCTGCGTCCTGAGTTCAAGAGTGTTGATTTCTCTCTTGGCGGAAAGTTTGATTATGAGGCTTCTGTGGTGATACCCTGCCGCAACCGCGTCCGCACGATAGGCGACGCAATCCGCTCGGCTCTTGGACAGAAGACATCATTCAGCTATAACGTGATAGTGGTGGATGACAACTCTACCGACGGTACACAGGAGGTGATACGCTCATTTGACGACCCGCGTCTGGTATACATCGCGCAGGGCCCCGGCTATTACGCCATAGGGGGCAACTGGAACGCTGCCGTCCATCATCCTTCCTGCGGACGTTTCGCACTCCAGCTCGACTCGGACGATGTCTATTCCGGGCCGGATACCGTGCAGAAGTTCGTGGATGCGTTCCGGGAGCAGAACTGCGCCATGGTCATAGGCTCGTATCAGCTTACCGATATCAACCTCAATCCGCTTCCTCCGGGGATCATCGACCATCGTGAGTGGACTCCGGACAACGGACGCAACAATGCTTTGAGAATCAACGGTCTCGGTGCTCCGCGAGGCTTCTGGACCCCGCTTCTCAGGCAGATCAATTTCCCGGTGACAAAATACGGGGAGGACTATGCCGTCGCCCTGCGTATCTGCCGCGAGTATCAGATAGGCCGGATCTGGGATGTACTCTATGACTGCCGGCGCTGGGACGACAATTCGGATGCGGCCCTCGATGTGGACAGGGTCAATGCCAATAATTTCTACAAGGATCGCCTCCGTACCTGGGAGCTGCAGGCGCGCATCGCGATGAACAGGGGAGGGCGTTAAAATAAAGTTGGAACTTTAGGCTTTTTATTCGTATATTTGCAGCCGCTTCCGGAGTTGCTCTCCGGGTGCTGCAATCAGGAAAGATGCTCGAGTGGCTGAAGAGGCACGTCTGGAAAGCGTGTGGTCGTCAAAAACGGCTCCAGGGTTCGAATCCCTGTCTTTCCGCGAAATATTTGAAGCTCAACGCTTTGCGTTGAGTTTTTTCTGTATGTGTCGTGTAACTTTCCGGTTCATAAAAAATCATTATCTTTGCCGGACGTTAGTTAATGTGTTTTGAAGTCAGGTAATGCTATTATCATGGGGCTGGCCGCTGCCCTGCTGCTTTGTGGATGTGGATTGGATTACAGTCCGCAACCTCGTCCGGTTGAGGTGGTTCTCGGGTTTGAGAACCAGGCGACGAAGACCTCAATGTCTGCGGACGGACTTCATTTCCTGTGGGACAAGGGAGATGAGATTTCGCTTTGGGCAAAGGATTCCGAGGGGGCATACATTCTTGATAATCAAACCTTCACTAATTTCGCCTCTCCGGACAATGACAGAAGCACGGCATATTTCGGCACCACGCTCTCCGCTCCCATGCCGGAGGGGACATATACCTATTACATTTCGTATCCGAAGCCGCTGTCCGCAAGCGGGACCACAGCCCGTTACGTAGTACCCAAGATCCAGAACGGCGATGTCTCTGGGGGGCTTGACATCACGGTGGCCGAACCTGTGACAGGGCCGGAACTCAAGGCCGCTCCTGAAGCCGGACCGGTGGAGGAGCCGTTGAAAGTCAGGATGAAACATCTCCTGCATTTCCTGAGATTCTATATCCCTGAGGGCAACGATGAGATGGAAGGAGCGGTGGAGAAAATAGAATTCACCATGCCGCAGACCGTTGCCGGAGAATTGGATGTGGACGTGGCAAGTGCCGGTGCAAACCCCGTTGGAGAAGGCTCGACCGGCATCACAATGAAGCTACAGACTCCGTTGGAGACATCTTCCGCTGATTCGAAGCAGTCCGCCGTGGCCGCCATTATCCCGCCTCAAACCCCATACGGGGCAGGGGAGAGCATGCAGGTCAGGCTCTACTCCGCCACCAGATACTCATATCTGGATTTCAGTCTCACGGGGCGGGCATTCGAGGCCGGGCACATCACTCCGGTGCCGCTCAGACCTGTGCCGGAGCAGACACGTCCGCGGTATACGGTCCACTTCAACCTTGCCTCCAACAATTTGGGCGAGGATCTCCAGAACATCTCCTTGACTCTGCCGGAAGGTGTCAACTGGCCCGAAACAGACTCGAACACATATATTTACGCCAAAGCTGACGGCAGCCTGTTATCAAATGGGGACAGTTTTTTCTTAGAAACGCTTGATGAAAAACAGTTCCGGACTCTCTCGAGCCGGGAGGTCGCAATTCGCTACGAGTCCGAAAACGCCGTTCTCCACGATACGCTTGCCATTGCCGACCTGTCCACGGCCGTGAGCGCGAGCCTGAGTCTTGACTGCCCGTACCTCTTCTTCGAGGATTTCAGCAGGGTGAAGAGTTTCAGTTCGCATGATGAATACAGTTTGTCGAGTGCGGGAAGCAAGTCTCCAGAATTGTTCCTTGACGGATGGTCTGCCGCCCGTGCAGGTGCTCAGGCCGAGACTGCAATAAGGCTTGCATGTCGCAGGGAGACTTCTGTTGATTATCCTGCGCGTGCTGATTCACCTTGTCTTTCTGGGCTTAAAGATGGTAAAAATGTCGACATTGTGGTCCAATTTGATTATTCAATGAATGAGAAGAGTGGAGGCATAGGTCCAGAGGATGTTGGACAGTATGTTTCAGTCGGATACCACAATAAAAGTGGATCTTTGAAGAGTGGCGATGGAACTGGGGATGTCTCAGACCGTTTCTATATAAAGGAGTTTGTAGGTACATATACGAATTTTAACAATACATATTCCGGAGTCATCAATGGCGTTGACAATAGGTCAAGATTGTTTTGGCGAACAGAACCTGAGAATAAGGCTGGCTTAAACAACAGCACCTGTTGGCTCTACCTCGACAACATAAAAGTGAAAATCAAAAAATAATCCGATGAATACAAAATTATTGAAAACCGCAGCCGCACTGGCCCTGCCTCTTGCCGCCCTGTCCTGCTCCAAGCAGGCCGGAGGCGGGGAGGGCTTTGCTGCGTTCACTCTGGCGACTGACGGGATAGTCGCCGAAGTCACCAGGAGCAACGTCTCCGACTACACCGACCTCCCTTCCGCAGGGGATTTTAGGCTTCAGATAAGCGATGCCCAGAACTCACCGGTCTACACCGGCCTGCTCAAGGATTACGATGCTTCGACTCCGCTCAAGGTCGGCAACTATTCTGTCACAGCATCTTACGGATCTTCTTCGGACGAAGGATTCGGAAAGCCATATTTCAGCGGCTCCGCTGATTTCGGGGTCGCCGGAGGCGAGACTAAAGAAGTCAAGATACGCGCGAGCCTTGCCAACGCCATAGTCCGCTTCGCCTTCACGGATGTGTTCAAAGCTTATTACACTGACTACAGTTTCACTCTCACGACGGGCGGCGGCACAGTGATCGAGTTCCCGAAGAGCGAGACCAGGGCCGCGTTCATCGACGCATACAAGTTCTCGGTCTCCGGAACCTTGACCAATCAGGCCGGAAAGACTCAGACTTTCAGCAACTCTTTTGACAAGTCCATCGATGCGGGGAAATGCTACACCGTTAAATTTGATGTTTCCAACATCGGCTCCAGTGCCATCACCATCACTTTCGACGACACCGTGGAGACAGTCACCCTTACTGACATAGAACTCAATGATTAAGATGAAAAAGATACTTTGCGCCGTTGTGGCCGTCGCAGCCCTTGCAGCCTGCGACAAGGACAGGTTCAACTACGGTGAAAAATACGGCACGCTCTCTTTCGACGGGGCCGGCCTCACCATATCCGAAGAAGTCAATTCCGCCACCAAGGCCGATGCCGTGAGCGAAGACTACTCCCTTTTTCTGTATGACAACGGCGACCGCCAGCTCTGGAAGAAAACCTGGGGCGAGGTCAAGGCCGGCGGAAACATATCCCTTCTAGCAGGTGATTACAAACTCGTCGTGCGTTCCACAAGCGCAGAAGTTCCCGAAGCCAAATTCGGAGCTCCTGTGTACGGCGCGTCGAAATCGTTCTCCATCAAAGCCGGGGAGACCACCAGTATCGGCACGCTCACCTGCACCCTCCTGCAGGCCATAGCCACAGTGTCGTATAACGATGCGTTCCTTGAGACTGTCACCGGGGACGGCGCTGCCACGGTCGAACTCAAGTCCGGATTCCCTCTCGAATACGCTCTCACCTACAATGGGGGCTCTCCCAAGTACGAACTCCGCCAGGGCTACTTCGCCCTCAGCGGGGAGCAGTCCACCATGTACATCACTTTCAAAGGCTCGATAGACGGCAAGACCCAGAAGATGAGCACGTCCATCAGTGGAGTCAAGGCCCGTGACTGGCGTGTCATAACTTTCATGAAGAAGACGGACGCCTCCGGCAACTCCAGTTTCCAGGTCGAGATCGACGGTCTGGTCGAAGACCTGGAGCTCAAAAATGATATCCAGGGCTCGGAAGAGGGGGACGGCAACGACCCGCAGGTCCCTGTGGGCGACGGCGGCATCGAGCTCGTCAGCACCTCGCAGTACGACATCACCAAGGAGGTGACCGTTCCCGCCACGGGCAAATTCCCTCTGACCATGACAGCCAAGATCCCTAACGGCGCCCGCAAGTTCACCGTGGACATAGCCTCCACCAACGAAGATTTCGTCAGCTCGGTCAACACCGTGGGCGGCACCACGCTCGACCTGATCAACCCGTCCGAGGCCGCCATGGGTATATTCGGCATCGTGCCGTTCACGCACGGGGCAGAACTTTCCGGCAAGACGGAGATTGACTTCGACCTCTCCGGTGCGCAGACACCGCTCCTCGCATTCAAGGGCACCCACACGTTCACCATGAACGTCACGGACAACAAGGGCTGCCGCAAGAGCATTCCTATCACACTTGTAGTCGAATAAGGAGGCATCAGGATGAAAAAGAACATTGTCTATATATTCGGTGCCATGCTGCTTGCTGCGGCCTGCACCAAGACCCCTCAGGGCGACGGGACGTTTTCCCTCTCCGTGAGTGTGGGTGAGCCCGCCACCAGGGCAGCCATGAGCCAGGAGGAACTCCTTTCCTCCGCCGTGGTCAAGATCTACAAGGCCGATTTTTCCGGCAAGGTCAGGGAGTACAAGTATTCAGAGATGCCGCAGGCCCTGTACCTCCCGGCAGACGACTACCGCGTCGACGTGACGGCGGGCCTGATCACCGGTCAGACCCCGCAGGCTGCATCCTGGGAGCAGAAGAGCTATTCCGGCTCCAAGGAGTTCAAGATCGTTGCTGGCCAGACCAGTGCCACCGAAGTCGTGGCCAAGGTCTGCAATGTCGTTTCAAACGTCAATTTTGATGCTTCTGTCCCGGAGAAGTTCCAGGCCGGCTATTCCTGCACTGTAAGTGTCGGAGACGGTGGGGAGAACCTTGTCTACACGGCGGAGAAGAGCGGCGCAGACGGTTTTTTCATCGCTTCGGGCTTCGAGCCGGCGCTCAAGTGGGATTTCTCCGGCACGCTTGCCGCCGGCGGTTCGCAGTTCAGCAAATCAGGTGAAGTCAAGTCAGTCGAGGCTGGAAAACGCTACAAGCTGACCCTCAAGTTCACCGAGAAGAACGGTGTGCTCGACCTTGAACTTCTCGTTGACGAGAGTACCAACAACATCTACGATGACATCATCTTCGAGGCCGCATCCACCGGAGTGTCAAGCACTTCCCGCCATGAGATCTGGGCCGGGCACTTCACTGCCCATGCCGATGTGGACGAGACACAGTACGACAGGGACAAGGTTTATTTCGATGTCCGTGCCAAGGGTACGCAGGACTGGACAAGGGTGAACGCTGTGCGCGACTCCGAGGGCAGCTTCAGTGCCAGGATTTCCGGTCTCACCCCTGAGACGGAATACGAGTACAGGCTCGCCGTCACAGCTCTTGACGGAGGTGCAGAAGAGACAATGGACGCACAGTCCACCATCATCACGGACAAGGCTGTCCCTGTGCCTAACGGAGGGTTCGAGACGACTTCCAATGATGAAAGCAACAAGTACAAGTCCTTCTATGACCCGTCGTCTGCTGATGAGACCTTGAAAAGCAAGTGGTGGGACAGTGGAAATAAAGGTTCCACAACCGTCGGAAGCGCTTATGTCATCTCATATCCGGATGCTTCAGACAAGAAAGAAGGAAACCAGTCCGTCTGCCTGCAATCGCGCACTGTGATTGTGAAATTCGCTGCTGGTAACCTTTTCAGCGGACATTTCGGGGAGACAATAGGAATGGATGGAGGTACCGTATGCTTCGGACGCCCTTTTACTGCGCGTCCGACCGCTCTGCGCTTCTGGATGAAGTATTCGGGAGGTAAGATCAACCAAGAGTCTTCCAATGTTCCGGAAGACGGGAAGAAAGGGAAATATGACAAGGCCATGATCCGCATCGCCCTGGGTACGTGGGATTATAAGAAGTATGGCGGGGATGCCGACAGCCCTGTGCTTGTCAACACCACTGATGTCTCCACTTTTGTGGATTTCAGCACCGATGCTTCCACCATCGCGCTTGGGGAGAAGATCGTCTCCTCGGATGACAGCAACCCTGCAAAGGACTGGATACAGGTGACTCTGCCTATAGAGTACCGTGATGAGACCAAGTTCCCGACCCATATCATCATCAGCTGCGCCGCCAGCATGTACGGGGATTATTTTTCGGGCTATGATGACAGCAAGTTATGGCTTGACGGAATGGAATTTGTATACGAATAGTCCTGTATGCGCAACCGCCTGTTGACAAATGCTATTCTGCTTCTGCTCCTTGTGCCCTTTTCGGCGCGCGGGCAGAAGTTTGATCGTGGCATAGACATGTCCACCCAACCCGTTTTCGTGGAGAAGGGGACATGGATGGTCGGCGGCGGTGCGAGTTGGGCCCTGCACAGCAACGATGAGGCCCGGATTCTCGTGGTCGAGGGTGTCAATTCCACCGGGTACTCGTTATCTTTCAGCCCTGCGGTCTGCTATATGATCAGGGATAACTTCGGTGTCGGAGCCCGTATCGGCTACAAGAGGGACATGTTCCTGCTTGACTCCGCCAAGGTCAGCTTCGGGGATGCGGCCCTTGAGTTCGCCAACTATCATGCGATCAGCCAGTCTTTTGAAATCCAGGGACTTGCGCGATACTATATCCCGGTGGGCAACTCCAAGCGTATAGCTCTTTTCAATGAGGTGCAGCTCGGCTATTCTTTCGGCCAGGGCAAGGTGATGGACGGCCACACTGACGATATTGTCGGCACGTACGAGGTCTCCAATTCCGTCTCTGTCAATGTCTGTCCTGGCTTCATGGCTTTCATCTCGGACAGGCTGGCCCTTGATGTCAATGTCAATATGCTCGGTGTCCATTTCGACTGGACGGACCAGACCCACAACCAGGTGGCTCACGGCAGGCGCAACGTCTCCTTCATCAACTTCAAGATCAACCTGCTGGCCATAGGGTTCAGTTTGTACTATTATATATGATGATAAGATTTGCGACCGTCTTTCTGCTGCTGTTTTCCGTGGTGCTGCTGCGTGCCGGGGAGGAGCCGGCTGCGTCTTCCGGGCCGGATGATCGTGGTGAGGTCGGGGTTTTCATGCCCAAGGGGGATCTTTCTGCCGGGGTGCAGTTTTTCTATCTGGATCTTGGCAGCAGCGACAGTGAGATCATGCTGCTTCTCCAGCATCTGGATGCTCAGGGCTCGATGATGTCGTTCTCCCCGTATTTTGACTACACTTATCGGGACAACCGTGCTGTCGGGGTGCGCTCCAAGTACTCCTATGCCCGGGGTGGTGTGTCCAATGCCGATTTTTTCCTGCTCAACGAAGGGATGGAGATGTCAATAGAAGATGTGAGCGCCAATTCCCGGACCATCCAGTCGGAGATTTTCCACCGTTCATACGCCCCTCTCGACAAGAGGAAGCGGTTCGGTGTGTTCACGGATCTTTCGTTTTCCTGGGCACACTCCAGCACCAGTTTCTCCTACGGTGCCGAGTCTCTCCCGACCAGTTCCTCGACCAACAAGTACCGGATTTCCGTGCACCCGGGGCTCATGGTGTTTGTGCTCAACAATCTCAGCACCCATGTCTCCATCGGCATCGGAGGGGCAAGCTATACGCATGTGGACTACCTCAAGGACGGGGAGGTTGTCGGCACGAGGAAATATTCCAAAGTGCATTTCATGCTTGACATACTTGACATCTCTTACGGTCTGTCCCTGCATTTCTGATATATGAAGCGGCTTCTCATTTTCCTTTCGGTTTTTTTGGTTTTCTGCTCTTGCATACGCAATGACATCCCTTACCCGCGGGTGAAGGCGGCCATTGCCGAGATGCAGGTGGACGGGGCGAAGTCGGTGAAGATTGATGCCGATGCCCGGGAGGTTGTGATTGTGCTTGAGGAGACGGCCGATCCGGCTGCGGTGAACATAACTTCGGTGACTTTCAACGATGAGCGTGTCAAGTCTTCATTGGAGCTTACGGGGATGATGGATCTCTCCAAGCCTGTCGTTGTGACGCTCAGCGTGTATTCGGAGCAGCAGTGGACCATAAGGGCCGAGCAGCCGGTGGAGCGTTATTTTACCATAGAGGGTCAGGCGGGCTCATCCGTGATCGATGTGGCGAACCGTCGTGTGTTGGTGAAGTACCCCGAGGGCAAGGGTCTGAAGTCCTTGACAGTAACCTCGATGAAGCTCGGGCCTGCTGATATCTCTGCGTATTTTCCGGAGGCTTCAGCGATGCACGATTTTTCCGAGCCTTGCACCGTGCTCGTCACATATAGGGATGTCCAGGAGGAATGGCTCATCTCTGTGGAGGAGGTGGAATTGTCTGTTACTATGGGCCGGGTGGATGCGTGGTCACGTGTGGCCTGGCTTCATGCTTCCGGTTCTTCGGACGGGAAGTGTGGCTTCATGATACGCAGGAAAGGCTCTGAGGAATGGACTGGAGCCGGGGATGTCAAGATGGAAAACGGTTCTTTCACGGCATCGGCTGACGGGCTTGAGCCGCTGACGTCTTATGAGGTATACGCTTACAGCGGGACTGACAAGACTGAGATTGTGGAGTTTGAGACCGAAGCCGAGGCTCAGCTGCCGAACGCCGGCTTCGAGACATTCAGCAATACTGAGTCCAAGAAATATTATTCATTCTATGACCCGGCATCTTCAGACGTTACGCTCCAGACAAAGTGGTGGGGGAGCGGCAACAAGGGCTCTACAACAGTCGGAGCAAGCTATGCCATCACCATGCCTGACCTCTCCACCAAGGTTGAGGGTGAGGCTTCGCTCAAGATGGCCTCTCGCTATGTCATCATCAAGTTCGCGGCCGGAAATATCTTCTCCGGGGAGTATTATCGTACCATAGGCACTTCCGGAGGAGTCATCAGGATGGGGCGTCCGTTCACTCTCCGCCCCCGCAAACTCACGCTTTGGCTCAAATATGACTGCGGCAAGATCAAAAAGAACACACTCGGCGGAGTACCTGACGGGGAGACAGTCAATGTGGGGGACAACGACCGCGCCTCTGTCTGGATCGCTCTCGGCGACTGGGATTACCGCAGATACGGCGGCAGCGAGGATTCTCCGGTGGAGGTCAACACCACGGACCGCTCCACTTTCTTCGACCCGGAAGGTGAGAACGTCATAGCCTATGGCCGCTATATAGTGGGGGAGAGTGTCGGGGAGTGGACCAAGGTGGAGATTCCTCTGGAATACGTCTCCACGTCGCGCAAACCTACCCATATCATCGTTTCGGCTGCCGCCAGCATGCTCGGCGACTATTTCACCGGAAGCCCTGACTCTGTGCTCTGGATTGACGATCTGCGGCTGGAGTATTGACGTGCCTGCTGGCTGTAGGGGGCGATTTTTCCATTATCATCATACTCGAAAAACGCTGCGTCTGGCAGAACTGGTGTTTTGTCCGCCAAGAAGGCTTTTGGCCGGACAAAGACCAATAAAAAAGGATGACTGAATAAGCCATCCTTTTTTGTGGGAGCTGAGGGAGTCGAACCCCCGACCCTCTGCTTGTAAGGCAGACGCTCTGAACCAACTGAGCTAAGCTCCCGAGCGATTTTGATGTTTTGTTGTCCCGTTTCGTTTGGACAATGCAAAGGTACGACAAAAATCGGATTCCGCAAACTTTTCTTGAAAAATTTTCAAAAAAGTTGAAAATTGTAGAATTTCCCCGTCCAAATGCAATAATCTGCCACGGACTTGCATCTTGAGACAGTATGAAGAATATTCGAATGGCACTGATGTTGTCTGTGGCTCTGGCTCTCGTTGCTTGCAGCAAAATGGACCGGGCTGCTGATACCGTATTGTACGAACCCACGTGGGCTGCAGTATATGAATATCCCGTTTCACAGGAGGGAGTCTGCGGAGTGGGGCTTGTACTTGTCCAGGGCAGGACTGACGATGATTTCAGTTTCACCTCTCCCGGGGCGGCGCTTTCTTTGAAGCTCCATGCTCCGCAGGCGTCCGGTCTGCTGCCGGTGGGGGAGTATGATTCTGATGATGTTGGGGACAGCCGTTCCATTATATGTTCATCTACAGGGGACCAGGCTTCTTTCGTGGCGGAAAGGCTTCCGGATACGGGGGAGACGAGGGTGCTGCCGCTCAGTTCCGGGGAGTTGGAAGTGAGGCTTGCGGGAGGAGGCGGGTATGTACTGCATGCCGTAGTCGAGGCAGGTGGCCGCAGCTACGAGTTTGACTATCAGGGGCCCGTGCAGGATTTTAGGCTCGATGAGGATTGAAAATCAGTGCCTGCTGTTGCGCTGTTCCGTATTTTTGCATAAATTTGCAGTGTCTGCGCTCGTGAGAGTTCAGGCAAACGACTGAATGGGGATGTTCTGGTTTTGACAGCATTGATTTTGGTCGGTAAGCACGTCGGGCGTAGGAGGCTGGCCCGTTAATCCCAGTCTTCAAGCCATAACTGGCAACTACAACTACTCATACGCTTGCTAGTCTCCAAGAGACTGAGCATCAATCGGCGCCGCCAAGGCTGCGGCTCTGACGTATATCCCTCCAGCTTTAGGCCGGTTCAGTCTGGATAAAGGGGTATCATCAAAACCGGATGCGGGGGATGGACGCCTCTAAGTCTCCTTAAGTTCCCAGAGGATAAGCCGCAGCTGGCCCGTCTTCCGGCAGGTCGCGGTCGAAAACCAAAGGAGGAATAAGCGTGTAGAAAGCCCTCCGGGACGATGTTTGGACGGCGGTTCGACTCCGCCCATCTCCACAATATTGATTGATTTACAATTAATTAAACATCCTACGAACAAATTTGCGAACAACGGTGGTTTTGATAATCAAAGCCACCGTTAATTTTCAGTGCGTTGAGGTAGCCACTGTACGACGTTATTTCTTTTGCAATCGTCCAGTGGCCGATGTTTCTTATATCAAATCGAAAAGGAATTTTTCATAATCCTTTACATAGTATCGCTTATTCTTACGACCTTTTTCGATGACAATGTGTCCCTCCGCCTCTAATCTATCTTTCTGTGCTTCAACGCCATTAGGATATTTAGCATTTAATTCTCCGTTGGACTTTAATGTTCTCCAATAAGGCGTTCCATCGTCTGAACGCTGATAACTCGCCCACGCCACAATAGAGACAAAAATATTCATTATCTTTGACCTGGACATTAACTGGATAGTAGCTATGGAGGCGAAAATGATAAGATACCCGATCGGGGTGCAGACATTCAGGGACATTGTCGAGGGAGGGTACATCTACATCGACAAGACCGGGTTCGTGCAGGACTTGGCGGAGAATTACAAATACGTGTTTCTCAGCAGGCCGCGGAGGTTTGGGAAGTCGTTGCTGTCATCCACAATCCATAGTTACTTTGAGGGGGAAAAAGAACTGTTCAACGGGCTGAAGGCCGGGGAGATGAAGAAAGAGTGGAGCATGCACCCGGTGTTCCACTTTGACATGTCCACGGCGAAGCATTGCAACGAGGAGCAGTTGGTCAGCGAACTGAGACTCAAACTTGTCCGCTATGAGGAGGTTTATGGTAAAGGTGAAGACGAGGAAAAAATCAACCAGCGGTTTGAAGGACTTGTTCACAGGGCGGTGAGGCAGACGGGTGAAAAAGCGGTCATAATCATTGATGAATATGATGCTCCGCTTCTGGATGTGATGAATGATAAGGAGCGGCTTGTTCCTATGCGTCAGATCATGAGGAACTTCTACAGCCCTATCAAGAGTCTGGATCCGTATATTAGGTTCGTGTTCATCACGGGGATCACCAAGTTCGCGCAGCTCAGCATATTCAGTGAGTTGAACAATCTGATGAACATCTCGATGATGCCGGAATATTCCGCGATTTGTGGAATCTCTAAAAATGAACTTGACAACGGAATGCGGGAGTCTGTCCAGGCTTTGGCCGACAGATTGGGCGTTTCGTTCGAGGAGGCACGAGAACTGCTGAAAGACAACTATGACGGGTATCATTTCAGCGAAGAGTCCGAGGACATCTACAACCCGTTCAGCCTGATGAAGGCACTGGCCGCCAGGAAGATAGGAAGCTATTGGTTTGAGAGCGGGACACCGACTTTCCTCTTTGAACGTCTGAAGCAGAATCCGATTGACGAGACCACATTGGACAGCATACCGCTCATTCCGGAATCCGACTTCGATGTCTCGCCGGAAATCAGTGACAATGCCCTACCGATGCTATACCAGACAGGCTATCTGACTATCAAGGAATATGACCGTGAACTGCAGCTGTACACTTTGGGCTATCCGAACAAGGAGGTAAAGATCGGCTTCACTCAAGGACTGCTGTCACAGTACAAGAACCGGGAAATGACCGGCAGCGGCTTTGTTGCCAAATTTTATGCGGCGATGTACCGACATGACATCAGCGGGGCGCTGGCGCTGATGCAGTCCTACCTTGCCGGAATCCCGTACGATCTGGAGAACAAGTCCGAAAAGCATTTCCAGACGATCATCTATCTGATCTTCTCGTTGCTTGGGTACTACACCCAGACCGAGGTGAAGTCCGCGATCGGCAGGGCTGATGCCGTGTGCAAGACCAAGGATCGGGTATATGTCTTTGAGTTCAAGGTGGACGGATCCGCTGAGGAAGCCCTCAAGCAGATAGACGAGAAAGGGTATCTGATTCCGTTCAAAGTTGAGGGTACGTGCATAAAGGTCGGAGTGAACATCTCTACCAAGACCCGCACAATCGAGTCCTGGATAACTGATTAGACATAGCGACCACGACTGACTGGCCGGTTCTCATATATCTATTTTGACAAGTCCAATTCCAATTCCAGCAGCATTTTCTTGGCCGCGAGTCCGCCGCCATACCCTGTCAGCGAACCGTCACTGCCGATCACCCTATGGCAGGGTGCGAGAATTGAAATGGCGTTGGCACCGTTGGCGTTTGCCACCGCCCGGACGGAGTTCGGCATGCCGATACGCCGCGCCATCTCTCCGTATGAAACCGTCTGTCCATAAGGAACATTCAGAAGTTCGTCCCATACCTTTTTCTGGAAATCCGTACCCACGAACAGCAGCGGAATATCAAACTCCTTGCGCTTCCCGGCAAAGTACTCGTCAAGCTGCCGCACCGTCTCTTCGATCACTTCCGAAGTCCCCGTCTCAAATTCCGCTCGCAACGCACGTTTCAGCCGCCTGTCCACATGGTCCCGGTGCTTTTCCACCTGCCAGTCGCACAGACAGAGCCTGCCATCAAATGAACCCAGCAGCAACGTTCCGCATGGGGACTCATATCGTTTTGTCTTGATTACATTCTTGTTGTACATTTCAAATAATGTCGTTATCGTTTCGACCGATATTTCTGCTTCGGGTGATTTGGAGTGTCGGGATATAACCGTTCAAGCATACCCTTACTTGACATAGTGGATAGGACTTTTTCCTTAATATAACGCAAATTCTTGCCTGTGTATACGGAAATATCGTCTGGAGAACGCCATTCTGTACAGAAATTAGAAATCTGGTTAATTAAATCTTCGCGGGATATTCTTTTCGATGATCCATAAATATTTACCGGGTGCTTGACAGAACCACCCACCTTACTACCCACCTTACTACCCACCTTAACTACCCCTATTTCCTCTTTAGAGGGGTAGTTCACATTCTTGATGGTGGTATAGAAGACATTGGCCTCTGACATAAATTCCGGACGCAGTGCTGCCTTATAGCCGTCAAGTTGAGCGGAAAGATCACAAATCTTCCGTAGGCCGGAGCCTCTTTTTTCCATATACCCCAAGTGGGTGAAAACATCGGCCAGTATAGGATTCCTTCGTACCGAAGGTACTTTAGAAATATCTCTATTCTGGATCAGTGTGCCATCAAACATCCCTCCAGGGCTATTGAACTCAATGCGGTCATCGAATATGTCTATATGGACTTCTCCTCCAACAATGGTGTAGTCACGGTGAATCAGATGGTTGACAATCGCTTCCAACACAGCTCTTTCGGCATAGTCCGGGAGATTCCTGCGTCCGTCCGAGAGTTTCACCCATCCACTGTTCGTGTTTGAGTTCACGAAATCCACGCCAGCACGGAGCAGGAGGAGCAGGTTACCTTGATACTCGTGATCGTTGATTGCATCCGTCTTTGTCAACCCGGCCCAGCGTGTTCCGACAAGTTTCGAGTTATATGCATTGCAATTGTCAGAGAATAGCACTCCTGCCTGTGTCAATAATCCATCCACCGTAACAAGCCCCATAGACTCAAGCATTTTCTCATCAAAGGGTTGTCCGACTCTACTCACAAATGTATTTGCCAAAATCGTAAAAGAGTTATTCGCCCGTCTTGCCGAGGTTTTCTGTGCGTCAAATGTTGAGTTCGTTCCTTTCAGCACTAAAGAGAGTAACTGATGTTGGGATGCTTGTACGCTTTCATTTCCAATACGTATGAAAGCGGAACGAGTTCCATCCAAATAGTAGTAATACGGTGTTTGCCGGCCTTCTGAAACTTTAACCTCAAGGACTACATTGTCTTCCGATTTGTGAGGTATCAGTTCAAACTCCGGAATTGGATCTAGATGAGCTGTGATTTCCTGGCTTATGAACTCGGCATCCGCCTGAGCGTGTTTCAAGCCTATGATATTCCCCGAATCAACTATGCCGAAAAAGAGACTGCCACCCTTAGTGTTCGCAAAAGCGGAAATGCTTTTCAGCCAACTCTTTGTTTTCTTCTTCTCTACAGATGCCTTGAAATCGTAGGTCGAGCATTCTACATTCAGTATTTTGTCAAGTTTCATACTTCGTAAGTATCATTGTCTCGTACAAATATACGTTTTTATTCTATCACTCTCCTTATTTACGTGCAAGGCTTTTATTCTGGAGGAAGTGATCACTGGACACCGCTTTTCCGGTCCGCCAGAACGGCGTCAAAGTTCTCTATCGCCCAGCCGATGAGCGAATCAAGGTGCGGAAGAGTATTGCGTATCGGACATTTCGGAAACGCGGCATCCTGTATCATTCTTCTGTCCATAGTATATTCCTTCTTTCTCGCTTTCCTGGCGCCTTCTTCACCTCTGCGGGCAGGCTCTTGTCAAGAAGGTTCTCATCAAAGCAATGCAAAATTAATGAATAAGCACGAATATCAAACCATTCTCCGTCAGAATGACTTTCGCCATACTCTGGCAGAGAATGGCCTTGAACTGAATATTTCTTAACGTGAGTTCTTCGCCTGTGTGGCATTTAAGGAGGGCTCAGAACGTTAGCGCCAACGTCTTTGCAAGAGACGATGCTTCGGCTACACGCTCCTCGGCTTCTTCGGGGGAACTGTAGTCCAGATTCCATGCAGCCACGGTCGTGACCTCGCCGAGACCCCAGAGGGAGGACAGTGCCTGGAGATATGGGCTGCCTTGGTCGAGCCGGCTGCCCGTCTCTATATTCATGCCCCTTGTCGTGATGTACATCACCCTTTTGCATCTGCACAATCCGGTACAAGTCTGCCCGTTGTCAGTGAAAGTAATTCCGTAGAGCGACATGTTCTCGAAAAAAGCTTTCAGTGCCGCCGGGAAACTCATGTCCCAGAACGGAGCGGCTATGACAATCCTGTCGGCTGAAGCGATCCTGCGGGCCAGTGCCACAGTCGATTCCGGAACGACACCTGACGACCTTTCCGCAAGCGTCTCCGGGGTCAATGCACACAGTCGGGCGGCGTTGACATCAATGTTTTCGACGTCGTACCGCGAAGAAAGCACCTCCTTCGCGGCATCAAGAACCTTTCTTGTCCTGGACTCCGGTCTCATGCAGGAGTCAATGATCAACAGTTTCTCCATCTTTATAAGGTCAAAAGTTATCATGCTCAAGCATAAGGTCTTGATAGTCCTGCATGGCCCGGGATATTATTTCTTTCGCTGTCTCCGCTCCGTAGATGCCGATCAGCTCCATTCTCGGGGTCCTCTCTCCGGGAATGTCCTTGTAGGTGGTGAAATAGTGGACGAGCCGGCGGATGATGGCCGGAGGAAGTTCTTCTATGTCGTTGTAGTGGCCGTATATGGCATCGTTCTTCAAGACGGCTATGACTTTGTCGTCCGCCTGGTTGTGGTCGAGCAGCCGCAGGCCGCCTATCGGCCTTGCCCTTACTATGATGTCCCCATGGGTGACATCTTTCTCCGTGAGCACGCAGATGTCCAGCGGATCGCCGTCTCCCTCGATGTCGTGCCTGCCGAGCGCTTCGTTGGTCAGTTCCGCCATCTTCCCGGCGCAATATGTCCGTGGCAGGAAGCCGTACAAGGACGGGACGATGTTGGAGAATTTCTGCGGCCTGTCCAGCGAGAGATAGCCGGACTCTTTGTCAACTTCGTATTTGACAGTGTCTGTCGGGACGATTTCAATGAATGCCCGGACTTCTTCCGGGACATTGTCTCCGAGGCTTATGCCATGCCAGGGGTGTGACTTGTGTGCGTGTCTGTAATCCATAATACGCCTCAAATATAATGATTTTCCGGCTCTTTGCTTTTCTTCCGCATTGTAAGTAACTTTGCCGCCCTTTTCGCGACGCGTCTTCGGGGCAATGCGTAGGGGGCTGACGATATGAGAAAGATAGGTGAAATACTTAGGATAGGACTGCCGATAATGCTCGGGCAGGCTTGCGTGATCATTCTGGCTTTTGCCGACAACATAATGATAGGCTGGCACAGTGTGGACGAACTTGCCGCTTCATCGTTTGTGAACAACATTCTGAACCTGTTCATAATGACGGAGTTGGGCTTTGCTGCCGGGTTGACCCCGATTATAGGTTCGTACAACGGGCGTGGGGATGTCAAGTCGGTGGGGGAGACTCTCCGTAACGGCTTGGCTGTGAATGGCCTGATTGGATTGGCGAGCGTTGTGCTGCTAATTGTCATATATGCTTGTCTGGGCCATTTCGGGCAGGAACCGGAACTGCTGCCTCTCATAAGGCCATATTTTGTGATAGTGGGCATATCCACCCTTTTCGCGCTCGGCTTCAATACCTTAAAACAGTTTTCCGACGGCATTTGCCGTCCTGTGGTGTCCATGGTCTTTCTGCTCATAGGCAATGCCGTCAACATTTTCGGCAACTGGGTTCTCATCTATGGCAATCTCGGTTTCCCTGAACTCGGACTTGTCGGGGCCGGGCTGAGCACCCTGTTTTCCAGAGTGTTGATTTTCGTGGCGTTTCTCATATATATAATGTATTCGCGAAGCCTGAAAAAATATGCACTGGCCATAAGGGAGGCCGTCATTTCCGGATCTGAGATGAAAGGCATTTTCGCTGTAGGCTATCCGGTGGCCATTCAGATGGCTCTTGAGACCTCATCCTTTACCTTTGCTGCGGTGATGGCCGGCTGGCTCGGGGTTATTGAACTGGCCGCGCACCAGGTGGTCATCACGATTTCCCAGCTGTTTTTCCTGATGATGCAGGGGCTCTCGTTCGCTTTGTCCATACTGGTCAGCAATGCCTGCGGGCGCGGGGATTACCGGGGAGTTCGAGAATATGCGGCCAAGGGTTATGGCATGATTGTTTGCATCTCGGCGACTCTTTCCGTCCTTCTTTATGTCTTCCGTTACCAGGCTGCCGGGGTGTTCACTGATTCTCCGGAAGTGTCCGCCATGGCTGTGTCCCTTTTCTTCGTGCTTTTCGCATATCAGTTCGGCGATGGACTTCAGCTGTGTTTCGCCAATGTGCTTAGAGGTTTGCAGGATGTCAAACCTATCATGAAAGCGGCTTTCGTGAGCTATTACCTCATTGCCATCCCGGCGGCTTATCTGCTGGGATTCAAGACAAGTCTGGGACTTGTCGGGATATGGCTCGGATTCCCGATAGGCCTGACTATCGCCGGCGTGTTCTTCTTTCTGAGGTATCGCAGTGACATGAAAAGGGTGACGGAATAAAATTTGCATATAATTATTATTTGGTTGCGTGCCGCTAAAACGCAGCCGTTTTTGTGTATATGAAACGACTCCAAGATAATGTGACCCTCATTACCGGTGGCGGTAAGGGGATAGGCTTCGGCCTCGCTACGGCCTTCGCGAGAGAAGGCTCCAATCTCGTGCTCACAGGCCGCACAGAGTCCAGACTTCTCACGGCGAAAGACAAACTGGAATCCGAATATGGTATTCAGGTGCTTCCGATAGTGGCTGACGGCGCTGACGAGAACTCTGTCAAATCGGTGGTGAAGACAGCCCTTGACCATTTCGGCAAGATCAACACTCTGATCAACAATGCCCAGACTTCCAAGTCCGGCCTTCCTCTGGTGGAGCATACAAAGGCGGATTTCGACCTTGCAATTTACTCGGGCCTGTATGCTGCATTTTATTACATGAGGGAATGTTTCCCGGCTCTGAAGGCCGTGAAAGGTTCTGTCATCAACTTCGCCTCCGGTGCCGGGCTTTTCGGAAAACTCGGGCAGTCCTCTTATGCCGCAGCCAAGGAAGGCATACGCGGACTCTCGCGCGTGGCAGCCGCAGAGTGGGGGCCTGATGGGGTCAGAGTCAATGTCGTTTGTCCGCTGGCCATGACGGAGAGCCTCAAACAGTGGAAAGAGCAGTACCCCGATCTTTTCGAGAAGACGATACAGGGGATTCCTCTCGGGCACTTTGCAGACCCTGCCGATGATATAGGTCCGGTCTGCGTGTTCCTCGCTTCTGAGGATGCCCATTATGTCACAGGCGAGACCATAACCCTCCAGGGCGGCAGCGGCCTCAGACCATAATGAAGACTGTCGGGATAACCGTAGCTATGGAGTCCGAGCTCCGCCTGCTCGAAGGCGGGCTCGGACTTGAGGTGCAGAGCGGGCCGGGGGGATTCATCTTCCGTCGCGGAATGTACCGCGGAGTCGAGCTGGTCGCAGCGCAGTCGGGGATAGGGAAAGTGAACTCAGCCTTATGTGCGGCGGCCATGACCGGCGCCTGCGGACTGGATTGTCTTGTGTCCACCGGAGTGTGCGGGACTTTGTGTGCTGACGGGAGCATCGTGCAGAAGGATATGATCCTGGCTTCTTCCGTGCGTTATCACGATGTCTGGTGCGGCACTCCCAATGCTCCCGGCCAGGTACAGGGGCTTCCTCCGGTGTTCGAGTTTTCGGGGATTGACCTCTCCGCTCTCCGAGCAGCCATCTCCCGTCAAGGTTACAAGGTGCATCTTGGCCGCATGGCTTCGGGCGACTGGTTCGTGGACAGTCCCGGCAAGGCCATGGAGATTGCCAGGGCCTTGCCGGAGGCTCTTGGAGTGGATATGGAAAGCGGATCTCTGGCCCAGACCTGCCTGCGATACTCTTTGCCTTTCATTTCCATGAGGATGGTCAGCGACACTCCTCTATGCCCGGATGCGCCGTCGTATGAGGGATTTTGGGCTGAAGCCCCGGGGCTGCTGAACGGTGCCCTCAAAGCCGTTCTGGATTATCTTATTGATGAAGAATGGAAAAGATAGCATCATTCACCATAGATCATACCCGTCTTCTTCCCGGGATATATGTGTCCCGTAAGGACAGTGTGGCGGGCCAAACCCTTACAACGCTTGACATCCGTTTCAGGCGTCCCAATGTTGAACCCGCCCTGGAACCGAAAGCCGCGCATACGATAGAGCACCTCGGGGCGACGTATCTGCGCAATCTTGACGGCTGGAAGGACCGCATAATTTATTTCGGCCCGATGGGCTGCCTGACGGGTTTCTATCTGATTGTTTCAGGGGATTTCACTGCAGGCACGCCAGAATATGACTCTCTCGTGGATGTGCTCACGGGGATGTTCCGTTTCATTGCAGAGTACGAGGGGAAGATTCCGGGTTCCAAGCCGGATGAGTGCGGCAACTGCACTTTCCATGACCTTGCCGGGGCCAAAGTTGCTGCTGCGCAGATGCTCGGCAAGGCCAGTAGAGGGGAACTGCGTTTCGTATATCCCTAATCTTTCTCGAGTTCGCAGCCGCTGAAGAAGAAATCTTCACGGGCTTTTTCCTGGGATACGGTGAAATAGATGATTTCAGCCGTGGTGCACACCGTGCCTTCGCAGCTTATGCTTCCTTCCATGACGGCGAGGTTGCGTCTCATTTCTTTGAGGCGCACCCTTATTTCAAGGGGCTTCCCGACAGGGACGGTCTTGCGGTAGCGTATGTTGAGATTTGACGTCACGCCTGCCGTTTGGAGTTTGCGAGTCACATACCAGCCTCCGACCTCGTCGAGAAGCGTGGCCTGGATGCCACCATGCACAGTGTCCGTCCAGCTTTGGTAGTCTCCGGAAGCTGTCCAGACGGAAACTATGTCATCCCCGTCTTCCCAGAACTCCATCTTGAGCCCTTTCGTGTTCCACGGTGAGCAGGCGAAGCAGTTGTACCCCTTGTCCCGGAGCGGGAGATACGGATTCTTTATCTTGTCCATTGCTTTTTTTCTTTTTTTTGCGCTGCAAAAATATGTCTGTCTTGCTGATTTTCCAAAAAAACCGGCAAATACGGTTGTGCAGGCCTCCTGTCCATGTCTCGGGCATGTAATAGTAATCGTTCAAAGTAACGACGCTAAATGTTTTTGTTGCATCGAGATGTTACATACTTTGAGATTTTTAGTAAATTTGCGGAAACTGAAGCCAATAGAACAAACTTTTTTATTTATGAAAAATATCTGCAAACTGATGCTGGGCCTATGTGCCTTGCCTGTTGTAGCCTGCTCGCATTCTGAGGGGCAGGGCGATGCTTTCTACACAATGAAAAACAAAGCGGGGATGGAGGTGACGGTGACCAATTTCGGAGGCCGTATCACTTCCATAATCGTTCCTGACCGTGACGGGGTGAAGCGTGACGTGGTGCTCGGTTTCGACAAAGTCGAGGACTACTACCCGCAGAACCACGAGACCGATTTCGGTGCCACCATCGGACGCTATGCCAACCGCATCGCGGGTGCGAGGTTCACCCTTGACGGCAAGGAGTACAACCTCCCGAAGAACAACTTTGACAACTGCCTCCACGGCGGGCCGACAGGCTGGCAGTACAAGTCTTACACCATGGTGGAGGCTGACGCGTCACATGTCAAGCTGCGCCTTGACTCTCCTGACGGAGACAACGGCTTCCCGGGGGCAGTGACCGCTTTCGTGACATTCACCCTGACTGAAGACAACAAGATCGACATCAGCTACAGTGCCACGACCACGGCGCCGACTGTGATCAACATGACCAACCACTCTTATTTCAACCTCAGCGGAGATCCGTCACGCAGCATAGTGGAGGACAGCCTGTATGTCAACGCTTCCGAGTTCACTCCGATAGACCGTTTCAGCATTCCTCTCGGGGAGAATGTCCCTGTCCAGGGCACTCCAATGGATTTCACCTCCATGCATAAGATCGGGGACAGGATCAACGACACCTCCGACGAGCAGATCCGTAACGGCAGCGGTTACGACCACAACTGGGTGCTCGACACCAAGGGTGATGTCAGCAAGGTTGCCGCCACGCTTTTCTGCCCGTTGACGGGCATAGCGATGGACGTGTACACCACAGAGCCGGGAGTCCAGGTCTATACAGGCAACTTCCTTGACGGCAGCATCAAGGGCAAGGGTGGCGTCACCTATCAGAAGAGGGCGGCGATCTGCCTTGAGACCCAGCACTATCCGGACAGCCCCAACAGGCCTCAGTGGCCTTCCACCGTGCTTCGTCCGGGCGAGACCTACAGCAGCCGCTGCATCTATGCGTTCTATACCAAATAGTCTGGGGAGATGGGAATTTTTCAGCAAATAGCCGCTTCAGGCTTCAGGACGGTAGATCTTGTCATCGTCCTTGTGTATCTGGTGGTTCTTGTTTCTCTCGGGCTTTTCCTCGGACGCAACAAAAAAGGCCATCAGAAGAGCGCCAATGATTATTTTCTTGCCGGCAACAGCCTTACCTGGTGGGCTGTGGGAGCATCCCTGATAGCCGCCAACATCTCCGCCGAGCAGTTTATCGGCATGTCCGGCACCAGTTATGCTGACGGAATAGCCACGGCCGCTTATGAGCTCATGGCGGCTGTCACGCTTGTCGTCATCGGCAAGTTCCTCTTGCCGATCATGCTCAAGCGCAAGATTTTCACCATACCGCAGTTCCTCCGCGAGCGTTATACGGACGGTGTGGGTCTGGCTTTCTCCATACTCTGGCTTTTCCTCTATGTGTTTGTCAATCTGACTTCTGTGGCCTGGCTCGGAGCTCTTGCCATCGAGCAGATCCTCGGACTTCAGGGGGCGACGCTTGTCATGGGCAGCTTCTCAATCTCGATGAGGATGGTGATCGTCCTGTTTCTCTTCATCATTGCCGGAATTTATTCGATATATGGAGGCCTTGCCTCGGTGGCGTGGACTGACGTGCTTCAGGTGTTCTTCCTGGTAGGCGGCGGCCTTGTGACCGCATTCTTCGCGCTTGAGGCAGTGGGCGAGGGGGCTGGAGCTATGGCCGGACTGCACAATCTCTTTACCGACCTGACCACCGGAGAACATCTCAACGACAGCCACCTGCATCTTGTCATCCAGCAGAGCCACGGGGCCAGCGCGTTCGCCAATGTTCCGGGCATCGCGGCGGTTGTCGGCGGCGTATGGCTCACCAATCTCGGCTACTGGGGTTTCAACCAGTACATCATCCAGAAGGGGCTTGCCGCCAAGAGCGTCGAGGAGGCCCAGAAGGGTCTGGTTTTTGCCGGATTCCTCAAGATCCTCATCCCTTTCATCGTGGTTCTCCCGGGCATCTGCGCTTATTACATCTCTCTGCGTCCTGAGCTCCTCAGCGGGCTTCAGGGTTCGATCAATGTCGCGGATGACGCCTATCCGTGGCTTGTGCGCAATTTCACTCCTACCGGAGTCAAGGGCTTGACTTTCGCAGCCCTCGCGGCAGCCATAATATCTTCCCTGGCATCCATGTTCAACAGTACGTCCACCCTCTTCACGATGGACATCTACAAGAAGTACATCGACAAGAACGCCACAGACAAGAAACTCGTCCATGTGGGACGTCTCACTTCAGTGGCCGCGCTGGTGATTGCAGCCATAGCGGTGGAGCCTCTTCTGGGCAGTCTTGACCAGGCGTTCCAGTATATCCAGGAGTATTCCGGATTCATCTATCCGGGCATCATCGTGGTATTCGGACTAGGTCTGCTCTGGAAGCGTGCCTCCAGCCGCGCAGCGGTTTGGACAGCCATCATCACCATCCCTCTCGGGGTACTGTTCAAGATTTTCCTCGGCGGGGTTCCGTTCCAGCTCAGGGCGGGTTACATTTTCATAATCCTGCTTGTTTTCTTCGTACTCATGTCGCTGGTGGACAAGAAATTCGTATCCGTGCAGCTGCCTGAGGCCAAGGATCGGGCGACCATGCTCAAATGGGCCCGCAGGATGGGGCTCGCAGGTGGGTTCTTCGTGCTTCTCGCCCTCGTGGTGATAATATGGGGAGCCCTGCTTCCTGTTTCCGCCACCCCTGAGGACAATTTCATCGCTTATCTCAACGACATCGGTTTCCAGGCCTTCATCTTCTTCGGCGTCCTCGTCGGCGGCCAGGCCATCTGGCTCTACAGCGATGCCCGTGACAAGAAGGCTGACCCTAAGGCCCTGCCTGTGGATCTCACGCTCTTCCACACCAGCAAATCATACAATGCATGGGCTTTCGTCATCTGCGCGATTGTCGCTGCACTTTATGTAATACTTTGGTAATTATGCTTGAAGAACTCAAAGAAAAGGTCTGCCGTGCAAATCTTGACCTGGTAAGGCACGGGCTTGTCCTGTTCACATGGGGCAATGTGTCAGCCATTGACCGCGCCAGCGGCCTGGTGGTGATAAAGCCGTCCGGTGTGAGCTATGACGTGATGAAGCCTCAGGACATGGTGGTCGTGGACCTGGACGGGAAGGTGGTGGAAGGCGAACTCAACCCTTCATCAGACACCCCTACGCATGTGGTGCTCTACAAGGCTTTTCCCGAGATCGGGGGAGTCGTGCACACGCATTCCACCTATGCCACTTCCTGGGCCCAGGCGGGTCTGGACATACCGAATATAGGCACTACCCATGCCGACTATTTCCACGATGCGGTGCCGTGCACCCCGGACATGAGCGAGGCGGAAGTCAAGGGTGACTACGAACTCGAGACCGGCAACGTTATAGTGCGCCGCTTCGAAGGACTCAATCCGGTGCATACGCCGGGGGTGCTGGTCAAGAACCACGGGCCGTTCACCTGGGGCAAGGATGCCGACGGGGCGGTCTACAACGCAGTGGTGCTCGAGCAGGTGGCCAAGATGGCCTATATCTCTTTCGGAATCAATCCCAACCTTACTATGAACCCGCTGCTCATCGAGAAGCATTTCTCACGCAAGCACGGGCCAGGGGCATATTATGGACAAATCAAAAAGAAATAAGATCATGGTAAAAGCATTTGAAAATCTTGAGGTATGGTTCGTGACCGGAGCGCAGCTCCTCTATGGCGGGGATGCAGTGGTGCAGGTAGACGGACATTCGCAGAAGATGGTGGACGGGATGAACGCATCCGGCATCCTTCCTGTGAAGCTTGTATATAAGGGTACGGCCAACTCTTCAGCCGAGGTTGCGGACGTTATGGGCCGGGCCGAGGCCGAGCCTAGATGTATCGGCGTCATCGCCTGGATGCATACGTTCTCCCCGGCCAAGATGTGGATCCATGGATTGCAGCGGCTCCGCAAGCCTCTTCTGCATCTCCACACCCAGTTCAACGAGGAGATTCCCTGGGACACCATGGACATGGATTTCATGAACCTCAACCAGAGCGCACACGGCGACAGGGAGTTCGGACATATACTGGCCCGTATGCGCAAGCCGCACAAGACGGTCGTCGGATACTGGAAAGATGCCCGTACGCTCGAGCGCATCGCTGTCTGGGAGAGGGTGGCTGCCGCCTGGGCCGATGCCCAGGATTGCCGTGTCATCCGTTTTGGCGACCAGATGAACAATGTGGCCGTGACAGACGGCGACAAGGTCGAAGCCGAGATGAGACTCGGCTATCACGTAGACTATATGCCGTTCAGTTCTGTGATGCCATATTTTGACGCTGTGGCGGATGCTGACGTGGATGCTCTCGTGGGAGAATATTTCAGGCTTTATGAGCATGACGCCTCTCTGGAGGACAAGTCTACGGTCGCTTACAGGAAGGTGTGGAACTCCGCCAAGGCCGAACTCACCTTGCGTGCAGTTCTTAAGGATACCGGAGCCAAGTGCTTCACCACCAATTTCGATGACCTCGGTGATGTAGACGTGGAGAAGACCGGACGCGGGTTTGACCAGATCCCCGGTCTTGCATCCCAGCGCCTGATGGCCGAGGGCTACGGCTTCGGCGCTGAGGGTGACTGGAAGACGGCAGCCCTTTACCGTACGGTATGGTATATGAGCCAGGGCCTTGAGGGAGGCTGCTCTTTCCTTGAGGACTATACCCTCAACTTCGACGGGGAACGTTCCGCCATCCTGCAGTCCCACATGCTGGAAGTATGTCCGCTCATCGCAGCCTCACGTCCTCGTCTTGAGGTACATGAACTCGGGATCGGGGTGCGCAAGACACCTACGGCCCGCCTTGTCTTCACAAGCAAGACCGGCAGCGGCATCACGGCCACCATTGTCGATATGGGCAACCGTTTCCGCCTCATCGCGGCAGATGTCGAGTGCATCAAGCCGAAGCCGCTTCCTAAGCTTCCGGTGGCATCCGCACTCTGGATACCGAAGCCTGATTTCGAGGTAGGCGCCGCTGCGTGGATCATTGCCGGTGGCACCCATCATTCAGCATTCTCCTACAGCCTCACCTCGGAGTATTGGGAGGACTATGCTGAGATTGCCGACATCGAGATGCTCCACATCGGCGAGAAGACCAACGTGACGGACTTCAAGAAGGAGCTCCGCTACAATGAGATCTATTACATGCTTGATAAGGCCCTCAAATAATGGACGCGATCAAAGCCAAAGAACTTGTCGCCTCGGGCAAGGCCATATTGGGCATAGAGCTCGGCTCCACTAGGATAAAGTCTGTCCTGATAGGTTCGGACAACCACCCTCTCGCCCAGGGGAGTTATACCTGGGAGAACCAGCTTGTGGACGGCCTGTGGACATACAGCGTCGATGACATCTGGGCCGGACTCCAGGCTTCGTATGCGGACCTTTGCTCCGACGTGCGCTCACGTTACGGCGTGGAGGTGGAGAGGCTCGCCGGCATCGGCATCAGCGCCATGATGCACGGATACATGCCTTTTGGAAAGGACGGCAACATTCTTGTACCTTTCAGGACCTGGCGCAATACCAACACGGGACGTGCCGCGCTTGAACTCTCTGATCTCTTCAAGTTCAATATTCCGCTCCGCTGGAGCATCTCCCACCTGTATCAGGCTATACTCGACGGAGAGGAACATGTGGGCAAGATTGATTATCTCACGACCCTTGCCGGCTATATCCACTGGCAGCTCAGCGGACGAAGAGTGCTCGGTATAGGAGATGCATCGGGGATGTTGCCGGTAGATTCCTCTGCCGGTGACTACTCTGAAGAGATGATCAGCAAGTTCGACACCCTTGTGGAACCGGAAGGATATCCTTGGAAATTGCGGGACATTCTGCCGAAGGCGCTCATGGCCGGAGAGGATGCCGGATATCTTACGGAGGCCGGAGCCATGAAGCTTGACCCGAGCGGAAAACTGAAGGCAGGCGTGCCTATGTGTCCGCCTGAAGGCGATGCCGGCACAGGTATGGTCGCGACCAATGCCGTGCGCAAACGCACGGGCAATGTCTCCGCCGGGACATCGTCGTTCTCGATGATAGTCCTTGAGCACGAACTTTCCCGTCCTTACGAGGTCATCGACATGGTGACCACCCCGGACGGCAGCCCTGTGGCCATGGTGCATTGTAACAACTGCACTTCAGAGTTCAACGAATGGGTACGTATTTTCGGCGATTTCCAAAAACTGCTCGGGGTGAACGCTGACGAGTCCAAGCTCTTCTCCATGCTTTTCAATTATGCGCTTGAAGGGGATCCGGACTGCGGCGGTCTGGTGGCCTACAATTATGTCTCAGGCGAGCCTGTGACAGGGTTTTCAGATGGACGTCCGCTCTTTGTGCGTTCCGCATCAGACAGATTCGGCCTAGCGAATTTCCTGCGTGCCCAGCTCTATGCGGCGGTAGGGGTGCTCAAGATAGGCAACGATATCCTCTTCCGGGATGAAAAGGTCGAAGTGGACAGGATATCGGCTCATGGGGGCTTCTTCAAGACCCCGGAGGTTGGGCAGCGTATCCTTGCCGCGGCTCTCGATTCTCCGATTTTTGTGATGGAGACTGCCGGTGAGGGCGGCGCCTGGGGCATTGCCCTGCTTGCACGCTATCGTGTGGACAACCCGGATTCTCTCAGCCTTGAGGACTTCCTTGATTCCAAGGTCTTCGTAGGGGACGGGGGTATCGAGGTCACCCCTTCGGATGCCGAAGTTGAAGGCTTCGACAAGTATATAGCCAATTACAAGGCGTGCCTGTCTGTTGAGCGTGCCGCTGTGGAGGCCAAGAAATGAGCGGGGAGTTCCTCTGGGATCCTCTGAGAAAAAAGAATGTCACTGCCACACCTGAGGAACAGGTGCGGCAGTGGTTTATTTTGCAGCTGAGGGACTGCTTCGGTGTGCCGGCCCATCTGATGATGAGCGAGGTTGGCTTCCGTTTCGGAGAGAAGCTCTATAGGGCAGACATTCTGGTATATGGCCGTAATGCCTCGCCTCTGGCCGTTGTGGAGTGCAAGCGGCCGGATGTGCCCATCGATTTCAGGGTGATAGAGCAGGCCATGCGCTACAATTCTGTGCTCGGGGTGCGCTTCCTGGTGCTTACGAACGGAAATTTGACCTATCTTTACAAGTTGGAGGGGAGAAGCTTCGTC
Source organism: Bacteroidales bacterium UBA6377 (assembly GCA_002438805.1). Classification (GTDB taxonomy): domain Bacteria; phylum Bacteroidota; class Bacteroidia; order Bacteroidales; family UBA932; genus Cryptobacteroides. The sequence continues at coordinate 69,174 of DJQV01000002.1, forward strand.
CCGTGCGAGCGTTTCCCTGATTACGAAGAGATGATATGTCAACAGTAACAGCGCAATTTTTGAAAAGGCCGGTTTTCCGAATATTGAGTGAGGTGGCCGCAGAACGTAAGGTGAGGGCCTTCGTGATAGGAGGCTATGTCAGAGACTGTTTTTTGGGCCGTCCCTGCAACGATATAGATGTCGTGGTGGAGGGGAGCGGCGTTGATTTCGCCGAGGCTGTGGGGGAGCGGCTGCATAAGAAGGTCTCGTATTTCAAGAATTTCGGGACGGCGATGCTTCGCTTTGACGGCGATGAGATCGAGTTCGTGGGGGCTCGCAAGGAGTCCTACCGGCGGGAGTCCCGCAAACCCATAGTGGAGGACGGCACCATAGAGGATGACCAGATGCGCCGGGACTTCACTATCAATGCGATGGCCTTTTCCCTTCAGAAAGATGACTTCGGGGCGCTGATTGACCCGTTCGGTGGTATCCGGGATCTTGCAGCCGGCATCATACGTACTCCTCTGGACCCTGACACCACCTATTCGGATGACCCGCTCCGGATGCTGAGGGCTGTGCGTTTCGCCGCCAAGCTTTCCACCGGAGAGCTGACATTCAGGATAGTCCCGGAGTCGATGGAGTCCATGCGCAGGATGGCGGACAGGCTGAGCATCCTCTCTCGCGAAAGGATTGCCGAAGAACTTGACAAGATGCTCGTCACGGACCGGCCGTCCCTGGCTTTTCAGCTGCTCGATTCCGCAGAGCTTCTGCCGAGGATACTGCCCGAACTTTCAGCACTCAAGGGTGTCGAGACTGTGGACGGTCGTGGGCACAAGGACAATTTCGCCCATACGCTCGCAGTGACTGACAATATACGCAGGGAGGATGTCGCTCCGCAGGAGGGGAGGGATCACCTTTTGTGGCTCAGGTGGGCCGCACTTCTTCATGATATAGGTAAACCTGCCAGCAAACGCTATGACAAGGCCGTCGGCTGGACATTCCACGGGCATGATGTCATCGGAGCCAGGATGGTGCCCCCGATTTTCCGGAGGCTCGCCCTCTCTATGGATGAGATGAAATACGTCGCAAAACTGGTGCGTCTTCATCTGAGGCCTATAGCCCTCGTGGATGACGGGGTGACGGATTCCGCAGTGCGGCGCCTGCTGTTCGATGCCGGGGACGACATAGATGACCTTATGCTGCTCTGCAATGCGGACATCACCTCGAAGAACGAGGCCAAGGTGGCGAGGATCAAGTCCAACTTCGAGCTTGTCAGGCGCAAACTTGTGGAAGTGGAGGAGAAAGATGCCATACGCAACTTCAAGAACCCTATCACCGGGGAGTATGTGATGCAGGTGTACGGCATCCCCCCATGCCGGGAGATAGGGCAGCTCAAAGAGATGGTCAAGGAAGCGATACTTGACGGCGTGATCGGCAATGATTTCGCGCAGGCGGACGGATATATGCGGCTGCGCGCGCCTGAACTGGGTCTCAAAGCGGTACAGTGATGATGCGTGACAGGTACATTGAGTACTTGAGAACGGTCAGGCGTTACTCGCCAAGGACCTGCGAGATATATGGGGAGGCTGTGGACGGGTATCTTTCCTTCTGCGGGTATGACGGGAGTGAAAAGCTGTCCTCATATCTTGATGTCCAGTCCGTCAGGTCATACGAGGTGCACCTTCTTGACGAGAAGAGGGAGTCGGCAAAAACCGTGTCGCTTCACCTCAGTGCCCTGAGCGGTTTCTGCCGTTTCCTTATGAAAGAGGGTGAGCTCAAGGCTAATCCCGTACATCTTCTCAAGAAACCCAGACAGGTGAAGCGACTCCCGGAGTTTTTCAGACGTGAAGTGATGGACGAGTATTTCAGGAACACTTCCGGAGTACCGGAATATGGAACCTATGAGGCTGCTCTGGGCCGGCTAATAGTGAGTTTTCTATATTGTACGGGGTTGAGGCGGGCGGAACTCGCTTCTCTAGACAGGAGTTCTCTGGACAGAGGTCGAAAGGTGGTCAGGGTCAAGGGAAAAGGAGGAAAAATGCGGGAGGTGCCTCTTACTCCCGCACTTTATGACGAAATAATGCTTTATCTTAAATCATTGGATAATATGGAGGGTGCTGACTTGAGTCCGGCTGCACCGCTGCTGCAGACTCCGAAGGGCGGGAGGCTTTATCCCATGTTCATAGATAGGGCTGTGAAAAGAGAACTTGGGGAAAACGGCGGCGTGGAAGGCCGCAAGTCGCCTCACATGCTTCGGCACACTCTGGCCACTGAACTTCTTGAAGGGGGGACGGACCTCAATTCAATCAAGGAATTGCTCGGCCACTCTTCTCTTGCCGCCACTCAGGTCTATACCCACACGAGCATCGAGCGCCTGCGTTCGGTCTATCAGAATGCCCATCCGAGGGCCAAGGGGGAAAAAGGGGACTAGTACGCCCCTTTCCACTCCTCGGCCCTGTCAATGATCCAGTCAGTTATCTCCGGAGTCGCCAGAGGGAGGATGCCCTGGTCTGAGTAGACGATTAATATCCCGTTTTCCTCGAGACTCTTCTGCCTTTCTTTCATCCCTATCCTGTCGGCCATGTTCTTCACATTGGAAGTGAGGTAGATGCCCTGTACAAGTATTCTTTTCTTGTGTTCTGCGGCTTTTTCCAATATGGCGGTGAGGTCATCCGCCATGTGCATTCCCATGGCTACCTTTTCCCCGTCCGTGTACGTTATGGATGTATGCTCCTTTATGTAATCTGCTGACCTTGAGAGCAGATTGTCCCAGAAACCCGCCCGTTCCGGATCTCCATGTGCAAGGATCACCACCGCCTCTTCTTCCGGATTGGCGGACAGCGCGCTGATGCGCTCAAGCATTATCTTCTCAATGATGTCAGTGCTGTACAGGGTCGGGCCGAGCACTATTTTTAGGTCTCCCTTGACAAATCTTGTACCCTCCTCTTCGAGTTCGTCTCTCACATCTTTGGAGAATTTGAGCCCGAGGATGTTGGGGAGGTCGTCTTCGGAGTGGCTGGAAGGTGCGATGAAGAGCGGAAGGGCGAACACGGTGTCGATCCCTTGTCTTTGGCAGTCTTCCATGACGGAGGCGACGGACGGTTCGGTATATTCCATCATCGCGACCCTGACATAGCTGAAATCGTTGATGCCGCGTTCGGCAAGACGTTCACGTACGGTCTCTTCCAGTGCGAGGACAGGCTTCCGCCAGCTTTCAAGCGTATGGCCGTGGGCGATGATTACAAGCGCGGACTCGGCATGCAGCGAAGTGGCCGCGAACAGGACGGAAATGAAGATGCTTAGTAACTTTTTCATATTTGCGGTATTTGTATTGTCATGCAAAAGTAGGGCTTCACTGCCCTCCGTGCAATCCCAATTTGTTGGGATGGTGCATACAAATGGAATTTTTGTTATATTTACGGAAGATAACCAGTCCCTGCGCGGGACTAAAACGGATTAAATTATGGACGTAAAGCTTAAAGCACTGAAGTTCGATGCCGGTGAGAAGCTCACCGCATTCGTCGAGAAGAAAGTCTCACGCCTGTCGAAGTTCTTCGATGGAGTGGCGGATGAGGCGGAAGTGTCGCTCGAAGACACCAAGGACGGCAAGAAGGCGAGAATCCAGATCCGCATTCCTGGTGACAGCCTCATCATCGAGAGGGTTGCCGACACTTTCGAGAACGCCGTGACGGGGTGCGTTGACGCTATGAAGGAGAAACTCACCCGTACCAAAGAGAAGAAATACGAGAAATAATTTCTAAAGACTGACAATCCTGGCGCACAGTTCGACGAGAAGTTCGTCGGCAGCGGCAGTTCCACCATCCCCTCCCTTGGCGAGGTAGTCATATCGGCACAGCAACGATATCGCTTCCATGGCCTTCGGGAGGGGATAGTTTCTGACAGCGGCATCGTATTCTTTATAGAAGTAAGGGTTGACCCCGGCAAGCACTTTCGCTTTTTCTTCCGGGGATGGCCTCGGACTCCGGCTCAGCAGTGCGCTGTAGCGGAGAATCCTGCTGAAGTTGGTGAATATCGCGCTGATTGCTGGAGGCATGTAGAACCTCGCATCCGAGGAGATGGCGGCTGCGATGCGGAGTGCCTTGGGCGCGTCTTTGAGCGACAGGGCCTTGGTGAGTTCGAAAATGCTGAACTGCCTTGAGATTCCGACGTTTCTCTCTATGTCCTCGGCTTTGACTTCTTTTGCCCCTTCCGGGAGGTTCTTGAGCAGTTTGTCTGTTTCGATTGCTATTTTGGAGAGATCCGTGCCGGCGTATTCCCCCAGCAGAGCTGCGGCCTGCGGCGAGATGTCAAGCCCGCGTCCCCTGTAATATGAAGAAATCCAGCCCGCGACCTCGTAGTCCCTTATGGCCGGGGAGTCGATGACGATGCCGTTTTTCTGGACAGCCTTGTAGAGCGCTTTCCGCTTGTCTGCCGAGGCTTTCCGCATGAGAAGGACGAGCACTGTAGACTCGAGAGGGGCGCTGCAGTAGGTGGCCATCTGTTCGAGGTCCGGCATCATCTGTGCTTCCTTCACCACGACCAGCTGCCTGTCGGCCATCATCGGGTACTGCCTTGCCGTAGCCGTGACCTGGGCGGCGTTGACATCTGCTCCGAAGCGTATGGTCTCATTGAAATCCTTGTCCTCCAGGGGGATGCAGTGCTCTATTATGGCATCGCATATCAGCTCCGGGTAGAACGGTTCATCGCCCATGAGCAGATATACCGGTGAGAAGACCCCTCTGCGGATGTCCGTTACAATTTGTTCGCATTGTGTTCCAATGTTGACTGATGACTTCGCCATAATGCGCGAAATTACGTTTTTTTTCCTAATTTTGCGAAGTTTGACCATATATAACAACACATAGACCAAATGAAAAGGACAATCTCTTCTTTGTGTGCGGGCTTCTGCCTGCTCGGTTCTGTGGGCCTGGGCGCCCAGGACGCGACAATCCGTATCCATGATGCCGGCACCGGCGTCACCATCCCGGCAGAGATCTATGGACAGTTCTCCGAGCATCTCGGACGCTGCATCTATGGCGGTCTCTGGGTCGGGGAAGACTCGGACGTGCCCAACATCAAAGGCTACCGCAAGGACGTTTTCGAAGCTCTCAAGGCCCTGAAAGTCCCTGTGATGCGCTGGCCGGGCGGCTGCTTTGCCGACGACTACCACTGGATGGACGGCATCGGCCCTCAGGAGAAGAGGGCGTACATCTCCAACAACAACTGGGGCGGGACCCTTGAGGACAACAGTTTCGGCACGCACGAGTTCCTCAATCTCTGCGAGATGCTTGACATCGAGCCGTACATCAGCGGCAACGTGGGCAGCGGCAGCGTGGAGGAGATGGCAAAGTGGGTCGAGTACATGACCTCGGACGCCAAGAGCACCATGGCCGACCTGCGCCGCGCCAACGGAAGGCAGGAGCCTTGGAAGGTGAAGTATTTCGGCATCGGCAACGAGGCCTGGGGCTGCGGTGGCAACATGACACCGGAGTACTACAGCGATCTCTTCCGCCGCTATGCGACTTATCTTCGCGATTTCAGCGGCAACCGTCTCTACAAGATCGCCAGCGGCGCCTCGGACTATGACTACAACTGGACCCGTGTGCTGATGAACAACATCGGACGCAAGGGCATGAGGGGAATCTCCCTCCATTACTATACCGTTATAGACTGGTCACACAAGGGTGCGGCCACCAAGTTCACCGACAAGGAATATTACAACATCCTTTCAAAGAGCATCGAGATCGAAGAAGTGCTCAAGAAGCATATCGACATCATGGATGAGCTTGACCCTAAGGGCAATGTGGACCTGCTTCTGGACGAGTGGGGGACCTGGTTCGATGTGGAGCCGGGCACCAACCCGGGACACCTCTACCAGCAGAACACCATGCGTGATGCGATCGTGGCCGCCCTCAACTTCGACATCTTCCACAAGTACACACGCCGCCTGAAGATGGCCAACATCGCACAGGTCGTGAATGTTCTCCAGGCCATGATCCTCACCAATGAGAAGGAGATGGTGCTCACCCCGACATACCATGTGTTCGAGATGTACAATGTGCATCAGGATGCTGAATTCCTCGCCTCTGACTGCCTTACCCCGAAGATAGCATGCGACCGCAAGGTCGATGTCCCTCAGGTGGACGTGACCGCATCACGCAAGGACGGGAAGATGAACATCTCGCTCGTCAATACCGATCTCAAGAAGCCGATGAAAGTGCTTGTGGGATTCGACAACCCTAAAGCCGTGTCTGAAATCCTCTCCGCACGGGTTCTAACATCCAAGGATGCACGCGACTACAACGACTTCGGAAGTGCCGACAAAGTGGCTCCGGCCCAGTTCAAGGCGTGGAAACTCACCAAGGCCGGACTTGAGGTCACCCTTCCTCCTTGCTCGGTTGTGGCGATAAGCGCGAAGTAATTTTACAAATTTTTAATTAAAAATTAAGAAAAAGTCGCTCTGCATAGGGCGATTTTTTCTATTTTTGTGGTATGGCTATAATCGAATGCAGAGACGTCACCAAGCGTTTCGGAGATAAGGTCGCCATTGAGGGCATCAATCTCCAAATTCCGGAAGGCCGTATATTCGGTCTGCTCGGCCCGAACGGGGCCGGAAAAACTACTCTTATCCGTATAATCAACCGGATCACGATCCCGACTTCCGGTGAAATCTTTTTCAAAGGCGCGCCGATAACGCAGGGCGATGTCGAGAAGATCGGCTATATGCCCGAGGAGCGCGGCCTGTACAGGAAGATGAAAGTGGGAGAGCAGGCGATGTTCCTTGCCCAGCTTAAGGGCATGAGCGCTTCCGAGGCCCGCAAAGCCTTGAAAGAATGGTTTGTACGTTTCGGGATAGAGAACTGGTGGGACAAGAAAATAGAGGAACTCTCCAAGGGCATGGCCCAGAAGGTGCAGTTCATCACAACCGTGGTGCACAAGCCTTCCCTGATGATACTTGACGAACCGTTCTCGGGTTTCGATCCGGTCAATGCCGAACTGATCCGGCACGAAATACTCCGCCTCAAAGATGAGGGAGCGACGATTGTCCTCTCAACCCATAACATGGAGTCCGTTGAGGAACTTTGTGATGAGATAGCCCTGATCAACAAGTCGCATCTTGTCATTACAGGCGGTGTGGATGATATCCGCCGCCGATATGGCAACAATAATGTGGAGCTTGTCTACACTGATGCCGATGGGCGTCATACTGAGGTGCTGCCCAGGGAAACCGATGGGACTTCCACGCTCAGGACATATCTTGATAAAGGGGTGCAGATCAATTCATATCGTGAACTGATGCCCCGCATGAACGACATTTTTATCAAACTTGTAACGGAAGGGGAGGATTCAAAATGAACCTGAGGACCATACGATTGATAATCAACCGCGAATACATGACTCGCGTAAGGAAGAAAAGCTTCCTTCTGATCACTTTCATCACTCCTGTGCTTTTCGCTGCGGTGTGCTTTCTTCCGGCTCTCATAATGATGAATACCAAGGAGGCGGCCAAGAAGATAGCTGTCGTGGACCAGTCGGGAATCGTGATGCCCACCCTTACGGATTCGGAGAGCATGACTGTGACCGACTGCGGAGGGATGTCTCTTGATTCGCTCAAGGCCGGCCTTACCTCTCTGGGCTATGATGCCGTGCTTGCCGTCTCTCCGGTGGATTCGACAAAATCCGTGTCGGCGGAGGTTTATTCCGTCAAGCCTCTCGGAATTGATTTGTCAGAGAGCCTCAACTCCAAGATAAATGATGCCGTGGAGGCGTACCGCGTGGCTTCTTACAATATACCGGGTCTGGACAAGATCATGCGGGATGTCAAACCTGACATCAAGATCAAGACTTACACTCTTGGAGAGGACGGGGAGGAGAAGATCTCCGAGTCCGGAGTGTATATGATGGTATCCATGCTTCTGGGTATGGTGATTTACATGTTCATCTCCATGTTCGGCGGCATGGTCTCATCTTCTGTGATTGAGGAAAAGGCCAGCAGAGTCGTCGAAGTGCTCATCAGTTCCGTCAAGGCTACCGAACTTATGTTCGGGAAAATAATCGGTATCGCGCTTGTGGCTTTGACACAGTTCTTTTTGTGGATAGTGCTGACGTTTGCGATAGTCGCTGTTGTAGGTGCGGTCGCGGGTCCGGGGCTTGCCGGAACCGACCCGACCGAACTCATGCAGATGAGTGGCGGCGCCGCCGGGGAGATGGCTTCCCAGATGTCTGAGGCGGGTGAATTCGGAGTGATTCTGTCTTCTCTTGCCAATATGCACCTTGGAGAGATTCTGGTTTGCTTTGTGGTTTTCTTCATTCTCGGATATATGCTGTATGCCTCTCTGTTTGCGGCTATCGGTTCGGCTGTGGAGAACGAGGGGGACAGCAGCCAGCTCATTTTGCCTGTGACGGTTCCGCTTCTGATCGGATTCTTCATTGCGATTTATGCCTACAAGGCACCTGACAGTGCACTGGTGGTATGGGGATCCATGATTCCGTTCACTTCCCCGATTGTGATGCTTGCACGGCTGCCTTTCGGGGTTCCGGGGTGGCAGATCGGACTCTCGATTGTGCTTCTTCTGCTGACGTTTGTGGCCTGTGCCTGGGTGTCGTCGAAGATTTACAAAGTCGGAATCCTCATGTTCGGCAAGAAGTCAGGATGGAAAGATCTGTGGAGATGGTTAAGACTAAAATAGCTGCCTGCTTTCTGTCACTTTTGCTGGTCTGCTCCTGCGGGAGGTCCTTTACATGGGAGAAATTCATCATGGACGGGCACAGGACTGGGGTTACGGCTGCCGGTGTCAACAATGTGACGGCGTCTCTGGGCAGGGTCAATGACAGCTGTTATGTCTCTCCGAACGGGAAAGTGTGGCGCCCCGGCAGCGCGACTTACGCTACAGCCGCGGACCTTATAGCCGTGCAGCCGCAGATGTCCAGGCTCAAGGCGGTCGTGGCCCATTCGGCCAGGGAGATGAACCAGACGCAGCCGGACGGGGATCTGTCCAACTGGATTGTGGACCATATAATGGAAGATGTCGCAAGGACTGTCCGCCGCAAAGTTGATGTGGGCATAATCAATTCCGGAGGCATCAGGGTCGATATGCCAGCAGGCGATGTGATTCTTGACGACATTGTCTCGATGTTTCCATTCAGAAACTACTTGAGCTATGTGGCTTTGTCGGGCGCTGACCTTGTCAGGGTGTTTGAGGGGATGGCAGCGGCCAGGGTACAGCCTTTCGGAGGGGCGAAACTTGTGGTGGAAGACGGCCGGATCGATACGCTGCTTGTCGGGGGTGTCCCCGTTGATCCTGTGAGGGTATACGGGCTGGCCACGATTGATTTCCTGCTTGACGGCGGAGATGGTCTTACACTCGCGAAAAATGCCAAGGAATTGATAATCACGGATAAGCTTGTAATTGACTCGATGTTGCCTTATGTCAAGTCTTACGAGAAGGAGGGCCGTCTGATAGAGGATGCCTCCGATGGTCGTTTCACGCAGAGGAGGGCTGAATGATGAAGAGGATATTTGTGATTTTTCTTTTGCTGCTTGGTCTGTCTGGATGCGTCCGCGCCCCACGGCTCGTGATTGTACATACAAATGATACCCACAGCCATTTCGAACCTCTCCGGACCGGACCTCAAGCGGGGCATGGCGGAGTGGTCGAAAGGGCGGCTTTTGTGGATTCCATACGTGCTGTGTACGGAGATGACCGCGTTCTTCTGCTGCATGCCGGAGACTTCAGTCAGGGGACTTCCTATTTCACCGAACTCAAGGGCAGGTTGGAACCGGAAGTCATAAATGACATGCGGTATGACTGCGTCACACTTGGCAACCATGAGTTCGACAATGATATCGAGGCCTTGACAGAGCGGCTCGCAATGCTGGAAAACACATTTGTTGTGTCTGCAAACATTGATGTTTCACAGTTTGATCTTGCAGATTATGTGTCTCCTTATGCGGTTGTGGAGCGAGGAGGGATGAAGATAGGCATAATCGGGCTTGAGTCGGATCTGTCGACAAATGTCAGCGCGACAATTTCCTCGCGTCTGCCTCAGCTTGACAATGTCGAGGTGACGAACAGGTGGGCGGACTATCTGCGTTCCGTGGAGAAATGTGATATGGTCATATTGCTCTCGCATCTCGGATATGACAACGACCAGGCCCTGATTCCGCAGATCCGCAATGTCGATCTTGTGATCGGGGGGCACAGCCACACTTTCGTGGACGGGTTCATATATGTCGCTGACAGGGACGGGAAGAAAGTGCCGGTCATCACGGACGGGTGCTGGGGACTTGAAATGGGCGTAGTCACTGTCCGCTGAGGTCTTTGCGGCAGATGTTGAAGATTCTGCTTTCCGTCGTGCAATAAGAGATGTCAAAGCAGCTGCATTCGTAATGGCGTCCGGACTTGTGGATGCCGGTGAAACAGGCGGGGTCGAAACCCTCGGAAGACAGATACTCCAGTCCGGCACTTTTCATGCTGTCGCTGAGCAGGCTCTCTAGAATGTCATAATTTCTTGAGAGCCTGTTTAGTATCTCTGCCTTATAGCGTCGGATTTCCTGATATTTACGGTTGTTGTAGCTGTTCTTGCAGCTCAGGCAGCAGAACTTCTTGTCTTTTCTCCCTCTGAGACTGTCTCCGCATTCGAGACAGGTCTCCTCTTTTTTGATGCTGTATGCCATAGTCTGTTTTGGTTTATGCCCAAAGATTGCGAATAGTTCCGAAAACGGCAACGATTGAAAAAGAACATTTTGCTGGTTTTTTCTCTTTCTTTGCAAAGAATGATTTTTTGCAGCAGGCAAGAAAAATTTTTATCTGTTTCTTTTGCGACAGTCCGGATTTTTCTCTTTTCCTTTGTCGCCGGGATGAGGACCGCGCGGCCTTGCTCCCGGAACTTGAATAGAAAAACTGATATGGAACAATTGAACAGAATCGAACTGCGGGGAACCGTAGGGAGCATAAGGCTCCAGACTTTTTCGGACAATATGGTGGCCCGTCTGACTCTTGCCACCAATTTCGCCTACAAGGACAAGGAAGGTGCGGCCACCATTGATACGAGCTGGCACAGCATTCTTGCGCGGGAGGGGCGGAATATACATGATCTGGACAAGATCACGAGAGGGACTAGACTATATGTGCAAGGCCGGTTGAGGTACCAGAAATATGTGGGCAACGACGGGATTGAGAGGACCTCTGCCGATATAGTAGCCAGCAGGGTAGTCATTCTTGACGGGGATGAGCCTCTGCAGTATGAGATGTAGAACCGTTGTCGTGTCCTTTCTCCTCATGGCTCTGCTGTGTGCGGGATGTGCCTCATCGAGGAAGTTGGCAGTGGTGAGGGAGGGTGTTCTGGCACCGTCTGTCAGGCTGGCCGGGGAGAAAGACACGGCATTTGAGCAGCTGCCGGCTACGGACGGTGAGCGGAAAGCCGATACTCTTGTGGTCACGGGTCTGGACGGCAGGGAGGTGTTCATCATGAAGGCGGTACGTGACAGTTCGAGTGGGGAAATGGTGGCGACCGAGCAGATCGATGCGGCCATGGTGACGGCCAGGTTCCGTAATGTCGCCGAGCGCAACGGCTTTGTGGACATCGAGTTCCAGGTGGCCGTGCCTGCCGGGATGACGGACTCGAAGTGGCAGCTGCGCCTCTATCCGGAGATGACGATATTGTCTGACAAACTTGATATGGAGGACATAATAGTCACCGGAAGCGCCTACCGCAAAGCCCAGCTCAGGGGATATGAACACTATCAGCGTTTTCTGGACAGGATAGTTAGTGACAGTCTCAGGCTTGTGGATGTCCGCAGCCTTGAGATCTTCCTCTCCAGGAACATCCCGCAGCTGTATGCGTTCCGCTCCGACAGCAGCTATGTTTCTGATGAGGAGTTCGAGAGCGTGTACGGAGTCTCTCAGCAGCAGGCTTTGGAGCATTACACCAATGACTATCTGCTTTGGAGAAACCGCCGGCTCATTTCGCGGCGCGAAAAGATGTGGCACCGCTATGTCAAGTCTCCCATAGTGACTGAGGGCGTCCGCCTGGACACGGTGATAAGGGGAGACGGCGGAGAGTTCATATACAACTATGTGCAGCGTATACGCACCAGGCCGTCCCTGCGAAAAGTGGATGTCTGCCTGTCCGGCGAGATCTTCGAGAGGGACAAGCGCCTGTATAGCGTGCCGCAGTCCCCGCCGTTGACCTTTTATATAAGTTCCGTCAGCAGCTTTGCGGACAGGAGTCCCAGGTATCTGACAAGGATCCTGTCGCGTAACGTGTATACCGATGCGGTAAGCAGGATAGGGTTCCATGCCGGCCGAAGTACGGTTGATGAAGGAATTGAGGGCAATGCGGCTGAAATCGCATCTGTCAGGAGGAGGTTGAGAGGTCTTCTTGAGGATGAGACTTTCGAGGTGGACTCGATAGTGATCGTCTCTTCCGCATCGCCTGAGGGGCGGTTCCGGGACAATGCGGACCTTTCCTTGAGACGTTCGGAGAGCGTGGCGGAATTTTTTTCAAAATATGTGGAATATGTAAAGGATTCCTTGCGGAGGGACCGCGGACTTTTCATCAGCGTGGGGGAGGACATGTCGGAGTCGGCGATGAAATGGTCAGGCAGACCTCGCCGGGACATCCGCTTCCTCTCGAGGAGCGGCGGGGAGAACTGGCTGGAACTTGACAGGCTGGTGGAGAAGGATACGGTTCTGTCCGCCGCCGGGAGGAAGTCATATTTCGCACTTTCAGCGGTCAAGGATCCTGACGAGAGGGAGAGCAGGCTGGCGGGGAACCCCGGCTACAGGCACATAAGGGACAACCTTTACCCCTTGCTGCGTACGGTCAATTTCAGGTTCTGCCTGCACCGCAAGGGGATGCAGAAAGATACCGTCCACACGACGGTGATAGACAGCAGCTATATGCGCGGCGTGCAGGCCCTGCTTGACCATGATTATGAAAGTGCGGCCGAGATTCTGTCCCCTTATCAGGACTTCAACACGGCGGTCGCCTGCCTTGCTCTCGACCGCAATGCGGCGGCACGCAACATATTGGAAAAATGCGAGCTTGATGCCAAAGTCAACTACATGCTCGCCCTTGTCCACTCCCGTCAGGGCAGGGACAGGGAAGCAGTGGAGTGTTATCTCAGATCTTGCGAGCTTGACCGGTCTATGGTCCATCGCGGCAACCTGGATCCGGAGATATCAGTCTTGAAACGAAAATATGATCTTGAAGATCAATAGACCAAACAAATCAACAATCAATCAAATGAAAAACTCGACGATTATCGCGTTGGCCGCTATTGCGGCATTGTCTTCGGCGGCGTGCACCAAATCAGCACAGCCGGAGTCCACAGTAAATGAAGAAGTGTGTTCGCTTTCGCTTTCTTTCAGCGGCGGAGCCGGTACCAGGGCTACCGGGCAGACAGCCGCAAGGGAGTCCATGATTCAGAATGTGCAGGTGTTTGTCTTCCGCACCGGTTCCGGGGCTGACGAGGGGCTGCTTGACGCCTGCAAGTCGGCAGGATTCGATACGCCTCTTAATTACGATGCGTCCTCTTCCCCTTATTCGGGGCTGAAGCTTGACTGCACGGTGGGGCAGAGGGAGATTTATGCCATTGTAAATGCAGACAAGGACTATACTGCCGACGGATCCGTGCTCAACAAAGAGTCTCTGCTGTCCAAGACTATTGCTCTGGGGGACAACGGTCCGGACCGGCTGTTCATGTTGGGCAGTGTCACGGCTTCCTTGAAGCCCGGGCAGGAGACCCACAGCGTCACGGTAAGGAGAGCCTGTGCGGGAGTGGTTCTTGAAAGTGTCAAAAACGAGATGCTTGCCCCGGCGTACCGGAAGAGCGGGGCTTTCAAGATCAACAAAGTCTACCTGACCAATGTGCCGGCAAGGGTGAACTTCTCCATGACGGCTGCCCCGTCCTCGCTTTCCGAGACTGACTGGTACGCCAAGATGAAAGCTGAGAGCAAGTCTTCCCTTATTTATGATGACATGGGCGCTGTCGTTCTGGATTACGGAAAGACTTACAACACAATTCATTCCCTGTATTCATTCCCTAATGATTGCAAGCCTGGGACGGCCGCGGCATGGAGTCCGAGGGCCACACGTCTTGTGATCGAGGCCAGCTATGATGACGGTAACGGTGCCCACAGCTTCTATTACCCTATCACCCTGTATAATGACAGCACGAACAAAGGCCTCGAGGCCAACCGCCAGTACAGGGTCAACCTCACCATCCTTCGCCCTGGTTCCGACAGTCCGGACAAGCCTGTGGAGTTCGATGCTGTGACCGGTTCCATTTATGTGGCCTCATGGGAAGACGGTGGCGGATATACGGAAACCATCTGACATGCGTGCCTGTAGTCTTCGGGGCATCTGGATCTATCTTTTCTTCGCTTTGCAGGCCCTCACGGCCTGCTCGGTGAAGGAGGACAGGACCGCATGCCCCTGCTATACCTCGGTGCAGGTCGGCGAGTATATCGAAGCCGGTTTCTCGTCCGCAATGCTATCCTTCAGTTCTGACCGTCTCGTGCGCAGAGAGAACATCAGCCTTGCCGAATATGAAGACGTGGCTTATGTGGCAAGTCTTGAGAGGAGGACCCACAGGGCTTCGCTCGTGGCGGGTCTGGACAGGATGCTGATCCGTTCCGACTCGCTTCTGGTGCCCTTGGGACATGATTCTGACCCGCTATGGCTCTATAGCGAGAAGTTCTATTGTGCTGAGGATGAATATACGATACAAGCCCGGCCGCACAAGCAGTATTGCCGTCTGGAGATTGAGCTTGAAGGTCTTTCATCGGAGGACAAGACCATGTGTTCTTTCCGGGTGATGGCGGAGGCCTGCGGGCTGGATCTGTATAGCAGGTCGCCGCTCGAAGGGGCATTCCGCGCTGATGCCGTCAGGGGACTGGACGGCAGATTTTCGCTGCTGCTGCCGCGGCAGGGGGACGGAGGAATATTGCTTGAAGTGTCGGGCGGGGCTGCCGGAGCCGCAGATCCCTTCGTGGTGGACGTCAGCTCACGGCTTAAAGCCGCCGGATATGACTGGACGCTCGAAGATCTGAAGGACGTCAGCATCACCGTGGATTATGCGAAGGCGGATATTTCCATCAAGATACTTGACTGGAATCCTGACGATATTTTTAAAGATGTGACTATATGATTGGAAGATATATTATTAAGACTGTCGGCCCGCTGCTGTGTCTGGCGGCCGCAGCATGTGAGCCGGAACTTGTGGGGATGGTGAGTTATGAGGAGGAGCGGGAGGAGCTGACGAAGTCTCTGGAACTGCAATTGGGCAGGGAAGAGTGGCCGTCCACGCGCTCATCGCTAGGGGACGGGGTGGAAGAGATATTCAGCGGCGCAGTCCTTGCCGTATATGACGCGGAGACGGGACTGCTGGATTCCGAGGTCAGGATACCGGCCGACAGGATTGGCGGTAAAATTGATCTGAGTCTTCCGGCCGGGCGCACTTATAATTTTTATCTGCTCGGAAATCTCTGGGAGTTTTCAGGGGACGGGCAGTTGCGCAGTCCGGGTTTCCCTGCGGATGAAAGCGGAGTAGTGAAAATGCAATACCGTATGGACGGTGGAGAGTCGGAGGGAGGATACCGGAGGGAGAGTTTTTCTGAAATCGCAGAATATGGCATCCCGCTATATTGGGAGAAAAAAGGGGTGTCGGTTTCGGACGGGCATCTGGAGGTCATTATGCGACGCCTTTTTGCGAGGTTGACAGTGGAGATTGACCACGGCGGGCTCGTGGGCGGGGCTGCTGATGGTTTCGTAAACGGGAGTCTGCGTGTCCGTCAGGCTAATTGCAGGCTTTCTCCATTCTCCCCGCAGGGCTCAAGGGCCGAAAAAGCGGAAGACATCCTGGATGTGGGAGATTACGATGCTTCAATGTCAAACGCGGTCAAGGGCGAGTTCGTCTACTATGTCCCCGAGAACAGGCAGGGGGTGCTGCTTCCGGAAAACGGGGATCCCGACAGCAAAGACATGGCTGCATTGCGTGAAGCATACCCTGGGACCGGAATCGAAAACAGACTGACGTTCGTGGAGTTCGAGGGTAATCTGGGAGGGGAGTCCGGATTCAGCGGGAAGACGCTGTACCGCTTTTTCCTTGGTAAGGATGCCGTCAAGGACTTCGACATAGAGCGCAACTTGAGCTTCAAGGTGAGCCTGGGATTCCGTGCCGAGACGATTTTCCGTCCGGACTGGAAGCTGGAGGTCGAGGGCCTGTCAGACAGGCGCGAGTTCTTCCTGTCGGGAGAACTCGCCGGCAGGCTTCCGGACGGCCAGGTGGCCGTTGTCCGGAAGAACCGGCCTGCCGTCCTCGACCTCAACCTGTGCCTTGACGACGGGGTCAACCGCATCAGCTCCGCCCGGCTTGTGGACGAGGGGTTCCGCCCCGCACATCTTGGCGATATGGCCTGGACTTCCGATTTCTGGTCGGCGACTCATGATGAATCCAATGAGCCGGCCCGCAAGGCCTTGTCGGACCTGGGAATATCTGTTGCATACGAAGGCGGACGCTTCACTTTTTCGGTAAGCGACCCTTCCGGCTTCGTAAGCGGCCGGCAGATTCCGGTCAGTCTTACGCTCTATCCGGGGGAGAGGAAACTGAACGCCGTCATCAAGACAGGAGAAGATATTTCGGTCACCGCATCCGGCAGCATTTTGGAAGATTTCTACATCGCCCAGCACCGGACACTGAGTTTTTCAGGTTTTGAGGGGAAGACTATCTATTATGCTGCCCGGCAGGATGACTGCACGCTTTGGTCATCCGGAAAGCACAGCTTCAATCGGCAGTGGAAGACGGACAATTCGCTGTCCTCTCCTTTTCCGACCTGTCTTGTTGCTTCTGACGGCACTGCTCTGTATCCGTACCAGGACTATCAGGCCTATGCTTCGCAGAGCATTCCCGTTGGAGAAAAGCTGGATGTCTACACATTCTTCTCCAATGACTTCTCCATGATTCACGGCTATCAGAACAGCCGCGGCTCAATAGTGATATGCAGCGACGACATCCTCAATGACGGTCTGACGGATCTCCGGATATTCATACGGGCTCCGCGTCTCGGACTTTCCGGGCTCAAGGGTGTCAAGCTCCCTGTGGACGGCACCGAATGCAGCCTTGGACATGGTATTTACACTAAAGCGGGATTGTCGGCTTTCCAGGAGGGAAGTTTTGATGAAAAACTCTTCGATGCCCTGCTTGCACCGCGCGTAGAGATTGATTCGGAATCTTCATCATGGAAAGAGTGCATAGACCTTGATCCCATGACGGGAAAGATCTGGCTCAAGAGCACCGGCGGGTTCAACGTCGGGGATCCTGCAAATTCCGAGGCAGGCAGTATAGGGACGCTGACCATATCGGCCAATCCTGCGACAGGCCTTTACAGCGGCTCCTTCCAGTGCGCTTTAGGTATAAGTGTCCCGTATCTCCAGTCCGCGCCGCAGGCGGAGGTGCTCAGCTATTATCTTGATGAGTCCGGGTTCACCTCGCGCATTGAAGTCCCTCTGCATTTCAGGCTTGACGGCGGAGACGCCGAGAGGTTTGAGTTCAGCCACGAGACCGGCGGAAGCTCCATGACTGTCGAGCATGAGACTTATTATCCTGTGATCAAGGGAGAGTACAGACAGGGTTCTGCCGGACTGGCCTATTACTGGCGCTTTGACGAGAGGGAGCAGCCGGGGGAGACTTCCTGGGGCGAGTTCCTGCCCGGAGGCCTGATTGTCCCGTACGGACCTCAGAAAGTAACATTCACAGCTATCAACAAATGGGACGGAAGCCGCGTGTCGCTGAGCACCTCGTTCAGCATCACGCACAGGGTAACCATGAAGCAGCTGGGCGTGTTCGGAGATACGGCATACGCGACGATCTATCCGCTGCCTCAGAAGAGCATAGACTACATCATAAAATATCATGACGACGCCACAGATGAGAAACTGCACTGGATGCTGAAAATACTCGGCACGGACGAGTGGCTTTACAACTACCGCTCCGGCCCAGACTTTTACAATTCTGACAAAGGCAAGAGCATGCAGCCCAATCCCCTGATAAAGTATTCCACGGGTTATTATTCTGTCCGTTATATTGATGACAAGGCCTATAAATGGACGGAAGCCTTGGCCCGCAAGGCTTTCTATGACAGCCGATACGGCTGGCTCTCCAACATCACGGTAGGCGGTGCATCGGGATGGTGCACGGACCCGTCCCTGACGGGGAACGGATATCTGGACCTTAGTTTCAGCACGGACAAGGGAGGATATGTCTACACCGGAAGCCGGGTCATACTCCCGAAGCGCAGCTGAGCATCACACCGGCATGCAGCCGGGGCAGCCACAGCTGCCGCAAAGAAAAAACCGGTCAGCTCAAGAGTGCCGGCCGGTTTGTTTCTGCCCATCTCCAGATGGTCATGCTTCATGAAGGATTAGAACAGGAAAGCTGCCCCGATATGCCAATATGATGTCTTGATGGAGCCGTTGTCGCTGTTCTTGAGCATGTTGAGGAGTCCCCAACTGTAGCCGCCGTTGATGCGGACGATGTCGGACACATCAACTCCGAGGCCGAGGCCGAGAGAGATGTTGAAACGGTTGAGACTGCCGTCGTCGCCGTAGTTGTCACTGGTGGTGCTTGCCCCGAGTACTGAAGCGGTGGTCTTTGAAGAGATACCGAGTTCGAACTGCGGGCCTGCGTAAGCGAAGACCTTGAGCATCTCTACAGGTGCGATGCTGTACTTGAAGTTGATCGGCACGGCGACGAAGTGGCTCTTGGTGGAACTGTTGGCGAGTCCGAGGTATGAAGCGTCACTGCTGAGGTATCCGTAGTAGATCCCCGGAACGACTGAAAGCCCCGCTCCGAGGTTGTAGTCAGCGTCTGCTCCGGCATAGAAACCGTTTGCTGTGGAGCTGGTGGATGTTGACGAGTGGGAGTACTTGCTAGTCTGGCTGAGATAGCCGGCACCGACGCTGAACTGCGCCATTGCTGAGGTTGCTGCTGCAGCAACAAGAGCGAGTGTAAGGATAATCTTTTTCATCATATAATGATTTCTTGTTCGTTTTCCACTGTCAAAGATGCCGGGCCACGGCATGGCGTTGCACGGGAAAGCGGTACAAAAATAACAATTTTTAACGACAGGGCTCCGAAATGTGACAAATTGTATATTGCAAGAGCCAAAATGGCGAAATTTGCTTACTCGTCCAATTATCCGTATCTTTGCCGAGTTTTTTCCACGTGAGAATGACGGTACTAAAAGACAGCATACATACAGGTGAAGAGGATGGCGCGATGAAGAAACTCGGTTTCGGAATGATGCGCCTGCCTCTCAAGGACAGCAACGACCTGAGCTCAGTTGACATGCAGCTTTCTTCGAGGATGGTCGATGCGTTCCTTGACAGGGGATTCACGTATTTTGACACTGCCTGGCAGTACCATCTCGGACACAGCGAGGAGATTCTGAGGGAACTTGTCGTACGCAGGCACCATAGGTCAACTTTTACCATTACAGACAAGCTCCCCTGCTGGGAAATACGCCGTCCTGAGGATATGGAGCGGATTTTCAACACTCAGCTCGAGCGTACGGGAGCCGGTTATTTCGACTGGTATCTGCTTCATGCCATGAACAAGAGTTACGCCGCACAGATGGACCGGCTGGGCGGCTGGGACTTCATCAGGCGTAAGCGTGACGAGGGGCTGGTGAGGCATATCGGCTTTTCGTTCCACGACGACTCCAGGACCCTGGAGAAAATTCTCAGGGAGCATCCGGAGCTGGAGTATGTGCAGCTTCAGATCAATTATATAGACTGGAATTCCCCGTCTGTGGAGTCGGGGGAGTGCTACAGGCTATGTGAGAAGTACGGGCGCAAGGTCTTTGTGATGGAACCTGTCAAGGGCGGTTCCCTGGCCAGGGTGCCGCAGAAGGTGGCAGATATGTTCGAGGCTGTGGAGCCAGGTTCTTCGCCGGCATCATGGGCTATCCGTTTTGCCGCCTCCCTGCCTTCGGTGAAGGTGGTGCTGAGCGGAATGAGCAGCATGGAGCAGGTGCTTGACAACACAGGTTACATGGAACACTTTACTCCTTTCGATGCCTTGCACAGGGAGACGATAGAGCGTGCGGCGGACATCATCCAGAATTCCATAGCCATTCCGTGCACGGGCTGCAACTACTGTTCGCCCGGATGCCCGAAGAAGATAGCGATTCCGGAGTACTTCTCCATGATCAACTCCATAAAGCAGTTCGGCGCGTACCAGAAGCACAATACGGCAAAGTATTATAAGCTCCTTACGGAGAAGCGCGGCAGGGCCGGGGACTGTATAGAATGCGGACAGTGCGAAAGGCACTGCCCGCAGCATATAAACATCATCGACAAGCTCAAACTTGTATCCCGTCTCTATGATTCAGGAAAAGAAGAGTGATTCCGCTACTTTGACGGGTAAGACAGTGTAATGCTGTAAGATTTGAGAATCTCCTCCCCGGTTGCCTCGACAGTGCTTGTCAGCACGAGGGTCTTCTTGTAGGAAAAAGTGTCGTGAAGTCCTGAGGGAAGGGCATTTATCTTTGCTTTTCCCTCTGATTCGATCTGCTTGAATCCCGACAGCGCGTTGTCGTATCTCTCAAGTGCGGCGCTCCTGTCCGCCGCATCTGCAGTCCAAGTCTGTGAGAACTTGTCTGAGAAGGCATCGAGCTTGTCTCCTATTTCCAGGCTGACAGGCTTGACCTCGCTGGCCGCGCTGCCGAAAAACTCTTCACTTCCGTTGTCACGTACCTCTATACAATAGAGCACGCTTCCGTCTTCCGTCTTGGAGCAGCCTGCGGTGAAGAGCATTCCCGCTGCGGCTGCAAGGCATAGAACTGTCCTGCTGATTGAATTCTTTCTCATAACGTGCGCAAAGATACTCTCCGCGCGCGACATTGTCAAGGCCGGCAGAAACGTCCGCATTGCGACAAATAGTCATTAAAACACGACAGAAAGTCGCGGATAACGACATTTTGACCCCAAAATGCAATAAATGTTAACTGGTACGGGACTTGAAGATACATAAAGCGTCGCCTGAAAAGGAGACGGAAAAGATAAAAAGAAAATAAATAAAAGGAGATTAATATTATGTTACCAGCAAAAAGAAACGAACAGGCTTGGTTGCCTGACATCTTCAATGATTTCTTCAACACCAATTGGATGGAGAAAGCAAACGCTACAGCACCTGCAATCAATGTCCTTGAGAACGAAAAGTCTTACGATGTCGAGCTTGCAGCTCCTGGCCTTACCAAAGATGATTTCAAGGTAAGTCTGGATCATGACGGAAACCTCGCCATCGACATGGAGAAGAAGGTGGAGAACAATGGTGAGAAAAAACATGGCCACTATCTGCGCCGTGAGTTCTCCTACACCAAATATCAGCAGGTTCTCTCCCTGCCTGAAGATGTGGACAAGGAACATATCGAGGCAAAAGTCGAGAACGGCGTGCTTAACATCTGCCTTCCGAAGATTGTCAAGACTCCGGAGCAGGGTGCTCACAAATCAATAGAAGTCAAGTAACTTGAAGCAGAAAACTTCAGAGCCGCAGAGCCGTAGGGCGCTGCGGCTTTTTTCGTAAATAATGCTTATCTTCGCCCAAAATCACATAATATATGATCAAGAACATAGCATTGGTTGCTCACGATTCCCGCAAGGCGGAGCTGATGAGCTGGGTTAAATTCAACGCGAGGGTCCTGAAGGACTGCAGGCTTTACTGTACCGGCACCACGGGGCGTCTTGTCAAGGAGACTCTCACCGCAGCTCTCGGGGATGATGTGCAGCTGGATGTGATCTGCAAGTTGAGCGGACCGCTGGGAGGAGACTTCGAGATAGGCGCCATGATAGCCGAGGGGTCGATAGACATGCTTGTCTTCTTCTGTGACAATCTCATCATGCAGGGGCACCAGAACGATGTGATGGGACTGGTGAGGCTGGCATCCCTATATAATATACCTTTCGCCACCAACAGGAGCACGGCGGATTTCATCATCACCTCTCCTCTTTTCTCCAGCACCGAGTACAAGCGCATCATACCGGCCTGCATCGAGTCCTACAAAAACCGCAAACTCAAATAGGGCCATGTAACATAAACTTAATACGCGGTAATATCTGCGTAACATCCTCTCTTTACTTTTGCATCGTAAACAGTAGTGAAAGATACGATGAAAAGATTAAAGAGAGGATTTGCAGTTCTGGTTTTAGCGGTTTTCGCACAGATTCTGGCAGCCCAGCCGAAGACAGGTACCATAAGCGGTATCGTCAAAGACGCGAAGAGCGGCGAAACGCTGATCGGGGCGTTTGTGGAAGTGGCAGGAGGCGATTCCAAAGCCATAACCAATCTGGACGGGACTTTCTCCCTCACGGGAGTGCCCGCCGGTACGGTCAGTCTTAAAGTAAGTTATCTTGGGTACATAGATGCTCTTCTCGAGAATGTTAAGAGCCCCTCGGAGGGCGTGACAGTCGAGATGTCATCCGATGACCAGATGCTTTCCGCCACCACGGTGACTGCCGAACAGCGCCGCAACACCCAGGCCTCTCTGATGAGGATAACCCGCGAGACTCCGCTCATAATAAGTAACGTGTCCGCTCAGGAGATCGGACGCACGCAGGATTCCAATGCCGGAGAGGTGATACGCCGCGTGCCTGGCATCAGCCTGATCGATGACAAGTTCGTCATGGTGCGCGGCCTTTCCCAGAGATATAACAATGTCTGGATCAACGGCGGTGCCGCCCCGAGTTCCGAAGCCGATTCAAGAGCCTTCTCTTTTGACCTCATCCCGAGTTCCCAGATAGACAACCTCACCATTGTCAAAGTGCTTTCCGCCGAATATCCGGCAGACTATTCCGGAGGTTTCATCCTCATCCAGACCCGTGACGTGCCGGAGCGCAACTCGTTCAACGTCTCCCTCGGAGGCAACTTCAACGACCGTTCATTCAAGGACTTCATGACGTACAACGGCAAACTCGGATCGCTGCCCGGCGGCATAGGCGCTTCGCTTCAGGGTTTCGGGGACAGGACTGTGGACCTGAAGGCCAACGGGCTTGACAACGACTGGTCGGTACGCAAGACAAACCCTTTCAGCGACCGCAAACTCTCAGCCTCGCTGGCAAGGCGCTGGGACATCAACGGCAACAAGCTGGGACTCAGCGCGGCAGCAAACTGGTCCCGGGAGTTCCGAACCCTCGACCCGATGCAGAACAACCTGTTCGGGGTCTATGACCACCAGAACAACCGCTCCAACTATCTGCGTCATTCCGTTGACAGCCAGTACAATGACAACAGCCGATTCGGAGCCATGCTCAATATGACCTGGATCATCCCTTCGGGCGTGGCCAAGTTCCAGTTCAAGAACATTTTCAACCGCATCGACAACCATCGCTACACCCTGCGTGACGGCATAAGCGCGCAGGCCAACGAGGAGAAGAGCGCTGAATACTTCTACCGCAGCCGTACGACCTACAACGGACAGGTCACCGGAACATATTATCTGGGTGACAACACCCTTGACTGGTGCTCCGGATTCTCTTATGCGGACAGGATAGTTCCGGACCGCAGGCGTTATCTGGTCAACGACGCTTTGGAAAGCGGTGTGATGGCCCTTACCACCGGCAACGATGTCTCAAGGGAGTGGACGGATCTCAGGGAAGGCATAACATCCTTGAGTGTCAACGACAAGCAGGTGTTCCATATCGGAGACCGGGAAGGTTATGTGAAGGGCGGCGTGTATGGCGAATACCGGGGGCGCAGATACAACACCCGCGTGTTTATCTACAACTGGAACGTTTACAACAACAGCTTACCTGCCGGGTTCCAGAAGATGGATGTGCCGCAGTTGCTCAGCAATCCGGAATATTTCGGAGAAGACAAGCTCCACCTACTCGAGGAACTGCACATGAGAAACAACTACAAGGGCGAGAACTGGCTCGGGGCCGGCTATCTCAACGCCTCGATTCCTCTCGGACGTCTGGAGATTCTCGGTGGCCTGCGCTACGAGTACAACGACATGGAGCTCATCTCCAACACCCGCGACTACGAGCTTTCAGAGAGCAGCAGGCACTACAGGAGCGGAGGTCTTTTCCCTTCTGCCACCGCCACCTTCCGTATCGACGACAAGCAGAACCTGCGCCTCTCATACGGACGTAGCGTCAACAGGCCTGAGTTCCGCGAGGTTTCATCCTCAGTGTACTACGACTTCGATCTAGCTTCCGACGTGCAGGGCAACACCGACCTACGCAACTGTTACATTGACAATGTGGACCTCAGATACGAACTTTACCCTTCAAGCAGCGAGACGGTCAGCATAGCGGCTTTCTACAAGCATTTCGACTCACCGATCGAATGGACATACACAGTCTCCGGCGGAACCGACCTCGTGTACTCTTACATGAACGCCCTGAGCGCCGACAATGTGGGACTTGAGATGGATGTCCGCAAGAACCTTGCGTTCATCGGCCTAGAGAACCTGTCGATCTCCTTCAATGGGGCTCTGATCCACAGCAAGGTGCACTTCGAGGAGGGCTCCAAGGAAGAAGACCGCCCTATGCAGGGCCAGTCCCCGTACTTGATCAACGGCGGGCTCTTCTATTCGAGCAAGAATCTCGGCCTTGACGTAGCCCTGCTCTACAACAGGATAGGAAAGAGGATAATAGGCGTAGGCCGCACCGAGGGTGCGATAGGAGGGGAGGATCAGGCAAGAGTGCCTGACAGTTACGAGATGCCACGCAACAGCCTCGACCTCACACTCTCCAAGAAAATAGGCGGTAACTTCGACCTAAAGCTCTACTTCCGCAACATTCTCGGTGAGGGCATCACCTACAAGCAGTTTGAAGGTGAGATCGGACAGATAACCAGGGCCTACAACCCGGGACGCAACATTGGAATGCAAATTACTTATACCTTATAGAATTGAATAATAATTCCCTTTTTATTATCAAACAAATGAGAAAAATCAATTTTGGGGCGTGCATCTGCACCCTCGGCGCACTGGCCGCACTTGCGGCCTGCCAAAAAGACAAACAACCTCAGACCCAGAACGAAGAGTATGTCTGGACTGTTGACGGTGGTCTCAAGGCCTGCAACCGTATCCTTTTCACTGACGGAAAGGAAGACCCTCAGGGAAAGGAGATCGGCAACGGCGACTCCGAGTTCGTGTTCACCGGCAAACAGACCCTTGCCAAGGGAACATATCTTCTGAAAGGCTGGGTGTATGTTGCTGACGGGGCAGAGCTGACCATCGAGCCTGGTACAGTCATCAAGGGCGAGAAGAAGTCCATGGCCAGCCTCATCGTCGAGAGGGGTGGCAAGCTCATCGCCCAGGGAGAGCAGGGTTCACCTATCGTATTCACTTCAGAAGCTGAAGCCGGCAGCAGGAAGCCTGGTGACTGGGGCGGAGTGATCCTTTGCGGCAAGGCTGCAAACAACAAAGGTGAGATGCAGATCGAGGGCGGTCCGCGCTCAAAGCATGGTGGAGACTCCGACAGTGACAACTCAGGTGTGCTGAGCTACGTCCGTATCGAGTTCGCAGGCTATCCGTTCAAGACTGACAAGGAGATCAACGGTCTTACACTCGGTTCTGTGGGCAGCGGCACCAAGCTCGACCACATCCAGGTCTCATATTCCAACGATGACTCTTTCGAGTGGTTCGGCGGATGCCCTGATGCCAAGTACATCATTGCCTACAAGGGCTGGGACGATGACTTCGATACCGACAACGGATTCTCAGGCAAGGTTCAGTATGCTCTTTCCGTAAGGGATTCCCGCATCGCCGATGTCTCCCAGAGCAACGGCTTCGAAAGTGACAACAACGCTGACGGTTCAGCCACATCTCCTTACACAACTGCTACCTTCTCCAATGTGACATTCGTGGGGCCGAAGCTTGATCCGAATTTCCAGAATGATCCTTCCTACATCAACGGCGGCGAACTCTACCCGAACAACGGCTCCGCCCTCGGCAAGTTCCAGTCAGCCATGCAGATAAGAAGGAACTCCCGTCTCAACTGCATCAACTCTTTCGCCCTCGGCTTCCCGATCGGCCTTATCCTCGACAACCAGAAGGGTGACACCCAGGGTGCTGCCGAGAAAGGTGAACTCAAGCTTCAGAACATCTGGTTCGCAGGAATGGATGTCACCGGCACTGACGCAAACAAGTCTTATGAGGATGTGCTCGTGACCGGTTACGACGAGAAGTCGAAGCCAATCTACGACAAGACCAAAAAGTCTTTCTCAAGCACATTCTTCCTTGAGCAGACCGGCAACAAGGCGCTTGAGTCCTGGGCTGACCTCGTGGCCGCCAACGGTTACATGCCGCTCTCCGGCAGTGCCCTGCTGTCAGCAGCATCTTTCGACGGAGCTGACAGCTGGTTCGAAAAGGTGAACTACATCGGCGCCTTCGGTACGGAAGACTGGACCGCCGGTTGGACGGAGTTCGAGCCTGAGAACGCCAAGTACTAGAATCCTGTTTACATATCTATAGTGTCACGCCATCATCAAGGCAGCTGTCAAGCTCCTTGGTGATGGCTTCTTTGTCAAGGTGCTGGCCGATGAAGACGATCTTCTCCATCCTGTCTCCCCATTTCGGGTCCCAGTCCCTGGCGAGCGAAGGGTCGCGCAGCATCATCCCGGCAAGTTCTTCCTTTTCCATGGTGGCATACCAGAGCCCGGCGTCTTTGAGGGATTTCTGTACCCCGGCCTGTTCGAATAGGTAGCATTTGTCCGTGTCATCGGTGAAGTAGCAGACTCCCTTGGCTCTGATTATGGATTTCGGCCACCTCTTGGCCACGAACTCGTCGAAGCGGTTGATGTCGAAAGGCTCCCTGCGGAAATAAACGAAAGTCGAAATCCCGTATTCCTCGGCCTCTCCTTCCTCTTCGTCGTGCAAAGCTTCGTGAGGGTCACCTTCTATCTCGGATATCCAGGACGCGGACGTGGCCACGCTGTCGAAATTGAACATCCCCGTGTTGAGGATCTTGTCCAGATCTATATCGCAGAAGTTACTCTCTATGATTTCAGCCTTGGGCTGGAGTTTGTGGATGATGCTGCGTATCCTTCCGAGATCTTCGCCCTTGACTTCGGCGACCTTATTGAGTATGACGATATTGCAGAACTCGATCTGCTGGATTACAAGGCTTTCAAGGTCGTCTTCATCGAAATTGCGCAGCGGCAGGGTGTCGCCGCAGCTGAATTCGGTCTGCATCCGGAGAGCATCGACCACTGTGACGATGCAGTCGAGTTTCGGCAGAGCGCCGCGTACATATTCCGGGGTGAGCGATGGGATGGAGCAGATGGTCTGCGCTATAGGCGCCGGTTCGCAGATGCCGCTCGCCTCTATCACGATGTAGTCGAACTTGCCCGTGGAGGTGATCTGGCAGATCTGTTCTACAAGATCCATCTTGAGGGTGCAGCAGATGCATCCGTTCTGGAGCGCGACGAGGCTCTCGTCCTTTTTCCCGACTACACCGCCCTTCTCTATCAGGGAAGCGTCGATGTTGACTTCGCCGAGGTCGTTGACTATCACTGCGAACTTGATTCCTTTCCTGTTGGAAAGTATACGGTTGACAAGGGTTGTCTTGCCGCTTCCGAGGTATCCGGTAAGAAGAAGTACCGGGACTTCATTGTTTTTCTTTTCCATATCCATTTTCAAAACGTGCCAATATAGCATTTTTCTTCTTACCTTAGCATTCGGTAATCACAGATTGATGACAATGAAACTCAAGATAGCCGCAGTTCTCTTCGCGGTTGCCGCACCTGTATTGTGCGGTGCGAAAGAATATAAGGTCTTTACAACTGAAGACGGACTCACCAGCAGTTTGGTCAAACATATATTCGAAGATAGCGCCTCGATGGTCTGGGTGTCCACCGAAGACGGGCTCAACCGTTACGACGGCAACAAGTTCACGCAGTACCTGCACGATACGGGCGACCCCCATTCGCTGGCTAGCAACTATGTCAACCAGGTCTTTGAGGACAGCCGCGGGCGTATATTCATAGCAAGCCACTCCGGCATCCAGCTTTACGACCCGGACACGGACCGCTTTTCGAGTCCCGCAAAGTTTGAGGACGGTTCCGGTTCAGGATCGGTTTCCCGCATAATAGAGAAGTCTGACGGCCAGCTTATCGCGGCCGGTCTGGTGCTTTCGGTGATCAATGTAAAGGACAGTGTCCTGACGCTGACGGCAAGTTCCCTGCCGACTGTGGTCAATTACGCGGACATGATCTTCGAGAGTTCTCAAGGCGATATATGGGTGGTCAAACATGAGTACGGAATCCAGAGGGTAGGTAGGGACGGACGCATACATGATTATCTCCAGGGCGGCGAACTCACAGTCATGGATCTGTTTGAGGGTGACGACGGCATCATATATGCCGCTTCGATTGACGGCGGGCTTCTCAGGTACGATAGCACCGGAGATGGCTTTGTCCCGATTTCCTTTCAGGACGGACGGATCTTCGCGCCGCGCTGTCTGGCCCAGTCGTCAAGGCACAGACTCTTCGTGGGTACGGACGGTTCGGGCATGATGGTGTATGACCCCTCTGACGACAGCACCTGCGAATTCGTGACGTCTGACGGACGCTATGGCCTGGACGGCACCAAGGTACACTGTCTAATGCGCGACAAGAATGGAAACCTCTGGGTCGGAGTCTATCAGAAGGGGGTCTATATCATACCGTTCCGGCAGAACTACTTCAAATATTACGGACACCAGTCCGAGACCGGTGACATAATAGGTTCATGCGCTGTCGTGTCGCTTTGCCGAAGCGCGGACGGGACCATGTGGGTCGGGACGGACAACGACGGACTTTATGCCATTTCTTCAGAGGACAGGCAGCTCCACCATTTCAGTCCAGGCTCTTCCGGCGCTTCGGTCCCGGTGAGCGTGACGGGGATCTTCGAGGATTCTGAAGGAAGGCTGTGGCTGTCCTCGTTCGACAAGGGCTGCGGCTTGTTGGACAGGAGGACAGGGAAGTACAGCATGCTGGACCTGGGTCACCTGCGCAGGCGTGCGACAAGGCACATCTCCGCATTTGCAGAGGATGGTGACAAGAAAATATGGATTGCAACCATGGGGTCCGGACTCCTGTGCTATGATATGCGGAGCGGACGGGTCTCCGATGCCTCAGCACTTTGCCGGGATATACCTAAATATATAACGAGCATCCTTTATGCCTCCGACGGAAGTCTGTACCTCGGCACTTATGACGGTGCCTGTGTCCTGGACATGGATGACAACTTCTCTTTAAAGGTCATATCTGCCGGCAATATCGTCCATACGATCAACGAGCAGAACGACGGTTCAATCGCCTTCGGATGTGACAACGGGCTCATCGTCCTCGGGAAGAACGGGGTCACCAGGCAGTATACGTCAAAAGACGGTCTGCCTTCCGACACCGTCTATTCCATAAGACAGGACGAGGACGGGATGACCTGGGTAGGGACCGGCAGGGGACTCTGCCGTCTGCGTCCTGACTACAGCGTCCTTGTCAACTTCCTCTCTGAGGACGGGATCCAGGGCAACGAGTTCAGCAAGAACACGTCATGGAAAGACAAGGACTCGCGTCTATGGTTCGGAGGGGTTAACGGCCTGACATCATTTTATCCGCGTGAGATTGTCAGCCCTCTAAGGCGCTGGACAGTAAGGCTCACCGGCATGTACCTTCACAACAGCCCCGTCACCACCAAAACCATGTCCGGGGGAAGGGAAGTGCTGGACAAGGCCATCTGGAAGGCCGACAGGATAAACCTCTCATATAAGGACAATGCCTTCACCCTGCTCTTCTCCACCATGGAGCACAATTACCCGGACCGTCTGCGCTTCATGTACAAGATGGATGATTATGGGTGGGTGACACTTCCTGAGGGTACGGCGCGCCTTTCGTTCAGCAGCCTGCCGGCCGGCCGGCATGATTTCAGCCTGAAATGTCGGGATTCTTTTCTGGAGTCGGATCCGATAGCCCTTACGATAGACATACGGCCTTCTTTTTGGGCGAGCGGGTTCGCAAAGGTGATGTATGTGCTTCTGTTTGTCGGGCTCTGTGCCGGGGTCTATTTCTGGCTTCTCAGCCACTGGCGAGCCCAGCAGAAGCTCAAGGAATACGCTATTGCCGACCGTATCAACGAGTCCAAGCTCCAGTTCTTCGTCAACATATCGCACGAACTCAAGAATCCGCTCTCCTTGGTGGTCAACCCTCTGCGCAAACTCATGGGCAGCGACAGCGACCCGGAGCACCAGCGCAACTACAGGCTGATGTACCGCAATGTCGAGAAGATGCTCCAGCTGATCAACCAGCTGCTCGATGTCCGCAAGATCGACAAGGGAGGCATGAAGCTTTCATTCAGTGAAAACGACATCGTCCCTTTTATAGGAGGGATAGTGGAGGGGATGGAGAGCCAGTTCTTGCAGAAAGGGATCTCCCTGTCTTTCGAACATCCGGGGATCGGAAGCCTGGACATGTGGTTTGATCCGTCAAATCTTGACAAGGTGCTTGTGAACCTGCTCTCCAACGCATTCAAGTTCACGCCTGCAAATGGTAAGGTGACAATACTTCTGGAGAAGACCCCTGACGGCAAAAATGCCCGCATCTCCGTAATAGACAATGGTATAGGAATCCCGTCCGGGGAACTTGAAAACATCTTCAAGCGTTTCTACCAATCGTCCTCCGGACAGGCTGTATATAAGGGCGGTACCGGTGTAGGTCTGGATCTCGCACGCTCGCTTGTGGAACTGCATTCCGGGCAGATACGCGCGGAGAACAATCCGGACTCGTCCGGTGCCCGCTTTATCGTGACCCTCCCTCTCGGCAGGAGTCATGTGCCGGAAAGCCAGGTGGCTAGAAACCCTCAGGTGCAGACCATTACAGAGCCGGCAACTTTCCCGTCACCTGCTGCGGTGCTGCCGGAAGCTATAACCGTCCCGGCAACTGCTCATGATTCGCCCCGCACGAAGTACCGTCTGCTCCTTGTTGATGACGATGATGAGCTCCGAAGTTACGTCGCCTCGGAACTCTCCCGGGATTTCCATATAACCCAGTGTTCAAACGGAAAGGAAGCTCTTGAGGCTGTGTTCGAGCGGATGCCTGACATAATAGTCAGCGATGTCGTGATGCCGGTCATGGACGGGATCACCCTGTGTGACAGGATCCGCCAGAACATCAACCTCAACCATATCCCGTTCGTCCTGCTTACCGGAAAAAACCGGGATGAAGACAACATAACTGGCATGAAGTCTGGTGCGGACGCCTACATTGCAAAACCTTTCAATATCGAGATCCTCAGAGCGACCATACTCAACCTGGTACAGCAGCGCCGTATGCTTCGCAACAACTTCGCCGGTCACCAGAACCACGAGGACAAGCTCACCACCCCTGAGGTGAAGACCCCGGACGAAAAGCTTCTCGAGAGGGTCATGAGGGTCCTTGACGCAAACATGGGCAATCCGGACCTTACCATTGAGCAGCTCGCCGGGGAGGTCGGAATCAGTCGTGTGCACCTGCACCGGAAACTCAAGGAGCTCACCAACCAGACCACCAGCGATTTCATCCGCAACGCCCGCCTCTCCAAGGCCGCGAGGCTTCTTGCCGCCGGCAAACAATCAATTAGCGAAGTCGCCTCTCTCGTTGGATTCGAGAATCAGGCGAACTTCGCTACTGCATTCAAGAAACTCTACGGGGTCACCCCACGTGAGTATATGAACAACCAGACTGCTTCTTCTACTTGCAGTACAGGTTCAGAATAGTCTCGTACAGCTCCTGCTTGCCGCTGGTCTGCTTAGGCTCTCCATGCTTCTTGGCATAGTCAACGAGTTGCTCGAGGCTGAGTTTACCCTCTTCAAAGGCCTTGCCTTCTCCTGAATCGAAGGAGGCGTAGCGCTCCTTGAGCATTGCCGGGAGAGGTGAGTTCTCCACGATGTCAGCCGCGTTGAGAAGGGCGCGGGCCATGGCGTCCATTCCGCAGATGTGGGCGATGAAGATGTCCTCAGGATCCGTGGAGTTGCGGCGGAGTTTGGCGTCGAAGTTGGAGCCGCCGTTGCCGAGACCTCCGTTGCGGATGATCTGGAGCATGGCCTGGGTGAGCTCAAGGTTGTCCACAGGGAACTGGTCGGTGTCCCAGCCGTTCTGAGGATCTCCGCGGTTGGCATCGATGGATCCGAGCATCCCGTTGTCCACAGCCACTGCGAGCTCGTGCTCGAAGGTATGGCCTGCAAGTGTGGCATGGTTGACCTCGATGTTGACCTTGAAGTCCTTGTCAAGCCCGTGTGCGCGCAGGAATCCGATCACTGTCTCGGTGTCCACATCGTACTGGTGCTTCGTTGGCTCCATAGGCTTCGGCTCGATGAGGAACGTACCCTTGAAGCCCTTTGCACGGGCGTAGTCGCGTGCGGCCTTGAGCATGTTGGCGAGGTGGTCCTTCTCCCTCTGCATCTCGGTGTTGAGCAGGCTCATGTAGCCCTCTCGTCCGCCCCAGAACACATAGTTGGAGCCGCCGAGCTTGATGGTGGCGTCGATGGCGTTCTTGATCTGGACGGCGGCACGTGCAACCACATCGAAATCAGGGTTGGTGGCAGCGCCGTTCATGTAGCGCTTGTTACCGAATACGTTTGCAGTGCCCCAGAGGAGCTTGACATCGGTGCCTTTCATCTTCTCGAGAGCGTAGTCGGTGATCTCCTTCATCCTCTCCTCGTACTCTTCGATGGTGGCGCCTTCGTCGATCAGATCCACGTCATGGAAGCAGAAATACTCGATGCCGAGCTTGTCCATGATCTCGAATCCGGCATCCATCTTGTCCTTGGCGCGCTGGAGGGCGTCTGAAGACTCGTCCCATGCGTAGCTGCGGGTCTGTCCTCCGAACTGGTCTGAACTTGCCTGTCCGAGCGTGTGCCACCAGGCCATGGCGAATTTGAGCCAGTCTTTCATCTTCTTGCCGAGGACGACTCTCTCCGGCTCATAGTAATGGAATGCGAGAGGGTTTTTGCTCTCTGTGCCTTCGAACGGTATCTTGCCGATCTGAGGGAAATATTGTTTTGCCATAATAATTGGTTTTGGTTATTGTTTCCTGATACGCCGTCATGCAGCGAAATCATTGCAAAGTTAGTATTTTGCCTCTGAGAAAAAAGGAGGCATGTAACATTTTCTTTAATCCATGTAACAGCACCCCTTTCGGGCATCTTGGCAGACGTGTAAAAATTGATGTAACAGTCTTC
This sequence comes from Bacteroidales bacterium UBA6377, assembly GCA_002438805.1. Lineage (GTDB taxonomy): Bacteria > Bacteroidota > Bacteroidia > Bacteroidales > UBA932 > Cryptobacteroides. The sequence goes on from DJQV01000002.1 coordinate 102,360, forward strand.
CTTTGCAGCGCCCGCACATATAAATATCTTTGCCGCAGAAGTTTTACACAACACTACAACAATAACTAACAACAATCGTACTCAGTATGATCAATCTATTATCAAAAAAGGTGACGCATATCGCTGCGGCTTTGCTGATCCTTCTTCTGGGGGCTCCTGATCTTGCCGCCCAGAACCGTTCAATCAGCGGTATAGTCAAAGACGCGGAGGGGCAGCCGGTTATCGGTGCCGCCGTCGTTGTCGTCGGTCAGCAGTCTAATGGCGTGATGACCGGTGCGGACGGAAAGTACGCGTTCAGCGTCCCGGCAGGTGCCACTATTGAAGTGTCCTGCATCGGATATGTTTCACAGACTGCCAAAATAGGCAGCAAATCAACCTATGATTTCGTTCTCGCGGAAGATTCCCAGCTCCTCGAAGAGACCGTGGTCATCGGTTACGGTGTCCAGAAGAAGAGTGACCTCACCGGATCCGTGGCTTCTGTGAAATCTTCGGACCTCATGAACCGTTCCACATCTGATGCTGCCGCCGCTCTTCAGGGCAAGGCCGCAGGTGTGCATGTAATCAATGACGGTGCTCCTGGTTCCGGTTCGTCAATCCGTGTGCGTGGTTACTCTTCGAACTCCGGCAACCTGTCACCTCTTTTCATTGTTGACGGTCTCCAGGTGTCGAGCATCCAGTATCTTGACCCTTCGATGATTGAGTCAATAGAAATCCTCAAGGATGCCGCTTCCGCTGCCATCTATGGTGCTGAAGCCGGCAACGGTGTCGTGCTCGTCACGACCAAGAGCGGTATGGACGGACAGTCAACTGTGAGCTATTCTTCCAAGGCCACCCTTCAGACATTCTCCAGAAGGCCGGTGATGAACCGTGCAGAATTGATTGATTATCTTTCCCTCCAGAACGGAGCGGAGTGGGTTAACAACAAAATCAAGGATTTCGACTATTCTCACCCTTATTATCCTGGTGGAGTTATCGATCAAGATTGGATAAGTGCTTATACTGAACCTACTTGGAGCCAGCAGCATTCCATCAGTTTTGCTGGCGGTAACAAGAAAGGGCATTTCTTCACTTCTCTCAATTATGTATACAACAATGGTATTGTAAGAGGAGACAAGGATGTCTATACCAGGCTTTCCGCTCAGATCAATGCTGACTACCAGCTCTTCAAATGGTTGACCATCGGAACAAACACCTCTTTGGAGAAGTGGTCTACCAAGAGTGTCTCACAGCGCGGCTATGGTTCTTCTTTCGAGCAGATGCTCACAATCGATCCTCTTACTCCGGTGTATTGGACCACCGTCGATGAGATGTCTCTTGACGTCAGGACCATGTACAATAAGGTTCAGGAAGGAACCGCACCACGCAATTACCGTTTCCTTGGTGACGAGAATGGTTGGTTTGCCAACACAAAGTATTCTGATATGGAAGGCAGCCCGTTCGCAAAGCGTGACGGAACTGACAGCAGCAACGGCGGTATCAATATAAATGGTACATTGTTCGCAAACCTCACCCCGATTAAGGGTCTGACCATTACTTCCCGTTTGGGCTATCGTATCAGCCAGAGCACTTCACACAGTTACACCGCCCCTTATTATATCGGGTCTCGTGGAAGCGTAGACAACTACAGCATTTCGGCAAGTGCCAGCACAGGATACTATTATCAGTGGGAAAACTTTGCAAACTTCTCAAAGTCTTTCGGGAAGCATGACATTTCGGCTATGGTCGGTATGTCTTACCGCGAAAGCAACAGCGACGGAGTGTCAGCAAGCAGCAGCGGAGAAGATATCCTGACTTCGTATGAGGAGAACTTCCGCTATCTCAACTATCTTAAGTCAGACGCGTCCAAGTCAGTATCCAACGCTCCTTACCGTTCTGCCTCCCTTGCTTATTTCGGACGTCTTGTCTACAGTTATGACAATCGCTACAGCATTCAGGCCAACTTCCGCGCAGATGCGTTCGACTCATCCAAACTTCCGCCAAGCAACCGTTGGGGTTACTTCCCGTCTGTTTCCGCAGGTTGGACAGTCAGCAACGAAAGTTTCGTCAAGGACAACATTGATAGAAATATCCTTTCTTTCTTGAAGGTTCGCGCTTCCTGGGGACAGAACGGTAACATCGGGGTATTGAGCAATTATCCGTATGCTACCACTATCAGTCTCGGCAACAGCTGGTACCAGTATCATGTCGATGAGACCGGAACGGCTTATGGCTCATCCCCTGCAGGCCTTCCTAACCCTAATCTCAAGTGGGAGACTTCTGAGCAGGTTGACCTCGGACTCGATGCCCGCATGCTGGGTGACCGCCTTACCGTAGGTTTCGACTACTACGACAAGAGGACCAAGGATCTCCTTGTATCTGTCACCACAACCCCTGAACTGGGTGTTGGCTCAACCATAATCAACGGCGGCGGCGTTCTCAATAGGGGACTCGAATTTGAACTCGGCTGGAAGGACAGCGTAGGGGATTTCCACTATGCCATCAATGCAAACCTCTCAACCCTTCATAATGAAGTGACATACCTGCCGGCAGGTGTCCCTCGTATCGAAAGTTCGGACGCCTCATCGACAAACTACCAGATCAGGACCGCTTTCGAGCCAGGGTATCCGGTATGGTATCTTCTCGGATACATCTATGATGGTGTCGATGAAAATGGAAATTATATTCTCCGTGACGTCAGCGGCGATGGAAAAATAAACAGCGACGATATGACCTATATCGGAAAGGGAAATCCTGACCTGACTTATGGTATCAGTATCAATCTTTCATGGAAGGGATTTGACTTCTCTCTCTATGGAGCGGGCATAGCTGGAAACTCCATCATGCCTGTGATCTACAGGACCGGCTTCAAAAACACCCTCAAGTACTATTCTGAAGCGGCTCGCTCCGATGCGAATCCGAACGGGTATTATCCGCATCCGTCCAAGACTGACGGAAAATATGACTTCTGGTCATCATCCGCCAATGTATTCAAGGGTGATTTCTTCAGAATCAAGCAGATGCAGCTCGGCTACACTCTTCCGAGAAACATTACCCGCAAGGCTGCAATCAACGATCTTCGTTTCTATGTGTCACTTGATGATTTCTTCACCTTCACAAGTTATCCGGGTCTCGATCCTGAAACCGCATCTACCAATTCAACTTCAGGTTCCGGTCTCGACTGGGGTTCATATCCTACGATGCAGAAACTTATACTTGGTGTCAATTTAACGTTCTAATGACTGTCATATATATGAAAAAGATATTTATCCCGATACTTTGCGGACTGGCTCTTGTGGCTTCTTCTTGCGAGGATATGCTTGAAATACCGCAGAAAGGAGTTGTGAGTTATGATTCTTTCTATCAGTCCGATGATGATGCTGCGGCGGCTCTGGCCGGCATGTATGCGAACTATATAAGCAATGTGGCCGCGACTGAAGGAATTGATGTTCCGGAGCAGGTTGTGATCAACTATGCGGCTGATGATATTCTTGCCGCCGGCGGCAGTCCTAGCGACCATGATGTTTTCCGCGTGTTTGATGAGTTCCGCTATGGTAATACCAATGAAACGCTGAAGCAGATGTATCAGCGCTACTATTATGCCATATATCACGCCAACCTCGTCATCTCTAACTTTACTAATGAGAACCGTAATGGTGCGGAACCGAAGTTCACCAGCGATTTCACGCAGCAGGCTGTGGCCGAAGCTCGTGTCATGCGTGCATATCTGCATCTGATGACAGCCCTTTCATGGAATTGTCCTCCTATTGTAGACCGCCTTCTTGATGCAGACGAGCTTCCGGTAAACGCCGAAAGCCAGCAGCAGATTTTGGAGTGGGTTATCTCTGAGTGCGACAAGGCCATAAGTTCCGGACATCTTCCTAAGCGTAACGGCATTACTGACAAGGACGCGACAGCCCGTATGAGCTTGGGCTTCGCCCAGTTCATAGCCGGCAAGGCGGCGATGTTCAACAACGACCCTGCGACTGCACGCAAGTATCTTGGTGATCTCATTGCCTCCGGAGACTACGAGCTTATCCCATCTGAGGAATATTGGACAAACTTCCATGCCGCAGGCGACGGCAATTCGGAGAAGATTTTCGAACCGAACATCATCGAGGATCTTGATCTATTCAACAGCAGCTACTGGACAGCCATTTTCCGCTGCCGTTGGATGGTCGCCAACGTGTTCTGCTGGCGTACGGATGCGCTTGCTTCTGAACCTCAAGTCCATGCCGGATTCCAGGGATGGAACGGAGGTGCGATTTCAGAAGAATTCGCCGAGAAGTTCCTTGCCCATGACGGAAAATCCCCTCGCCGTCTGGCATGCTTCCTCACTGGAGATGAGTGGCTCTATGAAATGGAGTGGAATTCGAAGTTGAACGACGGGACTCTTGAGCAGAAAAAGTCTGACCCTAATCGAGGAATCAGTTCTGCCAATGGTATCTTCAGCCATGGCCCTTATATGGAGTGGAAGCACATGGTATTCGTAAATCCTCCTAAGATTCTCACAGGCGGAAAGAGCTATCCTTCGGATAATACGTCGACCTTTGGTGCCGCATCCAATCACAAGAACTACAATGTGGCCCGTTATGCCGAGGCTCTTCTCCTCTATGCTGAGGCTTGTATAGGTTCTTCCGATGCTGACAAGGGACTCAAGGCCCTCCAGGATGTCCAGAAGCGCTCCGGTTCAGGGAAAGTAAGCAATGAACTCACATTCGAAAACGTGATGGAAGAGAAACAGTACGAGATGTGGTTCGAAAGCTGCCGTTTCCACGACCTGGTCCGCTGGAGCAAGCAGGGAAAGGTTGATTTGGATGCAATATTCAACAAATCCCCTCTTTGGAATGGCGATAAATATGAGGTTCCTACTCTTTACGATGAGTACTTCGTCGAGGGTACTCCTGGATATAAGAAAGAGCACAAACTTTTCACCAAGTACGATAAGGCTACCTGTTCTAAATTCGTTGTCGGAAAGAACGAATATCTTCCGTTTCCGCTCGATTTCAAGGTTGCCAACCCAAATCTTCATGATGTCCTCGGTTGGGCAAATGAATAAAATGAATATTATTTCGAAAAAGTAGAGGATAGGGCATCCGTTACGGGTGCCCTTTTTCAGAACTGATATTATGAAACGCATAATACTTGCTGCGGCGGCTCTGGCCATGAGTGTGAGCCTGACTGCCCAAGATCCGAATTTTCATATTTACCTTTGTTTCGGCCAGTCCAACATGGAAGGGGCTGCGAGACCTGAGGCCGTTGATTCGCTCGGAGTCAGCGACCGTTTTCTGACCATGGCTGCCGTTGACTACGGCGACGGGAGCCGCAAGATGGGACAGTGGTACAAGGCCCTGCCGCCTCTCTGCCGATATGGTACGGGGATGACTCCCGTTGACTATTTTGGCAGGACTTTGCTTGAATACCTGCCGGAGAACCACCGTGTCGGTGTGATCAATGTCGCGATAGGCGGCATAAAGATCGAAGGATTTCTGAAGGACAATCAGGAGGCCTATGCCCGTGAGGTGGCTCCTGACTGGATGAAGCGTATGCTTGCAGCCTACGACAACCGTCCTTATGACCGTCTTGTCGAAATGGCCCGCCTCGCGCAGAAGGACGGGGTCATCTCCGGTATTCTTCTGCACCAGGGGGAGTCCAATTGGGATGACCCGGACTGGGCGCGCAAGGTGAAGACGGTTTATGAGAACCTCTTGTCTGACCTCGGGCTTCAGGCTGAGCGCGTCCCGCTCTTCGCCGGAGAGGCCGTCAATGCTGATCGCGGAGGCACGAGCCGCGGGGCGAATCTGCGGATAGACAGGATAGGGGAGACCATTCCTACCGCGCACGTGATCTCATCATCCGGGCTGACAAATCTTCCGGACTTTCTGCATTTCGATGCGGCCGGCTACCGTGAGTTCGGACGCAGATATGCTTATGCTGCCCTGCCGTTCCTCGGATATGACGTGCGCCCTGCTGTAAATCCATATACATCTTCCCTTGTGTCTCCGCTGATCAACGGCTTCGGGCGTACCGTGACATTCGTCTATAGGGCGCCGAAAGCAACTTCAGTGCAGCTCTCAGGACAGTTCCTTGGCAAGAATGTTCCGATGGAGAAGAATATGGACGGGGTATGGTGTGCCACGGTCAAGATTGACAAGCCTGACATCTACCCGTACAGCTTCATCGTGGACGGGGTGCAGGTCTCTGACCCTCTCAATAAGGACGTCTTCCCTAACGAGAACTTCAAGGCGAGCCTTCTTGAAATGCCGTCTTGGCCATCATTCCCTCAGGCAAAGACAGCAGAGCCGGACACCCTCCTGTATCGTCTCCGCGATGTCCCGCACGGGAAGCTCCACTATTGCACATACTCCTCAGAGGTGCTCGGGATGCACCGTCCGCTGGTGGTATATACCCCGGCAAGCTATGATAAGGGAAAAAAGAAATACCCTGTCTTCTATCTAGTCAGCGGGACTACTGACACAGAAGAGACCTGGGCCAAGGTGGGCAAACTCAACGTGATACTGGACAACCTCATCGCCGAGGGCAAAGCCGAGGAGATGATTGTCGTGATGCCTTACGGCAACATGATGCACGGCACCCCGATGCCTTCTTCTCTCAAGGCTGCGGAGATGTATTCAGTGTTCTCAGATGAGCTCACCAAGTGCATAATGCCTTATGTCGAGAGCAATTTTCGTACTTTAAACAAGCCTCAGGCCCGCGCAATCGCGGGATTCTCGCGCGGGGGCGGACAGTCCATGTTCGCGGCCCTGAAGAATCTCGACAAATTTTCTTATCTTGCGGCATATAGTGCATATCTCACACCTGAAGTGATGGAAACTTATTTCCCTGATCTCGTTTTGGCAGGCTCGCCGCTCAATTCAGAGTTGAAACTCCTTTGGATGGGTGTCGGATCTTCTGATTTCCTGTATCCGGAAGTGGTCAGGAACCGTGAATACTTCGATGCCAAGGGAATAGAGTACAGCGGCATCACCACCGGAGGCGGCCACACATGGATGAATGCACGCACTTATCTAGCAGAGACATTAAAGCTGTTTTTCAAATGATGCATACGAGATTACTTATGATTCTTGCAGTCGCCATCTCTGCGGCTGCGCTCAGCATGTCAGCCCAGACGCCAGTTTCCACCAATATTAGGGGCAATGAATACCCTCAGGTGGATGCCGAAGGGCGGGCGACCTTCAAGTTCAAGGCGCCGGCGGCATCCGAAGTGCTTGTGGACATCTGCGGCAAGAAATATCCGATGTCAAAAGGGGCCGACGGACAATGGACAGCCACGACAGATCCGCTTGTCGTCGGCTTTCACTATTATTTCATCAATGTGGACGGTTCTGCCGTGGCGGATCCTTCGAGCGAGTCTTTCTACGGCTGCGGCGTGATGACCAGCGGCATCGAGATTCCCGAGAGTGCCGAAGCGTCCGCATACTACACCTTCAACCCCGATGTCCCTCACGGACAGGTGCGCGAATGCCACTACTGGTCCGCTGTGGAGCAGAAGATGAGAAGGTGCTTCGTCTACACTCCTGCGGAGTACGAAGTGAAATCTTCCGAAAAATATCCGGTCTTCTATCTGCAGCATGGCATGGGAGAAGACGAGAGAGGCTGGCATCAGCAGGGAAAGATGGCGGAGATACTTGACAACAGCATAGCATCCGGCCGGAGTGTGCCGATGATAGTGGTGATGGACTATGGCAATTGCGGACACATATTCGGCAGCCGCGGCCCGGAATCCCGTGACCAGTTCGGCGCTTCTTTCGGGGAGGTTCTCCTGACGGACATCATCCCTTATATCGAGAAGACTTTCCGCGTCCGGACCGACAGGGAAAGCCGGGCTATGGCCGGACTGTCATGGGGAGGCAAGCAGACTTTTGATATCGCGCTGACCAATTTGGACAGGTTTGCATATATCGGAGCATTCAGCGGCGCCATCTTCCTTCCGCCTCAGGCTGATTACGCAAAACTCTACAACGGAGCTTTCGCCGATGCCAAGTCGTTCAATTCCAAAGTGAAATATCTCTTCATGGGCATAGGCACCGAGGAGAACTTCGGCACCAAGGCCATATTGGATTCCCTGACCTCGCGCGGGATCAAGGCAGTCTATTACGAATCCAAGGGTACGGCTCACGAGTGGCTGACCTGGAGGCGCTGCCTAAATGAATTCATCCCTCACCTTTTCAAATGACATCAATCATGAAGTCAAAAAACATCATCTTCAGTATGGCTCTGTTCGGCGCGGCCACGGCCTATGCGCAGAACCCTATAATCCGCGACCAGTTCACTGCCGACCCTACGGCCCGTGTTTTTGAAGGCAAGGTCTATATGTATCCTTCCCACGACATCATAAGCCCGGTGGAGCCGGAGCGCAAGTGGTTCAGCATGGCGGATTATCATGTTTTTTCCTCGGAGAATCTCATGGACTGGACTGACCACGGTGTAATCCTGAGCCAGGAGAACGTGCCTTGGGGCAAGCCGGACGGCTATTCTATGTGGGCCCCTGACTGCGTATACAAGGACGGCAAATACTATTTCTACTATCCGGATGCACCGAAGACAGGCCGCGGATTCGCGGTCGGGGTTGCCACGGCGACTTCGCCTTCCGGTCCGTTCATTCCGGAGAAAGAGTCCATTAAGGGCGTAATGGGGATAGATCCGTGCGTGCTGATAGACAAGGACGGAACCTCCTATATTTATTGGTCCGGGATGGGGCTTCAGGTGGCAAAGCTTAAGGACAACATGGTTGAACTGGACGGAGCTCCGCAACGTCTGGATGAGAATCTCCCCGCCGGATTCAAGGAGGGCCCGTTCGTTTTTGAACGTGACGGCAAGTATTATCTCACATATCCTTGGGTACAGGACAAGACCGAGACCCTCGCCTATGCCATGAGCGACAACCCGACGGGGCCGTTTGAGTTCAAGGGCCTGATAATGCAGCAGTCTCCGACAGGCTGCTGGACCAACCACCACTCTCTTGTCGAGTATCAGGGGCAGTGGTACTTGTTCTATCACCACAACGACTATTCTCCCCAGTTCGATAAGAACCGCTCCGCCCGTATTGACAAGGTGATTTTCAATGCTGACGGCACAATCCAGCCGGTGACTCCGACATACAGGGGAGTGGGAGTGTATCCGGCACGCAAGAGGATTGAACTTGACCGTTACAGCGCGCTCTGCCCTGTCGGCGCCTCGATAGACTTCCTCGATCCGTCCGATACCTTTGCCGGCTGGTTCGTGGCTTTGGACAGGCCGTCTGTCTGGGTAAGGTATGCGGATGTGGATTTTACGGATGAGGGCCCGGCCTCTGTAAGGATGCGCGTGCGCTCCAAGGATGGAGGAAAGGTGAGCATCTGCGTGGCAGAAGACCCGGCTTTCGTGGAGGTGAAGGTGCCGCGCTCCAAGGATTGGACGGAGGTAAGGGCGTCTCTTGGAAAGGCTGTCACCGGTCTACAGACACTGACTGCCACTCTTGTGGAGGGCGGCCCCGTTGATATTGACTGGATATTTTTTGAATGATATGAGAAAGATTCTGTTTGTTATGGCCATATCGGCCGGGCTGTGTTCCTGTTCGGTTTCCGCGCCGGAAGGGACGGCCGTCTTCGATTATTTCAAGTATGAGGGGAGGGATGATTTTTATGCGGAAAATCCTCTCCCGGCTGCGGATTTTGCGTATAATCCCCTTCTGCCCGGCTGGTATTCGGATCCGAGTATCTGCACCGACGGGAAGGGTAACTACTATCTTGTCACATCGACATTCTCGTATTATCCCGGAGTGCCGATATTCCACAGCACGGACCTGCTGAACTGGGAGCAGAAAGGGAATGTACTCTCGCGGCCTTCGCAGCTCGTCAACCTTGACCGTCAGCATATCAGCGGCGGCATATTCGCTCCGGATATCAAATATAATCCTCACAACGGCATGTTCTACATGATCACTACCAATGTCGGTGCGGGAAATTTCGTCGTGAAGGCTTCCGACCCTCTCGGAGAGTGGTCCGATCCGATAATGCTGCCTCAGGTGCAGGGTATCGACCCTTCTCTGTTCTTTGATGATGACGGCAGAGCATATATCGTCAACAATGATGATGCACCGGACGGCAAGCCGGAGTATGACGGGCACAGGACAATCCGCATCGTGGAGTATGACACCGCCACTGACAAGACGGTCGGCGAGAGGAAAATCATCGTCAACAAGGGAGTCAATCCGGCTGAAAAGCCGATCTGGATAGAGGGCCCTCACCTTTACAAGATAGACGGCAAGTACTATCTGATGGCTGCGGAGGGTGGAACTTCCATCGGGCATTCCGAGGTGATATTCCGCAGCGATTCCCCGATGGGAGAGTACAAGGCCTGGAGCGGCAATCCGATACTTACCCAGCGTCATCTGGATTCAGACCGTCCGTCGGCAGTCACTTGCGCCGGGCATGCGGATCTGGTATGTACGCCATCGGGAGAATGGTGGGCTGTCTTCCTTGCCTGCCGCCCTCTCGAGGGAAAGTACGAGAATCTTGGCCGCGAGACGTTCATGATGCCTGTCCGCTGGAGTGAAGATGGTTTTCCTTATATCACCAAAGGTGATGAGCCGGTGCCGATGGTCGTCCGCCACAAGGGTGCAGTGCGGGGTGAAGATGTCACGTTCGGCAATTTCACGGTCAATGACGAGTTTGACGGATCTGTCTTGCCTCTGCACTGGATGACTCTCCGGGGGCCCGCCACGGATCTGTACTCCCTTTATGGAGGGAAGCTCCGCCTGACGGTTTCGGATGCTTCAGTGAGCAGATTTGAGACTCCAGCCACTGTCCTGAGACGGATTCAGCATCACAAATTCAAGACCGATACCCGTATCACTTTCAACCCGGCGTCATCGGAAGAGAAAGCCGGCATGCTTCTTTTCAAGGATGAGAAGCACCATTATTTCTTCTCTCTCAGCAAAGATGGGAAAGATTGGACAGTCTCTCTGGAGACCCCGGACGGAGTACTTGCTTCGGCAAAGACAAGCGGAGGTTTCTTTGATCTCAAGACTGTTTCATACGGGACTTCATTTGCATTCTGGTATGCGCCGGACGGCAAGAACTGGACGCTTCTCAAGGATAATGTTCCGGCTGACTATCTCTCCACCGCTGTGGCTGGAGGTTTTACAGGAACAACAATAGGATTATATGCGACAAAGTAAATTTATTGGGGTCTTCGTGGCCCTCTTGCTTGCCGCCAGTTGCGGCGGCCCGAAGTGGCAGGATGCTGTCAATCCTCTGACTTACACGGACATCCCTGATAATGACGTAATTCGCGTCGGGGAAGACTACTATATGGTAAGCACGACCATGTATTTCTGTCCCGGAGCGCCGATAATGCACTCCAAAGACCTTGTGCACTGGCGGATAGTCAACTATGTCTATGACTGCCTTGAAGATGATGATGTATACAATCTCAGGGGCGGGGCCAACGCCTACGGTAAGGGACAGTGGGCCACATCGCTCCGGTATCATGACGGATTGTATTATGCGCTCTTCATTGCCAACGACCAGCGCAAGACCTATGTCTACCGTACGGACGATATAGAAAAAGGCAAGTGGACGCGGTCGGTGATTGATTTCCCGATGCATGATGCGACAATGCTCTTCGAGGACGGAAGGCTCTATTCCCTTTGGGGCAACGGAGATCTTCGCCTCACTGAACTTGAGCCTGACGGCTCCGCCCTGAAAAAGGGCGGGGTGGACACTGTCATAATAAGTGCTCCGCGAAAAGGCTACATGCTCAGGGCCGAAGGCGCGCACATCTACCATATCGGTGACTGGTACTATGTTCTGGAGATTGACTGGCCTGCGGGCGGCGTCCGTACCGAGACCTGCTGGCGCAGCCGCAGTCTTCTCGGGCCGTATGAGAGCAAGGTGGTCCTGCAGGGGGCGTTCGATTCCCGTCCTGACGGAGTCGCCCAGGGTGCGATAGTGGATACTCCGGCCGGTGACTGGTATGCGATAATGTTCCAGGATCACGGGGCGGTCGGACGTATCCCGACCATTCAGCCTGTGGAGTGGGTTGACGGCTGGCCGATTATGGGGGACGGCGGCGTGCCGATGAAGACCGTGCGTGTCAATCTCCCTGCGTCCGGAGAGGATTATGTCTGGGATTCGGATGAGTTCGACTCTCGGGAACTTGCTCTTGTTTGGCAGTGGAACCATAAGCCGGCTGACAGCTTGTGGTCTCTCTCTGAGCGTCCAGGCTGGATGCGGCTTCATGCCGGTATCCTTGCCGATGGCATAATGACTGCGCGCAACACCTTGACGCAGAGGACAGTCGGGCCGAAGAGCGTGGCGGAAGTCAAGCTCGACATCTCCGCTCTCAAGCCTGGTGACAGGGCGGGTATCTGTGCGTTCCAGAGCAACAATATCGCAGTGGGGGCCGAGGTGGCCTCTGACGGTTCCAAGTCGGTTGTGCTTCGCCGCAGTGGCCGTGAAGCCAAGGACGAGGAAGTATACCGGCACGAACTCGAAGGGGACACGCTGTGGCTCCGTTTGAACTATGTTTTCACTCCTTCCGAAGGTGAAGAGGCCGATACTGTGACGGCCTGCTGGTCAGAGGACGGTAAGAACTGGAGCGACTGCGGCTTCACATTGAAGATGCTCTACACGCTTGATCTGTTTACCGGCTACCGGACGGCGCTTTATTGTTATCCGACTTCAGTCGAGGGCGGCGGCTATGCCGACTTTGATTTCTTCCACCAGCGGGTTTTAAATTGAATTTATGCGTAAATCATATTTGATCTTGCTCCCTTTCGTGCTCCTGCCACTTTTCGCAGGAGCGCAGGAGAGGGAGGGCGTGAAACTTGAGATTAATTCCACCAAAGTGACAGGAAAGATTGATCCTCTTCTGTATGGTCAACTTTTTGAGCACATTTATTTCTCTGCCAATAACGGCGTGTGGCAGGAACTCATCTTTGAACGCTCCTTTGAGACGGAACATTTCCCGGGCATTCCTCCACGCGACGGATATTTTGACGGGTGTTTTGCTGATGACGAAGAGGTTCTTCATTCACCGACCAGATATGAACAGCCTAAAACCTATCAAGCCTGCTCTTTTGTGCGGATTTAAGTTTTGATTTTATGATTTGCAAAGATTTTTCCGGGGTATTGATTATTTCCAAATATCCACTTTGCCAAGCAGGAAGTCATATAAGCTGAGTATCAGGATTCCTTCTTCATTGTACCCGGAGCTGTAGCGGTCAGCTGCGATGATGATTTTGCGGAATCCATCTGGAATGTGGAGAAGCGAATCTTGCTCCTGATCCATTTTTGCCTTGTCAGGCATTGCGTATGCTGACTGGATGTAGAGCCTTTCGTCATGTTTATTCACGACAAAGTCAATCTCCAGTTTGTGTCTTTGCCGCTTCCCTTTTTCATCGGTACGGAAAACCTCCACAACTCCGACATCGACGGTAAACCCTCTTCTCCGGAGTTCGTTATAAATGACATTCTCCATAGCATGGGTGGGCTCATTCTGTCGAAATCCTACAATGACATTCCTTATGCCCATATCCTCAAAGTAGTACTTTGTCTCGGTTCCTATATGTCTGCGGCCTTTGACATCGTAACGAAGCGCTTCGTTTATGAAAAAAGCATCCTGCAGGCATTCAATGTATCGCGAAATGGTCGTACCTGCAATGTCTTTCCCTTCAATGGACTTGAAGGTGTTTGACATTCTGGACACGTTGGTGCTTGAACCTATCCCGGATGCGAGGACACGGATGATCTCGCGCAATCCCTCTTCATTCTTCAGATTATTCCGGTCAATGACATCCTTCAAATAAACGGTATCATAAATTTCACGGAGATAATTCTGCCTGTCTTCCGCTTTCTCCAGCCCGGCCACAACGGGAAGTCCGCCATAGATATAGTACTGTTCGAACGCTTCTGCCTTTTCACCACCTGCTACTTCATAGTATTCCGCGAAACTGAGCGGGTGTATGCGGATCTCCCAGCCGCGTCCACGGAATTCTGTGATTACATCTTTGGACAGGAACTTTGCATTTGACCCGGTGACGTAAACTTCAGCGTTGGGGACGTTCAGATACGAGTTGAGTACATCCTCGAACTCCCTTACAAGCTGAACCTCATCAAGCAAAATGTAGTATTTCCCCTCATCCTTCATCAGGCTGTCAATATGGTTCAGCAGAGCATCTGGATCTCGGAAATTTTTGTTCCTTCTGTCTTCAAGGTTAATGGGGATGATGTGATCTGCATGGACACCTTTTTCAAGCAGATAGTTGCGAAAAAGTCTGAAGAGTAGGAAAGACTTCCCGCAACGACGGATGCCGGTAATGACTTTGATCATCCCGTTCCCTTCAGCTGATATAAGTTGATTAAGATAGTATTGTCTTGAAAAAAGCATGTCGTACTAAATTTTTGTTACTATGCACATATTTTCAGCACGAAGATATCGATTAATTTTAAGAATTCAAAAAGTTGTCAAGGTTTCAGACAACCTATCGGGATGACGAAGACTCCGTCTTCCGGACGCTTATAGGCGAAATCTCCGATGCCAGTCAGGACCATCAGGAATGAAGGTGCTTTCATTCTGGATTGATCGATTTTTGCGGACAGTTCCTTAAGACTTTCAGCTCCTTCGCTAATAGGAGTCGAACCGCCGATCTTTACCTCCACCAGCCCATACGAGCCGTTCCGCCGGTGAATCACAGCGTCGCATTCGAGATTGTTCTTGTCCCGATAGTGATAGACCTTACCGTCAAGAGCATCTGCGTATACTCGAAGATCCCTTACCGCTAACGTCTCGAAAATCAATCCGAATGTCTCCATATCGTTGATAAGATCTTCCGGTCCAAGACCTAAAGCAGCCGTCGCTATAGACGGGTCAATGAAATACCTTGTATCTGAAGTTCTTATGGCTGTCTTGCTCCTCAAGTTCGGATTCCAGGCGATGGAATCCTCAATTACGAAGATTTCTTTCAATGCCTTGATATAGTTGTATATGGTACTGTCGGACATCTGCTTGTCGCCATTGTTCTTGATGTCGGAAAGAATGGTTCCGGCAGTGGCTTGAGTCCCTTGATTACGGGCGTACGAGCGCATGATTCTCTTTGTCAGTTCTTCATCTCTTTCTGTATCATCGACCCTTTTGATATCATTGCTTACGACGGAATCATAATAGTCAAATGCCTGGGCCAATGCGGCTCTTTCGCTTTTCTTCAAAACCGCTTTTGGCCATCCTCCACGGCATGTGAGATATGCAAGCCTGCTCAAGTCGATATTGCTTTTGCCCTCTAGTGTGTCCGAGTTGGAAAATAAATCTCCCAAACTTACATCTCCTGTGGAATCTTCTGACTCCCACAATGACATTGTACGCAATTTAAGTCGCGAAATACGCCCGGTTCCGGTGTGATGTATGTTCTCTTCCTCAATAATATTCCCTTTTTCATCCTTTTTCGGTCTCGGTGGAACGGCTGAGCCTGTAAGCATGAACTGACCATCTTCGTTGCGTTTGTCCACTTCGCTCCTGACTGCATCCCAAAATTGAGGCGCAATTTGCCACTCGTCAATGAGTCTGGGTGTTTTGCCTGCAAGAAGTCTTGAAATATTTGTCCTGGCCAGAGCAAGATTCTGGCCAAGTGTGTCCGTATCAGCCATGGACAGTATACTGCCAGCTTGCTGTGATGCCAGGGTCGTTTTTCCGCAGTACTTTGGCCCCTCGATAAGAACGGCTCCGGAAGACTCAAGTTTATAAGTAAGCAGCCGATCTGCTACTCTCTTTTTATAGTTGTTCACGGCAAAAAATTTTCGACAAAAATAAGTATTTATTGTATTAAAAACAAATGCGTTATATCTGAGTGATGCGACAGTTGGCCGATTTTTGATGCGACAGTTGGCCGATTTTTGGTGCGACAGTTGGCCGATTTTTTTTTGATTTCGGAAATCGTTGCTGAAGTGAGAAATAATTGCCATATTTGCACTGAGTTTTTTGTGGCGAACGGCAGTAAAAATTCAGTAAGATGAGGATAAATAGAGATATCTACCTTGACAGGTTGATTGCACGAGTTGGCAATGGGATGATTAAGGTCATCACGGGAGTACGCAGATCCGGGAAGTCGTATTTGCTCTTCAGTATATTTAGCGACTATCTTAAGACACAGGGAATTGACGAGTCTCACATTATTTCCGTCAAATTGGACGATTGGGAAAACCGTTCCTTGTGTGACCCGGACAACCTTTATTCCTATGTGAAATCCCGAATTGTGGACAGCGGAAACTATTTCCTGCTTCTGGATGAAATACAACTGGTTTCACAGTTCGAATTTGTTCTTAATGGCCTGCAAAACCGACCTAATCTCGATATTTATGTCACTGGAAGCAACGCGAAATTATTATCTAAAGACATTATTACTGAATTTCGTGGCCGTGGCGATGAAATCAAGATCCGTCCGTTGAGTTTCAGTGAATTCATGCCGGTATACAAAGGTGATAAATTCACCGCTTTAAATGAGTATATGACCTATGGCGGTCTTCCGCAAATCCTTTCATTTGCAACGGAGGAGCAGAAATCGGAATATCTGAAGAATCTTTTCATCGAGACGTATCTCAAGGATATCACGCAGAGGTATGGCGTCAAGCAAGATGCTGAATTGTCAGAACTTGTGGACACGATGGCATCATCAATAGGTGGTCTGACGAATCCGACCCGACTTGCAAATACATTCGAAAGCGTTAAAAATATCAAAATTTCCCCGAATACGATCAAGTTGTATTTGGACTATCTGTGTGATTCCTTTATTATGGAGCAGGTAATGAAATATGATGTCAAAGGGAGGAAATATATAGGAAGTCCATCAAAATACTACTTTGTTGACTGTGGACTCCGAAATGCAAGGTTGAATTTCAGGCAGATGGAGATGACGCATCTGATGGAAAATGTAATTTACAATGAGCTTCGTGTTCGTGGTTTTAACGTGGATGTGGGAAGTGTCGTAACCAGAGATACTGATACGAGTGGTAAGAGGGTTCAGAAGCAGTTGGAAGTTGATTTTGTATGTAACCAAGGGAGTCGTAGATACTATGTCCAATCTGCATATAGGCTGGGAACAGAAGAAAAAGAAAAGCAGGAAAAAGCGTCTCTCATCAACATAGGAGATTCATTCAAGAAAATAATAGTAACAGGCGAGCCTATTCTTGTTCAGCGAGATGAGCAAGGTATTACGACGATGAGTATCTACGATTTCTTGCTGCGACAAGATTCTTTGGAACTGTAGTAGAAGTCGTGCTGTTTTGATGTTTAGCCTCCGCACGAGGGAAAGGTGGCACCTGCGATGCTTTTGTGTTGAGCAGGTGCCCCTTCTCCTTGCGCGACACCCATCTGTTGCGATTGTTAAGGCGATTATATAAAACCATTGTTGTTGTGAAAAACTGTTATTATCTTTAAGGCAACCAATAAGATTTGCCATCCTAACCATCGGACGATTACATTAACGCCTGAAGTTTTTGAAATGAGAAAAATTTATTCTTTTTTGTTCTTGCCGCTCTCTCTGGGCTGCTGTGGTATTTTGAGCTTAATCTTTACCGGCTGTGTGCGGGATGTGGTGCTGGATGCGGGGGAGAGGCCGAAGGTGGTGGTGGAGTGCGTGCTGACGGACAGCAGTCCGCAGGAGTTGCGACTCTCGTTCACCAAGGGGGCGTCGCTTACGGAAGCGCCGGAGCTGACAGAGGCGACGGCGCGGCTGCTCGATCTCACGAACAATTATCCTGCTGGGGAGTTCCGCCGCAGGGAGGACGGAGTCTGGATCCTCGACTATGCGGCGGTTCCACGGTATGGATACCGGCTTGAAGTTGAAGTTCCAGGATACGATCTGATATGGGCGGAGCAAAGGATGCTGACGGGGGATGATCTCTCTTGTGCATCTTATGCACCTTATTTGATTGATAGCTCAATCCCTGAATATAAAAACCTTGTCGGGACAGAATATTCTTATACGACATTACGTTATAATACCTGGGTGTATGCAATGGACTATGATGAGAAGACAGGGAGTCATAGAATAGCTGAAGAGATTTGCACTGACTGTGAACTCGTGGACAATTTCAACCTGACGGGTGACACGTACATCCCGGAGACGAGTGACACAGACTACTACGGGCGCGAGTTGCCTTCGGAGTTGTATCCATATCTGTCCGGAGCGTCCATTCATAGAAAATATCTGAGACTAAAAAAAGCGGCTCGGAAAAAGAAGAGTATTTTCTCATATCCGGAGATTTCAGAGGCCCATATTACTATTCTCTGAACAGATCCCCCGACAAACCGCGTGAGCCCTATGAAAACGAGGGGTATATTGTTTTCATGGCTGTATCGGATGATTATGACCGGTATATAAAAGAGGCAATTGAATATACCACAAGGATGGGATCATCAGATGCCACAATCACTTTCCGCAGGGAGAACATATTTACCAATATCCATGGTGGAGTCGGGATATTCGGGGCTCGGATTAAGAAAACAGGACAATGGATGCGTGCCTTTTATAATAAGAACACATCTTATCCGCTCATTCCAAAACCTCAAAGATAACTTTGCCAATGAAAACAGCAACAATTACATTCATGCTTCTGCTGCCTGTCACATTGCAGGCGCAGGAGGTTACAGATACATTGAGCGCAGCTGTCAAGACCGGAGACAGAGCAATATGGGCAACAATCTCTTTTCAATTGACGGCGTGCAGATATACGGGCAGTCGCACCTTCTGGGGCTGACCACCGTTGTCCCGCAGTCGGTGATCGGAGACGTCTCACTGATAAAAGGCGGATTCGACGGCAGTGCCGGCAATTTCACGGCCTCCCATATACGACTGGAGACCAGGACCCCCGGTCATGACAAGTTGCGGCTCGGGGCCACGGTCAACAATTTCCTGCTCGGGGCTGAAGCTGAGGTTCCGGTATCCGACCGGCTTTCGCTCATGTTCTCGGGGCGGATATCCCCGTTGACTCTGGAATACAAGGCCCTCAAGGGCCTGATGAACTCGTACCTCGGTGATTTGAAGGACTTCCGGGCCGGCGTGGGGGATGTTTATGGCAAGGTGCACTGGAAGATAGCTTCCGGGCAGAGCCTTGATGCTTCGGTTTTCATGAGCCATGACAATTATTCTTTTACTACGCCGTCAGGCGCTGATGACGCTTTTGGATGGAAGAATGCCATCACGATTCTCCGTTATCAGGGTCAGCTGGGCCGCTCGCGGCTAGACGCATCGGCATCCTACAACCACTATGGCAACAGCCGTGAGCAGCGGACAGTTTTTCGCGGTGTGGAGAACCGTCTGTCTCTCTTGTCCACGCTGAGCGAGGCGAGCGCCTCCGTGTCGTTGAAGCGGCCTCTCGGGAAGTGGTTTGACATCACGGCCGGCGGCCAGTTTAGGTATGCGTTCTTCGCTCCTGGACAGGTGGCTTCCGTGACCAACCGGTCCAGAACCTCTCTCGGCTCTGTCTATGTCAGCGGAGGGATCAACATCCCGAACAGATTTACTGCCAAGGCGGCTATAAGAGGCAATGTTTTCCATAACGCCAAATATCAAGGAGCGCGTAAGGATCCGGAATACAGCGCCTCTGCCAAGTGGAATGTGACAAGACACTTCGCCTTGGAGGCATCATATGACAGGACGGTGCAATACTATCACACTCTTGAGGGTCTGCCTGTCGGATGGTCCATTGACCTTATTGTCCCGTCTGGGGATATGGTCTCGCCTGAGAGTGCGGAGCAGCTGAACTTCGGGACTTCGCTCGTTTTCGGAGGCCATTCCTTGTCTCTCGGAGCGTTCGGGAAGGAGATGGGCAATCTCGTACTCTACAAAGAGGCGCAGACTATGTTCAGCGGCGGGCTCGCTGGTTGGGAAGATAATGTCGATATCGGGATGGGAAAGGCGTACGGGGCTGAGTTCCTGTATGAGTATCACGGACGTGAACTCAATGTCCGGGCTGCCTACACGCTCTCCAAGACGACCCGGGAGGGGTTCGCTTCGGTCAATGACGGGAAGCCGTTCAACGCCCGCTTCGACCGCCGGCACGTCCTCAATGCTTCGGCGCAGTGGCGCGGATTCAGTCTTGCGTTCACTGCCCAGAGCGGACATTGGGAAAACGGTGCAGCTGAGACCTATACTATGCACATTCCTGGCCAGGAGTGGACGGCTGACTATTTCTCAACCATCAACAACTACAAGATGCCGGCGGTGATAAGGCTTGATGCCGGTTACGGATTCTCCAGGACTTGGGGCCGTTTCAAGCACGATTTCAATTTTGGCATCTGCAATGTGCTCAACCGTTTCAACCCGTTCATGCTCTATTTCGATGCCTCGACTGAAAGCTGGAAGGAACTTGCCCTGCTGCCGTTCTGTCCGAATTTCAGTTACAGGATAAGCTTCTGAAAAAACCGGCAACTTTTTTTTAACGGTTGCATAATGTTTGAAGACACTAAATTTTGCAGAATAATAGTGTTTGCAAACATTATTTCATAACTTTGCATAATAATGTGACGGTGTATGGAAGGACTTGACGAAATACTCAGAATTTACAACAGGCGGCTTCAGGGCACGCCGGAAGGATTCAATCGCTATCTGATTGACAAAATAGACTGGCGTGACAACCTTATAGCCATAAAAGGAGCGAAAGGCACGGGAAAGACCACAATGCTGCTCCAGCACATAAAAGAATCCTTCACAGACAAGGATAAGGCGCTATACCTTTCTCTTGACAATTTGTGGTTCGAGACGCATTCCATAAATGACCTGATAGAGTATCATTACACGCACGGCGGCACGCACCTGTTCCTTGATGAAGTGCACTATTTCCCCAACTGGAAGACATTGATCAAAAACATCAACGACGATTATCCTGGACTTCACGTTGTTTACACAGGTTCCTCGATGCTCAAAATAGACAGTGGCGTGGCCGACTTGTCAAGGAGGCAGTTGCCATACACCCTTCACGGGATGTCTTTCCGGGAATATCTGTTCTACGAGGGGCTCACAGAAATAGAACCGATTACTCTTGACTTTCTTTTGAGCAATCACCGCCAGATCGCAGAAGACATCCTCTCAAAAGGTATGAAGATTCTGCCGCTGTTCGGTGACTATCTTCGTCACGGTTACTACCCATTTTACAAGAGCGTATATTCCGGATTCGAAATCAGATTGCAGCAAGTTGTCAACCACGTTCTTGAAAACGACTATCCGATAATAGAGGGAGTGGAGCAATCGACAATAAGGAAGACCAAGAAAATGTTTATGATTCTTGCAGAACAGGTTCCACAGACACCGAATATGTCCAATCTCTACAATGAATTGGAGACCGACAGGAATCAAGGTCTTAAGATGTTGTATGCCCTCGAAAAGGCAGGACTTTTGGCTTTGCTTTCCGATAAACCGAAGCACATTGACAAACTGTCGCGCCCTGAAAAGATATTCATGGACAATTCCAACCTGATGTACGCATACGCAACGAACCCGAACATCGGGACTGTACGGGAGACTTTCTTTCTTAGCCAATTAGCGGTCGATCACTCCGTTACTTACCCCACAAAGGGAGATTTTCTGGTGGATGGAAAGTATCTGTTTGAAGTAGGCGGTCGCAAGAAATCATTTGAGCAAATCAAAGATGCGGCCGATAGCTATCTTGCTGTGGACGACACAGAAATCGGACACCACAACCGCATTCCTTTATGGATGTTCGGTCTGCTGTATTGACAGTGGCCTTACTGATGTAAATGTCGGAAACTTTGTGACAACATAAAAAATCCGGGGTCATGCCCCGGATTTTTTATCATTTGATGTAAGTTGCCAGCGGACCGCCGGCTGCCTTGAGGGCGTCCGCGAGGGTGCGGCAGTAGAGGCGCGCTCCCGCCTCCTGGGTGTGCACGGAATCGGCGAAGTAGTCGGCCTGGGCTTTCTGCTTCCCTATGATGTCATACTGAGCGGCCGCGAGTTCGTTGAAGTCGATATATTCGACTCCCTCCTGGGCGGCGACTTCTTTGCACCAGACGTTGAAAGTCTTGTTGAACCTCTCCACGGAAGAGTCGCTCTTCCAGCGGTTCTGCGGAGTAGGGCTGAGAACGACAGGGATTCCTCCGCGCATCCTGGTCTGGCGGATCATCAGACGTATGTAATGCCCGTATGAGTAGACATCCTCAGGGCCGCCGTTCTTCTCCATCACGACCGTCCGGCATTCATCGGAGGTGCCGTCAAGGGTGCCGCGCGCACGTCCGGTATTGAGAGGGGACATGTCGTTGTGCCCGAACTGGATGATGACGAAATCGCCTTTCTGAATGCGGTCGCGTACTTGAGGCCAGCGGTTGTTGTAGAAAGTGCGGCTGCTCAAGCCGCCCACGGCCTCGTTGTCAACCACGGCAGTGTCATTTACGTATTCTTGGAAGAAACTGCCCCAGCCCCACTGGCCGTTGTCGCCTGTGCCGCGGCCGTTCTTGCAGGTGGAGTCGCCGGCAAGGAATATCATGGGCTTGCCTTCCTGCCTCTCAACCTGCTGGAATGCCATTCCCGGCCTTGGCTGCTGTGACTGCCGGGATGCGTAGAGTTTGAGCATCTCGGTGCCGGCGAGGAGTACAGGACCATAGCCGTGGGCAGCATAGACACTTACCGGGCGGCCTTCGTAGAAGGTGTTGGTCCATCCGAGTCCTGTGCCCACACAGGTGTTTTCCACCTGTCCCTGTGCGTTGACCTGCTTCTCGATTCCGGCCCAGCCGGCACGGGCGATGTCCTGATAAGCTGTCCTGTCTATCCAGCCTTTGTTGATGGCGTGGGCGTAGCCGTATACGAACATGGCTGTGGCGCTGGTCTCAAGATAGGATTCGGTCTTGTCGATGAGCTGGTGCCAGCGTCCGTCCGGGGCCTGGTACGGGGCGATGCCGCGCAGGAGCGACTTGAGCAGATCGAGCACTTCGTCCCGTCCCTGCGCCCTTTCCGGAAGCACGTCGAGCACATCGCAGAGGGTGAGCACTGCCCAGCCGTTGGCTCTGGCCCAATGGTAGGACGGGTGCTCGGCCATGCCCTCTATCCAGCCGTGGCGGAAGAGGTTCTTCTCCGGCACCCAGAGATATTTCTTGAAGAGGAGGATCTGATTTACGGCCTCGGCGTAGAATTTCTGCGTGAGGTCGCCCCTCTCTTTCTGGCTGAGCAGAGCCCTGTAGGCTATCGGGGTGATGCCCATGTACATGTCGTCGAGCCATACGGAATTGGTTGTAGGGCGGTTACGTGCCAGGATGCCGTCGGAGAGGCGGTACTCTTTGTACATGGTGAAGTTGAACCCGTTGTCGAGCAGGGCCCTGAAATCCTTGCCTTTCTGCGGGTCGGCGAGGGTGGCCTTGATCATGGCGGCGGTCATGGCACCGCAGTCGTCAAGCCATTTCGGGCTGGCGAGGTACTTAAGCTTCATCGGGTAGCCGGTGGCGTTGTAGTAGTCACGTACATAAGGGTAGATGTCTCCAAGCAGCTTGAGCCTCGTGTATGCGTAGTCGGCGTATTTGCTCTCACCGGTGAACTCGCTCAGGGCAAGCATGCCGGAGTAGGTCACGCCCCACTCGTAGGTGCAGATGCCGAAATCTCCTTTCTTGAGGGTGGAGTTTTCATCGATCTTGCTGTAGTCGGTGATGCTTTTGCCGTCTGCGTCAAGCACTTCCGCCGGAGTGCAGGCCGAGAGGTAGTCGTAGATGCGGTCGAGGGTCTGCCGGGCGCTCACGCTCGGGTCAACCCTCTTCGGTGCAGGCTGCTGCTCGGTCTTGGCGTTTTTGGCGGCCTTGCGCGCGGATTTCTGTGCGTAGGCGGGCGCTCCGATGCATGACAGCACAAGCAGCGAAGCGATAGTGATCTTGAATAACTTGGTCATCAGTGGTTATAGTTTGTTGTTTCAAGCAAATATAGCACTATTCGGCGAAATTCTCCAGTTCCGATATCAGGCTGTGGCAGTCGCGCTCGCATTCGAGCACATCCTGGAATGTGTCATGCCAGATTTCGATAGAATAGGTGTAGTCCTCAATGGGGAGTTCTCCGCATTCAAGTGCTTCGTAGAGCATGTCACCCGGGTTGAGCCCCGAGAGTGTCTTGCGATACTCCTCGCGGAGGGCGATCAGGTTTACGGCCTTGTCATACTTTGACTTGAGTGAGGTCTTGAACTGTGCGTATGCGTCTTTCAGTTTCGCCTCGGCGGCTTCTCTGCGGGCTTTGGCGGCCCGGACCTTGCCGTGGTTCTCCCATAGAGGAATGGAGATTCCTCCGGTGATTCCCTGGAAGGTGCTGCCTGTGACGCTTTCGGACATGTAACCGATCGAGAATTTCGGAAGCCACTGCGAAGCGGAGAGTTTGACGCCTGACTCCGCATTGTGCAGGTCATTCTCCACTGAGAGCAACTCGCTGCTGCGCGCTGCTGCGTCTGCATACCACTGCTCGAAGTCGTCTGGCAGCATAGGGTCGGCGAATGCATTCATGCTGAAGTCTATGGCCTTGCCGCCGTTGAGCCTTCGGAGCTCGGAGAGAAGTGCCTGTCGCTCTATCTCGTTGTTCCTTGCCGTGCGGGCCGAAGCGAGGAGAGCCATTTTCGCCTTGTTCAAGTCCAGAGCACCGGCCTCTCCCGCATCGAACTTGCTCTGCCAGCTGTCGGCTATGGCCTTGGCGTTGGCGTGGCATTTGTCGAGTTCGGATTTGAGGGCGTTCCGGTAAACAAGGTCTATGCAGACCTGCTTTGCTTCCAGCATGATTTTTTTCCTGCCGATGGCGTATTCGTAATCCGCAGCGGCGCATTCTCCCTGGGAAATCTTCTTTCTCCAATAATACACTGTCGGGAAGTCGAAGCTCTGGCTGACGCTGAAGTCAAGCCTGTTGCCGCCTTCCGGGTCCACGGTTTCCCAGAGGTAACCCAGTTCTATTTCCGGGTCGGAAGGTGCAAGTCCGGTGCGGGCTTCCATCTTGTCGGCCTGAACCTCGCTGCGGAGCGCTTGAAGCGTGGTGTTGTTGGCCTCCACCTGCGAGAGTATGCCGCTGAAGTCCTGTGCATCTGCCGCCCCGCAAAGGGACAGGGCGGCGAACGCTGTGATCAGATATCTATTTGTCATTGGTTTTCTTCCTTTTTGCGTACCATTCGTACATTATCGGTATGATGAAGATGTTGAGAAGGGTGGATGTCAGAAGTCCCCCGAGCACCACCACTGCCATCGGGCTCTGGATCTCATTGCCTGTCTTGTCTCCGTTGAGCACCAGCGGGATGAGGGCAAGAGCAGAGGTCAGGGCCGTCATGAGGATAGGGTTGAGCCTGTCCACCGAACCATCGATGACGCTCTCCCTGAGCCCCTCCCCGTCGTGGCGCAGGTGCTGGTATCGGTTGATCAGCAGGACTCCGTTGCGGGTGGCTATGCCGAAGAGAGTGATGAATCCGATTATCGACGGGATGCTGACCACTCCGGAACTGATCCAGACGGCGAATACGCCTCCGACAAGTGCGAGAGGCAGGCTTGCGAGCACGATGCCCGACAGCGTGACATCCTTGAACTCAAGGTAGAGCAGCAGGAAGATTGCGAGAACAGCCAGTATGGTGGCGAGGGCAAGGGTGCGTGAGGCACTTCTTGCGCTCTCAAACTGTCCGCCGTATTCGATGCGGTAGCCTTCCGGGAGCTGCACCGATTCTGCAATGACCCTCTGCACATCCTCCACTACGCTTCCTACATCGCGTCCGCTCACATTGGCGGACACCACGAGCTTGCGCTGTACGTTCTCGCGGCTGATGGAGTTCGGGCCGTATGTAGAAACGATTCTGGCGACCTGCTCCAGCGGGACTTTGCTTCCGTTGCCGGTATCGATGAGCGCGTTGCGCACGCCCTCTATGCTGCGGGTGTCATCATCGCCGAGACGCAGCACGACATCGTAGCGGCGCTGACCCTCATAGATGTCTGAGAGTTTCTCCCCGGAGAAAGCGAGGTTGATGAAGTCGTTGAAGTCTGCCATCGTGATGCCGTACTGGGCCAGTGCGGCACGGTCTGCCTTGATCTGTATCTGGGGTGTCGCGGCCTGCTGCTCCACGGATGCGTCCACCAGCCCTTCCACTTCAGAGATGAGGCTCTTGACTGTGTTGCCGAGCATCTGCATGGTCCCGAGATCCGTACCGAATATCTTTATGGCAATGGCGGCCTTAGTGCCGGAGAGCATGTGGTCTATGCGGTGCCCGAGCGGCTGGCCTACTGTCACCGCGATGCCCGGTATGGAGTTGAGTTTGGCGCGGACATCGCTGAAGACCTCTTCTCTTGATCTGCCGGAGAGATTGAAGTTGACATCGAGCTCCGAGGAGTTGGTGGCTTGGGAATGTTCATCGAGATCTCCGCGTCCGGAGCGGCGCGAGGTGCTGGTGACTTCCGGGATGCTGAGGAGTTCCCTTTCCATCAGCTGCCCGAGGCGGTCGTTGTCTTCAAGGGATGTTCCCTGCTGCGTGACAGCCGAAATTGTCATCGAGCCTTCGTTGAAGTCCGGCAGGAAACTGCTTCCCATCTGTGTGAACACAACCACAGCCCCTATAAGCAGCACGCAGGTGGCTCCCATGACAGTTTTCTTGTGGGCCAGCACCCACCTCAGGGACTTCCCGTAGATGGCGGAGAGCTTGCGGCTCACCCAGCCCTCGCGGTCGTTGCGGGTGAGGTATTTCTCATTTGATAGCATGTCTTTGCAGAGGAGGGGAGTGAGGGTCATCGCCACGATTAGAGACATGAAAAGTGAGATGATGTAGGTGATCCCGAGTGGCTTGAGAAGTCTGCCTTCCATCCCGCTCAGAAAGAAGAGGGGAGTGAAGGCCACCATGATGATGAGGGTCGCGTTGATGACGGACGAGCGGATCTCTCTGGAACCCTCGAATACCACATCGAAGACTTTCTGCCTTTCCGCCTCCGGCTTGCGATGGTTCTGCCTCAAGCGTTTATATACATTTTCCACATCTATGATGGCATCGTCCACAAGCGAACCGATGGCGATGCACATGCCGCCGAGGGTCATGGTGTTGATGTCCATCCCGAGCAGGTGCAGGACTATGATCGTGGCAAGCAGGGACATAGGAATTGCTATGATGGAGATCACCGTAGTCCTGAAGTTGCCCAGGAAGAGGAACAGGATCAATACCACAAATATTGCACCCTCAAGCAGGGCCCGGCCCACGTTGCCGACAGATGCCTGTATGAAGTCGGCCTGCTGGAAAATGTGTGTGTCCATCTTTACGTCATGAGGAAGTGATGCCGCCACCCCTTCGAGGTTGGACTCGATGGCTTTGGTGACTTTGAGCGTGTTGATGTTCGGTTGCTTGCTGATGGAGATGATGACGGCGGGTTTGCCGTTTTGTGAAGCGGTGCCGAGTTTGACGGCGGGACCTATTCGCAGCGTCGCTACATCGGACAGGCACACCGGGCCGCCTTTGTCCATGCAGACGAGGCTTTTGCCGAGTTCGTCAAGGTCGGTCGTGCGGGCGATGCCGCGCAGGGCGTATTCATTGCCCCATTCGCGGACTATGCCTCCTTCTGTGTTGATGCTCAAGGAGCGTCCGACGGCCTCGATCTCGGCCATTGTCACTCCGTAGGCTTCCATCTTCAACGGATCGGCGAGGATCTGGTATTGCTTCTCCTCGCCGCCGAGCACGGTCACCTGTGAGACACCGCCTGTGGCGAGGATTGCCGGTTTCACCACCCAGTCCGCCATGTCGCGAAGGTCCATCATGGAGGTGGTGCCGTCCTGAGACTGGAGCCCAAGGAAGATGATTTCTCCCATCACGCTGGACTGCGGTGCCAGGACTGGGGTCACGTCTTCTGGGAGAGATTCCCCGAGAGTCACCATCTTCTCGGAAACTATCTGCCGGGCGCGGAACACATCCATTCCCCAGTCGAATTCCACCCACACGAAAGAGTATCCATACATGGAAGTGGAACGCACGCGGCGCACGTTGGTGGCGCCGTTGACGGCAGTCTCCACAGGGAAAGTCACCAGACGCTCCACTTCCTCAGCGGACATGCCGTGGGCATCTGACATTATCACAACAGTCGGGGCGGTGAGGTCAGGAAACACGTCAATGTCGGTCCTGTTTGCGCTCCAAAGTCCCCCTATGACTACCAGCACTGCTCCCAGCAGCACCAGCAGACGGTTTCTCAGAGAAAACCGTATTATTTCATTAAGCCAGTTCATAGGGCGCCTCCACTAATGTGCATGTCCGGAGTGCGCGTCCAGTCCGCCGGCCGCCTGGGCAAGCTTGACGATGACAGCACCGCGGCTGACCACTGTCTGGCCTTCCTCAAGGCCGGAGAGAATCTGGGTACGGAGTCCGTCGCTGGCACCGATGCTGACCTGTACTTTCTCGAAATATTCCGGATATACCTGTCTGTAGACGAAGTAGCTGCCCATCTCTTCAATGATGGCGCCGCTGTCGACGGTGAGCGCGTCTGTCTCGCCGCGTGTCTTGATGTGAAGTACTGCAAAAGTTCCAGGCACCAGACCGGGTTTGTTTGCGATCTCGAAACTTACCGGAAGCAGAGGGCTGTCGACTGAAGTGGATTTTCCCACGCTGACAAGACGCCCGGAGAGTTCTTCAAGAGTCCAGATGCGCGGGTCATCGAAGAATGTGAAGTTGGCGCTTTCGATGTTCTTAAGCGCCTTGTGCCATTTCGGCTGAACCTTGGCCTCGACCAGAAGCCTGCTGTCGCTGCATACTTTTGCGAGAGGTTCACCTGCCTGCACATACTGGCCGTTATCCACCAGGAGTTCGGCCAGATAACCGTCAATATCGGAGGTGGCGGCGAAGCGTCCATCGCGGTAGTTCTTCTCAAGATTCTCGAAAGTGGCCTTGGCGACTTCGTATTCAGTCTTTGCCCGGCCCAGTTCGCTTTGGCTTACTATCTTGTCTTCTGCCAGTCTGCTCTTGCGCTCATATTCGCCTGACGCCCTCTCGTATTCGCTCTTGGCTTCGGCATAGCGTACATCCATGTTTGCATCGGCAAGGCCCTCACTTCCTATGTAAAGTAGTGCTGCGCCTTTGCGCACGGGACTGCCTTCGAGCAGGCTGCCTCCGGCAATGGTGACTATGCCTGATGATTTGGCTGTGATGATGCGCGTGCCGCTCTGTGAGGGGAGTATCTTTCCGACGGCACGGATTGCCTCCCCGATGCTTTCCCTGCGGCACGAATCTGTCGCAAAATCAATCATGCTGCTCTGTGCCTTAGTGAACCTCACTCCATTGGCGGTTTCGGCCTCTTCTGCACCATGATCGTGGTCATGTTCATGGTCATGGTGGTGGTCATGATCGTGGTCGTGTCCCTCGTGGGTGTGGCTGTGTGTCTCGTGATCGTGCTCGTCTTCGTGATGAGCCTCGTTGTGGCAGGCAGTGCACACTACTGCAAGCGCTGCTGCCAACGCTAATATTCTCTTCATTTTTGTAATTGTCTGATTGTTAACGGGAGCCGTTGTGACGACTTCGGAAAGGGCGCAGTGCGTGGCATTGCACTGCGAGAAAAAACAATCAGACGACAGGGGGGCCTCGAAGCGCTCCGTGAGGTATGTCCGGTGTGGATTTTCGCCTGAAATGGTCGCTCAGGTCGAAAATCAGTGCGCCCGGAAGACGCGGCGGGCAAGGAACGGGGGCGGAGAGCATCCCGAAATGGAGAGGGGTGCAGAAAAGGGCCGGTGCCGCAGATGCGGCTGTGCTTTTCATGATATAGGTGTTGAGCCCCTCGCAGTGCTGGAAGTGGTGTATATGCTTCTCTACGGCGGTATGGCAGTGGTGCTCGTGGGGTATGACCGAGTGGGCGAACACTACGATGAATGCCAGCATGCAGAAGCACAGAGAAAATGTCTTATTCCGCCCCATCCCCACAAAGATAACGATAATTCCGGATTTTTTATGTAAGTTTGTGCATATAGCGACTTTAAAACAGTATGAGCAGTCAGCAGGACTACACCAGACTCATGACAAGAAGGATACGCCGTATTCTTCTTGTATGCAACAACTACGACAGTTTTTCCCTTGAAGAGGACGGGCATATCGAGGAGCAGATCAGCCGGGAATATTCTGAGCTCAACCTGAGCAACCCTCCGTCCATCCTCCGGGCCGAATCCACAATCGACGCCCTGGAGGTGCTGAAAGGGGATGACGGGCAGTTCGACCTCATCATTACCATGTACAATGTCGGGGAACTTGACGTGTTCGGGTTTTCCCGGCAGGCCAAAGCACTGAGGCCGGAGACCCCGATAGTGCTGCTGAGCGCCTTCTCGCGTGAAATCTACCGCAACATCGAAAGCAGCGACCGTTCCTGCATAGACTATGTTTTCTGCTGGAACAGCAGCACCGACATCATCATAGCCATAGTCAAACTGCTCGAAGACAAGCTCAACGCCGAGCAGGACATATTGGAGATGGGGGCCCGGGCGATTCTTCTTGTGGAAGACTCTGTGCGTTATTATTCCACGTATCTGCCTCTGCTCTACAAACTTGTCCTCCAGCAGAACAGCGAGGCCGTACGTGATGCGCTCAACGAGGAGCAGCAGGTCATGCGCAAGCGCTCAAGGCCTAAAATCCTCATGGCGACCAATTACGATGACGCCGTCTCTCTATACGAGCGCTACAAGTCCAATGTAATAGGCGTCATATCAGACGTCGGCTTCGTAGTACACAAGGGGGACAAGCCGGAGAATGAGAAAAGCGATGCCGGGGTCAACCTGTGCCGGCTCATACGGGAAGACAACCCCACGATGCCTTTCCTGATGCAGTCCTCGCAGGAGAGCATGCGCAGCGTGGCGGAGCAGCTAGGAGTAGGCTTTGTGCGCAAGACATCCAAGACCCTTACCCACGAGGTCAGCGAGTATATAGGCAGGGAGTTCGGTTTCGGCGACTTCATCGTCACGGATCCGGAGACCGGACAGGAACTGGCCCGCGCCCGAGACCTTTACGAGTTCGAAAAGGTCATAGCGACCATGTCCGACAGCGCGCTGCGCTACTTCGCGGACAAGAACTATATCTCGCGCTGGCTGTATGGCCGGGGGCTGTTCTCCATCGGTGACCTCTTCCGGCCTATACGTATCGGGACTGACGCCGATGTGGAGCAGGTAAGGGAGATGAACCTGAGAAAGATCCACGACTACCGGATCAATCAGGGCCTCGGTGTCGTTGCCCGTTTTGACCGCGCCACCTACAATGACGCGATCTGGTTCGCACGTGTGGGAGACGGCTCGCTCGGGGGAAAGGCCAGAGGACTTGCCTTTCTTAACCACATTCTCCAGAAGTACGACCTCTATGACAAGTGGGAGGATGTGAGGGTGCTGGTGCCGCGCACGCTCGTGGTCACGACAGAGTATTTTGACCGCTTCATCATTGAGAACGGTCTCCAATATGTCATCAATTCGGATCTTTCGGACGCGGAGATATTGTCGGAATTTGTCGCTTCCACCCTGCCGTCGGAGCTGATGGAGGATCTCAGGGTATTTATCCGCAATGTGCGCAAGCCGCTCGCCGTACGCTCGTCCTCCAAGCTTGAAGATTCTTATTATCAGCCGTTTGCGGGAGTGTATTCGACTTATATGATTCCTCATACCGAAAATGAGGACCAGGAGTTGCGCCTTCTCTCCAAAGCCATCAAGAGTGTCTATGCCTCCGTCTACTTCGCATCGTCCAGAGGCTATATCATCTCTACGTCGAATGTCATTTCGGAGGAGAAGATGGCCATAGTGCTTCAGGAGATCTGCGGAAGTGAGGATGGAGGCTACTATTTTCCGACGTTTTCCGGTGTCGCACGTTCTCTCAACTTCTATCCGATCGGGTATGAAAGGCCTGAGGACGGGGTTGTCAAACTGGCTTTCGGTTTGGGAAAGGCCGTGGTGGACGGGGACCAGGTTCTGCGCTTCTCCCCTAAGTACCCGCGCAATGTCCTGCAGACCTCGACTCCTGAACTCACCATGCGGGAGACTCAGCAGGCGATGTATGCCCTCAATCTGCAGCCGGACAGGTTCAAGACTTCCGTTGATGACGCTGTCAACATAGAGAGGATACCGGTCTCGGATTGCGGAGGCTTCCGTGCCCTGTCGAAGGTCGTATCCACCTGGGATTTTGAGAACCAGAGGATAGTGGATTCTCCTGTGCCGCAGGGGCCGAAATTCATCACCTTCGCCCATATCCTCAAATACAATACCTTCCCGCTTGCGGACATTCTCAATGAACTCCTTGAGATTACGCAGAAAGAAGTCAAGTGCGGAGTGGAGATAGAGTTTGCGGCAAATCTTGATAGGAGCGGGAGCAAGAGAACTTTCGACATATTCAATGTCCTTCAGATAAGACCTATTTCGGTAGACGGGATGTATTGCCGTATGGACTGGAGCATGGTGGACGAGCGCCAGGCTTTCATCCGCTCGGGCAGCGCCATAGGCCCTGGACGCATCGGCGGGATAAAGGATATCGTGTATCTCCGCAAGGACGCTTTCGATGTGCTCAAGACCCGTCAGATGGCAGAGGAGGTCACTGCAGTGAATCTCAAGATGCGTGCTGAAAAAAGGAATTATATCCTGATAGGCTACGGACGTTGGGGCTCAAGCATACCTTCTCTCGGCGTACCGGTCAACTGGAGCGACATTTCCGAGGCCAAGCTGATAGTGGAGTGCTGCCTTGACAATTTCAGGATAGACCCGAGCCAGGGAACACATTTTTTTCAGAACATGACCTCGTTCAATGCCGGTTATGTCAATGTCAATCCTTACGCCCGTCCGGGGGAGATATGCGATACTGATTATCTCGACTCTGTTGAGGCCGTATATGAAAGCGAACTCGTACGTCACGTGCGCTTCGGGCAGGATCTGCTTGTCTGCGCTGACGGACGTGAAAGCCGTGCGGTGGTCGCTTTACAGAAAGAGGGCGCTTAATCCCTCTTTCCTACAAGGTATTCGGCAATCTGGATGGCGTTGAGCGCGGCCCCTTTGCGGATCTGGTCAGCCGACAGCCACAGGGTCATGCTGCACTCGTCGCTTATGTCCTTGCGGATCCGGCCCACGTAAACGTCGTCCTTGCCTGCGGTGTAGAGCGGCATCGGATATTTTAGCTGTGCCGGGTCATCGCACAGGGTGACACCTGGAGCCGCTGCGAGAGCTGCCTGTACTTGCTTGACGTCCAGCGGCTTCTCCGTTTCTATCCACACGGCTTCGGAATGTGAGCGCAGTGCCGGAACTCTCACGCAGGTCGCCGAGCACCTGATGTCCGAGTGGAGGATCTTGCGTGTCTCGTTGAACATCTTCATCTCCTCCTTGGTGTAGCCGTTGTCCTGAAAAACATCGATCTGCGGGATCACGTTGTATGCGAGCTGGTACTGGAACCTGCTCACTGTGGCCTGTCTGCCGGAAAGCACTTCCCGGTATTGCTCTTCGAGTTCGGCCATGGCCTGCGCACCGGCTCCGGATGCGGACTGGTAGCTGGCTACGCGTACCCTGCGTATGTGGGAGAGAGTCTCTATCGGCTTGAGCACCACGACCATCATTATGGTGGTGCAGTTAGGGTTGGCGATAATGTGCCTTGGGGCGTCAAGCGCGTCCTCGGCATTGCACTCCGGCACCACGAGAGGCACGTCGGAGTCCATGCGGAAAGCGCTGGAGTTGTCGATCATGGTCGCTCCGTATCGGGTGATGGTGCCGGCGAATTTTTTCGAAGTGCCGGCGCCGGCTGATGCGAAGACATAATCCACGTCCTTGAAATCGTCGTTGTCCTGGAGGAGTTTGACTTCCAGCTCCTTGCCCTTGAAACTGTATTTGCTTCCGGCGCTGCGTTCCGAGCCGAAAAGCAGAAGTTCATCTACAGGAAAATTCCTCTCTTCAAGCAGGCGGAGGAGTTCTTGCCCGACTGCGCCGCTGGCGCCTACTATTGCTGTTCTCATATATTTGCTGTTCTCATTATGTCTGCGAATACTCCCGCGGCTGTCACTCCCGCTCCGGCACCATAGCCCTGGATGAGCATAGGATGCCTGTCGTATCTTTCTGTGGTGAGCAGGATTATGTTGTTCGAGCCGTCCAGTTTCCAGGCTGGGCTGTCTTGGCCGAGTTCTTCAAGGGAGACCTTGCATCTGCCTTCGTCCATCCTGGCCACGAAACGCCAGCGGAGACCTTTGCTCTCAAGTCTTGAACGGCGGCGCTCGAAATCTTCGTCAAGTGACGGAAGTTTTTCCCAGAATTCCTCGAGGCTGCACTCGAAAAAATCCTGAGGAATGAATAGCTGCTTCTCGACATCTTCCCTGTTCACCTCATATCCTGACTCCCTGGCCAGTATCACCAGCTTGCGTACAACGTCCAGGCCGGAGAGATCCACTCTCGGATCCGGCTCGGAGAATCCCTGCTCCTTGGCCATCTTGACGGCCAGACTGAACGGGACATCCGCCGAAATGGTGTTGAATATGAAGTTCAAGGTTCCGCTCAGCACGGCCTGGAGCCTGAGGATATGGTCTCCGCTGTCGCGCAGGTCGTTGATAGTGCTGATGATCGGCAGGCCTGCTCCAACGTTGGTCTCGAAGAGGAATTTGACCCCGCGGTGAAGAGCTGTCCGCTTGAGGTCAAGGTAGGTGGCGTAGTCTGACGATGCTGCTATTTTGTTGGCCGCCACTACGGAAATGCCGTGCTCGAAGAATTCTTTGTACAGGGCGGCGACCTGAGGGCTTGCGGTGCAGTCCACGAAGACGGAGTTGAAGATGTTCATCTTGATAATCTCGTCCCTCAGCTTGCCTGGATCGATGCTGATGCCGTTTTCCAGAGGCTCTTTCCAACATGCGGGATCTATACCGTTACGGGAGAATACCCCCTTGGTGCTGCGGGCCACGCCGACCATGTTTATTTTGAGGTTGCGCTCCTTCATCAGTTTCTCCCTCTGGTGCGCGATCTGGTCGAGAAGCTGGCTGCCCACAGTGCCTGTCCCGCATAGGAAAATGTTGATTTCCCGGTACTCGGAGAGGAAGAAAGAGTCATGGATGACGTTGAGCGTCTTGCGCAGGTAGTTGCGGTCCACCACAAGGGAGATGTTGGTGGCGGAGGATCCTTGGGCGCAGGCTACAACACTGATGCCGTTGCGTCCGAGCGTGCCGAAGAGTTTGCCGGCTATTCCTATGCCGTGCTTCAGGTTCTCTCCGACCACAGCCACGGCGGCGAGGCCGTTCTCTATCTTGACAGGCTCGATGGCCCCGCTCGCTATCTCCGCGCTGAATTCAGCGTCGAGGGCATCGCGTGCCGGCTGCGCGTCATCTTTGCTGACGCCTATTGAGATGCCTGTCTCGGATGCGGACTGGGTCACCATGAAGGCGCTGATGCTTTCGGCGGCGAGCGCTGAGAAAATCCGGCTGTCCACCCCGACGAGCCCTACCATGGATGTTCCGCTCAAGGTCAGAAGGCAGATGTCATCGATGGAGGATATCCCGCAGATCAGGCGGCTGTCAGCCTTTGTCCGGCGCCTGCGGATTGTCGTACCGGGCGCGGAGGGGTTGAAAGTGTTCTTGACTATTATGGGAATCTCCTTGCGGCATACGGCATAGAGAGTCGGGGGATATATGACCTTCGCGCCGAAATTGCAGAGCTCCATGGCCTCGTCGTAGCTCATCTCGTCTATCACATAAGATGTCTTGATGATGCGCGGGTCGGCTGTCATGAACCCATCCACGTCCGTCCAGATCTCAAGCTGCTCCGCATCAAGCGCTGCGGCTATCAGGCTTGCGCTATAATCTGAGCCGCCGCGGCCGAGATTGGTGATCTGCCCGCTGTCTGAATCCGCCGATATGAAACCTGGCACGATTGCGATCGCATCAGACATCTCATATCCTGCAAAGGCCTCACGGATAAGCGGATAACTCGTCTGGATGTCAGCCGTGTCCGATTTGCCGGAGCGGCGGGTGCGTATGAACTGCAGTGAGTCGTATAGGCAGCCCCCGGGGATTACTTCCGCCACTATCAGGGAAGACAGCCTCTCTCCGAAGCTCAGTATCTCGTCCCTAGTCTTGCGCGGCAGAACTCCAAGCATGTAGACCCCGCGGCAGATCTCGTCGAGCCTGTCGCAGAGGGCATTGATCTTTTCTTTAAGTATGCGGAGGGCTTCGCCGTTTCCGAGCAGCTCATCGCACATCAGAAGGTGGCGCTCCCTGATGTTGTCGAGCATCCCGGTGAATGAGGCGTCACCGTTCTCCGCCAAGGAAGAGGCTTTGACGAGGCTGTCTGTGACGCCTCCCAGAGCAGAGACTACCACGATTACGCGTCCTTGACGCGAGGTGACAATATTTTTGACAAGGCGGAGACTCTCTGGTGTGCCCACGGAGGTGCCGCCGAATTTGAGGACTTTCATATATTATGATTTGCGGCCCAAATTTAGACATTATTGGCATAGTGGCAAAAAAACCATGCCAAATCTTGCTTTTTACAGAATAGAACACGAACTTAGCAAGCGGTTAGTTTTTTATTGCCGCATTGAAATGAGTCCAGACAGAGTCTACATTTTTGATACTACTTTGCGTGACGGCGAGCAGGTGCCCGGCTGTCAGCTGAACACCGTTGAGAAGATCCAGGTCGCAAGGGCGCTTGAAGGCTTGGGCGTCGATGTCATCGAGGCCGGTTTTCCGATATCCAGCCCAGGGGATTTCAATTCCGTGCTGGAGATTTCCAAGGCCGTCACCGGACCTGTGATATGCGCTCTCACACGAGCCGTCCAGAAAGACATAGACGTGGCGGCAGAGGCGCTCAAATACGCCAGACACAAGAGGATACACACGGGTATCGGCACCTCGGACTCCCATATCAGGTACAAGTTCAACTCCACCCGCGAGGAGATTCTCGAGTGGGCTGTAAGCGCGGTGAAATATGCAAAAAAGCATGTGGAAGATGTGGAGTTCTATGCCGAGGACGCGGGACGTACGGACAATGAATACCTTGCCCACGTGGTCGAGGCCGTCATCAAAGCCGGCGCCACGGTGGTGAACATCCCCGATACCACAGGCTACTGCCTTCCGACAGAGTACGCCGCCAAGATCAAGTACCTTATGGATAATGTGGATGGGATGGACAGGGCCATACTCTCCACCCACTGCCACAACGATCTCGGCATGGCCACAGCCAACACCATATCGGGCCTCCTTGCCGGGGCGCGCCAGTGCGAGGTCACGGTCAACGGTGTGGGGGAGCGTGCCGGGAACACGGCCCTGGAGGAGATTGCCATGATCATAAAGAGCCACGGCGACATTCCTCTCGAGACCGGCATCAACACCGCTGAAATCGCCCCCGTAAGCAGGATGGTCTCAAGTCTGATGAACATGCCTGTACAGGCCAACAAGGCCATAGTCGGCCGCAACGCTTTCGCGCACTCTTCGGGAATCCACCAGGACGGGGTACTCAAGAATGTCAGCACCTACGAGATAATCGACCCCAGGGAAGTCGGGATTGACGACAACGACATAGTCCTCACCGCCCGCAGCGGCCATGCGGCCCTCAAATACCGCCTTGAAGTGCTCGGCATCAAGATGGACGGAGAGGAACTTGATGCCTTCTATAACGAGTTCCTCAAACTCGCAGACAGGAAGAAGCAGGTCGGTGACGATGATCTTCTCGTGCTCGCCGGTGCCGTCGGACAAGTAAACAGCAGCCTCAGATGAACACGCTCTTCGACAAGATTTGGGACAGCCATATCGTCTCGATAATTGACGGTGGCACATCTCAACTTTATATAGATCGGCTTTATTGCCATGAGGTGACTAGCCCGCAGGCCTTTGACGGTATACGCAGCCGCGGATGTGGCATATTGCGTCCGGGAAGAATTTTTTGCATGCCTGACCACGATGTGCCGACTGACGGGACGGCCTTTGCTGATGATGTCTGCCGGCTTCAGGTGGAGACTCTGGAGCGTAATGCCGCAGAGTTCGGACTGTCGCATTATCCGATGATGAGTCCGGACAACGGCATCGTCCACGTCGTCGGGCCTGAGAAAGGGCTTTCCCTTCCGGGCATGACGATCGTGTGCGGTGATTCTCATACCTCTACCCATGGAGCCCTCGGTGCTGTCGCATTCGGAATCGGGACGAGCGAAGTGGAGATGGTCATGGCTTCTGAATGCATACTCCAGCAAAAGCCCCGCACCATGCGGATCAGGGTTGAGGGCGAACTCGGAAAGTGTGTCACTGCCAAGGATGTCGCCCTTTATCTCATGATGAAACTCACTACTTCCGGGGCTACCGGTTATTTCGTGGAATATGCTGGTTCTGCGATAAGGGGCCTCTCAATGGAAGGGCGTCTCACGCTGTGCAACCTCTCCATAGAGATGGGTGCGCGTGGAGGTCTCATCGCACCGGACGAGGTCACGTTCTCTTATCTCAAGGGACGTGAGCATTCCCCTGTAGGGGAGGACTGGGACAGGGCTGTCGAGTATTGGAAGACGTTGTACAGTGGAGAAGATGCGGTTTTTGACAAAGAATACGTATTCGATGCCGCTGACATCAACCCGATGATCACTTATGGGACGAACCCAGGGATGGGAATGGCTGTGGACGGCATCATCCCCGCGGAAAGTGCGCAGCGAGCCCTCGACTACATGGGATTCTCTGCAGGAGAGAAGCTGCTCGGGCACAAGGTTGACTATGTGTTCCTCGGAGCCTGCACCAACGGCAGGATAGAGGATTTCCGGGCTTTCGCCTCCATGGTGCGCGGCCGCCGCAAGGCTGAAAGGGTCACAGCCTGGCTCGTGCCGGGTTCGTGGGCTGTCCGCAGGCAGATAGAAGAGGAGGGGATCGGGAAAGTCCTTGAGGATGCAGGATTTGAAGTCCGCAAACCGGGCTGCTCCGCCTGCCTTGCCATGAACGCCGACAGGATCCCTTCGGGCAAATATGCAGTCTCCACCAGCAACCGCAATTTTGAGGGACGGCAGGGGCCGGGCTCGCGCACGATGCTCGCCAGTCCGCTGACGGCGGCCGCAGCTGCGGTGACCGGCTGTGTCACAGATCCGAGAGAAATGATATGAAACAGAAATTCAACATAATAGAGAGCTCCTGCATCCCCCTGCCAATTGAGAATGTGGATACGGATCAGATTATCCCGGCGCGCTTCCTGAAAGCGACCACGCGAGACGAGAAGTTTTTCGGGGAGAACCTGTTCCGCGACTGGAGGTATGCATCTGACGGAAGCCTGAAAAAAGACTTTGTGCTCAACGATCCCCGCTACAGTGGATGCATCCTCGTGGCCGGGGCCAATTTCGGCTCCGGGTCAAGCCGTGAGCACGCGGCCTGGGCCTTGGCCGGTTACGGATTCCGGGCAGTGGTTTCAAGTTCTTTTGCTGATATACACCGCAACAACGAGCTCAACAGTTTCGTTCTGCCGGTCCAGGTGAGCGGGGCTTTCTTGAAGAAAATTTTCGCGGCCATCGGAGCCGATCCGTCAGTGAAGCTCCGAATCGACCTTCCTGCGCAGAAGGTGACGCTTCTTTCGGACGGGAGTTCTGAGCATTTCGAGATAAGCTCCTATAAAAAGTACTGCTTTGAAAATGCTCTGGATGATATAGATTATCTGCTCGAACATAAAGACAAGATTGAGAAATATGAAGCTAAGCATTGCAAAATTGCCCGGTGACGGTATCGGACCGGAGGTGGTGACGCAGGCCGTCAAGGCCATAGACGCGGTGTGCCGCAGATTCGGGCATGAGGTAGAGTACAAGCCGGCATATATTGGCGCCTGCGCAATTGACAAGTTCGGCTCTCCATTCCCGGAGGAGACGTTGAAGATATGTCTTAGCAGTGATGCAGTGCTGTTCGGGGCCGTAGGGGATCCGAAATATGACAATGACCCTTCAGCGAAAGTGCGCCCGGAGCAGGGACTGCTTGCCATGAGACGCGAATTGGGACTTTATGCCAACATCAGGCCAGTGGAGACGTTTCAGAGTCTGCTCGACCGCTCCCCGCTCAGGCCGGAGATAGCTGCCGGGGCAGATTTCGTATGTGTACGGGAACTTACTGGCGGAATGTATTTTGGGGACAAAGGCCGTCTTGACGGAGGTGACACCGCTTATGACACCAATATATATCATCGCTACGAGGTGGAACGCATCCTGCGCAAGGCATATTCTCTTGCCATGATCCGCCGGCGGCATCTGACGGTAGTGGACAAGGCCAATGTGCTGGAGTCCTCAAGGCTCTGGAGGCAGGTGGCCAAGGAGATGGCGCGGGAATACCCGGAAGTCGAGACTGACTTCATGTATGTGGACAACGCCGCCATGAAACTCATCACGGGGCCGCGCTTCTTCGATGTCCTCGTCACTGAGAATACTTTTGGAGACATACTCACAGATGAGGCGAGTTGCATTTCAGGTTCTATGGGACTGCTGGCTTCGGCTTCACTCGGGGATCATACTGGCGTATAT
This sequence comes from Bacteroidales bacterium UBA6377, assembly GCA_002438805.1. GTDB lineage: Bacteria > Bacteroidota > Bacteroidia > Bacteroidales > UBA932 > Cryptobacteroides. The sequence goes on from DJQV01000002.1 coordinate 142,739, forward strand.
GAGCCTATACACGGGTCTTATCCGCAGGCAGCCGGCCGGAACATAGCCAACCCGCTTGCCGCCATACTCTCTGCCGCGATGATGTTCGAGTATGCGTTCGGCCTTAAGGAAGAAGGAGCCGCAATCCGTAAAGCAGTTGCCGGGAGCATAGAGAGGGGCTTTGTCACAGAAGATCTTGCGCTTGCTCCGGCTCGTCCTCTCGGGACATCCGAAGTTGGAGACAAGGTGGCGGAATTGATAGAAAATAATGTTTAAATAAATTTTGATATGAACAATCTTGAATGGGAAAGTCTGGGCTTTCACTATAGGAAGACGAATGCCATTGTCTATAGCCGTTTCCGCGACGGCCAGTGGTCCGAACCGGAGATGACCGGCGATTTTGATTTTCACTTCAATGCCTTTGCCGGAGTTTTCCATTACGGAAACTCCTGCTTTGAGGGGCTCAAGGCATTCAGGGGCAGGGACGGGAAAGTCCGTCTTTTCCGGCCGGAAGAGAACGCACGGCGTCTGCAGCGCAGTGCCGCCCGCCTCTCTATGGCATGTCCATCCGAGGAAATGTTCCTGAAGATGTGTCTCATGTGCGTGAAGGCCAACCTGGATTTTCTTCCGCCTTATGGGCACAACGCCTCGCTCTACCTGAGACCCGTGCTTGAGGGAACAGATCCGCAGATAAGCATTGTCTCTTCAAGCGAAGTCCTTTTTGCCGTGATGTGCGTGCCCGTCGGCACCTATGCCAAGGCAGGTGCTCTCGCTCCTGTGTCCGCCGTCATTTCCCGCAATTATGACAGGGCCGCCCCGAACGGTACAGGGTCCTATAAGATAGGCGCCAACTATGCCATGTCGCTCCACCCGTATAATCTGGCACACTCGCAGGGCTATACCGAGTTGCTCTTCCTTGATCCGGCCACCAAGACCAGAATTGACGAGTTCGGTTCGTCCAATTTCATCGGAATCAAGGGCGACACTTACGTGACCCCGCTTTCGGACAGTGTGCTTCCGTCCATCACCAACAAGTCGCTCCGGGTGATTGCCGAGGATCTCGGGATGAAGGTGGAGATGAGGCCGGTCCCGCTGGAGGAGATTTCAGAGTTCGATGAGGTCAACGCCTGCGGCACTGCCGTGGTGATCACTCCGATATCTTCGATCGCTGACAAGCCGGTGCTTGAAGGCTCTGCCATCAGCCGAAGATGGGACATCCCGTCAGGAAGTGCCTGCGGAAAGAAGAGCCATGCCCTCTACAACAGGATACGCGGTATCCAGGATGGCATTGAGGAGGATATTCATGGCTGGTGCACAGAAGTATGTTGAGACGCTGTGTCCTGAATACAGGAGCTTTCGGGTTCGAGGCCGGAGGAAGTCTTCCCGGTCTCGAACTTGTCTATCACCGCTCTGACAGGGAGTATCGCAAGGGCGAGAAGGTGGTGTGGATCTGCCATGCCCTTACCGCGAATTCTGATCCGGAAGAGTGGTGGCCGCAGATGGTAGGCCCTGGGAAACTTATAGACCCGAAAAAGTGCTACGTAGTCTGCGTCAATATGCTTTGTTCTCCTTATGGCTCTTCCGGACCGGCTTCAGTCAATCCGGAGACGGGAAGGCCCTATATGATGTCCTTTCCGAAGACGACCATAAGGGACATTGTCGCCGGCAACATCCTGGTCAGGAAGCATCTTGGCATAGACGGGATCGATGTCCTGATAGGCCCGTCGATCGGCGGATTTCAGGCTTATGAATGGGCCGTGACGGAGCCGGATGTGATACTCAAGGCCGTTTTTCTCGCCACCACCGACAGGTGCACCCCTTATATGACCGCATTCAATGAGGCCCAGAGGCTTGCCATGCTTGCCGATCCGACTTTTATGGAAGCGGCTTCATTGTCCGGAGGCAGGGACGGTCTTGTCTGCGCGCGCTCTATAGCCATGCTCTCTTACAGGACTTTCGATGGGTACAACCTCACCCAGTCCGAGGCGGATCCCGATGTCCTGTTCGCCGACAGGGCCGCTTCATATCAGCGTTATCAGGGGAAGAAACTTGCCGACCGTTTCGATGCGTACAGCTATTGGTACCTGACCTGTGCCCTTGACAGCCACAATATCGGACGTGGCAGGGGAGGTGTCGAGGCGGCCCTGTCGCGTATAAAGGCCAGGAGTCTTGTAATCAATATTGACAGCGACAACCTGTTTCCGCCGCAGCCCGGGCGGCAGACGGCGTCCATGATAGCCGGGGCGGAGTATCACGAGATGAGTTCTTCTTTCGGACATGACGGATTCCTCATCGAACACGAAGTTCTCGGCGCTCTGCTGGAGCCGTTCATTCTTTAGCATAAAGTGAAGATAGAACTTGGGGGCCATTACGGCTACAGAAGACTGATTGTGTCATCTCTTCCGGGGATGGCGATGATGATAATAGGGAGCCTTTACAGTATAGTTGACGGGCTTTTCGTGTCTAACTGTGTGGGAATCACCCCCTTTGCGGGTCTCAATCTTGTATGGCCGGCCATAATGGTCGTCGGAGCTCTCGGGTTGATGATCGGTTCGGGAGGAAGCGCTATCGTGTCGAGGATGTTGGGGCAGGGCAATATGGACCGCGCCTGCCGCACATTCACCTCACTGGTGGCATTCTGCATTCTGCTTGCCGTTTTTTTCGGTGCACTGATGTTTTTGCTAATGCCGAGGATTGTCCTGCTGCTCGGTGCCACTGGTGACGAACTGATACGCAATGCTGTCCTGTACGGCCGTGTCTTTGCCGTGGGGATGCCGGCCTTCATGTTGCAGACGGCCTTCCAGCCTTTCTTCATGGTGGCGGAGAAGCCTGAACTCGGCACGGCGGTCTCGCTCGCCTGCGGGGTGACGAACATGGTGCTTGATGCCACGTTCATGGTCGTTTTTAAGATGGGTCTTTTCGGTGCTGCTCTCGCTTCGATATTGGCCTGCTGTGTCGGAGGTCTTTTCCCTCTGTGGTATTTTCTCCGCCGCAGGGAAGAGGGGCGGTTGCGGCTCACGTCTGTGAAGTTCGAAAGGCCCGTGCTCATGGAAGCATGCACCAACGGAAGTTCCGAATATGTCGGAAACATAGCTTTCAGCCTTGTGAGCATGTGCTACAATCTCCAGTTGATGCGTCTCTATGGAGAGGGCGGGGTCGCCGCCTATTCTGTAATCATGTATATAGGATACGTGTTCGTGGCCATGTTTTCCGGATACAATCTTACTGTTGCGCCTGTAGCGGCATATAATTATGGCGCCGGAAAGCGTGATGAGCTGCACAGTCTTCTTTGCAAGAGCCTGCGTCTACTTTTCGCCCTCGGTGTTTTGCTTGCTCTTCTTGCCGAGGTATTGGCTGCCCCGGCTGCGAGACTGTTCGTCGGATACGACCCGGGGATGTTCGCACTTACGGTCCACGCGGAGAGGATATATATGCTCAGTTTCGTGTTGACCGGTGTGACACTCTTCACTTCGGCCTGGTTTACCGGCCTTGGCAACGGTGTTGTCTCAGCTGCGCTTGCTTTCACCCGTTCAATAGTCTTTGAAATGGGCTGCGTGTTTCTGATGCCGGCCATATTCGGCCCCGACGGTATATGGTACTCGGTGATTGTGGCGGAGGCGGGCAATCTGGTGCTTTGTGCAGTGATGCTTGCACGTTTCCGCCCCCGCTATGGATATTAGAGTCCCCACGGAGACTCGATGTCGGAAGGCATCCTCCAGTCGCCGCGGGGGGAGAGGGATACCGAGCCGACTTTAGGCCCGTCAGGGATGCAGGAGCGCTTGAACTGCTGGGTGAAGAACCTTCGCAGGAAAGTCTCCAGCCAGTGGCTCAGGGTGCTCTCGTCGTAAACGCCGTCGAACGCCTTGCGGGCAAGGAATAGCAGCTTCTCCGGCCTGTAACCGAAGCGGAAAAAGTGGTAGAGATAGAAGTCGTGCAGCTCATAAGGCCCCACGAGGTCTTCGGTCTTCTGCTTGATCTCGCCCTTCTCATCGGCCGGGATAAGTTCCGGACTGATCGGAGTATCGGCCACGTCAAGCAGGACTTTCCTCGCTTCGCTGCCGAACCTGTTGTCGGCTGCCCATACGACGAGCGTAAGCACAAGGGTTTTCGGAATGCTCACATTGACGGCGTACATGGACATGTGGTCTCCGTTGTAGGTGCACCATCCGAGCGCGAGTTCGGAAAGGTCTCCTGTCCCGATCACGATCCCTCCCTCCTGGCCTGCGATGTCCATAAGGATCTGGGTCCGCTCACGGGCCTGGCTGTTTTCGTAGGTGAGGTCGTGTATGCTTTCATCGTGGCCGATGTCCGTGAAATGCTGTCTGGTGGCAGGAACGATGGAAATCTCGCGGGCGGTTACGCCAAGCAGGCGCATCAGGGCAAGGGAGTTGTTGTATGTGCGACCGGTAGTGCCGAAGCCAGGCATGGTGACACACACGATGCCCTTGCGGTCAAGACCCATCTCATCGAACGCGAGGGCTGTCACGAGAAGGGCAAGGGTGGAGTCGAGCCCTCCGGAGATCCCGATCACGGCCTTGCGGCAGCGGATGTGCTCCATTCTGGTGGTCAGGCCAGCCACCTGCTCGGACAGGATTTCCCGGCATCTTACGTTCAGCCCTTCTCCCTGCGGGACGAAAGGGTGCGGCTCGATGTATCTCAAAAGTGTCGTGTCGAAATCGGCATGGGAGGCATCTCCGGCATCGGTCAGCAGGAAATCCCCGGTATTGCCCTCAAATCGGAAAGTGGATTCCTTGGCACGGAGAGTGTCTAACTTCTCTATGTCCACGTCCGCCATGATGTAGTGAGACTCCCTTTTGTAGCGCTCGCTTTCCTGCAGGATGGTTCCACCCTCGCATATAAGGGATGAGCCTGCCCATACGAGATCCTGGGTTGACTCACCGTAACCGGAGGAACTGTAGATGTAAGCGGCGAAAAGCCTTGAGGCTGTGGAAGAAACGAGTTGCTTGCGGTATTCGTGTTTCATCAGTACCTCGTTGCTGGCGGAGAGATTGACCAGGATTTGCGCACCGGATAGGGCGGCCCAGGTGGAAGGAGGCACCGGCGACCAGAGGTCCTGGCAGATCTCAACTCCCAGTGTGGCCTCTCCGATGCGGAAGAGCTGTCGCACGCCTAAGCGTATGCCCGTCTGTCCGGCGTAGTCCATCTCAAAACATTTGCCGTCCAGCACCCTTGCAGACTCGAACCAGCGCGGCTCGTAGAATTCGTTGTTGCCGGCGAGGTAGGTCTTCGGAACTATGCCGAGGATCTTTCCCCGGCGGGCCACTACGGCGCAGTTGAAGAGCCTGCCACGGAATTCGACAGGTGCGCCGAAGACCAGAAGCGGCTCAAGTGCGGCGGTGCGTGAGAGGAATTCCTTCGAGGCGAGTTGTGCGTCCGAGAGGAGTTTGCGCTGCCCGAAAAGGTCGGCGCAGGTGTAGCCGGTGATGCCCAGTTCCGGGAACACCACGACGGAAGCACCGCTTTCGCTTGTCTCCATGGCCAGGTCGGCCATTTCTTCACAGTTGCTCATCGGGTTAGCCACATGAACTCTCGGCATCGCCGCCGCAACCCTTATATATCCGTAGTTGTCTTTCATAACATTGTCTTGATGCCGCAAAAATAGGGATTTTTTGATGAAAGCACCGAAACTTCGTAACTTCGTGGCGTGAAATTGATAGAAAACAAGGCTCTTGCCTCATCGCTTCCGGCAGCGGCCATAGCTGGGCAGGTGACAGAGCGTCTGGAGAATGAGGGATGTCTGGTGGTCTGCGCCCCGCCAGGGGCGGGCAAGTCAACGGTCCTCCCTTTTGCGGTTCTGGACGCCGTCCCGCAGGGGGAGAAGGTCCTGATGCTTGAGCCGCGCAGGATAGCGGCACGGCAGGTGGCGGAGCGGATGGCTTTCCTTGCCGGAGAGAAGCCCGGGGCGACGGTCGGCTACAGGATGCGCTTCGAAAGCAGGGTTTCCACACAGACCAGGATAGAAGTTCTTACAGAAGGGATTCTCAGCAGGATGATCATAGACGACCCCACACTTGATGGGGTTGGGGCTGTAATATTCGATGAGTTCCATGAAAGGAGCCTTGTCGCGGACGAGGCTCTCGCACTTGTCCGGCATACCCGGGATGTGCTGCGGCCCGATTTGAAGATAGTGGTCATGTCCGCCACCATCGATGCCCGGGAAATCTGCTCCGGACTCGGTGCTGACCTTGTGGAGAGTGAAGGCCGGATGTTCCCTGTGGAAATCGTCCATTCCAGGACGGATGCGGATGAACGCAATGCGGCAGAGGCTGTCGCGGCAGCGGTCATGGCGGCGCATTCAAGGCACGAGGGCGATATTCTGGCTTTCCTTCCCGGAGAGGCGGACATACGGCGCTGTGAGGAGATTCTCGGCCCGGCGTTGGGAACGACACGTGTTTTTCCCCTGTACGGGATGCTTTCACCTGATGAGCAGCGCTCTGCTATTGCCCCGAGCCGTGAGGGGGAGAGAAAGGTGGTGCTGGCTACCCCGATCGCCGAGACGTCCATCACCATAGAAGGGGTGCGTGTCGTAGTTGATTCTGGACTGTGCCGGAAGATGGTGTATGACCCGCAGAGCGGGCTGAGCCGCCTGGAGACGGTAAGGATAAGCAAGGACATGGCTTCCCAGCGCTCCGGGCGTGCTGGCCGCGTAGCTCCCGGTGTCTGCTACAGGCTATGGAGTCTTGCCACAGAAAAACTGATGGCCGAGAACCGCAGGCCGGAGATTCTTGAGGCTGACCTCGCGCCGCTGCTGCTTGATATCCTCTCATGGGGCGGTGCCGGGATTGGGGAACTTCCCTGGTTGACCGCGCCTCCTGCCTACGGTGTGGAGCAGGCGTCGAGATTGCTTGAGACGCTGGGTGCTGTGGATGCAGACGGAAAACTAACCCAGTATGGCAGGAAAATGGCCGCATATCCATGTCATCCCCGTCTTGCAAACATGTTCCTGCGGGCCGCTTCCTCCGAAGACAAGGCCCTGGCAGCTGATATCGCCGCTCTTCTTGAGGATAAGGACCCGCTTCCGGAAGCGGGTGCGGATATAAATCTCAGGCTCGCGGCCTTGTATTCAGCCCGTGGAGCAAGGTGGACGCGTATCTGTCGGGCCGCCGAGCAGTACAGGCGTCTTGCTGGTGCAGGGAAGGCCAGCCCATCGCAAGATCCGTATTCCGCAGGTGCTCTGATTGCTGCAGCATATCCGGAAAGGGTTGCGAAAGCGGTGCCGGGTTCTCTCGGTGAATTAGCCCTCGCCGGTGGCGGAAGGGCCTTTGTCGAACGAACCGACCCGCTCGCCTCTTGCGAGTATCTGGCTGTAGCCTCGATGAACTCATCCAAAGAGCGCGCCGGTCGCATATTTCTGGCGGCTCCTGTACATCCGGATGATCTGCTGCCGCTTGCCCGTCAATATGACAACCTGTCATGGAATCCGGCCCGCAAGGCTGTCGTGGCAAGTTCACAGATGCGCCTCGGCTCGCTTGTGCTGGCGGAAAAACCCCTAAATGGCGTGCCGCGCGAAAGAGTATTGTCTATAATATGTGAGGCCGCACAGAAAGAGGGACAGAGCATGTTTGAGTTCTCGGAAGATGTCCTTGACTATCAGCGTCGTGTGGCATTCGTCGCTTCGCGGCATCCCGAGATAGAATTGCCGGAACTTGACACTGCTTCTGTGCTGGGGATGGTGGAGGAGTGGCTTCCGGCATTTGCCGGGCGTGCAAGTTCGGCGGTGGAACTCAAGAAGATAGATATGGTACAGGTGCTCCGCTCTCTGCTCTCATACAGTCAGCAGGAGGCTGTGGACCGTCTGGCCCCGTCCCATCTGGAAGTCCCGACCGGCAGCAGGATACGGCTCGAATACCGCCAGGGAGCGGAGGCCCCGGTGCTCCGTGTGCGTCTTCAGGAATGTTTCGGTCTGACGGACACCCCGAGGGTGGACGGAGGTCGCGTGCCGGTGCTGATGGAGCTTCTGTCTCCCGGCTACAAGCCGGTCCAGCTCACTTCGGATCTGCGGAGTTTCTGGGGCGGAACCTATTTCGAGGTGCGCAAGGAACTGCGTCGCCGCTATCCGAAGCATTCATGGCCTGACGACCCTCTGGCAGCGGAGGCGGTAAGGGGAGTGCGGCGTGCGAAGTGACTACAGAAGGTTGTAACTCAAGGTTATTAGCTGCTGGCAGCCGCTGTATGAGAGGTTGAAATGGAAGACTGCGGAGAATTTCAGATGCAGGCTTCTGCCTGTCTGCGGTGCGTAGAATACTTCAAGCCGGTCGTAGCTTCCCGGAGCGGAGCTCCCGTCCGTGCGCATGCGGAAAAACGGGTCGTTGAGATATAGTCTGCCGCCGTACAATTCGCCGGCTGTGTCGCTGCGGCCATACAGCGGCATGATGTCCCTGCCGTAATATAGCGAGTTTGCAAGGCCAAACCCGCTTCTGGATATCCTCACAGTGGCTTCACCGAGCCCCGGGGTCTCGAAATCCGAAGAGGCTTCACGGTCGCGCTGAAGAGACTGGAGGTAGCCTGCCCGGAGCGTGAATTCGTTGAAGAGCCCCAACAGGCCACTGAGTTCTATCTCCGCGTATGCTTCCCCGAGGAAATTGTCCGCTACTCCTGGGGCGGCCGCAGAATTGGCGAGGTGCATCATATATGTGCTGTACCCGAGTTTAAGGCGGCGCACCGGCTCGATGTGCCCGGCAGAAAAAAGCAGGAACTGCTCCTTGACATCATGCGAGGCCCCGTGCATCCCTATCCAGTCGCAACCGAGCTCGACATGACCATTTCTCCAGTCGTAGCCCATCAGCATCCCCTCCATATATGGATTGTACCACAGATAATTCTCCGAGAAAAAGGCCGTGGACCATTTCTCCTGGCCCATGCTGCGCGGGAAAATGCCTGCGGTGAGGGAAAAGGTTGCGTTCTCAAACAATTTCTCATATCCATAATAAAAGAACGCTTCCCTGGAGAGCGCGGTCCCGTCGGCGCGGACATCTCCGAAATCTTTCATGAACTCAGCCCCCGCCATGAGCCGGTGCCGTGAATTGTAAGTTCCCTTGACGAAGCCGACGGACGGGGCGAGCCTGGCACCGAAGATTGTGCCTGACGGGGAGAAAGCCTCTCCGCCGTATTCGCGGTTGTCGAAGTTCATGGCAAACTCCACATCATAGACGAACCTCGGACGATACTCTCCGGCCTTGGTTCGAGCTGTGTAAGTCCTTGAATCTAAAGAAGCAGCAAAAGAAAAAATGCCGAGGCAAAGAAGCGAGATGCGAAGCAGGAATGAACTTTTCATTTTATGGATCATAATTCAGAGACCAAAAATGTGAATTTTTTCTTGCGTTTCCAAAATTAATGCGTAAATTTGAGCCCGATTTAAAATCGAAAACGAAAGTGCTTTACTCTACACCATTGAATGAGCAGCAGCAGTTCCAGCAGCAGGGCCAGCGTCAGCAGGTTCTGCAGTTCATTGTGTTTTCCGTTGCCCGGGTGTAGGTAAACATAATATGTATTATTAAGTGGTTTAAGAAAGCCGGGCCTGCAAGAGGTCCGGCTTTCGCTTTTTAAAGTAAGAGATTTAGTTATAACCTTATAGTATTATGAGTATTGACAGAACAGATCTGGTAAAGGAGTCCTTCGAGAAGAAGGCCGTACCGGTGGAAGTGCCGGCAGGTAAGACTTCCGACTACTACGGAGAGCTCGTCTTCGACAGGGCAAAGATGTGCAAGTACCTCGATGCCGACACGCTCAAGGCACTTCTTGAATGCATCGACAAGGGAGTGGCGCTTGACCGCAAGACGGCGGACGGGGTTGCCAAAGGCATGAAAGAATGGGCGATGGAGCACAATGTGACCCATATCACCCACTGGTTCCAGCCTCTCACAGAAGGCACAGCCGAGAAGCACGATTCGCTCATCGACTATGACGGCAAGGGCGGTGTCATCGAGACCTTCGACGGCAAATCGCTGGCCCAGCAGGAGCCTGACGCCTCATCATTCCCGAGTGGCGGCATCCGCGCCACTTTCGAAGCCCGCGGCTACACGGCCTGGGATCCGACTTCTCCGGTATTCATCCAGGGCGACACCCTCTGCATCCCTACAGTTTTCATTTCCTACACAGGGGAGGCTCTGGATTACAAGACCCCTCTCAAAAAGGCTCTCAAGGCAGTTTCCGATGCAGCAGTGCCGGTGTGCAGGCTCTTCGATCCTTCTGTCAACAAAGTCTATTCTTACCTCGGCTGGGAGCAGGAATACTTCCTCGTGGACGAGTCTCTCTATTCCGCCCGTCCAGATCTTATGATCACCGGCCGCACCCTGATGGGGCACAATTCATCCAAGAACCAGCAGCTCGACGACCACTATTTCGGAGCCATCCCGTCCCGTGTGGCGGCGTTCATGAGAGATCTTGAGATAGAGGGCCACAGGCTTGGCATTCCTCTCAAGACAAGGCACAACGAGGTGGCGCCTAACCAGTTCGAGCTGGCGCCGATCTTCGGGGAGACCAACCTCTCCAACGACCAGAACCAGATAATCATGAACCTGATGAACAAGCTTGCCCGCAAGCACGGCTTCGTGGTGCTCTTCCACGAGAAGCCGTTTGACGGGGTCAACGGTTCCGGCAAGCACAACAACTGGTCACTCGGCACCGACACCGGCACCCTCCTCTTCGCCCCTGGCAAGGACGCCACCGGCAATCTCCAGTTCATCACTTTCTTCGTCAACACCCTTGCAGCTGTCCAGAAGCACAACGCCCTGCTCAAGGCATCCATAGCCACCGCAACCAACGCACATCGTCTCGGGGCAAACGAGGCACCTCCTGCAATCGTCTCAGCCTTCCTCGGCAAGACCATGACAGATGTGCTCCACAAACTCCTTACAGTGCCGTCCGACACTCCTATCGAGATCGCCGGCAAGAAGGGCAAGAGCGTGGGACTCGTGGAAATCCCGGAGATCTTCCTGGACAACACCGACCGCAACCGCACTTCACCGTTTGCATTTACCGGCAACCGCTTCGAGTTCAGGGCTGTAGGTTCATCTGCCAACTGCGCCGGCGCCATGACGACTCTCAATGCCGCCGTGGCCGAGCAGCTCACCGCATTCAAGGCCGACGTGGACAAGGAGATAGCCAAGGGCAAGAGCGTCAATGTGGCCGTCATGGACACCCTCAAGCCGATCATCGCCTCCGTGCTTGATGTCGTATGCTTCGACGGCAACGGCTACAGCGAGGAGTGGAAGGCTGAAGCCGCGAAGCGCGGACTTGACGTGGAGACAAGCGTCCCTGAGATGATCAAGGTCTTCACACGCCCGGATTCAGTCAAGATGTTCACATCCACCGGGGTATACAGCGAGAAGGAGCTTGTCGCACGAAACGAGGTGAAGTGGGAGACCTACTCCAAGAAGGTCCAGATCGAGTCCCGCGTGCTCGTCCGCATGGCCATCAACCACATCATCCCGGCGGTGCTGGACTACAAGTCACGCCTGCTCAAGGAAGTTGCCCTGTGCAAGGAGGTATTCGGAGGTACGGACAACTGCGCAGCCGAGCTTGAGCTCATCACCAAGATTTCAGGCTATGTGGAGGACATCCGCCTCAAGGCCGCAGCGATGAAGGAGGCGCGCAAAGCAGCCAACGCCATCACCGACGAGTACGAGAAGGCCGTGGCATACCACAAGATCGCCGATGCGCTCTATGATCTGCGCAAGCCTATCGACAAGCTCGAAGAGATCGTAGACAACCGCACCTGGCCTCTTCCTAAGTACCGTGAGATGCTGTTCATCAGCTAGTTTTTTCCTATAAATCCCCTGAAATACCATAAGCGCGGCGGCCTTGCAAGAGGCCGCCGGAGGGGATTTTGTTTTATTCCACAGAAATTTACAGTGTATTCCTTATGAAAAAAATCGAAGCAATTGTCAGGAAAACCCACTTTGAGGAGGTCAAGGCCGCACTTTTTGCCGCCGACATCAACTGGTTTTCCTATTCTGAAGTAAAGGCCATCGGCCAGGACAGGGAGGACCGCATCTACCGCGGCGTGATGTACAGCACGGACATCATCTCCCGTATCGAAATCACGATAGTGTGCCGCGACCAGTTCGTGCAGCCCGCAATAGACGCCATCATGAAGGCGGCGCGTACCGGTGAGGTGGGGGACGGGCGCATATTCGTCAGCCCGGTTGACGACACCTGGTCCATCAGGACAGGGGAGCACGGGGACACGGTGCTCGCAGACAGAAAATAGTTTCATTTCCAAAATCCAAAAATCATGACTACGATCAGCGGCCTGGACACCGTATGGGTGCTCCTGGCATCCATGCTTGTTTTCTTTATGCAACCTGGCTTCTCTCTGGTGGAGGCCGGATTCACCCGTTCCAAGAACACGGCCAACATCCTGATGAAGAATTTCATAGACTTCATGATAGGCACATTCTTCTTCTGGATGCTGGGCTTCTCCCTTATGCATGCCTCCGGCAACGGATTCATCGGCACACCGCATCTTTTCAGTTTCTCTTTCTATCCTGACACCAACATCCCGAAAGAGTGCTTTCTGGCGTTCCAGACGATGTTCTGCGCCACGGCGGCCACGATAGTCTCCGGCGCTATGGCCGAGAGGACCAAGTTTTCCGCCTATATCATCATCTCCATAATCATATCCCTGCTCATCTATCCGGTTGAGGGCCACTGGGTATGGGGAGGCGGCTGGCTCAGCAAGCTCGGCTTCCACGACTTTGCCGGGTCAACGGTGGTGCACTCCTGCGGTGGCGTGATAGCCCTTGCCGGGGCCATGGTGCTCGGCCCGCGTATCGGTAAGTATACCAAGGACGGCAAGTCTGTGGCGATCCCTGGACACAACCTGACCATCGGTACGCTCGGGGTGTTCATCCTCTGGTTCGGCTGGTTCGGCTTCAATCCTGGTTCTCAGCTGAGCGCTGAGGGTGCGGCTAACGCCACCGCCATCTCACATGTGTTCTGCACCACCAACATGGCTGCCGTAATGGGCGGGGTCAGCACAATGGCGTTGACTTGGATTCTCTATGGCAAACCGTCCCTCTCCCTTATGTGCAACGGTATCCTGGCCGGACTTGTGGGAATCACTGCCGGCTGTGATCTGGTTTCGCTCGGCGGTTCAGCCGTGATCGGTGCACTCAGTGGAGTGGTGATGACCCTGTCCGTGTCGTTCATTGACAAGACCCTGCATATTGACGACCCTGTCGGAGCCGTTTCGGTACATGGGGCCTGCGGAATCCTGGGTACGCTCTGCACCGGACTGTTCGCCGTGGACGGCGGTCTCTTCTATGGCGGAGGCTGGCATTTCCTCGGGGTTCAGGCCCTCGGTTCGCTCTGTGTCTGCACCTGGTCATTCGTCATCGGCTTTGTGGCCATGAAGATTCTTGACAAGATTATGGGTATCCGTGTCGCGCCTCGTATCGAAGAGGAGGGACTGGACATCTACGAGCACGGAGAGACAGCCTACAACAGTTAGAAGTGCCTGAATCCCAAGTAGTCGCGGTCTGATCCGACCCACTCCAGACTATCTCCGGAAGTGATCCGTCCGATGATGTGGTGCTCCACATCCAGCCCGGATTCCGCTTCCGGAGTTATTGTGAATAGGAGTTCGTAGTCCTCGCCGCCGCAGGTGGCCAGCTCCACCGGATCCCATCCCTCGCGGGCGCAGACCCTTTTGAGTTCTACGGATAATGGCAAAGACTTGACATCTATCTCTGCACCTTTTCCGGAGGCCTTGAGGATGTGGCGAAGATCCGAGCCTATCCCGTCGGAGATGTCCATCATGGCGTGCACGCCCGGGGTGGCGGCAAGCTTGAGCCCCTCCTCCACACGCGGCATGGGCAGGTAGTGTTTCTCTATAAGCTGTGCGGCATCCGTGTCGCGCGGCTTATTATCGAGTATGATCCTGAGACCCGCCGCTGAGTCGCCCAGATTTCCGGTGACGCAGACAAGATCCCCCTCGCGCGCCATGTCACGGCAGCGCTCCGCGCCCCTGCGGCACTGCCCGAGGACGGTGACGCAGATGCTGAGTCCATCTGGAGAGGAGGTGGTGTCGCCGCCGAGCAGCGGACAGCCGAATTTCACGGAGATGTCGCGGTAGCCCCGGATGAATTCTTTCATCCAGGCGTTGTCCAGTTTGGCCGTCAGAGCCAGGGCGAGGAATGTCGCCGTCGGCCTTCCTCCCATGGCTGCTATGTCGCTGATGTTGACGGCAGCCGACTTCCAGCCGAGCTGATATGGGCTTATGTCGTCCAACAGAAAATGATCACCCTCGACCAGCATGTCTGTGCTGACCAGGGTGACCATCCCGTCGTGTTGAGAAAGCACGGCGCAGTCATCGCCGATGCCCTTTATGGCTTCGCTGCTTTTGTCTTCATAAGGCCGGTCCAAGTCCGGCATCCCGTCCTTGAATGCGTCACTGATTTCAGCGATCAGCCCGAATTCTCCTATGTTTTTGAGTGACATATTGTCTGTTTTTTTCTTTAATTGAGACCTTTCATCACGTCGAGAAGCGAGTCGTAGTCTTTCACGTTATGGTAGCGTACATTCGCTCCGTCAAGATTGTTGAACAGGGTCTTGGCGCAATCTATCTTTGCCTTTTCGATCGGCCTGAGTTCCATAGTACTCATATCTCCTTTTGTTTCAGCGATGAAGAAGATGTGCTTCACCGTTCCCCTGTTGAATGCTATAGCCCAGTCCGGCGAGTAATTGCCGACAGGGGTCGGAATCTGGAAACCGCGCGGCAGTTTGGCATAGACGCAAACCTCTGTGGCATGATCGAGTGATCTTGCGAACTTCTTCTCATTGTTGTCATCAGCGGCACCATCGGTAAAAACATAGTCTTGAATGCTCTTTGTCGCCAGATATGCCTTGCGTATATCTTGATTGCGTTTCTCTTTTGTAAATATGCTGCTGTCGTATGTCTCATCGAGCTTGTTATACTTGATATGCTCTACGATGATGGTTGCCTTTTCGTCTTTTACCAGTCGGCTGACTTTGGCAATGAACTCTTCCGGATTGCTTCGGAACATTGACAGCCTCTCGGGACTGATGCCTCGAAGAATCGCCGCCGCAGTCTTTCTTGTCAGTGTGCTCCTCTTTGCGATTTCCCCGACAAGATCGTAAGGAACTGTCGATGTGCTGACAGTCGTTATGCTTTTTGTCGTGGTCTGCTCTCCGTCGAAACTGTCCACGCCCTTCTGATCTCCAATGGTCATCACATACCTTGGCGCGGAGACGAAAAGATTGGCGTTGATTGAGCGTATAGCGTGTTCGATCAATTCCTTGCTGTCGTAGTGAACGGTATATGCGTACTTGTGGTTGATCAGTTTCCAGAGTTCCTGGAACTCTTTCCTGCTGAAGTTTACATTGAGAGCATTGTCTGGGGTCTTCGTGCTGTAGCCGTTTTCGACCATATCTGTAAGTTCATAGTTTTCATCGTAGAGTGAATGAATCAGTTTGTGCACTTCTTTTTCCACAGGCTGAAGTCCAGGGAACATTGGCATAATGGTTCCGTTTTTCTGATCATCTTTGTATTTCTGGGTGATGTTGTTGCTCTCATCTATGTACCCGCAGCCAAGCAGGTAACCGACAATCATCAGAGCATCCTGTCCGTTAAGGGTCTGTCTGGCACCATCGGCCCTGGTGACAACTTTCCCTTCAAAGAAATTGATATCAGCTTTGGTCGGCCTTTCACGGAGCGATTCCCTTGTCTCTTTCTGAAGTCCGTCCACAAAATCTGAATAACTCTCATTGGCGATGACAGTCAGCTTGTTGACTTCTTGAACATCTTCGCCGAGTTCCTGCTGATCCATCCTGTTTCCTTGCTGGTCAACGCAAAGACGAAGTCCACGTCCAACTTCTTGACGCTTTGCGATCGCTGAACTTGCGTGACGAAGGGTACAAATCTGAAACACATTCGGATTGTCCCATCCTTCGCGTAGAGCGGAATGTGAGAAAATGAAGCGGCAAGGCTCATCAAAACCCAACAGCCGCTCCTTGTTCTTAAGGATCAGATCATAAGCCGAAATATCGTCGGACATATCGCTGCCTCTCCTTGGCTTGCTGTCAATGCTGCGTCCGGTCTTCTTGTCAATGGAGAAGTAACCTCTGTGCACCTGTGACACCTCAAATCTTCTCAGATATCGTTGATAAGCATCATCAAACAGCGATAGGTTATCATTCAGGTACTTGTTGTATTCTTCCTCGAAAATCCTCCAGAATTTTCCCTTTACCTCCTCGCCGGCCTCATTGTAGCTTTTGTAATTTGCGACTTCGTCAAGGAAGAAAAGAGACAAGGTCTTGATCCCTTTGCTGAAGAGTTCTTGTTCTTTTTCGAAATGTGAGGCTATCGTCTCTCGGATCTGGACTCTTTGCATAGTCTCCTGACTGCTGTCGCCATAGACTTCGCCTTTGTGAAGAGTAATGCCATTGGTGAAAGTGACAGAGTCTTTGTATGCGTTTATGTCAGAAATGTTGAACCCTTCGTATTCACGAAGCCCTGACACTGTGTAAAGACTGTCGTTAAGACTGAACTTTCTGGATTCTTTCCTGATGCTGGTCGTACCTTTCATTTCCAGTTCAATCTTGGCGACCGGCGGCTTGTTCTTCGACAGGATAATGCTGTCAAGGTACAGGTAGGAACTAGTCCCTCTCAGATTCTTCACTTCAAAGCCTTTCACCTGAATTTTCTTGACAAGTTTCTGTTTGTAGGCATCGAGGGCGTCGAGGGCGTAGATGCAGTTATGACTGGTCTTATGGGTGGCGGAGTAATACAAAACAAACAGCGGCCTGAATCTCCTCAGTGCCGCCTGTGTGGCCGCGCCTTCCATTTTTTGTGGTTCATCCATAATGATGATCGGCCTGTTTGCCGCTATCACATCAATTGGTTTCCTGCTGCCGAAATCATCTCTTTCCGAATATATGATGCGGCTCTCCTTACTATTGGCACCTTCTTTCAGTGACGATGTGAAAGCCTGAGTGTTGATTATCATCACATTGATGCCGGCATCGCCAGAGAAGGAGTCGAGCTGCTGAAGGTTGGCGCTGTTGTAGATGAAATATCTTGCTTTTTTACCGTAGTGTTCCATAAAGTGATCCTCAAGCATTCCGAAACTTTTGGCCACACCCTCTCTGATGGCGATGCTCGGCACCATGACAATGAACTTGCTCCAGCCGTAACGCTTATTCAGCTCAAACATCGTCTTGATGTAAACGTAAGTCTTGCCTGTTCCGGTCTCCATCTCAATGTCAAGGCCGACTCTTCCGAGATCGTGCGAAAGAGTCTTTGACAGAGGAATGTTATTGGATTCCTGAATATCGCGGATGCTCGCGAGAATATCATGGTCTGTGAGCTCTATGTCTGCGTTTCGAAACCCCGCGTAGTCTTCCTCGTAAGTGATCTGCCCGGCGGCATTCTTTCCCAAATCCCTGTGGTACAGAAACCCATCCTGAGACGGCTGTCCCGCAAAAACCGCCACCGTACTCTCCACCGCATCAGTCTGGTACTGCTGTATCTTGAAGTTGAATTTCATTTGCCGAATACTAACGGTGTTTAATACTTTCTTCTAATTCACTAAGTTCCAACATATCTTGTCTGTCTGCTTCTGCGGCATCAAATGCTTTACGTCTTTTATCGAATTTATCATAAATCCGCAAAACTTGTTTTTCCATCTGTTGATTGGAAATGCTTCCTTTTCCAGATAAAACATCTTGTCCCTGAAACGATAGCATGGAGTCAACATTTTTTCTCCAGAAATCAATTGTAAGATCTTTTCGTTCCTTGACACGTAATTCGGCAGATTCCAGAAAGATTGTAACTAACCTGTTCAATTTATCAAGCTCTTCATTAGATAGGTAGTTCTTTGCAATGATAACATCTTGTTTGCGGACAATACACCCTTTCCATGAAGTCAGTCCCATATTCTGCTTTTGAGCATCTGCCCTTTCCATCACAATTTCTGCCGCTGTGTGGTGTGTTACGGCATACAGTAACTTGTTTTGTGTTTCTGCAAAGAACATCTGCGTTGACTTGTCTTCAGCGACATAGTCACTGCTTAATTTGAAAAGGTCTCTCAATTTTTGGTAAAATCTCTTCTCGGATGCGCGTATGTCACGAATTTTCGCTAGCAATTCATCGAAATAGTCAGGTCTTCCATCCGGATTCTTAAGTCGTTCGGTGTCAATGACAAAACCTTTTACCATATATTCGGATAGATTTCTGGTCGCCCATTGTCTGAACTGCGTACCGCGTATCCCTTTTATGCGGTATCCGATGGCTAGCACCATATCCAGAGAATAGTGTTCTACCGGATAAGACTTTCCGTCGGCTGCAGTTGTCAAAATTTCTTTGACAACTGCTTTTTTTTGTAATTCATTCTCCTTTAATATATTGGCTATATGATAGCTGACGGCTTGCTTAGAGGTGGCAAAAAGTTTTGCGATCTGCATCTGACTTAGCCAAACCATTCCGTCCGTACTGATCAAGACAACGGAAGAAAGACCATCATCAGTATTATATATTATGATGTCTGCCTGTTGATCCACATTCTGGCCATTATCCTTAATCTCTTTCATTCTTGTCGATTATAAGCAGTTGTTAAGTTTTTCTTAATAACTTATATGATTCTGCGGAGCGTGTCCTTGCTGTAGGCATTGAATATCTGCTCGAAATTGTCGGCGACCTGATCGGAGGAGAGGGAACTATCGCGCATTATAAAGTAGTATGGCTTGCGTTTGGCGACTTCGGTGATCACGGTCTCGTTCACGTCATCATCGAAGCAGGCGATCAGGTAATCATTGTTCACACTGAACACTTCCTTGCCGGCGATTGTCTTTCTTTCGATTTTCGCCGAGAGCGGAAGGTTGCACTCAAGCATCACCTGGAATAGGAGATCTTCCGGTGTGCGGTCAGGCTTCACGTTGTCATCGAACAGAGTGGCGGCGGAGGATTCTTCCGGAGTGTAATAGACATCCTGCATATTTGAAGTGTCAAGCTTCAGGACACGGAAACCCACGTCGAGTCTTGGACGTTTTGTCTCATTGTCGAACAACCCGCTTTCAGTTTCTTTCGCAGTCTGCTCTTCCAGAATTTTCTTGCCGGCTCGGCGAATGCGTTCCTTGCCGATTTCGCAGATTGTGCTGTAGCCAGATTTGCATGCTTCGCTTTTCTCGTCTGTCAATTCCGGCAACTGTACCATAATATACTTGCGGTTTCCTCCATCTTCCGCATTAAGTTGCATCACAGCGTGGGCGGTAGTGGCGGAACCGGAGAAGAAATCGAGGATTATGGAGTCTTTTTTTGTCCCTATCTGTACAATCTTTGATAATAACCGTAATGGTTTTGGATAATCAAAGAAAGTATGCCCCTCAAAGATTTTCTTTACCTCTTGAGTTGCCTCTTGGGTGTGTCCAACTTCTGTGTTTGGCCACCAAGTCCAAATGTTTTTACCCTCCTTTTCAAATAAAAAAGTTTTTCGGCGTGGAACACCCTTCCCGTCTTTTCCAAACCAAAAACGGCCGTCCTCGCATTGTTTCAAAAACTCGCTTTCAACATTTTTCCAACATTTCCCTTCTGGTGGCAGGTATTTTGCTCCTCCTGGAGTTATAATCTCATACATTTGATTTGGCCTGAATCCTTGGGCTGTAAAGTCACTTGATGCCCATGGACCTCTCGGGTCGTTGTCTGGATTAGAATAATTGGCAGCGTCTTTTTGGCTTAATTGAACTTTATTTATGGCTGAATCTAAAAGATTGATGTCTTTTGAATATAGCAATATGTAATCGTGCGCAGTACTTACTAATTTGCGCATATCAGGAGATGTCCTTCGTTGCCAAATAATACTTGCAATATGATTCCTTTCCCCGAACACCTCATCGCAAACCTTCCTGAGATTCTCCACCTCATTGTCATCAATCGAAATGAATATGACTCCGTCCTCGGTCAGCAAATCTTTAGCGACCGTCAACCTCGGGTAGATCATATTCAGCCAATCCGTGTGGAACCGACCGTTGCTTTCGGAATTGACCTCGTAGTTCTGCAAGACCATATTCCCGTCCTCATCGAACATCCCGCTCTTGTCCTTGAACTCACCAGCGGTCTGGCTGAAATCATCCTCATAGACAAAGTCATTGCCCGTGTTGTACGGAGGATCGATGTAGATCATCTTCACCTTTCCGAGGTAGTCCTCCCGAAGAAGTTTGAGCACCTCAAGATTGTCGCCCTCGATGTAGAGATTCCCAGTGTTGTCAAAGTCCACGCTGCTCTCCATGTCCGGACGAAGAGTCATATTGGTCGGAGTGTTGGCGATCCGAATAGCCTCGCGTTTCCCCGGCCAAGTGAACTGATACCTTTCTTGAGCCCCATCGACAATGCTCTTTGACAGTTCCTGCTTAAGTTTTTCGAAGTCAATCCCTTTACCGATAATGTCCTTCCCGTCCTTGCCCTTCCCCACAATCCTCTCCGTTAGGCAATTCGGAAACAACTTGCCGATCCTCTCAATATTGATATCCGCCATATCTTGAGTATGCATATTCAACTTTTCCATTCCCCAATAATTTGTAGTCGGCCCTCAGCCTAAGTACCGCAGGCGAGGTGCATTGTTCAAAAGTACGAAAAAACTCCGATGAACCGAAATTATTCGCAATACTCCACGCCCGGAACAGACTACCGTGTCAGGTCATACTGATGCTCTTGTATATGACAAACGGGGCCGAAGTGGTCGGGAGACATTCTTTATCGACCCGTGACCACATTGACCCCGTTGTCTTTGGCGTGGTTGCCGTTACCCTATCAGGTTGCCGGTCTTGTCAAGCGGAAGTTCGAACCAGTCGGAGAGCACCTGGTATTCATAGGGTACGTACTTATAGCATTGCACGAAGGCTTTGTTGCCGGCCTTGGAATAGAATATGTCCACACGGATGCCTTCCTCGCTGCCGCTTTCTGTCCAGTCGATGCCCGAAGGATCAGTCTTGAGGGCGTTGAGTATCTCGTCCTGACGTTTGGCCGGGTAGTATTTGATTTTCATCTTATAGCAGATGCCGGTATCCCTGTCCTTGCGGCATGACTTGAGCATGCAGAAGAGGACAATCCCCAGAATGATGGCGCAGCATCCGAGGATGTTGATCCCGACAGGTGTTTTGAAAAGCACGCAGGCCAGACCTGCAACAATAAGTATTACGGATATGATGATGTCATTCGCACTGCGTGTGCGAGAAAATTCTTTGTTCATGATTATAGTTGTCTGATTGTTGATACGTTAGTGTACGGCCGTCCTGTGCGGGCGGTCTCATGCGTAGGACAGCTGTTGCTGCCATGTATCGGGCAATCAGAGCCTGAATTTTCTCAAGAGAATGAAATGCGAAGATGTCGAAAGCAGCCCGGAGACAAAGCGGCTCCTTTCCGGAACGAAGCCTGACGGTGAAGAGATGTTTATCAGACTTCCTGCCTTGATGAAAACTTTGGTGCCGGCGCTTGTCCGTCTTACATTGCTGCCACGTATACGGGCGGATTGAGAACTGTGCTCGACTGGCGCATACTCACAGCCTTGGGCGCAGAGACAGAAGTCCCGAGACTCAATATCTTTGGCGCTCGTGCCCTTGTCCTGCTTGATTTCCCCTGTAGGAATGGCCTGCTTTGACGGACGTGTGGCATGATCCATCACGACGCTTTCGCGACACGAGAGCATCAGGATGCATACAACGAGTATTTTGAGCCACCGGTTCATCCCGGCAAATATACGAAAAGTTCCGTTTCGTGATACGGTCATGTAAGGTTACAGGTATTTCCCTGTCACACTCCCAGAAGTGCGGCTGATTTCGTACGGACAGCCTTGTGCGACTATCCGGCCGCCTTCCGCGCCGCCGCCGGGGCCCATGTCGATGATGTAGTCGGCGCTTCGGATCACATCGAGGTCGTGCTCGATCACAATGACGGTAGCTCCGTGGTCTATGAGGCTTCTGAATACGTCCAGAAGCGTACGTACATCAGAAGGGTGCAGCCCGATGGTAGGCTCGTCGAACACGAAGACGGAATCCTGCTGCCCGCGGCCCATCTCGCTGGCGAGTTTGAGCCTCTGCGCCTCACCGCCTGAGAGGCTTGGCGTCTGTTCTCCAAGAGTGAGGTATCCCAGTCCGAGGTCATGGAGGACCTTCAGTCTCTGGCTTACCAGACGCAGGTCGCCGCAGGCATTGAGGGCCGAATTGACATCCATGTCCATCAGTTCCGGAAGGGAGTGGAATTCGCCCGCGGAGTTCTCCCGCCTGATGCTGTACGCCGCGCGGCAATATCTGGAACCGTGGCAGTCGGGGCAGGTTATGTCCACATCCGGGAGGAACTGAACATCAAGGCTTATTGACCCCGTGCCGTCACAGGTCGGGCAGCGCAGGCGTCCCGTGTTGTAGGAGAAGTCCCCGTCCTTGAGGCCGCGGGCCTTGGCATCCGGGGTGGCGGCGAAGACTTTGCGCAGTTCGTCATGGATGTTGGCATAGGTGGCGACGGTGGAGCGGACGTTGATGCCGATTGGGGAGGCGTCGATGAGCTTGACCTGCCTGATGCCTTCGGCCTCGACGCTTTTGACATGAGAGGGGAGTTTGCCGCCGGAGATGTTGGCCTGCAGGGCGGGGATGAGGCTTTCAAGCACCATGGTCGTCTTGCCGGAGCCTGAGACTCCAGTCACCACGGTCAGGCGTCCTTTGGGGATTCTGACCTCCAGCGGCTGCACGGTGTGGACAGGGCCCGTGGACATGGAGATTGTCCCGTATTTGAACGTCTCACTTTCATCTCTGCGTTGGAGCGGAATCTGGACGCGTCCGGCCAGATATGGCCCGATTCTCGAGGAGGGGTTGCCTTCTATGTCGGGGATGCTGCCCTGGGCGATGACTTTTCCGCCTTCAGAACCGGCACCGGGTCCCATCTCGATCATCCAGTCGGCGCGGGAAAGGATCTGTGTGTCATGGTCCACAAGTATCACGGAATTGCCATCGGCGATGAGGTCATCCATGACACCGCACAGGCCTTCAAGGTTGGCCGGATGCAGGCCTATGGACGGTTCGTCAAGCACATAGAGCACCCCACTGGTGCGGTTGCGCACGGCCCTGGAGAGCTGCATGCGCTGCCTTTCTCCTGTGGAGAGGGTGGAGGCGGAGCGGTCGAGGGTAAGGTAGCCCACGCCCAGGTCAAGCAGCCTCTTGGAACAGTCTATGAAGGATGCGCAGATGTTCTCTCCCATGGGGCGCATCTCCTCGGGAAGCGAAGCCGGCACGTTTTTCACCCATTCCACAGCCTGTCTGAGGGTCAGTGTGCACACATCGGCAAGGTTTTTACCCATGATGAGCGGGGCACGTGCAGCGTCCGAGAGCCTTGTACCGTGGCAGTCGGGGCAGATACCGGTCTTGAGGAAACGTTCCACGCGCTTCATGCCCTTCTCGTCCTTGACTTTCGCGAGGGCGTTCTCTACCGTATAAGTGGCATTATAGTAAGTGAAGTCCAGCTCGGCGGCATCGTTGGAGCCCTTGGCCTTGTAGAGGATGTGCTTTTTGATTGCCGGGCCGTGCAGGACGATGTCCTTTTCCTTGTCCGTAAGGTCTTTGTACGGGACGTCGGTGCGCACTCCCATGGCGCGGCAGACATCTTTCATCAGCGACCACATCAGGGTGTTCCATGGGGCTACGGCGCCCTGGTCGATGGTGAGGTTCTCGTCCGGGATGAGGGTCGATTCATCCACAGTCCGCACTGTCCCGGTGCCGTCGCACTTGCGGCATGCCCCCTGCCCGTTGAAGGAGAGTTCCTCGGCGGACGGGGCATAAAAATGCGCTCCACACTCCGGGCAGACCAGTTCCTTTCCGGCTGCTACGAGCAGGGTAGGAGGGAGATAGTGCCCGTTGGGGCAGCGGTGGCTCGCGAGACGGGAGAACATGAGCCTGAGGCTGTTGAGAAGCTCGGTGCCGGTGCCGAAAGTGCTCCTGATTCCCGGGATACCCGGTCTCTGGTGCAGAGCGAGCGCCGCGGGGACGTACAGGACCTCGTCCACATCAGCCTTCGGGGCCTGGGTCATGCGGCGCCTGGTATAGGTTGAGAGCGACTCGAGATAGCGGCGCGACCCCTCCGCGTACAGCACCCCGAGAGCAAGGGATGATTTGCCGGAACCGGACACCCCGGCTATCCCGACTATCTCCCCGAGGGGGACGTCTACATCGATGTTCTTGAGGTTGTGGACCCGCGCTCCGCGGACCAGTATCTTGTCAGGCTTAGAAGTTGTTTTGAAGTTATTTGTCATAAATTTTATGAAGATTATTCTGCCAGAGTTTTTTCAGGATTTTGAGAAAGATAGTAGAACTATCTGACTGAAAAAGCCAGGGAAAACTATGGCGAAAAAGCAAATAAAAGAATTTTCAACATAAATCAAAACAACTTCTTATTTTCCATATCCGGATGCGAAGATAGGAATTTTATTGTATCGGGAGGTTTGCCGATGCGGTCAGGCTTGCCGCTGCGGTCAGGTTAGAGCAAATTCTGCTGAAAGTGCTACCAGGAAGCACAGCGCCTGACGGCTACATTGGAAGTGAATGGGGAGGTGGCCGGCTCATTCAGTACAGGCCGGCAGCGCTTTGATGAGAAAACCGCCCCACTGAAGACAGTTGAATTTGTAATAACTCTCAATAGGGGATTGAACACTCTCAGGCTCTACAGCCCTCTCACCCTTATTCCTCCAATCGACTGCATCTTGCTCGAAAGGATCAGATAAATCTTTTCTGTTCTTCGGAATATGTGTATCCGGCTGCTTTGAGTTTGGCTTCGAGAGCGGCCTTGTCCTCGTGATAGTAGTCACAGACGGCGTCAAGGCTGTCGAACATGTTGTCCCTCAGGAGGAAATTGATCGCCGAGACGAGCATCGGCATGTCATTCTGCGGAAGATGGTCCATCTTGCATCATTGTTTCAAGTTTGTCTATGGCGGACTGCAGGTCGGCTTTGAAGTTTGTGTGCTCCATGAGGAACCCCTCTTTCCCGCCGGACAGCGCGCGGTAGAGTTTCCTGTTCATCTCCATCGCATACGAGGCCACGGCCGATTCTATCTCGTCCCGCTGAGTGGGGCTGGTTGAATATTCGTAGACCCTGTATTTCTGATGGAAGATGCAGTAGGCCGACTCGACCGCATCCCGGCTGATTCTGTTGTCCATTTGTTGCGCAAAAGTAACAAAAAGTTGCGGATGCCGCGGATGGCTATTTGATTTTTCTGTAGAAACTGCCGCTCTGGCCTTTTATGTGGTATTCCTTGGTAGTGTTCCATGTCTCATTTCCGGAGAATATACGGGTCTGGTCTGTAGTCCTGATATATTCGTTGCCATACCTGTCCACAAAGATATCCCCCTGCGAGGATGCGCTGACTCCTTGTGAGGATGCTCCCCCGACAATAGCACCTATTAGAGCAAGCACAGCCAGGACAGCAAGTGCGAGCCACCAGAAATGCTTTATGACGAAAATGCCGAGGCTGAATGTCGGGACGGCGAGCAGCAGGCCAGTAATTATGCAGCCTACCACCGATAACCAGCCTATCGGACCCCCGAGCAAGCCGTCGATGACCAGCAGATAAAACGATGCCAGAACCATCGAGGACAATATCCCAGTGTAGACCAGAGCCAAGGAATATTTGAGGATGCTCTCATCCAGCATCTCGCTGGAGCACAACTCCCTCAGCATCGGCATCATCTTGCTGACGGACAATGCCAGTCCGGCGGATGCGACCAGCAGGACAAAGAAGCGGGCCGCCTTGCGCCAGCCTTCTTTTTCGTGAAAAACGCTTCCCCAAAGCGTCAGGGCAGCGCAGATGAAAGGGATGATAAGGGTGATAGCCGTATTGATCATAATGTTTCGATAGTTTGTCAAATATAAGGATTTTTTTGTCCGTGTGAAAAAACTTGGCAAAGATCCTGAAATTCCAGCCGGCATCACCCTTGCTTATCCGGCAGATAATCCCTATCTTGCAAAGTCAAAAACGCTGTCCAATGAAAAAATTGTTTTGTGCACTTGCGCTGACCGTCATTTCCGCCATTTCCGCACGCTCGCAAGTTGTCATCCTCAACGACAATCTGCTCTCCGCCCGAATGACTGAAGTCAAGGTAGCAGTCCTTGACTCCTTGACAAACGAGCCGGTGGCCTTTGCCTCAGTCTACGTGATTCCAGCCAAGGACACTACCATCACCAACTTCACCCTCACGGACGACAAGGGGGCCGCGAAACTGGAAGAAGTGCCGTTCGGCAGTTACACCTTCCACATCGAGATGATGGGCTACAAGCCGTACGTCAAGCAGCTGTATTTCAGGGACAGGACAATGGATCTCGGGCAGGTGCGCCTCCGGCAGGACGAGGCCTTCCTCAAGGCCGCCGTGGTCTC
The DNA here is from genome assembly GCA_002438805.1 of Bacteroidales bacterium UBA6377. Lineage (GTDB taxonomy): Bacteria > Bacteroidota > Bacteroidia > Bacteroidales > UBA932 > Cryptobacteroides. The sequence goes on from DJQV01000002.1 coordinate 169,106, forward strand.
AGATGTCGGCAATCCCATCGTGGTCAAGAAAGACACCGTGGAGTTCAACGCAGCCTCCTACCAGGTCGGCACCAACGCCATGCTCAAGGATCTCATCCGCCGCATGCCGGGCATGGAGATAACCGAGAACGGCAAAGTGAAGTTCAACGGTGAGGAGATAGACAAGCTTACCGTTGGCGGACGCACTTTCTTCTTCAACGACCAGTCAACAGCACTCAACAACCTCCCGGCAGCCGTGGTAGACAAGATCCGTGTGATCGACCGCGCTTCCGAAGCATCGCGCGCCACGGGAGTGGAGGACGGCTCGCGGGAAAAGGTCCTGGATGTAGCCCTCAAAAAAGAATACGAGCAGGGCTGGTTCGGCAACGTCGGCCTCAAGGGCGGCACGACGCTCTCCGCAGGGCAGGATGAGCCCTTGAGAGACAATCGCGGCATGCTCTTCAGCAGCAACGCCCTCGCTTCAGCCTATAACGAGAAAGACCAGATCACCGTGATCGGCAATGCCCAGAATGTCAATGATTCCAACGCCACCATCGTGTTCGTCAGTTCCGACGGTACCACCTCGTCGCCGAACCAGGGCCTGTCCACTTCAGCACAGCTTGGAGTCAATGCCAACACCTCACGCATCAAAGATGTGGAGACCACCATGGCCGCGAACTACAAATATGCCGACATTGACTCCGGCAGCAGGCGTGAGCGCACCACATTCCAGCAGGACGGTGACATCGTGAGCCGGCAGGATGACAACGGCAAGCAGTACAACCAGTCCTTCACAGCCAATGCCGAGATGAAAAAGGAAAAGGGGGACGTCTGGTTCCACGTCAGCCCGCAGATAAAATACGGCAAGACCGATACATTCGGACAGACATCTTCCTCGACCGGCATCGGAGACCAGAGACTCAACAATTCCGAAGGCAGCACCCGTGATTTCTCAACCAGCCGCAGCGCAGCGCTAAGCTCCGATGTGACGTTCCGCAACCTTTTCGGGGCAAAAGGCCGTTCGCTCCGCCTCTATCTCACAGGCGACTATTCTGACGAGGGTGGGGAGAGCTACGAGAACTCCGTGCTCAAATCCGCCTCCGGTGAGGAAAGCCGCAATCTCGGGTACATCAACGACGAGAAGACATACTCCGCAGGCGGTTCTCTGCGATATGTCGAGCCGCTCGGCACGAAGTGGAAAATCACCGCTTCCGCCCAGTTCAACCTCTCCAGACGCAGCAGCAAGCGTGACGCATCGGACGCAGCAGGCCGCAACGACTACTATTCGTCCAGTTCAAATTCAAAATACATAGCCCAGAACTACGACCTGACGGCACAGTATACTTTCAGCGGGCGCAGTTTCCTGTCGCTGGGTGCCAAGGCCAGTGGAATGCTCAACGAGACCCGGTCCCGAAGCTACGGGATCGATGCCGTGACCGGAGAAGGGGAGTGGAACTGGTTCGTGGCTCCGACCATGAATTTCCAGTTCAGCCGGGGGAGCAGCCGCCTGTATTTCTCCATCTACGGCTACAACCAGAGGCCTTTATCCTCCAACATGCGCCCTGCCCTGGACATCTCCAACCCTTCAAGCCTGCGAGTCGGCAACGTCTACATGCGCCCCTCGTTCACCACTTCCGCCAGTGGAAGCTGGAGTGTCAACAACCGGGAGCGTTTCTCCACCCTTATGATCTACTGGTTCGGCAACCTCGGCTCGTCACCGCTTACTTCAGCCCAGTGGTATGATGCCTCCGGCATCCTGTACTCGATCCCTGTGAACTCACGCCGTCCGAGCCTTGTCACGCAGTTCAACGGCAGCTATACGACCCCGCTTGACAAGGACAGGGTATGGTCGCTCACCCTTGGCCTATCCGGGACGTATTACTCTTCGACCGGATATCAGGCAAGCGGGGCGCTCGCGGGACTTGACAGGGACAGCTTCGACTATTCTTCGTTCATGGAGAAGTTCTGGGGCAGCCCGGACGGAGACCGTTTTTACGGCGGGCAGAGCGGGTTCAAGGAGAACAGGACCAGCACTTTCGGGCCGGACGCGCGCATTTCCGTCAAGTACAACCGCGAGAGATTTTCATTCAGCCTCGGAGCAGGCAGTTCCGGACGGATTTCACATTACTCACCCTTAGATAATGCCAAAAGTAG
>DJQV01000012.1:0-26404 GCA_002438805.1 Bacteroidales bacterium UBA6377
TGTTCCGTCACATAGCCATGGGGCGTCGGAACTGGCTCCACAGCGGGAGTCATGATGGGGCGTGCAACATAGCGTTCATGTACTCGCTGCTGGAGAGCTGCAAGCTGAACGGGCTGGACTTCGGCGACTACATCGAGGATGTGATGACGCGCATCTCGGAAGGAGATGCGGACTATCAGGCGATGATAGCGTGCAACTATAGGCCGAGGACGAAGGCGGCGGTGTCGTAAATCGCCCCTGACAGAAAAATAATCAGGAAAAATATAAAAATCGAACTTCGTAACGTCTTGAAAATGAACAGGACGTTAGGATGGTAGTTTACATATGAGCGAAAAGTTTGACATGGCGAAAATAGACGCCCGCTTCAGGTCGGCTCTTGCATAGCTTGAAGAACTGGAACGCATGAAAGCTGCCACACAGGAAGGCGGGAAGTTCAGGCAGGAACTGGAGAAGTCCATGTCGGAATGCATATCCGAGTTGCGTTTCCTGACAGAGCAGCTGCGCAAGGCGAGGGCTGAAACAGAAGAGAGGATCAGGCGTCTGGAGGCGGAGCGTGATCTCCTCCGGGAGAACAACGAGATAGTGGAGAAATACTTGAAAAAGGGTTCGACCTTCTAGTCCTCAAATCATAGACTATGATATTACCTTTCTTGACAATGTGTTGCTGTGGGGCCGGATTGGATTTCTGATTGGTAAATCTTACCTTTGTACCAAATGCGGTTTTATTTATGCGTCTGAAGTTAAATAAAATAGAGCTGAAAGGCTACAAGTCGGTAAACGGGGACGGACAGCTGTTGCCCATAAATGAGGATGTTACAGTGCTGATAGGAGCCAACGGTGTCGGGAAAAGCAATGTGGTGTCGTTTTTCCAGATGCTTGGTTATGCTATGAGCGGCTCGCTTCAGAATTATGTCGGCGAGAACGGTTTTGCGGACTCTTTCCTCTATTATGGTTCTAAGACAACGGACTGCATAAAGGCCAAGTTGTTTTTCGCCAGTGAGGATAGCAAGAATGAGTATTTCTTTAGGCTTGCGTATGCTGCCGGTGATTCACTGGTATTCACAGAGGAGATGCTTTCTTTCAAGAAGAAAGGAAGCTTGAAGCCATTCAAACTTACATTGGACGCTGGTAAAAAGGAGTCCCAGCTGTATGAGGCTAAGGACAGTGAATACAAAGATGCTGTCCAAGTTCTCATCGACTTTCTGCAAAATTGCCGGTATTTCCAATTCCATGATACAACAAAGGAGGCAAAGATCCGGAAGAATGGATATATCGGTGATAATAAATATTTAAGGAGCAATGCGGGTAATCTTGCGGCTTTCTTGTATGGAATCAAAAATCAGAAAGGTGGAGAACCGTATTATAATCGCATTGTCCGGTATATCCGGCAGGTGATGCCGCAGTTCGGTGACTTCATCATGGAGCCGTCGGTCATGGATCCCAATTATATCTCTCTCGATTGGAGGGAGCAGAACAGTGATTATATTTTCAGTGTCAATCAGATTTCCGATGGAACTCTTCGCTTCATCGCGTTGACAACGCTGCTGCTCCAACCGGCGAAGTCCATGCCTTCGCTGATAGTGATAGATGAACCGGAATTGGGATTGCATCCTGCCGCCATCAGCATTCTTGCGGGGATGATAAAGAAGGCGTCAGAGACTTCGCAGGTGGTCTTGGCCACTCAGTCTCCGGAACTGCTTGACCAGTTCAGCGCAGATAAGGTTGTGGTAGTTGAAAGGGATGAAGCCAGACGCACTTCTGTCTTCCGTAAATTGAGTTGTAAAGAACTCAAAGAATGGGAGGCGGAGTACACGACGAGTGAGCTTTGGGAGAAGAACGTAATAGGAGGGAGGCCATGAAGCGATTGCATGTTACTGCAGAGGGACAGACGGAAGAGTCGTTCGTTAATCAGACTTTGAAGCATCATTTGGCGAAGTACGGTGTTTTTGCTGATGTCAGGTGTGTCCTTACAAGCCGTGGGCACCACAAGGAGTTCCGTGGCGGAATGACGAACTATGCCCGGGCGAAGGATGACATAGATGATGGCCGTTTTATTCCTTACATACAGTTGCATGAATTCGAGACTCTGCTGTTTGCGGATCCCCGGAAATTCGAGATAGAGTATTTTGACAGGCCGGAGGGTATAACGTAGTTGTGTGGAATTGCTGCCGAGTTTGGGAATCCGGAGCTGATCAACCAGGGAAGAAATACTGCTCCCTCCAAACGCATCATAAAAGTTTATAGTGATTATGAGGGTAATAAACCGGCTATTGGCTCAATGGTGGCGCATGAGATAGGCGTAGAAACCTTGAAACGTGCCTGCTCTCATTTCAGAGGGTGGATAGAAAAACTGGAAAAACTCGTATAGTTGTGTTATTCTTGTACATGATGAAAGTGCAACTTATCATAAAATAAAGAAAAAGTCATGTCTTTGCATATTATATGATAGGTTGATGCGCCGAAGCGTGATAGCTAACTGGACATTTTTCACTGAAACTACATAGATATTCAGGCGCTGGGACGTAGTGGGTTCCGGCGTTTTTTTCCTTTACTCCCTATGCAAAACCAGATGTTTTTTGCCGCCGCCCTCGGGGCGGTGGTGGCCTTTGTTGCTGTCAACTGGGCCTATTTCAAGGTGTTGCGCATTGCGCTTGACAAGAATCTCGTTGACAATCCCGATGCACGCAAACTTCAGAAGAGACCCGTGCCGGTGATGGGCGGCATCGCGGTGTATTTCGGGGTGCTTGCCGGAGTGCTTTGCGGTGCCGTTCTTCATGCTTTGACCGGGGTTGCGGTACCGACTCGGCTGCTGCCTGTGATGTGCGCGATGAGTGTGATGCTGTATGTGGGTGCGCTTGATGACATCCTTGGGCTGAGCCCGCGAAGCCGTATGGTCATAGAGGTGCTGACGGTGCTTGCTCTGGTGTTTGCCAGCGGAAAATGCATCGATTCTCTCCACGGGCTATGGGGAGTGGAGGCGTTCTCGTGGTGGATTGCTGTGCCGCTGACGGTGTTCGCCGGGGTCGGCATCATCAACGCCGTTAACATGATAGACGGGGTGAACGGGCTGTCGAGCGGATTGTGTATCACCTGCTGCGCTGTGTTCGGGGTGTCGTTCGTTATGGTGGGGGATGTCCCGAATGCTGCGTTGGCTTTCAGTACGGTGGGTGCGCTGATCCCGTTCTTCGTGCACAATGTGTTCGGGAACCACTCCCGTATGTTCATCGGTGATGCCGGGACGATGGTGATGGGTATCCTGTTGACCTGGTTCTCGATATGTACTCTGGATGCGCGGAGCAGTGCTGATTTTATGATAGGGGGCAGGGTTCTGAATCCGGTGGCGCTGGTGCTGGCTGTGATGAGCGTGCCGGTGTTTGACACCATCCGTGTGATGGGGATGAGGATGCTGCGTCACAAGAGCCCGTTCCTGCCGGACAAGACGCACCTGCACCATGTCTTCGTGAGTGTGGGTATCAGCCATTTCATCACCACGGTGAGCGAGATCCTGATCGGGGTCGTGGTGGTCGCTGCGTTGGTGGTGAGTGCCCTGTGCGGGGCCGGGGCTGACATCCAACTGTATTCGGTCATCGTGGCGGCGGTGCTCTTCGTGTGGGGGACTTATTTTATCCTGAAGTTCAACGCTGACCGCCATACGGCGTTCCTGCATTTCCTGACGGGGTTCAGTGTGAGGACGCATCTGGGGCGGAGCGAGTGGTGGCGGAAGCTGACCGCGTGGCTTGACGGGCCGTGCAAGGCTTTTGCCGAGGAGGACGCTGAGCCGCAGGAGACACCGGCATCTGACCTCAAGGAGCGCGACAGGCGGCTGGTGCTGGGTTTCATGAAAGGCAGGGCCGAGGTGCTGGTGTCTGATATTATGGAGAATTCCGGGGCGGAGCGGCTGCGGGTGTATGCCATCCTCTTTGAGGAGGTGCAGCGTGGGAGAGTGGCTGTGGCGAAGGAGGACGGCTTCGGCGGACCGGAGATAGTGATGTTGACAAACCAATAGTTTTGAGATATGCAAGAGATTGATTATAAGGAGCGTGACAGGAAACTGCTGCTCGAATATCTTTCCGGGAGGGGAGATGTGGATGTGGACAGGTTGGCTTCGGAGAGCGGGATCGAGCCGCTGAGGGTGTTTCCGCTGCTGTTTGAACTGGTGCGGGACGGCAAGGTTGAGGTGGTGTCGGAGAACAAGCTCGGGGCACCTGCAGTAGTGAGGCTGGTGTGATGAGGATTGATGAGGAACTGCTTGACGGCTTGAGTGCCAGGGCGGCGGCTTCACCCCGGCTGCGTGTGCACTTTGATCTGCGTGACAGTGAAGAGGACGGCTCGATGAGGATGCTGAATGCCCTTGAGCCCGGGACCGTGATCCCGGTGCACCGGCACCGCGACACTTCTGAAGATGTTGTCTGCTTGCGGGGTTGTGTGGAGGAGGTGGTCTATGATGATGATGGCCGGGAACTGGAGCGTTGGAGGCTGTCCCCGCGTTTCGGGGTGATGGCCTGCCATGTCCCGAAGGGGCAGTATCATACCTGCGTCCCGCTGGAGAGCGGCTCGGTGATACTTGAGTTCAAAAACGGAAAATATGATCCTCGCAGCACTGAGGATCTGCTTTAGTAATCGTTAAAAAATAAGTTGCTGCTTACTTAGGCTCCGCTCCGGCGGGGCTTTTTTTGTGCTTAAATTTGTTTTTATTTCTGGTTATCGCTAAATTGGGGCGTGAGAATTTTTACTACATACCCGCAAGAAAGGGGTAAGTGCAAAGTCAATCCGGCGTTGCTTTGGGACTACCGTATGGACAAGTTCGATTGGCAGAAGTACCGTCGAATCGTTGTTGAACGTGTGATTTCAATGGGGCGGATATCCGATTGGTATGGGGCATTCGATTTATATGGCGGCATACGTGGTTTCCGGAGGATAGCAAGGGATGAGGTTGTGGATCTGTCTCCGCGTAATCTGGATTTCATGTGCCGGGCATTGAATCTCAAAAAAGAGGATACGAAATGTTACAAACAGCAGCAGTTGCGCCAAGCACACTTGAGCTCTTGAGCAAGCTTCAGTCGGAGATGGTGTTGGGCAGCACTCGTCTTGTTGGCGGCACAGCACTGAGCCTTCAGATCGGCCACAGAAAAAGCGATGATCTGGATCTTTTCAGCACCGAAACCTTGGATGGTTTGGCTGTGCAGGAGTTGCTTGTAGGCAAGTATGGATTCATCCCTTCTGTCATTACAGAGAACACCTTGATCGGGTTTATCCATGGAGTGAAGATAGATGTCATATTCCACCCTTTTCCGTGGCTGGAAGAAGCGTTGGAGGAAGACGGTTTCAGAATAGCTGCGAAGGATGACATTGCTGCAATGAAAATGCATGCTATAATAAATTCCGGAAAGCGTCCTAAGGATTTCGTGGACATTGCATTCTTGTCAATGTATTTCTCATACAATGAGATAAAACAGCTTCTCCTCAAGCGTTATCCTGCTTATGACCCGTTGATGGCCGACCGGGCAATGGTTTATTTTGGAGATATCGATGAGAACTTGATTCCGGAAATAAACATGATTGGCTATGAGTTTGACTTTGGCCGGATTATGAAGCGTATTATCAAGATGACTGACAATCCGGATAAAGTATACGTTACGGCACCGCTCAAAATGCAAAAGTAGCACCCGCGTTCCGCCGGAGAGCGGCACTGTTTTTGTAGTGAATTGATATTGAATTATTTATAACCTATAAAAACACTAAGACGATGGAACGCATTTCTAAGATGTTGGTGGCGATGTCCGTTGCGGCATTCCTCCCTTTGTGCTTATGTGCAGGTGAAGTGGACAACACTCCCGTTGGTTCTTTGGATCTTCCGCGCTACCTCGGCAGGTGGTACGAGATCGCCAGGTTCGACCATTCTTTCGAGCGCGGCATGAGCCGTGTCGCAGCCGAGTACCGTCTGCGCGATGGCGGCAAGGTCGAAGTCGTCAATTCCGGATGGAAGGACGGCAAGTTCAAGCAGGCCCTCGGCAAGGCCAAGCAGCCCGATCCGGAGAAGAATCCGGCGCTGCTCAAGGTGTCATTCTTCCTCTTTTTCTATTCCGACTACCGGGTGCTGATGCTTTCTGATGATTACAGCGTGGCTCTGGTCGGGAGCTCCTCTGACAAGTATCTCTGGATCCTTTCGCGCACTCCGGTACTGCCGCAGGAGACTCTGGACGCCGTGCTCGCTGAGGCGCGACGTCGAGGATACGACACCTCGAAACTGATCTGGGTGGATCAGAAGGACTGAACTGTGTCGGATGGCCGCCGACGCGGTGGCGGATAAGTGGCTGAGTGTCAGCTGTTTGATTATTTGTCCTCCCGGAATTTCACGGGAGGACATTTGGTTATAGTATTGACATACAATAACATATCCGCCACCTCGCAGCTAAGAAGAGAAGTCCGTTCCGAAGAAAGCTTCTAAATGAAACTGGCGAAGATGGAGGCGCCGATGACGGTCAGGATGCCGCTGACGACGATCGAGAGACTGCTCATCGCGCCCTCTATCTCGCCCATTTCCATGGCTTTCGCTGTGCCGACAGCGTGCGAGGCCGTGCCGACGGCGATACCCTTGGCGATAGGCTCTTCAATATGCATGAGGCGCAGGAACTGCTCTGCGAAGATGTTGCCGAGGACTCCGGTGATTATGATGGAGACCACAGTGACGGCCACATAGCCGCCGAGTTGCTCCGAGACTCCAATTCCGATGGCCGTGGTGATGCTTTTGGGAAGGAAGGTGGCGTAGGCGGCATGGTCGAAACCGAATATCAGCGCGAATGCGAGAATCGAACATAGGCTGGACAACACTCCGGACGCGACGCCGGCGATGACTGCCCTCCAGTGCTTCTTGAGCAGCTCGAACTGCTGGTACAACGGTACTGCGAGGCAGACCGTGGCCGGGGTGAGGAAATAGCTGATGATGTCCGCCCCTCGGGCATAGTCCTCATAACTGATGCCGAGCAGCGACAGCGTGGCGATTATCAGGATGATGGCTATGAGCAACGGGTTCATCAGTGTCCGTCCGGTTTTTTTCTTGAGCCACATCCCGACAGCATATGCCCCGAAACTCAGGAGTACTCCGAAAAACACGGAGCTGGAAAACAGATCCTTATCCATTGTTGATGTTTTTCCTGCGCCTGATGGCGCGTTGCGTAACCATACCCGACACGCCCATCACGATGAAAGTGCTGAGCACGATGACCAGCAGGTACTCGATGAGTGAGCCTTTGACCGCACCCCAGCTTTCCATCAGACCCACAGCCGCGGGGATGAACATGATGGGCATGGTGGTGATGAGGAATGTGCTGGTCTCCTGTATGTCGCTGACTTTGACCCACTTGAGTTCGAGACAGGAGAACAGGAGCACTATGCCGTAAATGCTCGGAGGTATCGGGAGGGGAATAAGCCTGCCGAGAACCTCACCGGCGAACGAGAACGCGGCGATTATCAGGAACTGTATGACGTATTTCATCTTATTGTCACTATTAAGGTGCCGGGGCCGTAGTTGTCCGCGGTGCCGGAAGTGTAACTGCATGAGAGGGCGAACGCTTCATCGAGTTCGCGCTGCAGCGCTTCTTTGAGGATGCCGTCACCGAAGCCGTGGATGAAGACGATGCGGCGGCCCTTGTGTTTCAGGTTCTCCCGGAGCACCCGGCGGAACCAGTCCAGTTGGCAGTCCAGAGCTGCCCACTGCGGTATGCCGTCCGCGCCTGGGATCTTGTCGAGGTGCAGGTCCACGGTCATCGCCCCGGACTCCGCAGGGGCGAGGGTTGCGCGAGAAGGGCGTTTCTTTTCCGGAGAAGTGCTGACGGAGCGCAGCATCGCAAGGTCTTCATCATGGTTGATTACGTAAAACTCGCTTTTGGAGACTGTCGCGACAAGCCCGCCCGGAAATTCAAGTTGGACTCCCTTCTCGCTGAAGCCGATGATGACAGCCTCGTCACTGCTGTCCATCATCCTGACCCTCTGGCCTTTGGCGAGTCCTTCGTTGCGTGCGTGCGCCTCGTGGATGGAGGGGTGCACTACAGTCTTGCTTTTGCGCTCAGGCTTCTGGGGGCTGGATTCCGCGTCGAGTTCTTTTTTCAGGGCCTTGAGCTGGGTGAAATCTGCAAACTGTTTCACAATTCGTCTGAAGCGTACAGGTAGCCGAGCAGGGGAGTGTCATAGGAGAAATAATCTTCCGGAGAGAAGAACCTGTCCAGTTCGACGGCGGCTGTCTCCAAGGAATCGGAGGCGTGTATTATATTCTCCTGATGGCTCATGCAGTAGTCACCGCGCACGGTACCCGGGAGAGCGTCGCGTCCGTTGGTCGAGCCTGTCATCTCGCGAACCACTTTCACCGCATCTATGCCCTCCCAGCAGCAGAGAATCACCGGAGCCGCCATCATCGAGGCTTCTATGATGGGGTAGAACGGCTTCCCGACAAGGTGCGCGTAATGTTCAGCGCATTTCTCTTTGGTGAAGCGGTACATCTTGAGGGCCGTCAGGTGCAGGCCCTTCTTCTCGAATCTGGAGATGATCTCCCCGCACAGGCCTCTCTGTAGGGTGCAGGGCTTGAGTATAACAAGGGTGCGTTCCATCTTATTCGCAGATATAGTCGCATGCCACCCTGGTCTCGCGCACTTTCTTGCAGTATTCGGATACAGCCACGTGGGCAGGGTTGTGCTTGTATTTTTCGAGGTCTTCGAGGGAGTCGAAAGTGGCTATGAGGCAGGCGTCGTAGTTGCCGGGAGCCACATTTACTCCGACTTCGCAGCTGCGCAGTTCCGGCACCACTCCCATCAGCGCCTCCAGATGCTCTTTCATCCACTGCGCGTTCTGCGCCGCGCTCTTGCCTTCCGCCTCCGGAAGGAGTTTCCACATCACGATATGCTTTATCATAATAAAAATTTTTCAAAATTACTGATTCCCCTTGAATTATGCAAATCCGTATTGTTTGAAAACCACGGGGGAATTGCTAAATTTGCGTGGCGCAGCCGCATGGAGGGGAGGTTCAGGAGTCCGGAGACAGGCTGTACGCGAAAATTTATTACATGAAAATGAAAAAGACAATAGCATCACCAAAGGCGCCGGCAGCGGTCGGGCCTTATTCTCAGGCAGTTGAACTCAATGGCGCGCTCTTCATCTCGGGGCAGCTTCCAGTGGATCCGGTAAGCGGGCAGATGCCTGAAGGCATAGAGGCGCAGACACGCCGCAGTCTGGACAACCTCGGCTACATCCTCGAAGAGGCCGGTCTCGGCTTCGACGACATCGTCAAGACCACTGTGCTTCTGGATGACATAGCCAATTTCGGGGCTATGAACGCCGTGTATGCCGAGTACTTCAAGGGCGACAAACCAGCGCGCGTATGCTACCAGGTGGCTGCTCTTCCGAAAGGTGCCAAGGTCGAGATCGATGCCGTAGCCGGCAAATAATCCCATAGATGGACAAATATCTCCAGAGGACAACCCTCCTCGTGGGTGAGAGTGCGCAGGCGGAGATTTCCCGCGTGCGCATAATCCTTTTCGGGGTCGGGGGAGTGGGAAGCTGGTGCGCCGAAGCGCTGGTGCGCTCAGGTGTGCGGCATCTGACGATAGTGGATTTCGACACTGTCAGCGAGAGCAATGTCAACCGCCAACTGATGGCCACTCCAACTGCTGTGGGTGAAGTCAAGGTTGAGGTGCTTCGCCGAAGACTTCTGGAAATCAGTCCTGAGGCGCAAATCATCGCCCGCAATGAACATTACTCTGCGCAGACGGCGGAGAATTTTGCCTTGGCCGGCTACGACTATATAATAGATGCGATCGATTCCCTCAAGGACAAGGCCGACCTTATCAAAAGGGGAATGGCTGCACCGGGAGTGTTCTTCTCTTCGCTCGGGGCTGCGCTGAAGATAGATCCCACCCGTATCAAGGTCGGGAATTTCTGGAAAGTGAGGGACTGCCCGCTCGGTGCTGCGCTCCGCAAGAAGTTGCGCCGTGAGGGCGGGGTGCAGGAGCACTCTTTCCTCTGCGTATATGGGGACGAGGTGCTCCCGAATCTCGGGGTGGCGGCCGTGGGTGAGGATGCTCTCGGGGCGGAGGCTCTCTCCGTCGGCAAGGCCACCATCAACGGCACCATGGCCCATATCACCGGCATCTTCGGCTTTACACTGGCCGGTCTTGTGATGAAGGACATATATAACAAGGCCAATGGCTGACGAGAAACTCTGGAACTCCAATTATATAAAGGTGTGGACGGGCAATTTTCTGCTCAACTTCGCCTTTATGCTTATTGTGCCCCTTCTGCCGCTGTATCTGAGTGAGACATTCGGGGCCGGGAAGGATATCATCGGTGCCGTGTTGGCCGCCTATACTGTGATGGTGCTGCTGACCAGGGCTCTGAGCGGCTATATTGTGGACAGTTTCCCGAGGAAACTGGTGCTGATGGTGTGCTACACTGTCTTCTCGCTGCTGTTTTTCGGCTATCTTATCTCCGGTTCTCTGCTTGTGTTCGCCCTCTTCAGGACTTTGCACGGTGCGCCGTTCGGAGCCACCACTGTGGCCGCGAGCACTGTGGCTATAGATGTGCTCCCGTCCAGCAGAAGAGGTGAGGGCATCGGGTATTACGGGCTTAGCAACAACCTCGCCACTGCCCTTGGGCCTGCGATTGCCGTCTATGTGCTGCAGGCTTTCGGAGGCAATTTCCAGGCTCTGTTCTGGATGTCCATCATCGTCTCCGTGGCAGGTCTTGCCATTGATTCGACGATAAGGCTTCCGCGCAAAGAGTTCCCGCGGAGGGGTGGGGTTCTGTCATGGGACAGGTTCTTCCTGCTTAAAGGTTGGCGGGAGGCGTTGACACTGGCCTGCTATGCGTTCAGCTACGGGGTGGTGTCCACATATCTTGCCATATATGGCAAGGAGGAGCTCGGCATCACAAGCGGCACGGGCCTGTTCTTCACCCTCTTCGCGTTGGGGCTCATCGTCTCACGCATCACGGGCGCACGCTCTCTGCGCAAGAATCTCGTCTCCCGCAACGCCGCTCTGGGAGGATGTGTGGCGGCTGTCGGGTACTTGATTTTCGCCGCTCTTCATGACAGCGCAGGCTATTATCTCTCGGCGTTCATAATAGGTCTTGGTAACGGGCACATGTTCCCGGCCTTCCAGAACATGTTCATCAACCTCGCCCCGCATGACAGGCGCGGCACGGCCAATTCTTCAGTGTTGAGTTCGTGGGATGCCGGGGTGGGGCTCGGGGTGCTTCTGGGCGGCGTGCTGTCGGAGCATTTCGGTTACCATGTCGCTTTCTGGTTTGCTCTCGGTGTCAATGTCGCCGGGCTCGTGCTATATTTCTGCAGGACGCGTGCGCATTTCGAGGCGGAGAAACTGAGATAAATTTCTATATTTACGCAAAATTTGCAAATATGGTAACTAAACTAACACCTTCCGTCAGCTATATCGGCTGCGACGATTTGGGACTGGATCTCTTTGAGAATCAATACAGAGTCCCGGAGGGAATGTCCTATAATTCATATATTGTTGATGATGAAAAGCTTGCCGTGCTGGATACCTGTGATGTCCGTACAGGACAGGAGTGGCTGTCAAACTTGAAGAGCGCTCTCGGCAAGAGGAAGCCGGACTATCTGGTGGTGCATCACATGGAGCCTGACCACTCTGCCATGATTGCAAGGATGATGGCCGATTATCCCGAAATGAAGATAGTGGCTTCGGCCATTGCCGTGAGGATGCTTCCGCAGTTTTTCGACGGTGTGGACTTCGGCGGGAGAACAATTGCTGTGTCGGAAGGGGACACTCTCGATCTCGGCTCTCGCAAGTTGCAGTTCATAATGGCGCCGATGATCCATTGGCCGGAGGTGATGATGAGTTATGATGCCGCTGACGGGATCCTCTTCTCGGCCGACGCTTTCGGCAAGTTCGGGGCGCTCTCAAGGACAGGCGGTCTGCTGGGAGTGTCCCTTCAGATGTGGAGGTCAGAGGCCCGGAGGTACTATTTCAACATCTGCGGCAAATACGGACCTCAGGTGCAGAAACTTTTAGGTAAGGCAGCCGCTCTGGACATAAGGATGATTTGCCCTCTTCATGGACCTGTGCTTGACTCTGATCCGGCCGGGGCCGTGAAACTTTATGATGTGTGGAGTGCGTATGTGCCTGAAACTTCAGGAGTTCTGATAGCGCATGCCTCGATCCACGGAGGAACGGCTCTTGCCGCAGAGCGTCTTGCGCGGATGCTGGAGGAGTCAGGAGTCAAGGTGTCGGTGCGTGACCTTTGCCGCTGCGGAATCTCGTATGCGGTGAGCGATGCTTTCCGATATGACAGGGTGGTGCTTGCGGCTTCGTCCTACGATGCGGGGCTGTTCCCGCCTATGTATGACTTCCTGCACCACCTGCAGATAAAGAACTGGCAGAAACGCAAGGTCGCTCTGATCGAGAACGGCAGCTGGGCCCCTACAGCGGGCAAAGTGATGACGGATATGCTCTCGGCAATGAAAGAGATAGAACTAGTAGGGAGCAAGGTCACGATACGCAGTACCCTGCACAAGACGGATCTTCCTCAGCTTCAGGCTCTCGCTGACGCCATCAAAACAGCCTGACATATATGAAGATAGTATACCTTGACGCGTCCACGCTGGGGGATACCCCATTGGACGAGATCCGCTCCCTCGGGGAGCTTGTCACCTATCATACCAGCACCAGGGAAGAATCTCTGGAGAGGGTGGGGGACTGTGATGTTCTGATGGTCAACAAGGTCGCGGTGGACGATGAACTGATGTCCCGGGCCCCGAAGCTCAGGCTCATCTGCGAGTCCGCTACCGGGGTCAACAATATTGATTTGGAGGCTGCTGCCCGCAGAGGGATTATAGTCCGCAATGTGGCCGGTTATTCCACCGATGCTGTGGTACAGGCCACTTTTACTCATTTGCTTTCGCTCCTTGGCAATGCCCCGTATCTTGATGAATGCGTGCGCAGCGGGCGTTATTCCGCATCTGGAATATTTACCGATGTCACTCATCCGTCGGTTGAGCTGTACGGTCGGACGATGGGAATAGTGGGGATGGGCACCATCGGCTCGAAGGTGGCTTCCATCGCAACCGCTTTCGGAATGATGGTGGTATATTATTCAACTTCAGGTACTTCTCATAATCACGACTATCCAAGTCTTCCGCTCGATGAAATGCTCTCCTGCGCGGATGTGGTGAGCATCCATGCTCCGCTCAATGACCGTACCCGCGGCCTTATCGCTGAGGAGCAGCTCCGTAAGATGAAGAGCAGCGCTGTTCTGCTCAATCTCGGGCGTGGAGGGATAGTGGACGAGGCGGCTCTCGCCAGGGCTCTGGATGAGGGGGTGATTGCCGGAGCTGCTCTGGATGTGTTTGAGACCGAACCGCTGCCTGCTGACAGTCCACTTCTGCATCTGTCTCATCCTGAGAGGATACGCTTCTCTCCGCACAGCGCCTGGGCCAGCACGACCTCGCTTCCGAGGCTTGTCTCCATGGTGGCGGACAATATCCGCAAGGGTTGGTAGGCGGCTCAGAACAGGTAGCCGCTGTTGATATAGAATGCCCCGTTGCCGTCCTGCTTGTAGAGTGGGCTGGTGGCGGGGTAAAATCTGCTCAGCGGCACTCCGCCCTCGAATGCGAGGATGAAGTTCTCGTTGAGGATGATCCTGAATCCGGCTCCGGCGGTGATGTGCGGCCTGTCGTGCTCGCTGCCCTTGCCCATGTAGTCTTCGTATGAGGCGCGGTATTCTTCTTTTCCCTTGAAACTCATGTCCCTGCCGCGGGTGACCATGGTCCCGTCGCTGAAGATGCTCAAGCCCAGGGACAGGTCCTGACCAAAGACGGAGAAATCATAGAATCTCCAGCGCAGTTCGGCCACATAGCTTGCCATGTCAAGGCCCACGACCCTGTTGCGCATGATGCCGCGCACGGTGCGGTAGCCTCCCATCCCGTCGCGGTCGCAGCTTTCTCCCATCAAGGTGATGAAAGGCAGGACGTAGTAGGGGGCGGAGTTGCCGAAGTTACCTTCGTAGTTGAGTCTGTAGGCAAACGTGAGTTTGTTGCCTCCGATGAGAGGGAAGTACTGCCTCATGGTCAGAGAGTAGCGGTAGAAGGGGTTGGTGGTCCCGAGCCAGCGCGGTGCGAGCATCAGGTGTCCTTCGGCCCAGATGCCCCGTGTCGGGGCGCCCTCCTTGTCGCGGCTGTCATAGACGAGGCCGAGCCTGAGGCTGCTGTAGAATCCGCCGTCGGCTTCATCGTCGCCTATCAGCCCCCAGCGCCGGTAGTTCTCGAAGAGGGTCGGCTCACTGTCCGGGAAGTGGTTGTAGTCGGCCTTGCCTTTGTTGAGGCTGGCGCGGTCGATCACTCCTTCGTCTATCCATCTGAAGTGGTAACCTGCCTCCCAACTGAGGTGCTCGCCGAGGGGTCCTATCATGTCTGTCTTGCCGATCAGCTGGCTTCGATCCGCCTTGTAGTATGGGCTGTAGAGGTGCTGCGATGGATCCTGCGGTCCTTTGGAGTTGGCTTTGCCGAGAGCTACCCTTTCGTGGTCGTACCAGGAAGCGTATCCGTTGAAGCCGTAGAAGTCGAGGGCTTTGTCGAGGGAGAGGACGAAGGATGTGGACCATCGGACTCCAGGGATGAGCTTCTTGTTGTCATACATCAGGAAGTATTGCTGGGAGCCTTTGGAGAACAGGGACGCTTCGAAGTAGGTCTTGGAGGCGTAGTTGGGGTAGAGGCTGCCGTCTCCGTAGTCGAAGAGGTTGGCAAAGGCTCCGTATTGTATGCCCTTATCTGCGTCGAAGGCTGCAAGCGGCAGGGCGAGGAAGCTGTAGCCCCGCTTTGTGCCGGTGGAGTCCTGCCGCTCCGTCCCTGTCCCGGCGGCTGCGGTAGAGCTTGTGAAGAGGCAGGCTGTCAGTGCTGCCAGAAGTGATGCGGATCTTGATGTGAATCTCATATCTGCTGCAAAGATAAGCATTTGCGCGGATTGTTCCCGTACGTGTGATTTTGGCTTTACTCAAAATTTTGCTTATTTCTAAAGGCTTGATTTTCAGGGAGGCAAAAAAATATTAAAAATTTTTCAAAAAAATTTTGGAGAATAAAATAAAAGTACTACCTTTGCATTCGGGTTGAGCAAGTGACCGTTCTGGCCCGTCAACCTATTGGTTATTAGTTTTAGTGTTATTAATTATGTGGTTAGTATGAGTTGTTGCCGTGACGGTCACAACTCATTTCTTTTTTATGTCCAGTCCGCTGCGGAATGTGACTTCTTCCCCTGTCGCAGGATGCTTGAGAGTGATGATTTCGGCATGAAGCCAGAGGCGTCCGTGCTCCGGGCTGCCGTAGAGCTTGTCTCCGCGTATCGGGCGGCCCAGGCCAGAAGGGTGGGCGCAGTGGACACGCAGCTGGTGTGTCCTGCCGGTCTTGGGACGAAGAAGGATTTCGGTCTCTCCGTCAGGGAGTTCGGAGCAGACTTCGTATTCTGTTATCGCAAGTTTGCCCTTGTCATAATCGACCATCTGTCTCGGCCTGTCGTACCAGTCGGTGATCAGCGGCAGGGCTATCGTGCCTTTCCTGGCACGCGGGAACGGACCCTGTCCGGCGGAGAGTCTGGCCCTGTAGGTCTTGCGGACCTGCCTCGCGGCGAACTGGGCCTCGATGGCGGATTTTGTGCCTGCGTCTCTGGCAAAGATTATTACTCCCGAGGTGTCCATGTCCAGGCGGTGGCAGGAATGGACTTCGCCGTATCTTTCCTGCAACCATTCAAGAAGTGATTTCGAGCGTGTCTTCCCCGGGACGGAGAGCATCCCCGAGGGCTTGTCGGCCACTATTATATATTGGTCTTCGTATATGACAGACGGTGCTTCCCGGGTGAATTCGGCATCGAGCGGATTGGGCTCGACATCAAGGCCTTCCATCATGAAACTGAGCAGCGGGCCGCATTTTCCGGTGCATGAGGGGTAGAAGCGTCCCTGCTGCCGGACCTCGCCGCGCGGAGAATCGCCGTACCAGAACTCGCCCATGGCTATCGGGCGCATGGAGTGCGAGTATGCGTATTGGAGTAGCTTCGGGGCGGCGCAGTCTCCTGTGCCGCCGGGAGGGATGAGGCCGCGACGTGCAAAAACCTCCTTGATGCTGAGGCTTTCTCCGCGTGCGTTTGAGACTATGTACCGGTCGAAGAGCCAGTCCTGAAGCTCTGCCGAGGCACGGCTTTTCTCTTCGCCCCGTGGCATCGCGCTGATCTCGGCTTCACGTATCCTGAAGTGTCCGGCTGGGTCTGTGATATCGAATATCGGCGGGACGAAGCCTTCGACGAGAGCCTGTCCGCCGGCAAGTCCGCTGAATGCGTAGAGAAAGCCTCCGTCTGTCTGCAGGACACCCATCATCTTGCCGCAGCGGAACAGACTGTCCAGCTGCTGAGATGCTTGTATTCTGGAAATCAGTTCTTTGGATGCCTCGACAATCTGTGGGGCGGGGACGTAACGGAAAGGATATGTGAACATCCCTCAGCGGAGGAAATCCTGCAGGGCCGCCGCGACTTTGTGTACGGGGAGTCCCATGACGTTGTAGAAAGAGCCGCAGATGCCGGATATGCCCACATAGCCTATCCATTCCTGCACGCCGTAGGCGCCGGCCTTGTCGAATGGCTTGTAGTTGTCTATATAATAGTCTATCTGCTCCTGGCTCAGAGGCAGGAAATCGACTCTCGTGGAGTCCGTGAAACTGACCTCATGTCCGGCATCGCGGATGACTACGGCCGTCACGACCTCGTGGCTGCGCCCCGACAGAAGGTGCAGCATCCTGTCGGCCTCCTGCCTCGAGTGCGGCTTGCCGAGCACTTTGCCGTCCACAATGACGACAGTATCGGCGGTCAGCAGGACCTCGTCCGGTCCGAGTGGACGGTTGAAACCGCGGGACTTGCCGAGAGCCATGTCGAGGGGGATGCGGTGCGCTTCAACGCCCGGCTCCGGACCCTCGTCGAAAGTGTTTTCCTTGTCGACGGTGAATTCGAGGTTGAGTCCGGCGAGCAGCTCCTTGCGTCTAGGTGAACCGCTTCCGAGTATAAGATGCTTCATCTCAATAGATCTGATCGTATTTGTCCTCGTCGAAGTGCCACTTGTCCTGGGCCTTGAGGATCATCTCGATGCCCTCGCGCAGACAGCCGTGGCCTCCGCTGCGGCGGGTGACGAAGTCAGCCGCCTGCCGTGCCTCCGGCACGGCATCTGCGGGGGCGAAGCCCGCCCCGCAGCAGCGGAGCACCTGAGTGTCGGGAATGTCGTCGCCGAAATACGCGACCTCCTCCGCTTTCAGTCCGTTGTCGGAGAGGAACTGATTGAATACTTTGAGTTTGCCGCGCACTCCGAGGTAGAGGTTCTGCTCGCTGGCCCCCATGTGCAGGCAGCGGCTGTGCAGCGCCGGAGTGTCTCCTCCGGAGATGACTCCGATGATGAATCCCTTTGCAGCCGCGACTCTGGAGGCGAAGGAGTCCTTGGCATCCACTATCCGCACGAGATCCTCCGGATTGGGGCCGACGGGGATTATACAGCCGTCAGTGAGCACACCGTCGATGTCGTAGACGATGGCCTTGATCTGCTTAAGATTTGGTGCCATTAGGATTGAGATCGGCGATGTTGAACGTGTTTCCGGCCTGTCTCTGGCCCTCCATAGCGATAGGGCCGAACTGCGCCTCGTATTTGCTGATGTTGTCCACAAGTGCGTTGAGCAGCCGCTTGCAGTGCTCCGGGGCCATCACGATGCGGCTCTGCACCTCCGGCTTCGGGAGTCCCGGCAGAATCGTCGCGAAGTCGAGTATGAACTCGCTCCTGGAGTGGGTGATTATCGCCAGATTGGAGTACGAGCCGCGGGCCACTTCCGGCTTGAGCTCTATGTTGATCTGCTTTTCTTCTTTGTCCATTGTCGATATGTTTTACAGTCCGCAAAGTTACGAATTCTATTGAAAAATTGCCTATCTTTGCGTTCTATGGAACTTGAAGCAAAATATAACCCGTCCTCGGTCGAGGACAAGTGGTACGCATATTGGACGGAGCACAAGTGCTTCCATTCGGAGCCGGACAGCCGTGAACCATATACAGTAGTCATCCCGCCGCCTAACGTGACGGGAATCCTCCACATGGGCCATGTGCTCAACAACACCATCAACGATGTGCTTGTCCGCAAGGCGCGCATGGACGGCAAGAACGCCTGCTGGGTGCCGGGCACGGATCACGCCAGCATCGCCACCGAGTCCAAGGTCGTGGCCAGGCTCAAGGAGAGGGGAATCAGCAAGGAGGACATCAGCCGCGAGGAATTCCTCAAGCATGCCTGGGAGTGGAAAGAGGAGCACGGGGGCATCATCCTTCAGCAGCTCCGCAAACTCGGCGCTTCCTGCGACTGGGACCGTACCCGCTTCACTATGGAGCCGGAGCTGTCCAAGGCTGTGATAGCCACCTTCTGCTACTTTTATAAGAAGGGCATGATATACCGCGGTGTCCGCATGGTCAACTGGGATCCGGTGGCTCTCACCGCCATCAGCGACGACGAGGTGATCCACCGCGACACCAAGAGCCACTTCTATCACCTGCGCTACTATATTTCAGATGGGGCCGGCAAGCCTACGGACCAGTATCTTGTGATTGCCACCACCCGTCCAGAGACCATCATGGCTGATGCGGCCATCTGTGTCAACCCTGCCGATGAACGTTATCACTGGCTGCGTGGCAAGAAAGTCCTCATTCCTCTAATAAACAGGGAGATACCTGTGATTGAGGACAGCTACGTGGAGATGGATTTCGGTACGGGCTGCCTCAAGGTGACCCCTGCCCATGACGCCCATGACTATGAGATAGGTCTGCGGCACAACCTCCCGGTGATGGAAATCATAGACGACCACGGGCGTCTCAATGACAAGGCGCAGATCCTGGTCGGGGAGGACCGCTTCGTGGCGAGGAAAAAGATAGTGAAGATGCTCGAAGAGGCCGGAAACCTCGTCAAGATAGAGGAATACACCTCGCCTGTCGGCTACTCGGAGCGCACGGACGCTGTGATCGAGCCGAAACTCTCCGCGCAGTGGTTCCTCAAGATGGAGAGCCTTGCCGCAAAGGCGCTTGACAGCGTGGAGTCCGGCAGGATCAAGTTCATCCCGGACAAATACCGCAACACCTACCGCCACTGGATGGAGAACGCCCACGACTGGTGCATCTCCCGTCAGCTCTGGTGGGGGCAGCGCATCCCGGCATACTATCTCCCCGACGGGAGCGTGGTCGTGGAGGAGACTGACGAAAAGGCTTTGGAAGCGGCGCGCAAACTCAACCCGTCCCTGACAGCAGCTGACCTCAGGCAGGACGATGATGTGCTTGACACCTGGTTCTCAAGCTGGCTCTGGCCGATCTCTGTGTTCGACCCGGAGCGTCCGGGCCATCCGGAGCACAAGCCGAATGCGGATCTGAGCTACTATTATCCTACCAATGACCTTGTTACAGGTCCGGACATCATATTCTTCTGGGTCGCAAGGATGATAATGGCCGGAGACGAGTTCATGTCCGATGTGCCTTTCCGGAATGTGTATTTTACAGGCATAGTCCGTGATAAACTGGGCCGCAAGATGAGCAAGACCCTTGGCAACAGTCCGAATCCGTTGGATCTGATAGCCAAATATGGCGCTGATGCCGTCCGCCTCGGTATGCTCCTCTGCTCTTCGGCGGGCAACGACATCCTTTACGATGAGTCCCAGGTGGAGCAGGGCCGCAATTTCTGCGGAAAGATCTGGAATTCATGGAGACTCGTCAGCGGCTGGAAGGTGGACAATGCAGCTGCACAGCCGCAGGAGGCCGCCGTGGCCGTGAAGTGGTTTGACAGCCTGCTCTCCCGCACCATAGAGACGGTGGAGGACCATTACAGGAAATTCCGCATCAGCGACGCCCTTATGTCCATATACAAGCTTTTCTGGGATGACTATTGCAGCTGGTATCTTGAACTGGTCAAGCCGGCCTACGGCTCTGCCGTGGACGTGGCCACATACAAGGCTACGCTCGGATTCTTCGAGAAACTGCTCAAGCTTATACACCCTGTGATGCCTTTCATCACCGAGGAGCTGTGGCAGGCTATGGAGGAGCGCTCTGATGGGGAGACGATAATGTTCCAGCGCACTCCGGTGGCCGGACCGTACGATCCGGCATTCCTTGAGGCGTTTGATCTTGTCCGCGATGCGGTCGTATCAGTCCGCGGTATCCGGGCACAGAAACAGATTTCCCCTAAGCAGAGTCTCGAACTTTTCATTGACGGTCTCCTGCCTGAGGAACTCTTGCCTGTCCTTATGAAAGCGGCCAACCTGTCGGCTGTAAAGTCCGGCAAGGCCGAAGGTGCAGCAGTGTCATTCATCTGCGGAACTCTCGGATTCAGCGTACCGCTTGCGGGCTTTATCGATGCTGAAGGCGAGAAGACCAAACTGCTTGCAGAACTGGAACATCAGAAGAAGTTCCTTGCGGGGGTGAGGGCCAAGTTGTCAAATGAAAAATTTGCCGCGCACGCGCCGGCTGCCGTGATAGAGACCGAGAGGAAGAAGGAATCTGACTGTCTGGCCCGTATCGAGTCCATCGAGTCCGCGCTCGCGGCTCTCAAATAGTGCTGCTTATGTTGACTTATCCTTTGATGATCGGTTGGTGGGAAGTTGTCGTAATCGCGTTCGTGGTTCTTCTGCTCTTCGGAGGGAAAAAAGTTCCGGAGCTGATGAAGGGCCTCGGCAAGGGTGTCAGGAGTTTCAAGGATGCCCTTGACGGCAAAGAAGATGACGGACAGAAGAAGATAGACGACGGCTCATCAAACAAGCCTGAATAAGAGGGGTGGCCGGGGAGAAGGAAATGTCCTTCTGGGACCATCTTGACGAGCTGAGGGGGACGTTGTTCCGCTCGGCTCTGTTTCTGTGTGCCTTTTCCTGTCTGGGGCTTTGTTTCCGGAGTTTCCTTTTTGACGGAATCATACTCGCGCCCTCCCGTCCGGATTTCTGGCTGTACAGGCTGCTTGGCTGGAACATGAAGATCGACCTTGTCAACATCGAACTGAGCGCCCAGTTCTTTGTGCATCTCCGTGCAAGTCTGGCGGCAGGGTTCATTCTCTCTTTTCCGTTTATAATCAGCGAAATATGGAGATTTGTGGCTCCGGCTTTGTACGTGGGGGAAAAGCGTGTCCTGCGGAGAGCGTTCCTGCTTTCGACAGTGCTTTTCTATCTTGGCGTGCTGGTGGGATATTTCCTTGTCCTGCCGCTCTGTCTCCAGTTTTTCATCAATTACACTGTCTCGGCTGAAGTGGTAAACACAATCAGCCTCGGGTCGTATATGTCAATGTTCACATCTATGGTTCTGCTCAACGGGGTGGTGTTCGAGTTTCCGACAGCGGTCGTGGCACTCTCCCGACTGGGGGTGATAGACAGGGCGGATCTTCGGAAATGGCGCAAGTACGCTTTTGTGGCAATACTGATAGTGGCGGCGGTGATAACTCCGGCCGATCCGGTCTCGATGTTCGTGCTCGCCATACCTATGTACCTTCTTTATGAATTTTCGATTCTGCTATGCTCATCTCAGAAAAAGCCTGCACTTGGGGAATAAACTGCGTCAATTGGCCTGACCTGTGGCCGGCACGGCCTGAAGTGTCTGTGGAGGCGCATCATGACGGGGACAATCTGTACCTGCATTACAAGGTGAAAGAAGATTCTGTCCTCGCCGTGGCCGCCGCTGACAGGGAACCCGTCTGGAAGGATTCATGCGTGGAGTTCTTTTTCGCTCCGGGTGATGACGGACTGTACTATAATATAGAGTGCAGCTGCATAGGCAAGATCTATATGTGCTGCGGCAGGGATCGGAATGACAGGGAGTTTCTTCCCGAAAGCGCCTACGCGGGCATAATCCGGGAGGGAAGTCTCGGCAGCGGGCCTTTCGGCCTCAGGGAAGGACCGCAGGAGTGGGAGATGAGGCTTGTGATTCCCGCTTCGACATTTAAGCTCAAGAGTTTCTGCGGACTTCAGGCCCGGGGGAATTTCTACAAGTGCGGGGACGGCTTGCCGCAGCGGCATTACCTGAGCCTTTTTCCTATCGGCACTCCGAAACCTGATTTTCACAGGCCGGAGTATTTTGACAAGATAATTTTTAGCAAATGATTTCTGTAGAGGATGTTACGGTGTCTTACGGCGGCTTTGTGCTGCTGGACAAGATAAATTTCCATATAAGCGAGACTGACAAGATAGGTCTTGTCGGCAAGAACGGTGCCGGCAAGTCCACTATCCTCAAGCTCATCTGTGGTCTTCAGAGTCCGACCTCCGGACGCATCGACAAGCCCAACGATGTGACCATAGGCTATCTGCCCCAGATAATGGAGCATCACAAGGGACTTTCCGTCCTTAAGGAGACGATGAGCGCTTTTGATGATGTCTCGAAGATCGAGGCTGAGATCGAGTCCGTGACCCATGAACTGGAGACAAGAACAGACTATGAGTCAGATTCTTATTCCAAGTTGATAGAGCATCTCAACAATCTCAACGACCGCCTTGAAATCAGCCACAGCGAACCTCCTGAGGTCCAGGCACGCCGGACCCTGCTCGGGCTGGGCTTTCGGGACAATGAGCTTGAGCGCAATACGGAGACGTTTTCGCAGGGCTGGAATATGCGCATAGAACTTGCCAAGATTCTGCTTCAGAAGCCGCAGGTGCTGCTGCTCGACGAGCCGACCAACCATCTTGACATAGAGTCCATCGAGTGGCTGGAGGATTATCTTAAATCCATCCGCTGCTCTGTGCTTCTGGTCAGCCATGACAGGCGTTTCCTTGACAATGTGACCAACCGTACCGTGGAGGTGATGCTCGGGCATATCAACGACTATAAGGTGCCATATAGCCGTTATCTGGAACTTCGCGCTGAGCGCCTGCAGCAGCAGACAGCGGCCTACGAGAACCAGCAGAAGATGATCCAGAAGACGGAAGAGTTCATACAGGCATTCCGGTACAAGCCGACCAAGTCCAACCAGGTGCAGTCTCGTATCAAGGCTCTTGAAAAACTGGAGAGGATAGAGATAGACGAGACGGACAATGTCCGCTTGAATGTGAAATTTCCGCCGGCACCCCGTTCTGGGGACGTGGTCTTCAAGGGGACGGACCTGACGGTGGGCTATCCCGGCAAGGTCGTGTTCCGCAACGCTGACATTGAAATCAAGCGCGGTGAGAAGGTCGCTTTCATCGGGCGCAACGGTGAGGGCAAGACCACGATGATGAGGGTGATAATGGGGGAGCTGGAACCCATAAGTGGGGAAGCCCGAGTCGGGCACAACGTGCAGATAGGCTACTATGCTCAGAATCAAGAGGATGTGCTGGACAAGAACGAAACCGTGTTCTCCACCCTCGACAGGATAGCGGTGGGGGAGATACGCACCAAGTTGAGGGATCTGCTTGCGCAGTTCCTGTTCCGTGGTGAAGATATCGACAAGCGGGTCTCCGTGCTGTCCGGAGGGGAGCGCGCCAGGCTCGGGATGGCCAAACTGATGCTCCAGAGCTACAATCTGCTGGCTCTCGACGAACCCACCAACCACATGGATGTCAAGTCCAAGGACATACTCAAGCAGGCCCTGGCCGCCTATGACGGCACCTTGATCGTGGTTTCCCACGACAGGGATTTTCTGGACGGGCTGGTGAACAAGATGTATGAGTTCCGCGACGGCAAAGTGACGGAGCATCTCGGGAGCGTGTCCGAGTTCCTTGAGAAACGCAAAATCGAGAATCTCCAGGAACTGGAGCGCAAATGTTCCCCTGCGCCGGCAGCGGCCCCGGCTCCGCAGAAAAAGGCCTTTGAGGAGAACCGGCAGGCTGTGCGCGAAGACCGCAAGCGGAAGAACCGCATAGCATGGCTGGAGAAGGAGATTTCCGGGCTGGAGGATAAGATGAAACAGATTGAGGCGGTATTGCAGTCACCAAAAGAAGGAGATGACATTATGGAGTTGACCCGCGAATATCTTGAACTCAAGCGTGACCTTGATTCCAAGACTGAGGAATGGGGAGAACTGATAGATTAGCTTATGTGGAATTTGATATTCAAACGGTTTTTGCCATTAGCGCTCATGTTTGCGCTTGCCCTGCCCTCCCATGCCCAGCTCAGGCATATTGATCTGAGCCCGGGGGCTTTTGAAGGCGTGTCGATTTCCGGTGATTTTGTTTTCAGTGTATTCGAGGGGGACTCGTGCTCGGTCTCGCTTGACGTCAGTGAGGAGTTTGCGGAATTCATGTCGGCTCAGGTCATTGACAGTGTGCTCGTGCTGAGTCTTGATGAGAATAATGACCTTGGGGAGATATGGAAGAAGTTCAGGGGCAGGAATGCGCCCGCTGCCGTTTTCAAGGCCTCTGTTACGGTGCCCTGTGGACTGAAGTCCATATCCATAGGCGGCAATGCGGTACTGGACAGTCTTGGCAATGTGGTTGACACCTCAGTTTTCAGTCTAAGCATCAAGGACAATGCTTCTGTTTCCGGGGTATCGCTCCGTTCATCTGATATTTCCGTCATGCTTTCCAAGAAGTCCAAGGCTGACATAAGAATAGCTTGCGACACGGCCCGGGTTACGGCTGTGGGGAGTTCGGAACTCAATCTTGGCTGCAGCGCTGCGTCTTTGGCAGAACTTGACCTCGGGTCAAACGCTAGTATGGTTTTTGACGGGGATTGCGGACGGATATCCATGGTCTCCAACGGCACGTCCAAGGCAATTCTGAACGGCAGTTCTCCGTATGTCAGCTACAGGCTCGGGGGTTCGAGCAGGGTCAATGCCCTCAATCTCAAGGTAAAGGAGGCAAATATCGACATGAGCGGCATCTGCAGTCTGAAGCAGGCTGCGAGCGACTGGCTTTTCATAAGCATAAGGAACGGAGCCTCTTTGACTTACGACGGTTCTCCGCAGATCAAGATAGCCAGTATTAAGAATGCGAGCGTGCTGCGGTACCAGGAGGAGGGACGATGATAGTATTGGATGCACATTGTGATGCGCCTTCCCAGATGCTGAGGCTCCGGGACTTCGGGAAGGATAATGATCATGCGCAGGTGGACTTCCCGAAGATGTTGCGGGGTGGGGTGAACGCATCGTTTTTTGCCGCTTATGTGCCTGCCTCGCTTTCCGGAATGGAGGCTTCGCGCTATGCGGACCGCCTGCTGGATGAGGCGGAGCGGCAGGTGCTTGAGTATCCTTCAATGGCGGCTCTGACCACATCCGCCTCGGCTGTGTCGCGTAACGCCGGCAGGGGAATCGTCAGTGTCCTGCTCGGTATTGAGAACGCCACGGCACTGGATGGTGAAGACGATCCAGACGTGCTGCTGGAGCATTTCTACAAAAGGGGAGTCCGTTATATAACTTTGACCCACAGTGCGGACAACCGTTATGCGGACAGTTGTACCGGAGATGGGCGTTGGGGCGGATTGAGTCCCTTGGGAAGGCGGCTTGTCGCCGAGATGAATGATATGGGCATGCTCATAGACCTTGCACATGCTTCCGATGCGACGATGAGGGATGTTTTGGATGTTAGCTGGACGCCTGTTGCGTATACTCACGGGTGCTGCCGTGCCCTCGCTTCCCACAAGAGGAACATCACAGATGAACTGATGCGGGGGATAGCGGACGGAGGCGGGGTAGTCTGCATGAGCATATACCCGTGCTTTCTTGATGACGGTTTTGTACGTGTTTTGTCTGAGTCAGGTCTGGGAATGAAATATGGTGTGGAGGATGAGTTCATCAAGGATCCTTCAGATCCTGCCAAGCGTGCCGCCTGGTATGAGCTGCTGGATGAACTCTCCGCTTTGCCAAGGCCCTCCGTGTCCAGGGTTGTGGACCATATCGAGCATGCGGTGGAGGTGGCTGGAGTAGAGCATGTGGGGATCGGAACCGACTACGACGGGATAGAAGTGACGGCTTCCGGCCTTGAGGACATATCAAAATTTTCCTTGGTTTTTGAGGAGATGCGCCGTAGGGGATTCGGACACCATGAGATCAGCATGATTGCCGGTGAGAACTTCCTGAGGGTGCTTGAAGAGGTGAAAAAACGCGCATAATCGGGCGTTATCGTTTACAAAATCGTCTTAACAAAAATGTTATAGACTAAAACAAATTTGTTTTAGTCTATAACATTCAGTGATTTGCCTCTTCGATTATGTAACTCTCCAAAGTTTCCAATGCTACACGCGCAAATCGGCGTATATTGGCCTTTCTGCCCAGGTCGCAGTGGTAGATTCTGGTCTTCGTGCCGCTCGGGCCGCTGACTCCTATCCATACCGTGCCTTCCGGGTAGCGTTCGTCACCCCCTTCGGCAAGGCCTGTGGTGGAGACTGACCAGGTACTTCCGGTGAGGGTCTTTACTCCTTCTGCCATGGCTGCGGCGACTTCGCTGCTGACCAC
>DJQV01000012.1:26506-97467 GCA_002438805.1 Bacteroidales bacterium UBA6377
CCGGAGACCATGGTTATCATGTGGGAGATGTATCCTCCAGTGCAGGATTCGGCTGCACTGAGTGTGTCGCCGCTTGACTTGAGAAGTTCGGCGATCCTATACTGTACCGGTTTTTTCATTTTTGAGATATTTTAAGGTTTTTCGTACTATTTCCGGGCCTTCCCTCAGGAGTCCGGTGCGTATCTCGACAAGAGAGGCTCCGGCCATGAGGGATTCGGATGCCTGCTCAGGAGTATCGATGTGGCAGTTGGCGATGATGGGCAGGCGACCTCCTGTATGGGTGAAGACTTCTTTGACCTGGGCGTTGGAGCGGAGTTCGAGCCCGTCGATGCTGTTCATCATGCAGAAGTCCGCTATTTTGTCAAGTTCCTCGCCGTTGATGTAGTCCGGCAACTTTATGATGATGGGCTTGTATTCCTGCTCGTTTATCCTGGACTCAAGCAGAGCGTTGGTCTCCTCTGTGGCCACGTCATCCGTGAGGTCGATGATGAACATGTCGAAAAAGTCGTAGGCGAGAGTGAAGGCTGTAAGGTAATCTTTGGAAATGCAGGCTGCGATGATGTCGTCCGGTCTGTCTGCCTGGATATGGCTTATGGCCTTGCGGACTCCGGCGGCCCCCATGGGACCGGCTTCCGTGAAACTGAACCCCAGAGCGGTAAGGTCGTTGTAGAGTTCGCAATGGATGTCCAGTCCTGCGCCGAGACCGACCGGGTTGCAGAAATTGAGGCCGAACACTTCGCGCTGGAGGCCCTTCTGGCTGCCGGAGTGTATCAGGCGGTTGATCTTTCGTCCGAACGGAATCTTTCCGATGAGCTGGAAATATCTCAGTCCCACCCTGGATGCGCGTTCCGTGTCCATGTGGCGCGCCAGAGGCTTGATTATGAAGTCGTATAAACTCATGGGACGCAAATTTAGGACTTTATTTCAATTCCTGATAGGTGTTGTCATCGAAAAAAATGATGATTTTGGATACATTGCGCTTACTTCCAGGCAGTTGTATGGGAATATCTCCAGTAATCGCTTCAGGTTGCAGTCTGTCCGAACTCTTTTTTTCTGTCTGAGGATTCTGCGGCTTTTCCGCAGTTTGTGCAGCAGAGTCGGTCTTTGGCGTATTGTCATCATCGAACAGGGTAGCGGGAACAGCTCCGGAGTTGAACATCTTGCCTTTGCCTGTGATGAGCCAGTCCAAATTGAGTGTCGGGTATTGCCTGGCCATGTTTTGGATAAAATCGAAGCCAGGCTTGTTGCGGCCGGCAAGGATATGTGACACACTGGCCCTGGCTACGCCGATGCTGTCGGCGAACTGGGACTGGCTGATGTTTTCAGCCTTGAGGAACTGCTCCAGACGCTTGTTCATGATGTAACGGATGTTTTCACAAAAGTAACCAAAACTTATGTAAATTGCAAGTTTTACACATGTTAACAAACCCGAGTGTTGATAACTTGTTGAAATGTTATCTTGAAGTAACAGGATAGATAAAATCGTTTTAATACTGATATATTGAAATTTACCTAATTTTTTTTATTCAAAGGAGGCTCTCCGGGCCGGTTTTTTCTCAATCACGATAATCCTGCTTAAACAAAGGCTTGAGAATAATATGGTAAATCACTGATTGATAGAACACTATAAAAAGAAAAATATATACATAAGTTACGCTTATGTTACAAAAGTGGACAGATTGACATTGATGATGTTGAATGCTTGAAATTTACATCTGTATCATGGCGCGTTACAAAAATCAACAACGGGTACTCGGATATAATCGCTATATTTGCCCCATGATACCAGAAATCAGAATTGAGGACTACAATTATCCCTTGCCTGATGAGAGGGTCGCCAAGTACCCCCTTGCACAGAGGGATTCCTCCAAGTTGCTTGTATATAAAGATGGAATCATCAGCGAGCATGTCTTCCGTGAGATCCCGGATCAACTCCCGTCGGACTCCATAATGGTTTTTAACGAGACCAAGGTGGTGCCCGCGCGACTTTTTTTCCACAGGCAGTCCGGAGCCCATATTGAAGTTTTCTGTCTGGAGCCCCAGGAGCCCTCGGACTATAATGTCAATTTCGCTTCCACCAGATCCTGCCGCTGGACATGTGTGATCGGGAACGCCAAGCGTTGGAAGGACGATGTGCTTTCGCTTGACGTGCACGAAGGGGAACTTGCGCAGATCGCGCTCAAGGCCCGACTTATCATGCGGGAGGGGCAGACCGGCATTGTGGAGTTCAGCTGGCAGGGGGACATGCCATTTTCACGTGTGCTTGAGCTGTGTGGGCAGGTGCCGATTCCTCCATATCTCAACAGGGATACAGAAGATATTGATATTGAAAGGTATCAGACGCTTTATGCGAGGGTACGCGGTTCTGTGGCCGCTCCGACGGCGGGACTTCATTTCACGGAAAGCGAACTGCAAAGGATAAGAGAAAAGGGCATTGATATGGAAAAGGTCTGCCTTCATGTGGGGGCCGGCACTTTCCTTCCGGTGAAGAGTTCCCTCATCTCGGGGCACACGATGCACAGGGAGCCGTTTGCGGTGAGCCTTGGTTTTCTCCGGGATCTGCGTGCGGGCGGGAAGAAGGTGATCGCGGTCGGCACGACCTCGGTGCGCACGCTTGAATCGCTTTATTATGCAGGCGTGTCCTGCATAGAGGAAGGTTCGCCTCGCGATGTTACTCAATGGGCTCCGTATGAGCGTGAGTATCAGTACACATTGGATGAGGCTCTAGATGCTCTGATAGAGTTCCTTGAGGACAGCGGGCTTGAGGAGCTCAAGGTCGGGACACGGATCATCATCGTCCCGGGCTTCAGGTTCAGGGTGGTGGACATGATGGTGACCAATTTCCACCAGCCGCAGAGCACGCTGCTTCTGCTTATTTCCGCCTTTGTGGGCGGCGATTGGCGGAGGATCTATGACTACGCGCTCTCGCATGGGTTTCGTTTTCTCAGCTACGGTGACAGTTCACTACTTTTCAGGGCGGAGCGGTGATGGAAGACAAGCGTTTTGACCAGATTCGGCCATATCCGGAAGAAAAGGCGGTGAAGACCCTGCACCGCCTGGCGTTCAACCCCTTGATTGCCCTGGCATCCCGGCGTCTGTTTCCGGGGGAGCCTTTCTGGCATCTCGGGAAAATGTTCCGGGCTGTGGAGTCGGTGGATGATTTCCAGTGTCATGTACTGGCACTTGCGATTGATGCCCTTCTGAAGCGGACATCTTCGGGGTTCGCCTGTGAGGGACTAGAGAATTTGCGTGCGAACAGGACTTTCCTCGCCATCTCCAACCACCGCGACATCACCCTTGACGCTGCGCTCACGCAGCTGGCCCTGTACAGGCACAATATTCCTTTTATGGAACTCTGCATCGGCAGCAATCTGATGGATGACAACAGGATGGCTTCCGATCTGCTGCGTTCGGTGAAGATGATCCGTGTGCTTCGCGGGCTTCCGGCACGGGAGGCTTATGCGGCCTCGCACCTGCTTTCCGAGTATATACGAGAATCAGTCGCCGGGGGCAGGAGTTCGATCTGGATTGCGCAGAAGGAGGGGAGAGCCAAGAACGGACTTGACCGTACCGCGCACGGCATCATCAAGATGCTGGACATGAGCGGGGTCAAAGGGTTTTATGAGAATTTCAGTGAACTGCACATCA
The DNA here is from genome assembly GCA_002438805.1 of Bacteroidales bacterium UBA6377. Taxonomy (GTDB): domain Bacteria; phylum Bacteroidota; class Bacteroidia; order Bacteroidales; family UBA932; genus Cryptobacteroides. Next base: position 30,155 of record DJQV01000012.1, read on the forward strand.
CGCCGATGAGCATATCGTACGAATATGAACCCTGCGACATAAGCAAGGCCCGGGAGACTCTGATTTCATCCACGCGGCGCTATGTCAAGAAAAAGGGTGAGGATACGCGAAGCATCCTGGACGGTATCCGCATGTGGAAAGGCGGTATTCATCTTACCGTCTGTCGGCCTTTGGGCGATGATGAACTCAAGATGGCTTCGGCTTTGGAGCGGGCGCAGCGCTACCAGGCGTTACGCGAGATGATAGACAAGCGTATAATCGAGGGCTACAAACTGTGGAATACAAATTACATTGCTTATGATCTCCTGAACTCTTGCGAGAAATATGCGGCTCTGTACAGTTCTTCGGAGCGTGAGGCTTTCGTTGATTATGCTGAGCGGCGCCTGGACAGTGTTGAGCCAGAACTCGACCGGGATGCGCTGCGCAGGCAGTTCTATTCCTTGTATGCCGGTCCTGTTGTATCAAAGGAGCGTATTCTTTGAGCGGGGGCTCAAGGTCGGGGAGGTGTTGTCGATATAGTCAACTTAACATAATATAAATTGTGTAACAAAACGGGCGGGACGGGGGAGCAGGGCATATTTCCATGCCTGGCGGTCGCTGATAGCGAAACTTGTATTATCTTTGCGCGGTTATGTCAAAACGAGACAAAGAAGTTCAGATCATAGAGAATCTCACTGTTGAGCACATTGCCGCTGAAGGCAAATGCATTGCCCATACAGATGATGGAGTTGTGGTGTTTATCGAGTATGCGGTGCCCGGGGATGTCGTCAACGTCCGGGTGCTCCGCAAGAAGAAATCATTCATCGATGCCCGGATCACTGAGATTGTCAAGCCGTCCAAGTACAGGCTTGAGCCTTTCTGCGAGCATTTCGGCATCTGCGGAGGCTGCCGCTGGCAGCTCATCCCTTATCCTATGCAGCTGGAGTCAAAGCGCCGTCAGGTTGCTGACCAGTTCAGGCGCATAGGGCATCTGGAGTTCCCCGAGGTCTCCCCTACGATCGGTTCTGACAAGACAGTCCTGTACCGTAACAAATTGGAATTCACAGCCTCCAACAAAAGGTGGATACTTCCTGACGAGGATCCGGACAATATTCCGCCTGACCAGAGGCAGGGTCTGGGTTTCCATGTGGGCAAGTTTTTCGACAAGGTTCTGGATATTAGGCGCTGCTATCTTCAGAAGGAGCCTTCAAACGCCTTGCGCCTTTTCATAAAGGATTATGCCGTAAGCCATGGCATACCTTTCTATGACATAATGGAAAATACTGGAGTGTTCCGCAATATGTTCGTACGGACGACGGACGATGGACAGGTGATGCTGATCATCTGCTTCGCGGCCGAATTTGACGGACGTGAGGCCATGCTGGACGCCATAGCGGGGGCTTTCCCCGAGATCACATCCCTCTATTATGTGATCAATTCCAAACTGAACGACAGCATAGCCGACCAGGAGTGCATCCTCTACCGCGGGGACGAGGCAATATACGAGAAGATGGAGGATCTCCGCTTCAGGATAGGGCCAAAGTCTTTTTACCAGACAAACAATGCCCAGGCTCTTAAACTCTACACCGTGGCCCGGGACTTTGCCTCCCTTACGGGAGAGGAGATCGTCTATGACCTCTATACCGGCACCGGCACCATAGCGCAGTTCGTCAGTTCAAAGGCTGCCAAGGTCATAGGCATTGAATATGTGCCGGAGGCTATCGAGGATGCCAAGGTCAATGCCCGCGACAACGGGATAGGCAACTGCGAGTTCTTCGCCGGTGACATGAAGGACATCCTGACGGAGAATTTCATCGGTGAGCACGGGCGTCCGGATGTCATCATCGCTGATCCTCCCCGGGCCGGAATGCATCCGGATGTGGTGGAGACGATTCTGCGCGCCGAGCCTGCGAGAATCGTGTACGTCAGCTGCAATCCGGCTTCCCAGGCAAGGGATCTTGAGGCCCTGTGCCGTAAATACCGCATCACGGACGTCCAGCCTGTGGATATGTTTCCGCATACCCAGCATGTGGAGAACGTCTGCCGTCTTGAACTTCTTAATCTCTAAAAAATGGCAATAGATATTCTTCTTTTGATTGTCGGTCTCGCCCTTATCGTGTTCGGCGCGGACTGGCTTGTCGACGGGGCGTCCGCTGTGGCGCGCAAGGCCGGCATCAGTGAGTTTGTCATCGGCCTTACCATCGTCGGTTTCGGCACCAGTTGCCCCGAACTTGTCGTCAGCCTGACGGGAGCCTTCCAGGGCAATGCTGACATAGCGATAGGCAATGTCGTGGGATCCAACATCTTTAATGTTCTTATGATTCTCGGCATTACAACCCTGATAGCCCCTGTGGCGATGTCCCGGGTCAACGCGCGGGTCGATATTCCCATAGCGCTTGGGGTTACCGTCCTTTTCATGGTCCTTGCCCTGACCGGAAAGGGGATAAACCGGATAGAAGGCCTTGTGTTGCTGCTGGTTTTTGCGGCTTATGTCTACTATTGCTTCAAGTTTGACAAGCCTGCGGAAGATGCGGGCGGTGCGGAGGAAAGCCGGCAGAAAGTACGCAGCGTATGGTTTGCCGTGCTACTGATCGCAGCCGGACTCGCCGGGCTGATCTTCGGCGGCCAGCTTTTTGTCGGCCATGCCACCAACATCGCTCGTGCGGTCGGGGTATCCGACAAGGTCATCGCCCTCACCCTGCTCGCCGGAGGCACTTCCATGCCGGAACTCGCCACCTGCATTGCAGCCGCTGCCAAGCACAAGGACCAGTTGGCCCTCGGCAATATTCTGGGATCCAATGTATTCAACATCCTCCTTATACTCGGCTGCTCGGCTGTCATCACTCCCCTCTCCACTGCGGCTATGACTGCGGCGGATTTCGGCGCCTTGCTATTGAGCATACTGCTCCTTCTGGTGAGTGCTTATTCCGGGCACAGGGACAGGGTGGACCGCTGGGAAGGTGTCGTGATGATACTTGTGTATATTGCTTATATGATACTCCTTTTTATGAAGTAAAGTTCAGAAAGACAGGGCAATAGACAGATTTACACTATAATGTTCCGCCACATTGTGGCGGATATTTTCTTTTTGTACTATACCCGGTCCCTCCTGATTCATGACAAGCGGGCTGTCGAAAACCGCCCGCAGGCTGATCATGACATCGAGACAGAAATCAGGCGTCAGCCAGAGGCGGTAGCCCTCTCCCCCGTCGAACATCGGGAGGACGGGCCGGCTGTAGGCTTCCACTTCGCTCCTGAAGCCTATGCCTCCATCGATGAAAGTGAAGAACCCCTCACCATATAGTCCCACGGGCGCGAAACTCACCCTCAGGAGCAGCGGATACGCCTGGCAGTCATCGGAAACTCCTGACCAGCCGGCACACAGCGCCAGGTTGACTTTCTCATGGATGTCGTATCCTATCTTGGCGAGGATCTGCCCTCCGGGCCTTCCGAGATATTTGCGGGTGGTCTCATTGATGCGGTAGCCTTCCTCGCTTATGATGTTGATATGGCGGTAACTGTATATCCTTTGGGAGTATCCCCACTCTAAGCCGAAATGCAGTTTCCATGCATTTCCCCTTTCCTGCGCCGCCATGTTCATGGCGGCCATGGACAGCAGTATGGACAGAAGTGTGCGTCTCATGGCTCAGAATCTGCAATATATGCACAGTTGCGGGGTCAGGCAGTAGTAAAGTCCCCTTTTGTAGAGAGACAGCAGCATGGCGCCTGAATCTCTGTCTTTGCGGATGTGCAGACCCGGGTTGACACAGAAGCTGATGTCTATGCTCAGACGGTGGGCAAAGAAGTCCGCGGACAGGCCCACGTTTCCGGAGAGTGCGGCCACTATTCCCATCTCCTTGTATGTCTGCCCGTCCGAGCTGAAGAAGTGGCGCTCATAATCATGAAGGTATCCGGTAAAAAAACCCGGGCCCGCGTGCAGTGCAAGATACGAGTAGCCGTAGTCCGCGTATGCGATTATATAGTCCCGTGTCAGACTGGCTGCGATGCCGGTGTCGCATGTCCTGCCGGAAAGGACACCGAACATGTCTGCATATAAGTTGATAAAGGTCATGGAGGCTCCGTCCTGTGGCTTAAATGCGGCTCCGATACCGAATCCCTTCAAGGAGTTGAACACCCCAAGGTAACGCTCTTGCGCGGCGGTTTCGCTGCATACTGCGGACATTACGGCAGCCAGAGCCAGTGATATTGCTGCTTTTGCTCTCATCCGGGGCGAAGATAGGCATTTCTTTGATTATTTCATATTATCGCGTATCTTCGCAGACCTTTGACTATACTTATGTGCACGGTTTCGATCATTATTCCGATATATAATGCGGAGAGGTATCTCCGACGCTGTCTTGACAGCATCAAGGTCCAGACTTTTTCTGACTGGGAGGCCGTGTGTGTCGATGACGGAAGCACTGACGCCTCGGCTGGGATACTGTCCGCCTTTTCTGATGCAGACAGGCGTTTCAAGCTCATAAGCAAAAGCAACGGAGGCGTGGCGGATGCGCGCAACGCCGGTCTGGATGCGGCATGTGGGGAATATGTCATGTTTGTGGATCCGGATGATTTCATCCATCCCCAGACGCTGGAGCTGGCGGTGGGGCTGTCCCGTGCCGACTCTACGGATATAGTCTGCTGGACCTATGACCGGGTCTGGCGCTCCGGGATGATGGAAGGTCTCAAGTCCGGCTCTGCACCGGAAGGCCTCAGGCCGAGGAGCCTTTCTGTATGCTATGATATAGGTACAGTGCCGAAGAAGGTGACCTATGACATGGTTTCGCACCTGACGGAGATGGAGAAGCCGCGTGGTGTAGAGTGGCCCATACGGCATTTCTATCTCTGGCAGTACCTGATGCGTTCTGACCTTGTGAGGGATCTGCGTTTCATCAAGGAACTGAAAATATATGAGGATTTCCCCTGGCTTTGCGAACTCCAGCTGCGCAACCCTTCCGTGACTATCACTGAACTTCCGCTGTATTATTATTATATCAATAAAGATTCAATAGACATGAGCCTCGGGTCGGGAAGCGTCAGGGCCCGCTGCCTTATAGCCGGGCTTCTGCATTGCGTCCGTCTTTACCGTGAAGCGGATGCTTTCCAGTCAGCGGCCTGGTCCAGACTGTGCAAGTGGCCTATGATCCGCTTCCAGCTGCGGCGAAACCTTGAACTCTCATCCGATGCCGACAGGCCGGAACTCCGCAAATCGCTTCTGAAACTGAGGCGGGAAGGCGGATTTGACTCACCGCCGGGTCTCGGATATTGGATTTGCCGTCTGAAGATCTACCGTTTCATGAACAAAATTTGAGAATATGCCCGCAATATCAGTGATAATACCTGTCTATAATGTCGAGAAATACCTGAGGCGCTGTCTTGATTCTGTCCTCGGACAGACGTTCAGCGATTGGGAAGCCGTATGTGTCAATGACGGCAGTCCGGACGGCAGCCGCGGCATCATAGAGGAATATGCGGCATCGGATTCGCGCTTCCTGCTGCTGGACAAACCCAACGGAGGACTTTCGGACGCGAGGAATTTCGGGCTGTCCGCAGCGCATGGCGATCATGTCATCTTCCTTGACTCGGATGATTTCATCCACCCTCAGACTTTTGAGATTGCCATGGGGCTGGCGGAGAAAAACGGCACGGACATAGTGTCGTGGTATAAGGATCCCAACTACCGTAATCTGACCATGCTCCGGCATTTTCTTCATCTCGACACGATTTCTTACAGGCCGTCGGGCTTCCGCAGGCGTTTCAGACTCGATAAAGTGAAATTCTGCAGGACAGATGACATCATCTCCCATGTGACCGAGCGTTCGCACCCTAAGGGCATCGACTGGCCTCTGAAGCATTTCTATGTATGGCGTCATCTCATCCGCCGGGGAGTTCTGGACGGCGTGAGCTTCATAAAAGGCATAACTTTCGAGGATTTTCCGTGGTGGAGCGAGGTTCTGCTCAAAAGACCGTCTGTGACCATCACTTATCTTCCTTTCTATTACTACTATCCTAACTTCAAGTCGATTGACCTCGGCTCGTCCAGAATCAAGAAGATGCGCAGCTGGTGTGCCGGGCTTGAGTATTCTTTTGCGCTTTATGCGACCGAAGCGGACAGCAGGCAGATGGATCTCTGGTCAGCCAACTGCAAATGGCCGGTGATTAATGTCATGATAGGCCGCTGGCTGCCCAAATTCAATCCAGCCTCGGAGGAATGCTCAGAACTTGTCTCAGGCCTTGGACGGCTTTGGGATGCCGGAGCCTTTGAGGATGTGAGAGATGAGCGCGGGCGGAGAAGCCGGGAAGCGGTGGCGCGGTTTATCGGAAAGTGAAAAAAAAGTCTTATATTCGCAGCGCGTATACTAAAGAACTAGACAATGTCAGTAGAAATCAAAGAAGTGCAGTCTCGCAAGGAGCTGCGTGAATTTGTCAATTTTCCGGAGAAACTATATAGACACAATCCATATTATGTCCCGCCTCTTGAGTTTGACCAGATGGACACTCTGGACCAGAAGAAAGGGGCGGCGCAGGAATTTTGCGACTCGAAGCTCTATCTTGCATACAAGGACGGTAAGCTTGCCGGCAGGGTGGCCGCAATCGTCAACAGGCTTGCCAACAAGCAGTGGAACCACAAGGAGGTGCGTTTCGGATGGTATGATTTCATCGATGACAGGGAGGTCTCCAAGGCCCTGATGGACAAGGTGGAGGAATTCGGGCGCAGTTATGGCATGGATTCGGTGGTCGGTCCGCTCGGCTTCACGGATTTCGACCCTGAAGGGCTTCTGATCGAAGGGTTTGACCAGCTCAGCACGATGGCCTTGATCTACAATTATCCATATTACGTGGATCATATCGAGGGCATGGGCTTCCAGAAAGATGCTGACTGGATTGAATATAAGATTTACATGCCAAAAGTGCTTCCGGAGCGCGTGGCAAGGATGGCCAATATAATAAGGCAACGGGCCAATGTGCACATCACTCCCCTTACCCGCAAACTCATAAGGGAGAAAGATTATGCTCACAAGATTTTCAAGATAATCAACGACTGCTACAAGAATCTGTACAACTTTACCGTCCTTCCCGAGAAGATGGCCGACAAATATATCGGATTCTATCTGAAGGTACTTGATCTTAATTATGTCAGTCTTGTTGAGAATGACAAGGACGAGATCGTCGCGTTCGGGATCACGATGCCTTCCATTGCCAGGGCTCTCCAAAGAAGCCGCGGCAAGCTCTTCCCTTTCGGATGGTGGTTCCTTGCGAAGTCACTTTTCTTCAAGAGGGAAGAAGGGGTCGAGATGCTTCTTGTCGGAGTGAACCCGGAGTACCAGAACTCAGGTGTGAACACCCTTGTGCAGGCCGACATGTTCAGAAAATACACTGAAGCAGGCGTGAAATGGGCGGAGACCAACGCCATCCTTGAGACTAATATCAAGAACCAGGGCCAGTTCAAGGAGTTTAATCACGAATGCAAGAAAAGACGCCGTTCTTACATAAAAAAGCTTGATTGATAAGCGGTAAAACAAAAGTGTCAGATTCAGCAACAAAAATGTTATCGCCCCTTCCGGAGCGGATGCGGCCCAAGAATCTGTCGGAATACGCAGGGCAGCGCCACCTTGTGGGAGAAGGCTGCATCCTGCGTAAGATGATTGACTCCGGCAACCTGACATCTTTTATCCTATGGGGACCTCCGGGCGTAGGAAAGACCACTCTGGCCCGCATCATCTCCACGACTCTTGACAGGGAGTTCTACACTTTGTCCGCCGTCAGTTCCGGAGTCAAGGATGTCCGGGACGTGATTGACAAGGCTAGGTCAAAGTCTCTTTTTTCAAGTGCCGCACCCCCGATCCTTTTCATTGACGAGATCCACCGCTTCAACAAGGCGCAGCAGGACGCTTTGCTCGGGGCTGTGGAAGCGGGCACTGTGGTGCTAATCGGAGCTACGACCGAAAATCCGTCTTTTGAGGTGATCACTCCCCTCCTGTCCAGGTGCCAGGTATTTGTGCTCAAGAGCCTTGAGGTGGAAGATCTCCGGCGGCTTCTTGATCGTGCGCTGTCTGAAGATGAAGTTCTGAAGCATAAAGATATTGAGGTGCGCGAAACCGAAGCCCTCTTCAGGCACAGCGGTGGCGATGCCCGCAAACTGCTCAACATTCTGGAACTTGTCACCGATGCCGCTTCCGGGCAGGAAAAGGTTGTGATAGACAACGCGTCGGTCACCGCCTGTCTACAGGACAATGTGGCGATATATGACAAGGGTGGAGAGATGCACTACGACATCATCTCGGCTTTCATAAAGAGTGTGCGGGGCTCTGATCCCAACGCGGCCGTATATTGGATGGCGCGGATGCTGGATGGAGGAGAGGATCCTCTTTTTATTGCCAGACGCCTGTGCATCCTCGCAGCTGAGGATATAGGACTTGCAAATCCGAACGCCCTGCTGCTTGCGGAAGCCACTTTCCGCATCGTGCACAACATAGGTATGCCTGAAGCCCGTATCCCCTTGAGTGAATGCGCTATATATCTTGCGGGTTCTCCCAAGAGCAATTCTGCCTATTTGGCGATTGATGAGGCTCTTGCTGCGGCGAAAAGCGATTCTTTGGCTGCTGTCCCCTTGTACCTGCGCAACGCTCCGACAAAATTGATGTCGGATCTCGGATATTCTGACGGATACAAGTACGCGCATGACTTCCCGGGACATTTCGCTGATCAGGAATATATGCCGAAGGAGTTTGCCGGGAGGGTGTTCTATCATCCGCAGGAGAACAGGCATGAGGACTCGCTGAAGTCTTATCTCAAGTCCTGCTGGCCAAAGTATTATCCAAAATGATGACGATTCCCCGGACTGTCCTCTCCCAGCGGGAGTATTTCCGTAGCGGTGCAACGCTTGACCTTGACTTCCGCCGCAGGATGCTCAAGTCTCTAGACGCCGCGCTCTGCAAATACGCAGATGACCTGTATGAAGCCCTATGGGCGGATCTCCACAAGTCAAGGGAAGAGGCCTATCTCACCGAAATAAGCATTGTAAGCGGTGAAATCAGGGAAGCCATCAGGAATCTTGGCCGCTGGGCCTCCCGGAAGCGCTGCCGCACTCCCCTTTCATGTCTGCCTTCAAGAAGCTATACTGTGGCCGAGCCTCTGGGGACGGTACTTATCGTCTCTCCGTGGAACTACCCTGTGCAGCTGGCCCTGAATCCCCTCGTGGGGGCGATAACGGCCGGATGTACGGCAGTGCTTAAATTCTCTCCCGGTGCGCCTTCTGTAAGTGAGGTGCTCGGAAGGATGCTGGACGATTGCTTCGGGCCGGAATATGTCGCGCATTTTCAGGGACACAGGGATGTCAACGAGGCTTTGTTCGCGGAGCGCTATGACTTGATTTTCCTCACCGGAAGCCCGGCACTGGGAAAGGTTGCAATGCAGGCTGCCGCAAAGAACCTGACTCCTGTCATCCTGGAACTTGGCGGTAAAAGCCCCTGCATAATCGATGACGGCGCAGATATGGCCATAGCCGCAAGACGTGTGGCCTGGGGCAAGATCATCAATGCCGGACAGACCTGCATAGCTCCGGATTACATTCTGATACGAAAGGGGCTGAAAGCGGATTTTGTAAGGGAATTCAAGGGTGCGACAAGTGCATTGCTGGGCGGAAAGCCTGAGCAGAGCCGGTTCTACGGCCGGATGTCAAGTGAACGTGCCTTTGACCGCGTGGTGTCATATCTTGATGATGGGGAGATACTTGCCGGGGGACATAAAGACCGGGCATCTCTTTACGTCGAACCTACTGTCCTCGGTGGGGTCAGTCCTGAATCCCCAGTAATGCAGGAAGAGATCTTCGGCCCTGTCTTCCCGTTGATCGAGTATGACAATCTTGAGGAAGCGATGGATTTTGTCAACTCGAGGCCTAAACCTCTTGCCCTGTACTATTTCGGAGAAGAGCGCAAGGGATGGGCTTTCATCCGGCATACGAGTTCGGGAGGAGCCTGCATCAACGACACCATAATGCACATTGCCAATCCGGATCTGCCGTTCGGCGGAGTCGGCAATTCCGGTATGGGGCATTACCATGGGAAGGAGAGTTTCCTCGCATTCTCCCATATCCGCTCCGTGCTGTGCTCTCCGCGCCGCATTGACGTGCCGTTCAGGTATATGCCTTACAGGTTTTTCGGCCTGGTCAAAAGACTGCTGGGGTAGTCCCTACGGGAGAGGGATCTTGAGCTTCTGGCCAGGTCGGATGTTGTCGCTTTTCATGCCGTTGGCTTTCTTTATGTTCTCTGCGCTTACACCCGGGTAGAGTTTGGCTATGTTGTACAGGGAGTCGCCCTGACGGACGGTGTAGGTGCTTGTCCTGCCGGAAGATGATGACTTTCCGGAGGAGGAGGATTTCGCCGAAGGGTTCTTGGTGGCCCCGTAGATGTAGAGGGTCTGTCCTGCACGGATGTTGGCCGACCTGAGGTTGTTCCACTTCTTTATCTGGCTGACGCTCACTCCGTAGCGGGAGGCGATGCGCCCGAGGTAGTCGCCGCTTTTGACCTTATATGCGATACGCTGCTGGCCTGCCGGGCGGCTTCCCTTGCGGCTTACGTCCCTCAGGACTTTCTTGCTCATCAGGGAGTCGGCCTTGAAACTGTAGAGGGAGTCCCTGTCGGCTTCCAGGAATGCATTCGTCCAGGTGTATGGGAGCTTCAGGATATAGCCCTTGCTGTTGCCGGGGATGATTTCGTGTACGTACTGCGGGTTGAGGTTCTTGAGGGCTTCCATCGGTACGCCGACCACGGAGCTGATCTGCACGAAGTGGAGGTTCTTGTGGATCTGGAAGGTGTCGGTCTGCGCCGGCATGCCGACGTTCTGCGGCAGGATGCCGTATTCTTTGTGGTAAGTCATGGCATACATGGCACCCACGAATGCCGGCACGTAGCCTCTCGTCTCCCTCGGCAGATAGGGGTAGATGCTCCAGAAGTCACGCTGGCCTCCGGCTCTTCTGATGGCTTTGGAGACATTGCCCGCGCCGCAGTTGTAGGAACTGATGGCCAGCGCCCAGTCCCCGAATATCTTGTATGCGTCGCGCAGGTAGCGTGCGGCTGCGTCCATGGCTTTTTCGACATCGAGGCGCTCGTCCACGAATGAGTTGATCTCCAGCCCGTAGTTGCGGGCGGTGTTGTACATGAACTGCCAGATGCCCCTGGCGCCGGCGCGCGATGTGGCCACGGGGTTGAGCATGGACTCGATCACAGCCATGTATTTGAGTTCGAGCGGAAGACCGTAGCGGTTGAGCACATCCTCGAACATCGGGAAATAATAGCTGCTCAGGCCCATCACCCGGCTCATTTTTCCCGGCATCCTCTCCGAGTACAGGATGATGTAGTTCTTGACGTTGTCGTTGAACGGCAGGGTTATGAAGGAGTTCATGGCGCTGAGCCTGTCGATCATCTCCTGGTCTGAGACATTAGAGGAGAAGCGCACGGAATCCATGTCGAATTCTGATACGGAGTCGGCATCGCCTGCAAACGAGTTCCTGTACCAGAGGTGCAGTAGACTGTCACTCACTTCGGCTGTGTATTCTATGCTGTCCTCCGCCTCTGCGGCATTGTTGCCCTCGATCACGGCCCGCAGCTCGCTGTCTTCTATATAGCGTCTTTCCTCAAGGCTGTCCACAAGGGCCTGAAGCGAATCGAGGCTGGCCTTGAGGGCGCTGTTTTCCGTCTGGAGGGCTTTCCGGCTGGGACGTTTGAAGAAATCGGAGATGCTCTGCGCATGCGTTTCGGGCAGGGAGAGCAGGAAAATTGAAAGGATTATTGCTGTCGGTCTTGTCATTGTCAAAATTTCATTCCAAATTTCAACCCCAGTGCGGGACTGCCGTATCCTCCGGCGGAGGCGAGCTGGCAGCCCGGGGCCATTATTGCCGGGGCGAGATTGAGGGAGATGTCATCATCCACCTCAAAGTTATGCATGTATGAGAACACGTTGGCATCCATCACCTGAAGAAGATATACAGCTGCGGTGATGAGCAGGGCATAGTCGCGGTAGCGTCGGTACACATTGCGGTAATAGAGAGCCTGGTCGGCTGTGATGGGGCCTGTATACTCATGTTCCCTGTCTGTGGCCTCGATGTATATGTTGCGGAATCTCTGGAAGTTGCGGGAGAAGTCGGAGTAGTAGTGGATGCCGGCGGCCATGGCTCCGAGATAAAGCGGGAGTTTCCAGTATTCGCGGTTGTAGATCTGTCCCAGACCCGGAATCAGGATGGAGAACATCGTGGCCTTGCCGGCATGAGGGTATTCGGCAGGGCTGTAGTTGAGCACTCCGTCCATCATTGTCCCCCAATAGGCAAGTCCGGCTCCTATGAAGCACCATTTTGCCGCATCTTGTCTCCCGTGAGTGTTGAGGTAGATTCCGGCGCCGAGGCTTCCGCCGATCGCGCCATAGACGATGGGGAGTTTCCAGTACTGCCTGTTGTAGATCTGGCAGCCCCCTATCATGACGGCCGAACCCATGGCCATTGTTCCCATCTTGATCTGCTTCTGGTGCCTGAGCCCTCCCATGTATTCTTTGAATGAGAAGAGCACATCGGTGGTGTCGACCTTGTCGGCGGGGTCGGAGTTGTACTGCTGTGAAAACGCCTCGTCCCTGAACTGGGCGCCGGCAGAAAAAGTGGACAGCAAGAATGCCGCCACAATTGCGCACGCAAACCTGATGTACCTTTTGATCGGACTCATCAGAACTGCTTGTCTTCAAGGGCTTTGACGAACGCCCGCACTTCGTCATCGGAGTTGAAGCGGATGGTCATCGTGCCTTTTCCGCTGCTGCTGCGCTTCATCGATATGCTGCTTGAGAAATACTTGCCCATGTGCTCAAGGACCTTGTAGTATTCGTTTGGCAGGTCCTGCTCTCTGGATTTGGTGCGTGTCTGGCTTGACTTGGGGTCGAGGACAATTTTCCGCGCAAGCGATTCAAGTTCCCGGACTGACAGCCCGTCCCTTATGACAAGGTCGCAGAGCTTCTCCTGAAGCTCCGGATCTTCGACACCGAGTATGGCCTTGGCGTGACCGGCGCTGAGCAGGCCCACTTTGATGTCGTGCTGGACTTTGGCCGGGAGCCTGAGAAGCCTTATCGTGTTGGTCACTGTGGCTCTCTTCTTCCCCACCCTGTCCGCCAGCATGTCCTGGGTGAGAGAACATTCGTCGATGAGGCGCTGGTAACTTAACGCCAGTTCGATAGGGTCAAGGTTTTCCCTCTGGACGTTCTCTACTATCGCCATCTCCAGCATGCCCTGGTCGTTGGCGTCGCGTATGTATGCCGGTATGGTGGTCATGCCGGCCAGGCGGCAGGCCTTGTAGCGGCGCTCTCCGCTTATGATCTGGTAGCGGTTGTCCGCCATTCTCCTTACTGTGACGGGCTGGATGAGTCCGAGCGTCCGGATGGACGCCGCAAGTTCTTCCAGGGCCGTCTGGTCGAAGGACATCCGGGGTTGGAACGGGTTCGGTTCGATCATGTCCACAGGAATCCTGAGGATGTCGGCCGTGTTCTCCTTGAGTCCGCGTGTCCCGACTACCTCCTTGTTGACGTATCCGACGGGCTTGCGCAGTGCATCGGCGTTCGGCACCTCTCCCAGAAGTGCGCTCAGGCCCTTGCCCAGTCCTCTTGGCTCTTTGCTCATATCTGCTCTCCGTTATGTTCCATCACTTCTTTTGCAAGGTTCAGGTAATTGTTTGAACCCATGCACATCACATCATAGAGTATTATAGGCTTGCCGTGCGAAGGGGCTTCACTGAGGCGTATGTTGCGCTGGATGATGGTTTTGAAAACCATTTCCCTGAAGTGGTCGCGGAGTTCGGCGAGCACCTGGCTGTGCACCTTGGTGCGTCCGTCGTACATGGTGACGACAAAGCCTTCTATTGAGAGGCCGGGATTGTACCCGCCCTGCACGAGACGTATGGTCTGGAGGAGTTTCCCCAGTCCTTCGAGAGCGAAGAACTCCGGCTGTACCGGGATCATCACCGAATCCGCCGCAGTGAGGGAATTGATGGTGATCAGCCCCAGCGACGGTGAGCAGTCTATGATGATGTAGTCGTAGTTGTCCTTGATGGGGGCAAGCACGGATTTCATCACGGACTCGCGCTGCTCCGCCTCGAGGAGCTCGATTTCCGCACCGACAAGGTTGATATGGGACGGAATCATGTGAAGTCTCTCCATCTCAGTCTGTATCAAGGCATCGGCAATGTCTATCTTGCCTATCATCACCTCGTATAAGGTTCTTTTCTCGTCGTTGTCCGGGTTGAAGTTGAGTCCGGAAGTCGTGTTGGCCTGAGGATCGGCGTCGATGATGAGCACCTTCTTCTCGAGGACTGCGAGCGAAGCGGCGAGGTTGATGGCGGTGGTGGTCTTTCCCACCCCTCCCTTCTGGTTTGCGATAGCGATGACTTTACCCATATTCCTGTTGTCGAAGACTGCAAAAGTAATAATTTATTCCTACATTTGCGGTATGTCTGAAACAAAAACCGACTGTTACTTCATCGTCAATCCCCGCGCCGGTTCGGGCAAGACGATGTGTGAATGGCTTCCCGCCGAGCACAGGCTGGAGCGGTCGGGCATTTCATTTGTGACTGCCCTCACCGACTATAAGCGTCATGCCACGGCTCTTGCCTATGAAGCTGCCCAGAGCGGGTACAGGAAAATATATGCGGTAGGCGGTGACGGCTCGGTGCATGAGGTTTTCAACGGGATATGCAGCTGGTGCCGTGACAACGGGGTGCCGACGGAAGAGTTCACCATGGGAGTGGTGCCGATAGGTTCCGGCAACGACTGGATAAAGTCCTTCGGCGTGCCTAATGATGTAGATGACGCTGTGGATCTGATATGCAAGGGGAGCGTCTGTCAGATGGACGTGATAGAGGTCAGCTGCCGTGCCGGCAAACTCCTGTACATGGCCAATATAGGCGGGGTCGGGTTTGATTCGCACGTCTGTCAGAGGGTCAATTCCCAAAAGGAGAGCGGCAAGCGGGGAAAACTCATATATCTCAATGCCCTGCGCTACACTATGCTGAGCCTCAGAGCGATAGATGTGTGCCTGCTTGCGGACGGCGAACTGGTCTACAACGGCCCCTGCTACTCTCTTGCTTTCGGCAACGGGCGCTATTCAGGAAGCGGCATGCGTCAGGTCCCGAAAGCCAATCCGGACGACGGCCTGTTGGATTATACGATAATCCCGAAGATAGGTCTCGGGAAAATCCTGCATGAACTTCCCCGGCTCTACAAGGGCAATCTCAACGAATCCAAGTACATACTGGGCGGGAAATGCCGCATGCTCCAGATAGTGCCGATGAACGAGAATTCCGAGGATCTGGTCGAACTCGATGGGGAGGTGGAAGGCCGTCTGCCGATGACCCTTGAGGTAACGGGGCACAAGATCAACGTTGTTGCAGGTTCAGTTTCCTTATAGCGAACCTTGCCAGGGAGGCTATCCCCCAGGCGAACAGACTCCCCACCACGAACCCTGTCAGCACGTCGCCGAGGAAATGCTTTCCCACGAAAATGCGGCTCACCCCTACCAGGAATGCCCATGCGAGGATACAATACTTGTACACTTCGTGCCGTGGCATGTTGATTTTGCGGGCATTGCTGAACCCTATCGTGGAACATACCGCGAAGCCGATCGCGTTGGCGGCATGAGCAGAATAAAACCCGTGCAGATTCCCCCTTCCCTCAAGCAGGTGCAGTCCCCTTCCGGCAGTGAATGAATCCCAACATGGGCGCAGCCGGCCGAAGAACTCCTTGGTGAAGTTGGCGAACTGGTCGCACGCCACGATGGTGAGGATGCATGAGACGGTGACAATCAGGGCTTTTTTCCATCCGAGCCTTATGAACAGGAAAATCAGCACAGCCAGATAGAGCGGATACCATATTTCCTTGTCGGAAAACACTCTCCACATCGCGTCTGTAAAACTGCAGTGCAGTGAGTTGATGCTCATGGTTGCTACCCGGTCCGCGTTTTCAAGACGATCCCAGAGCGTCAGTCCTGCAATGCTTTCCATAATGCGTCCTTGAGTTTGTCCAGCCCTTCTCCGGTGCTGGATGATATGAACACGCACGGTATGCCTGCCGGCAGGGACGGGCGCATCTGCTCCTCGATCTCCTTGTCTATGAGGTCACACTTGGTGACGGCGAGCACGCGCTGCTTGGTGAGAAGTTCGGGGTTGTAGAGCTTGAGCTCGTTAAGGAGGGTCTCGTAGCCTTTGGCGATGTCCTCTTCCTCCACGCTGACCATGAAGAGCAGCACCGAGTTGCGCTCTATGTGGCGCAGGAATCTCAATCCTATGCCTTTGCCGTCGTGCGCACCCTCGATGATCCCGGGAATGTCCGCCATCACGAAAGAGCGTCCGTCGTGGTACCGTACAATGCCGAGATTCGGCTCCAGAGTGGTGAAAGCGTATGAGGCGATCTTCGGCTTTGCAGCTGTGATCGTGCTCAGCAAGGTTGACTTGCCAGCGTTCGGGAATCCCACCAGCCCCACGTCGGCAAGGAGTTTGAGTTCAAGAATATAGACTCCTTCCTGCCCGTCCTCTCCCGGCTGGGCGAAACGTGGGGTCTGCATTGTCGGGGTCTTGAAATTGCTGTTGCCAAGGCCTCCGCGGCCTCCCTTGCAGAGGATTCTCTCCTCTCCAGCCTCCATCATCTCGAAAAGCGTCTCCCCTGTCTCGGCGTCTTTGACGACAGTGCCGACAGGAACGTCTAGGAATATGTCGGCTCCGTTCTTGCCGCTGCGGTTGGCCGAGCCGCCCTTCTCCCCGTCATCGGCTTTGATGTGCTTGCGGTATTTGAGATGGATGAGGGTCCAGAACTGCGGGTTGGCCCTGAGGATGATGTGGCCTCCGCGTCCGCCGTCTCCCCCGTCCGGTCCGCCTTTCGGTATGTATTTGGCCCGGTGCAGGTGTGCTGAACCTGCGCCCCCGTGTCCGGATGCGCAGTATATCTTGACGTAGTCTATAAAGTTGCTGTCAGGCATAATTTTCTGTTTGCAAATTACAAATATAAAGAAAGTCCGGTTTATCCGCAACGATAGTCTAGGTTACTCGTACTTCCGGTGGAATACGAGAAGGCACAGGGCACCGGCAAGGGCCATCGGGACTCCGATGAGTGCGGGGAAATTGTAGCCAAGTCCCATTGCCACGGGGATGCCTCCGAGGGAAGCGCCGACCGCGTTGCCGAGATTGAACGCTCCCTGTATGCAGCATCCGCCAAGCATCTCCCCTCCTTCGGAGTGCTTGACTATCAGGTACTGTTCCGGGGAACCGATACCGAACAGGCAGGCGCAGCAGATGAACATCAACACTGCCGCAACCCAGCCCGTGCCTGCAAAAAAGAATGTGAGCAGCAGGGCGGCGGATGCGATGAACTGGAGACAGCAGGTCACACGGCCAGGCCTGAAGCGGTCTGAGAGAGGCCCGCTTATAAGATTTCCGGTCACCATGCCGAGCCCGGCCAGGATCATGAGCAGCGAGATGCTGCCGGGACTGAATCCCGCTTCCGTCTGGAGAAGCGGGGAGATGTAGCTGAACCAGCAGAGTATGCCGCCGTTGCCGAGGAAAGTCGCGGCTATTATTAGCCAGGGGGCCTTGTTACGCAGGAAGCGGAACTGGGCTTTCATGCCCCTGTCCGGCAGCGGCTCCACATCGGGCACGCACCTGTGTATCATGAGTATAGTGAGCAGCCCCAGTGCTATAGCCATGACGAAAGGGATACGCCAGCTGAGAGCATGGCTCAGAAAAGTCCCGAGCGGCACGCCCAGCAGGTTGGCGAACGGCATGCCGGCACACATCATGGCCACGGCACTTGTGCCTCTGCCCTCCCGGGCGATCTTTACCGCTACGATAGTTCCCGTGCCGAAGTATGCCCCGTGCGGCAGTCCCTGGATGAAACGTGCGCACAGCAGCGTCCAGTAGTCCGGTGCGACGGAGGCGATGACGGCCCCGAGGGTGATCATGGATGCGAGAAGCATCAGTATCTTCTTGGGACGGCATTTGTACATGAATATCAGTGAGAAAGCACCGACGCAGACGCCGAGGGCATAGACCGATATCAGGTGCCCGGCCTCGGGGATGGAGACCTGCATGTCGCGTGAGACGTCTGTGAGGATGCCTTCTATTATGAATTCAGTGATCCCCAGTGTGAATGTGCCCAAAGCGAGGGCAAGGAGTCCTTTTTTCATTGTTCTGATTCAAAAGAGGAGCGGAATCCGTTGTGGATCCGCTCCCTAGGCCATGGACGTTTTCCTGTCTATCCGATGCTCTCGATGAGGGCGAGCACCCTGCGGCGGTTGTCGTCGATGGTGCCGGTGCCGCCGTCGCACTCGTAGTATTTGCCCGCTTTCTTGTAGTAATCGATAAGCGGCTCTGTCTGAGCGTGATATGTCTTGATGCGGTTGGCGATGGTGGCATCGGAAGCGTCATCGGCGCGGCCCTCTATGGCAGC
Organism: Bacteroidales bacterium UBA6377; assembly: GCA_002438805.1. GTDB lineage: Bacteria > Bacteroidota > Bacteroidia > Bacteroidales > UBA932 > Cryptobacteroides. The sequence goes on from DJQV01000012.1 coordinate 48,596, forward strand.
CCTGTGCTTGATGCGTTCGCGGATGAGGTCGTCGGAAATCATTAGGGATATCACCGCTGTGACGCTCTCGCCTCTTTTCTCGAGGATCTTGTCGAGGTCTTCGGCCTGTGCGATGTTGCGAGGGAAGCCGTCGAGAAGGAAGCCGCTGACACCCTTGGTGTTGTTGAAAGCGGACTCGATCATACCCTCCACAACCTCGTCAGGGACGAGTGAACCGGCGTCGATGAGGGCTTTTGCCTGCTTTCCGAGTTCCGTGCCTGCGGCAATCTCCGCCCTCAGGAGCTCTCCTGTGGAGATGTGCTTGAGGTTGTATTTCTCTGCGATTGCACCAGCGTGCGTGCCCTTGCCGGCTCCCGGAGGGCCAAAAAGAATGTAATATTTCATCTTATTGTCGTCTATAACATAAATGTCTTTTGAATTGCGGCCAAGCTCGTTGTAGTCAAGGCCGAAGCCCACGATGAAGGCATTAGGTATCTGCATCCCGACATAGTCGATCTTCTCAGGCTTGTCATATACGTCCGGCTTCAGGAGAAGGGTGCAGATCTTCACATCGGCTGCACCTTTGCTCAGGAGCATCTCTTTGAGGGCCACGATGGTGTTGCCAGTGTCCACTATGTCTTCGCAGATTATTATCCTCCTGCCTGACACATCGGCGGTGAGGCCCATCACGTTTAGCACTGTGCCCGTGGATTTTGTCCCCTGATACGAGGAGAGTTTGATGGATACGAGCTGGCAGTTGAACTCCAGTCTCTGGAGGAGTTCTCCGGTGAAGGGGATGGCGCCGTTGAGCACGCACAGGACTATCGGGACATCGGTGCAGCCGCGGAAGTCGTTGTTGACTCTGGCGGCCACTTCGTCTATGGCGCGCACTATCCTCTCATTTTTGATGAAAGGCTTGAAGGTCTTGTCTTGCAAGGTTATCTTATCTGACATAAGCGGAATTAACTTAAGGCACGAATTTACGGATTTTTTTTGTATTTTTGGCGGACTTAAGACTTTATGACTATGAAATCGCTTCTTTTGATTGCCGCCCTTCTCGGGCCGGCGGATTTTCATCAGGCCATGCTGGCTCTGAGCGGAGCCACTTGCGTGGAGGATCTCTCAAGTGACGAGGTACTGCGCTATCAGGCTTTCTCCGAGTCCCCTTTGGACATCAATCTTGCAGGCGAGAGCCGTCTGCGCGCCAGCGGCCTTTTTTCAGCATTCCAGTTGGCATCGCTGCTCGAGTATAGGCGCGAGTCCGGGGACATTCTCTCATTTGCAGAACTCGGGCTCATAGACGGCTTTTCTCCTGAGAGCGCGGAGGCCCTGTCGTTCTTCGTATCATTGCGCAGCTCCGCTCCTCCCGGCAGCAGACGGCGTCTGGATTTTCACAACACCCTGACACTCAAGGCATCGGGCCGGAAGACCGGGGAATTGGCCTATGGCTTGAGGTATGAGGCCACTGCCGGTGAAGCGGCTGAGTTGAGATGGACGTCCAGGACCACATATTCTGATCCAGAACCTGCCCTCGGCACTGTCAGCGCGGCGTATTATGGAAGGCGTGCTCTTGGCAAAGTGGTTGTGGGCAACTTCAGCACGCGCTTCGGACAGGGACTGGTGGCCTGGAGCGGCTTCTCTATGTCCGGGTACAGTTCGGCGGAATCGTTTTCACGCAAGGCCTCCGGGCTCGGAGTCACCGGTGCCGCCGGGGCGGAGCACCTTGGAATAGGGACAGACTGGGCATTGGGGCCATACCGTCTGTCGGCAGCCTGTGATGTGGGCATGGAAGGGTCGGTGCTCAACCTTTCACGCAACTGGAAGCGCCTCAGCGCCGGTGTGACGGCAGGCATGCGGGCTGCATCCGTGGACTGGAGGCTCTCTTTTAGGGACGGGAGTTTCTTCGGCGAGGCGGCCGTCTCGTACAGGGGACTCCCCTCCGCGGTGGCGGGGCTGCAATGGGTGCCGCGCTACGGCCGGAAATTAAGCCTGATCGCGAGGTGGTATGAGCTTGATGCCAAGCAATATAGCGGGGTCGCCGCAGGCTTTGACTCCCCTTCCCTGCTGCTGAGTGCGGATTCCGGAATAAGGCGGGACAAACTCTCATGGCAGCACAAACTGCTTTGTATCCTGCGTCCCACGCTCGCCATCGGGGCATTTTCTCTGAAGCCGTCCGTCAGGGTATCGGCGCGTCTGCGTCCCTCGGACAAGAGTCCTTTGCGCTGTGATTTGAGGCCTGAGTTAAAGGCCAGCATCGGAGGGTATAGCTTGGAGTGCCGGTACAATGCCCTATGGTGCAGGGGGTTCGGCTCTCTGGCTTATATGGGCGGCGGCTACGATGGAGAAAAACTTGATGTGCGGCTGCGTGGCGGGGTTTTCCGGATTGACAACTGGGACGACCGCATCTATGTCTACGAGCATGACGCCCCGGGGAGTTTCAATGTCCCGGCATATTACGGAAAGGGGTGGAATGCTTCGCTCTACCTTGCCTGGCATATAAACAAGGCGCACAGCCTGTGGCTGCGCGCTTCTGTGATAAGTTATCCCTGGAATACGGAGCCCAAGGACGGGCGGGGTGAGCTGAAGCTCCAGTATCGGCTGAGCCTATAGTTCCGGGACGACTTTCCCCATATCGGTGGAATGTGACCCTTTTATGAGTATGGTGCTGTCTGTAAGGGGGTTGTCATGAAGGTAGGCGGCAAGTGCGGCGGAGTCTTCAAACCATTTCCATCCCGGTTCCCCGCCGTCTTTGTCGAGGGCCTTCTTGAATTCCTCGCCCACAAAGTACGCCTGAGGCATTTCCTTGCGGAGGCGTTCAAGCAGTTTGCAGTGCTCGCGGAGTGACTCGTCACCGAGTTCTTTCATGTCTCCGAGCATGGCTGCCTTGTGTTCAGCCTGCATGGCGGCAAAGCTGTCGAGGGCCGCGTCCATGGATGACGGGTTGGCATTGTACGCGTCCACGATGAGGGTGTTGTGCTCTGTGCTCACCATCTGGGAGCGGCTGTTGTCCGGCTTGTATCTCCCTATGGCGGCTATCGCCTCCTTGCGGGTCACACCGAAACGGTCGCCTACGGCGATGGCGGCGAGGACGTTGTCGGCATTGTAAGCCCCAATGAGGTTTGTACTTATGATCTGACCGTCAAGCTTTATCCGCAGGAACGGCTCTTCCGGAGTGGTCGGGAGTATTTCAGCGCTCTGATATTCAAGGCCATATCCGAAGATGTGGCATGGCTGGGAGGAGGCCATGCGGCGCAGCACCTCGTCGTCTTCATTGAGGAAGATTAGAGAATACCTGTGCTCTCCGAGCCACTTGTAGAGTTCCCCCTTGGCCTGTTTGACTCCTTTATATGAGCCGAAGCCGAGCAGGTGTCCCTTGCCGATGTTGGTGATGAGGCCGTAGTCGGGCTTGCATATCCTCACCAGTCTGGCTATGTCGTCGGGGTGATTGGCGCCCATCTCGATTATGGCCACCTGTGTCCTCGGGGTGATGCGCAGAAGGGACAGGGGCACTCCGATGTCGTTGTTGAGATTGCCTTCAGTGGCTGTGACGAGGTAGCGGCATGAAAGCACCTCACGGATGAGGTTCTTCGTGGTGGTCTTGCCGTTGGTGCCGGTAAGGCCGATGACCGGGAGCCGGCCTCCGCCCATCTGGCTTCTGTGGTATGCGGCCAGGTCCTGAAGTGCCTTGAGGCTGTCGTCCACTTTTATGATGCCGCGTCCCTCCGGTATGGACTCCCTGTCGGTGACGGCCCAGTATGCTCCGTTGCGCAATGCTGTCTCAACGAAATCGTTGCCGTCAAAATTCTCTCCCTTGAGAGCGAAGAACATTTCTCCGCCCCTGATCTTGCGCGTGTCGGTGGTGACCCTGAACCGGCAGCCGCAAAATTTCTTGTATAATTCTTCTATCTGCATATCAATCATTTCATTCCGGTGCTTCCGAATCCTCCCTCTCCACGGTCTGACTTGCCGAGTTCCTCGACTTCCTCCCATTCAATCTTCTCGTGGGCGGACAGTATCATTTGGGCTATCCGCTCCCCTTTTTCTATGGTGAAATCCTCGTTGCCCAGGTTCACCAGCCCCACTTTCAGTTCCCCGCGGTAGTCGGCATCGACCGTGCCGGGAGAGTTGATGACCGTGATGCCTTTTTTGATGGCGAGTCCGCTCCGGGGCCGGACCTGTATCTCGTATCCGGCGGGGATCTCTACAAACAGCCCTGTCGGCACGAGCGCACGCTCGAGAGGATGCAGGGTGAGGGGCTCTTCGTTGTTGGCCCTCATGTCCATGCCGGCGGCAAGGAGTGTGGCGTATTCCGGGAGCGGGTTTGTGCTCCGGTTGATTATCTTTACTTTCATGCTATTTCGGTGCGAGTCTATATAATACGACAGCTATTATCGCGAATAGGATGTTCGGTATCCAAAGCGCTATCCCGGGAGGAAGCGTGTCCGTGTAGACGAACATCTCGCTGAACCTGAGGAACAGTATGTACGAGAATGCCAGTGCGATGCCGATGCCGATGTTCCATCCGATGCCTCCCCTCTTCTTCTTGGATGACAGAGTGACCCCTATGATGGTGAGGATGATGGCGGAGAACGGCATGGCCCAGCGGCGGTTCTGCTCTATGAGGGCGTACATCACATTTGTGTCCCCCCTCATCTTCTGGGTCGCTATGAGCTCGTTGAGTTGCCCCATGCTGAGGGTCTCTACAGTCTTCTCGTTGACGAAGAGGTCCTTAATCTTGAGGGCGATCACGGTATCCACGTTCTCCTTGTAGCTGACCTTGTCCTCAAGGCCCTCGGAATAGTCCCTGGTGAAGACGCGGCGCATCTTCCAGCCGTCCATCGTGCTGTCCCAGGCGGCGCTTTCAGCGCTGACCTTGCGTGTGATGCGGTTGTCCTCTATGTTCTCTATCGTGAACTTGTAGGCGGTGTTGTTCCAGCGGCTGAAAGACTCGATGTACACGAACTGCCCCGGTGCGATCTGATAGTGGATGTTCTTGAGGTTGAAGTTGTTGTGCCGCTTGATGTACTTGCTCTCGAATTCCACTCGCGTGGCGTTGGACCTCGGTATCACATAGAAATTCAACCCCAGCGAGAGCAGGGTGATAAGCAGGGCCGAGGCCAGATACGGCACCAGCATCCTCGCATAGCTCACACCTCCCGAGAGGATGGCGATGATCTCCGAGTTCGCGGCCATCCTGGAGGTGAAGAAGATCACCGTGATGAACACGAACAGCGGAGAGAACATATTTACGAAATACGGGATGAAATTGAGGTAATAGTCGAAAATGATCGCCTTTAGCGGAGCCTTGTTGGAGACGAAGTACTCGATTTTCTCGGAGATGTCGAAAATGATGACGATCCCGATGATGAGCAGCAGCGACATGAAGAAGGACAGGATGAACTTCTTGGAGATGTACAGGTCGAGTTTCTTGAATCCCGGGATGTTCATATCCTTGAGCTTATCCTTTTGACGGTCACATCTTTCCAGCTGGAGAAGTCGCCTGCCTCTATATGGAGGCGGGCCTCGCGCACGAGGTCGAGGTAGAACGCCAGGTTATGCTCGCTCGCCAGCATGGCTGCAAACATCTCCCCTGCGATGAACAGGTGGTGCAGGTAGGCTTTCGTGTATGCATGGTCCACAAACGAAGCCCCGTCAGGGTCGAGTTCGGAGAAGTCCTGTGCCCATTTGGCATTGCGCATGTTCATGATGCCGTTCCAGGTGAAGAGCATGCCGTTGCGCCCGTTCCTTGTAGGCATCACGCAGTCGAACATGTCCACTCCCCTCGCGATGCTTTCCAGGATGTTGGCCGGTGTTCCGACTCCCATGAGGTAGCGCGCCTTGTCCTGCGGAATCACCGGGTTCAGCACCTCCAACATCTCGTACATCTTCTCCGTGGGCTCTCCTACAGCTAGGCCGCCGATGGCGATGCCGACCTGTGAGAACTCCAGTGCGTGCTCGGCCGCCTCCACCCTTAGATCCGGGTAGACGCAACCCTGTATGATCGGAAAGAATGTCTGGTCATAGCCGTAGAGGGGCTCTGTCTGATGGAATTTGCGTGCGTATCTTTCGAGCCAGTCTTTGGTGAGGCTCAGGCTTTTCCGGGCATATTCCCGGTCAGCGTCTCCCGGGCAGCACTCGTCAAGGGCCATCATGATGTCGGCACCTATGATGCGCTGTGTCTCGACATTGTTCTCGGGAGTGAAGCAGTGTTTCGAGCCGTCGATATGGCTGCGGAAAGTGCAGCCTTCGGCTGTGAGCTTGCGGATTTGGGTCAGGGAAAATACCTGGAATCCGCCGCTGTCCGTAAGGATTGGCCTGTCCCAGCTTTCGAACTTGTGCAGGCCTCCTGCCGCCCTCAGCGTGTCCAGCCCCGGGCGCAGATAGAGATGATAGGTGTTGCCTAGGATTATCTCCGCTCCGATGTCGTCCTTGAGGTCGCGGTGATAGACTCCTTTTACGGAACCTACGGTCCCTACGGGCATGAATATCGGTGTATGTATGCTGCCGTGGTCTGTCTCCAGCACTCCGCATCTTGCGCCGGAGAGGGGGTCAGAGGCGGTCTTCGTGAATTTCATCTCAAATCCGTTTATCCTGCAAAGATAGTCAAAAATATATGAAACATTTTTCCTACTTTTATGTCCTGAAACTAATATTTACTCGTATGAACAATTCCAATGTCAGCCTCAAGCTGATCATCATGAACTTCCTTGAGTTTGCGGTGTGGGGTGCTTACCTCACCTCGATGGGAAGTTTCCTCGCCAAGTCAGGCTTCGGGCCGCAGATATGGCTCTTCTTCGCCACTCAGGGATTTGTCTCCATCTTCATGCCAGCCCTGATGGGAATCGTGGCGGACAAGTGGATTCCCGCCCAGAAGGTGCTTTCGCTATGCCAGGCTCTTGCCGGTCTGTTTATGCTCGGTGCCGGTTTTTATGCCAAATCAGCCGGAGCCGGCATTGAATTCGGGGCTTTCTATGCCCTCTATGCTTTGAGCGTAGCTTTTTTCATGCCGACAATCGCCATTTCAAATTCTGTGGCTTACAACGCATTGGAAAAAGCCGGCAAGGATCCGGTCAAGGCCTTCCCTCCGATCCGCGTGTTCGGCACTGTCGGCTTCATCTGCACCATGCTGTTTGTCAATTTCGTGACCGGAGCGGACGGAGTCCAGTTCCAGCACAGCTACAACCAGTTCCTTGTATCCGGAGCACTCAGCATCGTTCTTGCAGCCTATGCCCTCACCCTTCCTGACTGTCCGTGCAAGCCGAAGACGGGCGGCAGCCAAAGTTTTGCGGAGGCAACGGGACTCAGCGCATTCAAACTCTTCAAGAACGGGCAGTTCGCAGTTTTCTTCATCTTCTCGATGCTTCTCGGGGCCGCTCTCCAGATTACCAACGGCTACGCCAACACGTTCATCACTTCTTTCAAGGACAACCCGGCTTTCGCCGACACCTGGGGCGCCAACAACGCCAATGCACTCATTTCTCTGAGCCAGGTATCCGAGACGCTCTGTATCCTGCTCATTCCTGTCTTCATGAAAAAGTTCGGCATCAAGAAAGTGATGCTCATTGCGATGTTCGCATGGGTGTTCCGCTTCGGCTTCTTCGGACTGGGCAACCCCGGACCGGGGGTGTGGATGTTCGTGCTCAGCTGCATCGTGTATGGCGTGGCATTCGACTTCTTCAACATCTCCGGTTCGCTCTTTGTCAACGAGAACGTGGACAAGGGCATGCGTTCTTCGGCACAGGGGCTCTTCATGCTGATGACCAACGGCCTCGGGGCTTCCATCGGCACCTGGGTTGCCGGCCTCGTGGTCAATCACTTCGTATACGACGCCTCCACTCCGGACTGGAGTACGGCTTGGTATATATTTGCAGCCTACTCGTTTGTGGTCGGCGTGCTGTTCATGATCTTCTTCAAGGAGCCAGGCAAGCAGCTCAAGACGACTTAGCCGCAGCAAAAAGACAGACCCGTAATCGGGATATTCCAGTATACAATATAGGCCGGGGCTCAAAACAAAATATCGCCCCGGCCTAAAGTATATTGGATTTAAGTAGATGGCTTCGGCCAATCAGCTGCTTAGCGCCTTCTGGCTTTCCTGCGGCTTGATTTCCTTGTCTTTGTGATGATGCCTGCCGCCGCGGCTGCCACGACGAAGGCGGCTATGACGATGACGGTCATGCTGTTGGCGTTGTCTCCCTTGACCCTTGACCACATGGCGATGAGCGGAGCGGTGCGCTCGCCCCAGTCGTGCTCCATGGTGCTGCGTGCAATGGTCTGAGTATCAGGATAGAGGACAGGGTTGGCACATACGGATGTGGCCTCAGGACCGAAGAAGTAGCTCAGGTCGGATGGTGCATAGGTGCTGTCGGTGAAGGCTTCCATGATTTCCGGAGCGCCGAGCACAGACACATAGCCGGTCACGTCCACATTGCGGATGGCGATGTCGGGACGGCACATGAAGTTGATCCAGTATTTGGCGGCCTTGGTATTGCGTGCGTACTTCGGGATCACCCAGCCGTCGAACCAGACGGTGAATCCTTCCTTAGGGCAGGTGTACCGGAGGTCCACACCGGCCTCTTTGGCTTCCTCGATGGCCCATACGGCATCTCCGCTCCATGTGAGGTTGACCCATCCCCTCTCCTGTATCATCTGCTCCTTGCCGAAGTCGGCCTCCCAGCCCGCGACCAGATCCTTGACCTGCTTCATGTAGCTTTCGACGGCCGCCAGGGACTCGTCGGAGGAGTCGTACATGAGTTCGTCGAGCGTCACTTTGCCTTCCTGCAGTTCCTTCTGCTTGAGATAGATGATGATCTGCGAGTAGACGTCACGCGGGGAATCCTTGATGAATATCTTGCCGGCGAATTTCGGGTTGCGTATCACATCCCATGTGGACGCCTCCTCATCGGTGACGTACTTGGCGTTGTAGAGGATGCCGGTGGTGCCCCACATGTAGCCTACGGAGTATTCGTTGGCGTTCTTGCCGTTTCCTACCATCTTGTCGAAGCAGTTCCGGACATAAGGGGCGATGTTGCCGTCTATGTAGTTCGGAGTCTGGCCGAAGTCCCTGTCGATCGGGAGAAGCAGGTCGTTCTGGAGCATCCTCTCGATGATGTAGTCGGACGGGCACACGACATCATAGTCCTCATGCCCTTTCTCGATCTTGGAGAGCATGGTCTCGTTGATGTCGAATGTCTGGTAGATGACCTTGACGTCTTCGCCGGTCTGCTCCTTGTACCAGTCCTCGAAGTCCGCGATGGCGCTCTCGTCGATGTAGTCGGACCAGTTGTAAACCTTGAGGATCGCGCTGCGGTCCTCGGCGCAGCCGCAGAGCATAGCCGCAGCCGCGATGAAAGTAAGAATCCTTTTCATTTATATGATCAATCGTTCTTTTTGAGCTGTCTTGCCTGCCTGAGATTGATGAACAGAAGCAGTACAAGTATTATAAGGAAAATAATGGTCATCAGGGGCCGCAGTTCCGGAGTCAGTCCACCTTTGCGTGCATCCGTGTAGATGTAGGTGGAGAGGGTCTCCAGACCGATGGTGCCCCTTGTGAAGAATGTCACCGCGAAATCGTCAAGCGACATCGTGAAAGCCAGGATGAAGCCCGATACCATCCCTGGCCTGAGCTCCGGGACAAGCACTTTCCACAGAGCCTGGGACGGGGTGGCGCCCAGATCAAGGGCAGCTTCGTAGATGTTGGGGTTCATCTGTCTGAGCTTGGGCAGCACGCTGAGCACCACATACGGGGTGCAGAAACTTATATGCGCCAGCACGACAGTGACATAGCCTTGGCTGATATGCAGGAACACGAAAAGCAGGAAGAGGGACACACCTGTGATGATGTCCGGGTTGATCATCGGGATGTTGTTCAGGAAACTGAGCGTCTGACGCTTACGTCCCTTGAGATTGTGTATCCCGATGGCCGCCGTAGTGCCGAGCATGGTGGATATGAGCGCTGCCACGAGTGCTATCAAGAGGGTGTTCTCAACAGCCGCGATCAGCGAACCGGTGCCCTGCATGCCGCCTGTGAAGAGGTTGCTGTAGAGTCTGGTGGAAAAACCGGTCCAGTTCCCCAGTACCTTGCTCTCCGTGAATGAGAAAACGGCGATGAACAGCAGCGGCGCATACAGCAATGAGAGCAGCAGCCAGATGTAGATCTTTGCAAGAACCTTTTTCATATCCTCGACTCGTCCTCCCCGGCGTCCTTGTCCCTGTCAGTGAAGAGGGAGGTTATACCTATAATTATAAGCATGATCAAGGCAAGTACGGCCCCGTAGTTCCACATCGACGAGTTGATGTTCTCCTGGATGATGGTTCCGAAGAGCTTTATCTTGTTGTTGGTGAGGAACTCGGAGATCGCGAAAGTGCTGACCGTAGGCATGAACACCATCATGATCCCGCTCGTGACTCCCGGTATGGAGAGCGGTACTGTCACCTTCCAGAACACCTGCCAGGGCGTGGCTCCGAGGTCCTGGGCCGCCTCCGCGTATGACTTGTCCATCTTGTTGAGCACGTTGTAGATGGGATAAATCATGAACGGAAGATAGTCGTATGCCATACCGAAGAGCAGCGTCCCCTTCCCGAGGCTGATGCCGAGCATGTTGAAGAGCTCCGCCGTGGCGAGCGTGCGCATCAGGGCGTTGATCCACATCGGCAGGATGAAGAGCACCACGGTGACCGCGCTGCGGTTGAGATTCTTGTTTGCCAGGATCCACGCAGCCGGGTAGCCGAGAAGTATGCAGATGAGAGTGTTTTCTATGGCCACCTCCATCGACAGGGCGAAAGTCCCCATCGCGTCGGAGTCCGAGAAGAACTTGGTGATGTTCGCAAGCGTGAAATGTCCGTAGCTGTCCTGGAAGGCATAAATTACGATCAGGATGAGCGGCAGGACAACGAAGACCGTAAGGAAGACCGCATACGGTATGCTCCAGCTGCTTCTTCTAGTCATTTCTCTTCTCGATCTTTATGTCCGCAGGGGCGAAACTGATGCCGACAAGGTCGCCTTTGTCCCACACGTCGTCGGTGTCCACCCAGATATGGTCCCCACCCTCTGTGAGAATCGTAAGATGGTAGTGGTCACCTTTGTACAGAAGGAAATGGACCTCTCCGTCCAGCATGCCGTCTTCCTGGTGGTCCAGCAGGTCCACCTTGTCGAAAGCGATGCTGACACGCACCTTGTCCCCCGCTGCGAGCCCCGCCTGAGGCAGGCATTCGAACTTCTCCCCGAGGAAAGTGACATGGCTTTCGTCCTCCATCTCTCCGTCGAAGCTGTTGGTCAGACTTTCCTTGTGCATGACCTGGATGTCACTCGGCCGTATGAGAAGCCCGACTGTCGAACCGACTTCGAAAGAGTTGTAGTCCTGGATCATCAGTTCGTATCCCTTGTCGGAGTCCACGAACATCTCGTAGTGTACGCCCTTGAAAGTGCATGACTTGACCACTCCGCTGAACTGGGCCCCTTCGAGCTGGTTCATGATGTAGATGTCCTCCGGACGGATCACCACGTCCACAGGGACATTCTCACCGAATCCTTCGTCCACGCAGTCGAATGTGTGGCCGATGAACTCGACCTTGCGGTCGCGGATCATGGTCCCGTTAAGGATGTTGGATTCTCCGATGAAGTCAGCTACAAATGAGTTCTTAGGCTCGTTGTAGATGTCCACAGGACTGCCGATCTGCTGGATTTTCCCTTCGTTCATCACGACAATCGTGTCGGAGAGCGTCAGCGCCTCCTCCTGGTCGTGGGTCACATAGATGAAGGTGATGCCGAGCTTGCTGTGCATCTCCTTGAGCTCGATCTGCATGTCCTTGCGCATCTTGAGATCAAGTGCCGCAAGGGGTTCGTCGAGGAGCAGGATCTTGGGCTGGTTGACGATGGCCCGTGCGATGGCTACCCTCTGCTGCTGCCCGCCGGACAGGGTGAGGACATCCCGGTCCTCGTAGTCCGTCATGCTCACGAGCTTGAGGACCTTGCGTACCTTTGCGTCGATCTCCTCGGAAGGAACCTTCTGGAGCTTGAGCCCGAAAGCTATGTTGTCGTAGACATCAAGATGAGGGAAGAGCGCATAGCGCTGGAAAACCGTGTTGAACGGCCTCTTGTATGGAGGAATCGAGGAGATGTCCTTGCCGTCGAGCAGGATTTCCCCCTCGTCCGGGGCGAGGAAGCCCGCGATGAGACGCAGTGTCGTCGTCTTGCCGCAGCCGGACGGGCCGAGCAGGGTCACGAACTCCCCCTTGCGGATATTGAGACTTATATCATCCAGAACCTTCTTTCCGGAGAATTCCTTGCTGACGTTCCGGAGAGAGACGATGATTTCTGATTTTACCATCTTCCCTAGAAAATCTTTAGGCGGAGATTGTATCTGGCGCCGAGACTAAGGGTAACCTGCGAAAGCAGTGAGTCGTATGCGAGGAAGGCGTGCAGCCTAAGATCGTCAGATTCATTGAGCGGATAGAACTCGGCTATCGCGCCTGCTGTCCAGTGGCTTGGGGTGAATTCTTCGTCTCCGGTAAGGATATACGAACCGCGCGCCGACACATTGAACCTTTCGGAAGGCGCATATTTGAGTGTAAGGGCGGCCGTGCCGCCGCGGAGTGCAGATGCGGAGAAGTCCTCGTCGGACCCGTATGCGTTGCTCAGGTCAAGGGTCGCGGACCAACTGTCAAGGTTGAGCTGCTGGCCGAGCCAGAATATATACATGTACTCACCTTCCGCCGTCTCCAGTGCACTGGCGCTCCAGATGTTGGAGAAAACTCCATACTCACCGCGCCACTTTGCTGAATACGCCCACAGACCGCTGCTGAACGGGTGCTCTCCAAAAGGTGAGGATGTCATCTGTGCACTGAAATTGCTCAATCCGGACGAGGTCGTGTACGAGACCGTACCGCCCCACTGGTAGCATGACATCGTGTTTGCCAGAGGTGAGGAGAACACCGGATAGATGTCCCAGTCCCAGTCTTCGTACTCGAAACCGCCGGTGGCGATCATGTCTTTTCCGATGGTCAAGCCCCAATTGCCGAGACTGAAATCCAAGGTGCAGTAGTCCAGCCAGTTGGTGGTGTCGGAATAGCCGAGATACTTGTACGGCCACCCGTAATCCCCATCGCTTTCAGCGTGGAACCAGTGATTTGCCACAGTCCAGGAAAAATGTTCCGAGAGGGAACCTTCAAAGAGAGTGTAGATGGAAGTGTTGCCAAGGTCGAACCCGAAATCCGAATCAGCGGAATTGTAGGAGGGGTTGGCGTCAAGGCGTGAAATGACGGTAACCTCGGCGAATCTGCCAAGGCTGTCAGCCTCTTGCGAGTGCGCAAGAAAGCCCAGCAGCACAGCTGCGATAGAGAACAATGTTTTTTTCATTTCCAACCATAAAATGGGCTTTGGTGAAACATGGCCGCGAAGATACGAAAAATCTCGTATTTTTGACGTAGATTTGTAATAGTTTACAAAAAATTTACAAAATGTATAATTTCGACGAGATTATTGACCGGCACAACACCCGATGTTGCAAAGTGGACACCCTCAAAGAGACTTTCGGACGTTCCGATCTGGCATCTTTCTGGATTGCTGACATGGACTTCCGTACACCTGATTTCATCATCGACGCGCTCAGGCGCCGGCTCGACCACCCCATCCTGGGTTATCCGACCACCGGGCCGGATTTTTTCGAGATCGTTTCTTCCTGGGTTGAATCCCTTCACGGCTGGAAGGTCTCCCCGGAGCACTACCGCTTCATTCCGGGCATCGTCAGGGGCATAGGCTTCGCGGAGCGCTGTTTCCTGCAGCCTGGGGACAAGGTGATCATCCAGCCTCCTGTCTATCATCCTTTCCACAATGTCACCGTGGCCTGCGGCTTTGAAGTGGTCAACAACCCGCTCAAGCCTGTATACGATGAGGACGGTTTCCTCAAGACCTATGAAATGGACCTCGACCATCTCGAGTCCCTGATTGACGGGCGTACAAAGATGCTGATTCTCTCCAACCCCCATAACCCGTGCGGCGTCTGCTTCTCTGTGGAGTCACTGCAGCGTCTCGCCCAAATCTGCCGCAGGCGCGGGGTTATCGTCATATCAGACGAGATTCATGGCGAGATGGTGCTCGGCGGCAAAAGGCATCACCCTTTCGCATCCGTCAGCGAGGATGCGGCGCAGTGCAGCATCACCTTCATGGCCCCGTCGAAAACATTCAACATAGCGGGAGTCGTCAGCTCATATTCCATAGTGTTGAATCCGGAAATCGCGAAGAAGTTCTATGATTATATAGAGGCCGTGGAACTTGACTATCCTTCGATATTCTCAGCAGAAGCCACCCGCGCCGCATATACGGAAAAAGGACGTGAATGGAGAGGTGAGATGCTCTCCTATGTGGAGGGCAACGTGGATTTTGTCGTAGGCTGGCTCAGGGAGAACCTCCCGGCAGTGCATGCCGTACGTCCGCAGGCATCTTTTCTGGTCTGGCTTGACTGCCGCAAGTTGGGACTGAGCCAGGAGAAGCTTGTACACCTTTTTGTGGACGGTGCCCGTCTCGCGCTCAATGACGGGTCGATGTTCGGTAAAGAAGGAACTGGCTTCATGAGACTTAACGTCGGATGCCCTCGTCTTGTGCTCAAAAACGCGCTTGAGAATCTGGCTTCCGCTATCAGGGCGCTGTAGTTTTTTTGAAAAAACTTTGCCCTGGCGCTTGCATTTACATATTTTTTGTCTACCTTTGCAATCCCGAAAGGGCAATGAGGTGCTGTAGCTCAGGTGGTAGAGCAATGGACTGAAAATCCATGTGTCGCCGGTTCAACTCCTGCCAGCACCACTTAAGGAGGCCGATTATCGATCGGTCTCCTTTTTTCATTTGAAAGCGGCGAGCACTTTCCTGTTGGCCTTGTCGATTTCGGAGTTCTCAATTGATGCCAGGTAGATTCTTGTGGTCTTTTCAGATGTGTGCCCCATCCCGGCGCTTATCACTGACAGCGATATGCGGTGGTTTCTGGCTGATGTGGCCCAACTGTGGCGTGCCACGTACGAGGTGAGCCCGGTATGGATGCCGGCTCTGGCCGCCAGTGACCTCAGTTTTCTGTTATACCACGAAAGTGTACGCTCGTATTCGCTGTATGCCTTTTGCGGGTCGTCGCTATTCAGAAGCGGGAAGAGGTAATTGCCCGGAGCATTATAGTACTTGCTGACGATCTTCTGGATGCAGGGTTCGGACTTGACTGACATCCGCTGGCCGGTTTTCTTGCGGATGTAGTTGACCGCTCCCCCGTCCACGTCTTTTTTCTTCAGGAACGCCAAGTCGACAAAGGCCATGCCTCTGGCGAAATAACTGAAGGCGAAAAGGTCGCGTGCGAGTTCACTGTCTTTGTCCTTGCGCAGGTCCAGATTGAGCAGCTTCCGGATTGTCTTTTCGTCCAGGGCGCGCTTGCGTGTGGTGTCCACTCCTGTATATACTTTGCGGAACGGCGCAGTCTGTCCGGCAAGCCCTTCGGAGACGGCCTTGTTGTACGCCGAGCGCAGAATCCTCATATAGAAGGATTTGGTGTTGCGTGTGAGCCCGAGCCCGAGAAGGTAATCGCTGTAGGCGCATATAAGGCTCTCATTTACCTCAGCGTTGTCGTTTTGGCTGGATTTCAGGAATCTTGTGAAACTGTCCTTTGCCCTGGTGTAGTTGCGGGCTGTCCCGAATTGCCCGGACTCTTTCATCCTTGACGAAAGCCTGCTGATGTAGTCATTGAAGCTTGCTGCTGTGATGCTGGTCATGATTGAAATGATTTTGTTAAACAAAAAAGAGCGGGGCCTGTGCGGCTCCGCTCTGCTTTTATAGTATATGTATAAATCCTATTTCAACGCTTTCCAGACGAGGGCGGCGAGAACACCGCCTGCCAACGGGCCGGCAAAGAAGACCCAGACATTGCTCAGGGCCTCACCTCCGACGAACAGGGCCGGGCCAAGCGAACGCGCCGGATTCACTGAGGTGCCGGTGAGATTGATGCATACGAGGTGAATCAGCACGAGGCTCAATCCGATTGCGAGACCGGCAAAACTGCCTGCTCCTTTTTTCTCGTCAGTGGTTCCGAGCACAACAAGCACGAAGATGAATGTCGCTATAAGCTCCACGAGCAGGGCACCTGCAGGGCCACCTGCATTTGCGACGCCGTTAGCTCCGAGTCCGGACGGATCGCCCATGGCACCAGGGGCACCTGTGACAGTCACTATGAGATAGAGAATTGCAGCCCCCAAAATGCCTCCGAGAATCTGGCCGGCCCAGTAGCCGGACGCGTCTTTCCAGCTCATCCTGCCAGAGACGGCTACGCCGAGCGTGATTGCGGGGTTGATGTGGCAGCCTGAAATGCCGCCGATGGTGTAGGCCATAGCCACTACAGAGAGTCCGAATGCCAGTGCGGTGCCGACTACGCCGGCAGTTGTGCCGCAGCCGACGAATACTGCCGTGCCGCAGCCGAGAAGGGTCAGAACCATGGTTCCGACAAATTCAGCGAAATACTTTTTCATAATTGAATTTTTTGTGGCCGCATATTCGCAAAAACACCTCTGCAGCCGATTTTCGTGCAATTATAGGAACTTTTTTCGTAAATTTGAAAATTATGTACGATAAGGAAAAAGGATTATATGTGGCCCACGCACCTTCCGGGCCGATAAGTATTGAAGGCCGCATGGCCAACCGCCATGGCCTCATAGCCGGAGCTACGGGCACCGGCAAGACGGTTTCACTGCAGGTTCTCGCGGAGACTTTCAGCCAGGCCGGGGTGCCATGCTTCATGGCAGACATGAAGGGGGATCTGTCCGGGATAAGCCAGCCCGGCAGGATGACTTCTTTCATTGAGAAACGCTGCGCCGAGTTCGGCATAAGTTCCCCTCATTTTGAAGGCTGCCCGGTTCGGCTCTATGACGTGTTCGGTGTGCAGGGCCATCCTATGCGCACGACCATATCTGATATGGGGCCGCAGCTTCTCGGACGGCTGCTGAACCTGAACGATGTCCAGTCGGGGGTTCTTGACATCGTGTTCCGCGTAGCCGACGAAAAAGGGCTGCTGCTGATTGACATAAAGGATTTGCGCGCCATGCTCGGATATGTCTCGCAGCACGCTTCTGAACTCCGCTCTCAATACGGCAGCGTGACTGCGGCAAGCGTAGGGGCGATACAGCGTGCAATCCTTTCTTTGGAGAACGAGGGAGCCGACAAATTCTTCGGCGAGCCGTCTTTTGAAATCCAGGACCTTTTCGCCACGGAAGCCGGCAAGGGAGTCATGAGTGTTCTGGCGGCTGACAAACTGATGCAGAATCCGAAGCTTTATTCATCATACCTGCTATGGCTCCTGTCGGAGATTTTCGAAACACTCCCTGAAGTCGGCGATCTTGAACTCCCTAAACTCGTATTCTTTTTTGATGAAGCCCACACGCTCTTCACCGATACCTCTCCGGCTCTCGTTGCTAAGATCGAGCAGGTCATCAGGCTCATCCGGAGCAAGGGTGTGGGCGTTTATTTCATCACCCAGAACCCCTCTGACATCCCTGATTCCGTCCTGGGCCAGCTTGGAAACCGCATCCAGCATGCGCTGCGGGCTTATACACCGAAAGATCAGAAGGCGGTGCGCGCCGCTGCGGAGACATTCAGAGCCAATCCTGACTTCAAGACTGAAGATGCGATCATGAACCTTTCTACCGGTGAGGCTCTTGTAAGTTTTCTTGATGCGAATGGTGCCCCGTCCGTGGTGCAGCGCGCGAAGATTCTCTTTCCTCTGAGCCAGATAGGGGCGATTAGCGAAGGGCAGAGGTTGGACATCCGCAACTCCTCGCCTCTCCGGGGTAAATACGACACACCCATTGACCGGGAATCCGCCTTTGAAGTGCTTCTTGCTGACAGCCGGCGCGCCGCTGAGGAACAGGGGCGGCTTAAAGCGGAAAAAGATTCGCGTGCCGGCCGAAGCAAGGCTGCCAAGATAGGAGGGGCTGTACTCACGGCGGCGGCTACCGCAGCCATCACCAGTGTCAGCCGCAGCGCCGGAACAGCGGCGGCCAATGCAATAAGCGGGAAAAAGAGCAAATCAAGAAAAAGCACTGCGGACAAGGCGATCTCAAGTGCCGCCACAAGCGCTCTCCGCACGCTGACACGCAGCATACTGGGAAGCCTGATAAAGTAATCATGAAAACAAGGTTTTATATTTTTGCAGCAGTGGCCCTGGTTGCCGCGGCCTGCACTCCCAAAAACGTGGGGACGGAAAACGAAAAGACGGACAACACTCCCCCGCCGCTCGGCTTCTACACCGACCGCTATGTGGCTGACACTACGCAGCTCCGGAGCGGAGACACTTTCTCAGTGCTGATGCGGCGTCTGGGCATGAGCGCGCGGGACGCTTATGCTCTCAGCACGCTTTGTGAGCGCAATGTCTTCGACCTGCGCAAGATGCGTGCAGGCAACCATATACATGCCTATTATGACCAGACGGACAGCAGCAGGATTCTGCGCTATGTCGTCTACGAGCAGGACCGTGTCCGCTCCACCGTGTTCCAGTGCACGGACTCGCTTGCGATATGGAATGTGGACAAGCCTGTGGAGAGGCAGCGCAAGCTGGCGGATGTCACGATCCGCAGTTCGCTCTGGAACGACATGAAGGCTGCCGGAGCATCCCCCAATCTCATAATGAATTTGGCGGACATCTATCAGTGGAGTGTCAATTTCTTCACTCTCAGAGACGGTGACCGTTTCCGCGTGATCTATTCCCAGACCGTGTGTGAAAACGAGGTCGTGTCCATAGATACCGTGCATTTCAGCCTCTTCAGCGGCAGTGACGGCAAGCAGGTGGCGGCTGTGCGTTTCCAGACAGCCGAAGGAGGTGGCAACACTTATTGGGACAAGGGGGGCGTGAGCCTTAAAAGGATGTTTCTGAAGGCTCCTCTGAAATACAACCGCATCAGCAGCCGTTTTTCATATCACCGCAAGCATCCGGTCACCGGTAAGGTCAAGGCCCACACGGCAGTTGATTATGCCGCCCCGACAGGAACGGAGGTGCACGCCATCGGCGATGGAGTTGTCACCAAATGCGGCTGGGACGGGACCGGTGGAGGCAACCGCATACGTATCAAGCATATGCAGGGATATGAGAGTTGTTATATGCACCTGTCAAGATTTGCCAAGGGCATAAAAGTGGGTACGCGTGTCTCGCAGGGGCAGCTGATAGGCTATGTGGGTGCCACCGGCACCGCCACAGGTCCGCACCTTGACTTCCGCATCTGGGAGAAAGGGCGTCCGATAGATCCTCTCTCCCTCAATTCTCCTGCTTCAGAGCCTCTTGACAAGAAGTATATGCAGGAGTTCAACGCACTCTATGACAAGTATATGATTGAAGCTGGAGCTATGCGGGCCACTTCTGACAGTACAGGAGTAAAGCAAAGTGGAGATTAAGCCTGTCGCCTATTTCCGCTCCCCTGTAGGAGGCAAGTTCGGGCTGCCGCGGCAGTCAGGGCTTGTCCCTTCCCTGTCCGGGCAGATAGTCTTGGAGGATGAATTCCGCTCCGGCGAGGCTCTTCGTGGACTTGAAGAGTTTGATTATCTGTGGCTTATATGGGGGTTCAACCTCAACCGGCCGGTCCGCTCTTCCCGTCTTACCGTGCGTCCGCCACGGCTTGGGGGCAACACCCGCGTGGGAGTGTTTGCTTCGCGCTCCCCCTTCCGTCCCAACCCTCTGGGACTGAGCTCTGTACGAATGACATCCGTGGATCCGGCTTCAGGGGTAATAAGTGTGCTGGGTGCTGACCTTGCAGACGGGACTCCAATATATGACATAAAGCCATACATAGAATATGCTGACAGCCACGTGGGAGTGCGCAACGGGTTTACGGACAGGCATGGGTGGACAAGACTGGCCGTATCGTTTCCGGAGAGAGTCGAGGAGATGTTCCCCACTCCGGATCTTGAGGCTCTGCGAGATCTGCTCTCGGAAGACCCGCGTCCGCAGTATCAGGATGATCCGGACAGAGTCTATGGCCTTATTTTCAGGGGCTTGGATGTGCGTTTCCGGGTCTGTGGAAACACCCTCGTCGTCGTAGAGATCTGCGGCTGATCTTATTGGGTGAGGGTCGAAGTAATATGGAAGCAGTGCTCTTTGCGCTCATATTTGACCAGACATCTTCCGGCCTTCTTCTGGTCGCGCAGCACCTCTCCGAGCACCTTGGTCAGTTCGTACGGCTGCATGAATGCTTCCGTCTCGTCCTCGCTCCAATAGCGTGTGTAGGTGATGTCGAATGTCGTGGCGTAGCAGTGCGCTGAGTTGTCGCTGGCGTTGGGATTTCCGCTGCGGCGCAGTCTCTTGACATCTTCCTCCGTGCGAAGGAGTGAAGATACCACCAGCTTGTAGTCAAGCAGTTTTTTTGCGGCGAGAGAGTCCTTGAATGCCTTGCCTATGGCGTCGAGTTCATCAGCCGCGCCTCTGGTCAGGTATGGCATCGAGTACTTGAGGTCATCGACCACATAATAGTCGTTGTCCGTTATGTGGACCAGTCCTGACATGTTTTCAACTTCCGATCTTGTCTGCGGGATTGTCTGGAGCCCGATTTTCCTTGCCACCTCAAGGTGTGCGGGGTTGAGATCAGCGAATATTGTGGCGTATTTCAGCCTTTTGCCATAGTAGATGATCTCCTTTGCATGTGGCTCTCCTGTACCGTCCACATCGTCACCCGGAACATCTGCGGCAGATGACTCTTCTTCAATCTGCGCCTCCATATCGGCGTCTGCCTTTTCCTCACCTTTCTCTTCGGCGGAAATCTTCTGCTCTGTCTGGATATCATTATCCCTGTTGCGGGTTCCCCCGACCAGAAGGCCGACAAGGAAACCCGCAATAAAAGGGATTATCAGTATGAGCAGTCCTTTGTAGCTCTTTTTCATCTTCTACGCTTCGTATCTGACTATCGGCTGTCTGGCTGCACGCGTCTCGTCCGGACGCCCTATAGGCGTGCTGTGCGGGGCTGAGTGGAGCAGTTCAGGATCTGAAGCAGCCTCCCCTGCTATCTTGCGCATCACATCTATGAACGCGTCCAGGGTCTCAAGAGACTCGGTCTCGGTAGGCTCGATCATGATGGCCTGATGGAAAAGCAGCGGGAAATAGATGGTCGGGGCATGGAATCCGTAGTCCAGAAGGCGCTTGGCGACATCAAGGGTGCTGACCCCGTTCGGCTCAAGAAGCCCGTCGAACACGAACTCATGCTTGCATACTGTCTTGATCGGCAGCCTGTAGCAGTCCTTCAGGCTCTCTTTTATGTAGTTGGCTCCAAGAGTTGCAAGCTTGCCGGCCATTTTGATATGCTCTTTGCCGAGGCTCAGGATATAGGCATAAGCCCTCAGGATCACCCCGAAGTTGCCGTGGAATCCGCTTACGCGAGGTATGTCCACGAATTTGACCAGACGTTCAGCCACGCCGACAGGGCCGCTTCCCGGTCCGCCGCCGCCGTGAGGAGTCGCGAATGTCTTGTGGAGATTTAGGTGCATGATGTCGAACCCCATATCTCCCGGGCGTACCACTCCGAGGAGCGGATTCATGTTGGCCCCGTCATAATAGAGCAGACCTCCGCAATCGTGCACAAGTTCGGCAATCTCCTTGATGTCGCGCTCGAAAAGACCGAGGGTGTTGGGGTTGGTCATCATGATGCCGGCGATGTCGTCACCGAGCAGCGGCTTGAGATCCTCCACGTCCACAAGTCCGTCAGCCTTGGATTTGACGACCACTATCTCCAGGCCGCAGACTGCCGCCGAGGCCGGGTTGGTGCCGTGCGCACTGTCCGGGACAATCACTTTTTTGCGCGCGAAGTCCCCGCGGCTGAAGTGATATTCTCTCATAAGCATCAGTCCTGTCAACTCTCCATGCGCACCTGCACAAGGGAGGAATGTGAATTTCTTCATTCCCGTGATCGCGCAGAGCGCCTTGTCGATGCCCTCAAGCACTTCTTCCGCACCTTTGACCGTATCGGAAGGCTGGAGCGGATGAAGGCCTGCAAAGCCGGGCATGGCGGCAATCTCCTCATTGATCTTAGGGTTGTATTTCATGGTACATGAGCCGAGCGGGTAGAATCCGGTATCCACGCCGAAATTCATCTGGCTCAAGTTGGTATAGTGGCGGACCACATCCGGCTCGCTGACTTCGGGCAGTTTGAGTTCCGACCGCCTCCAGACTTTTCCTTCAGAAGGGATGGTGCAGTCCGTCTCGGGAAGCGAATACCCGGTCCTTCCGGGACGCGAGAGCTCGAATATGAGTTTGTCGTAGTATTTCATTGTCAGAGAGCTTTAACGATTTCCACTATCCTGTCAATTTCTTCCGCCCCGTGCTTTTCGGTGACGCAGAAAGTCACGTATCCTTCTTCTGTCTGCAGGGCAGCGAAATATCCTGCATCAAGCAGTGCTTTCTGCAGCTTATCAACCGGGCAGAGCGGCTTCAGCACGAATTCCTTCAGGAAATCGCCTTCGAAGACTTTCTCGAACTTGCCTGTCTTCAACAGACCATCGTACAGGCGATGCGCTCCTGCGTACGAAAGCTCGTTCACCCGGCGGAGGCCTTCCGGTCCCATGAGTGAGAGGTAGACCGTGCACCAGAGTGCCATCAGCGACTCGTTTGAGCAGATGTTGGAGGTCGCCTTCTCACGGCGTATATGTTGCTCTCTTGCCTGTAGGGTAAGGACATAGCAGCGCTTTCCGGATGCGTCCTCTGTCTGGCCGACTATCCTTCCCGGAAGTTTGCGCATCAGGTCGGCCTTGCAGGCCATGAACCCTACATAAGGTCCGCCGTAGCAGAGGGGAATTCCGAGAGACTGCCCGTCCCCGACGGCTATGTCCGCACCCCATTCCGCGGGGCTTTTCAGCACGGCAAGCGCAGACGGGTCGCAGTATTCGACCAGTAACCCACCCAGGGAGTGGACGAGGTCCGAGAGTCCAGTGTGGTCTTCGATGACCCCATATCGGTTGATGGACGGGACGATGACCCCGGCAAGATCAAGCACACCTTCCGCGACGGTCTCCGCGACGTTGCGGCACACGACCACGTTGATGCCGGCATATTTGGCGTATGTCCTGATCGTGTCGAGCACGTTTGGAAGCAGGGACTCGGCCACTACAACGGAATTGCGCTTCCTCGTGCTGGCAACGCACATCCTCATGGCTTCGGCGGCAGCGGTAGGGCCGTCGTACATGGAGGCGTTGGCGCAGTCAAGCCCGGTGAGGTTGCATATCATGCTCTGCCACTCGAAGATGTAGCGCAATGTGCCCTGGGAAATCTCGCACTGGTAGGGGGTATAGGCGGTAAGGAACTCGCTGCGTGAGGTGATATACGGGATGACGGCAGGAGTGTAGTGGTCGTAGGCTCCCTGGCCCACGAAGACCTTGAGTTTGGAGTTCTTCGATGCAAGGGATTCGAAATAGTCGCGGACCTGCTGTTCGCTCATCGCTGAAGGCAGGTCGTACTCTCCTCTGAAGATGAACTCGGGCGGAACATCAGAATAGAGGCCGTCAAGACTTGAGACCCCTATCCTGTTGAGCATCACCCGTATATCTTCCTCGGTCTGGGGAAAATAACAGAATTTTGCCATATTTGATCACTCTGTAGCCTTTGCGTATGCTGCGGCGTTCATAAGCGAGTCGAGCTCGGATGTGTCGGACATCTCGATTTTGATGATCCATGCCTTGTAAGGATCCTCGTTGATGAGCTCCGGCTTGTCTTCCAGCTCTTCATTGCGTGCTACGACTTTGCCTGAGACAGGGGTAATGAGCTCACTTGAGGCTTTGACGCTCTCAAGGGCGCCGAAATCCTCCCCGGCTCCGAACTCGTCGTCGATGTCAGGCATATCGACATAAGTGATGTCCCCCATTTCGCTCTGCGCGAAGTCGGAAACGCCAATGATGGCCACGTTGCCATCGACTTTCACCCATTCGTGTGACTCGCTGTACAGGAGTCCGTCAACAATTTTGCTCATTACTTCTTGTATTTTGTTTGATAAAATCTCTTCTTGACCACTGTCCCTTCAAAGCGTTTTTTCCGGATTGCAACATAGAGCGTGGTGCCCAGGGCCGAACAGGCTGCGTCCACCAGGGCGAAGCAGATGCTCTTCCCGAGGGTGATGGAGTGATAGCCGGTGGTCACGACTCCTACTACGGTGCCGTCAGCGGTCTCCACCGGATATCCGGCTCGGGGGATGGCCTTGTCGTGAAGTTCTATTCCGACCAGTTTCTCTGCCGTGCCCTCGCTCTTCTGTCTGGCAAGAGCCTCTTTGCCGATGAATTCCTCCTTGTCCATTTTGCAGAACATCCCAAGACCCGCCATGACCGGGCTGATCTCCGGAGTCAATTCATCGCCGTAGAGTGGAAGACCCGCCTCGAAACGGAGAGTGTCACGGCAGCCGAGTCCGCATGGCTGCACGCCTGCGGCGAGGAGCTCTTTCCAGAACTTGACAGTCTGCTCGGGCGAGGAGTATATTTCGAACCCGTCCTCCCCGGTGTATCCTGTACGGCTGAGTATCACCCTCTTCCCGTCTTTGTGGATGTCACAGAATTCATAGAATCCCAGACAGGCGGCTTCCGGCAGGCCGAGCGCCTTGACGAGCGTCTCTTCAGCCTTAGGCCCCTGGACTGCGATCTGCCCCCAGTTATCGGACTGGTTGTCGATCTTCACATCGAATCCCGCCGACTGGCTCTTCATCCAGTCATAGTCCTTTCCGATATTGGACGCGTTCACGACGAGGAGATAGCTTTGCGGTGCGAACTCCTTGTATACCAGCAGATCATCCACCGTGCCGCCGTCCGGATAGAGCATCATCCCGTAAAGGATGCCGCCGTCCTTCAGACCGTTGACATCGTTGGTGAATATGTGGTTGACAAAACGCTGCGCATCCGGGCCGCTGATGAAAATCTCCCCCATGTGGGAGACATCGAACATCCCGACATTCTCCCGCACTGCGTTGTGCTCATCGATGATGCCCTTGTACTGGATGGGCATGTCATAACCGGCAAACGGGCTCATCTTTGCACCGAGGGCAATGTGCTCTCCGTGCAGACAAGTCTTTTTCAACTGTTCGTCCATATCAGATATAGAGTTATTTAAGAGTTTCCAGATCCCTTTTGAGAATCATCTTGGGGTCCATCATCGCCACTTTCTGGAAAAGCCTGACCTGATTGCCCAGGGATAGGTAGACCTTGTCCTCATGCTTGCCTTTCCTCCACCATTTGTAGAATCCTACAGGGTCGTTCTCAAACGGTATTTTTGCGAGAATGCCGTTGCTGAAACCGGGATAGTCAATGACGAGCTTGAGGCCCATGAATTTTTTGTAGTACTCGGGATCCGCACGGCGAAGTTTGCTCACCAGAGGGTTGAGCACCTCCATGGTATCGACCTGGAGCACCTTATCCTTCACTATCATTTTGTGAATGCGGACCGGATCGACATTAAGCCAGACTCCCAGCTTGAGAGTCTTAGGCCCGTCCTCCGTGTCAAGCGTGAGTTCGTCCATTGAATAATATACCTTTTCAGGGTCGATAGTGTTCGCAGTTTCCGATACCATTTAAACAATTTGGATAATTTTAACAAATATAAGGAAAATTTAAGAAATTTGTAACCGTGGATATATTAAAAACAGATTTTTCCTTACTTGAGGGTACCTGCTGCTACTGCTCAGCGGAGAGTGCCGCACTTATACGTGCGGCTCTCTCCGATGTGCCCCTGAGGGCGCTGCATGTTCTCGGCACCGGCGATTACCACTATGTGACCCTGTTTTACCTGGAGAGGATAACCGTCCCCTTTGAGCTTCTGCTCTTTGACCACCACCCCGACGACCAGAGGACCGCGTTCGGAGGGGACCTTTTGAGCTGCGGCTCCTGGATGCTGGAAGCCCGTCAGCTGCCCATGCTCAAGGCCGCGTATCATATAGGCAGCGTGGAGGATATGCGGGCGGTCCTGCCAGACGCGCTTCCCCTCTACCTGTCCATAGATCTCGATGTCCTCTCGGAAGAGTATATGCACACGGACTGGGACCAGGGGACGATGAGCATCGGGGACTTGCTTTCATCACTTGCCCGTGCATGTGACGGACGGGAGATTCTGGGGGTTGACTTGTGCGGAGGGCTGACCCCGGGACAAGGCGCCAGCCAGAAGGACCTTGCCTTGAATTACAAGGTATATGATGCAGTGGAGGGCTTCTTTCTCCCTTTATAGAAGCGGGGACATCAGCCTCGAGAGCGATTCCATGAACCGGACCGGCCACGGCCTCCCGGCCCATTTCTCGGGATCGACCCTCCATGTGTGCTTCTCGTCTTCGAGGAAGATGTGTTTCATATTTTTTGCGAATTCCCGGTCATAGATGAATCCGTTGATCTCGAAATCCTGCTCGTAGCTGCGCACGTCCATGTTCGTCGAGCCTATTGTCACCACGCGGTCGTCAGAGACTATGGCTTTGGAGTGCATGTACCCGTTTTCGTAGAAGTCCACTTTCACTCCTGCCGTGACGACATCCTTGACATAGGAACGCGTCGCGAGAGGCACTATGACGCCCCTGTCTCCCCGGTATGGGATCATGACTCTGACATCTACTCCGGAGAGGGCGGCGTTGCGCAGGGCCAGCAGTACAGGTTCTGTCGGGATGAGGTAAGGGGATTGGATGTAGACGTATTCCCGGCTCTGCGCTATCATCTGCACTATGCCCTGCATGATGACCCTCCACTCGTCCATCGGGCCGGAGGTGGCCACCTGCATCAGGATATTGCCGTCCGCGGGGGCCTGCGGGTAGTATTTCTCGGAGAACAGGGGTTTCTTGGATGAGAACTGCCAGTCCACCAGGAAGCTGGTCTGCATCTCCGAGACTGCCGGGCCGGTGACGCGTATATGCGTGTCCCTCCACAGCCCTCCCATGATGCCGGTGGAGTAGCGCTGCGCGATGTTCATGCCGCCGATGTATCCGACGGTTCCGTCTATTACGGCGACTTTACGGTGGTTGCGGTAGTTTGTACTGCTTGATATGAAAGGAATCGGGACTTTCAGGAACGGCTGGACCATGACCCCCTCCTGCTTGAGCCGATTGAAAAAGGCTTTGCGCTGCAGGTTGGCCGCGTCGTCATATTGCACACGCACTTCCACTCCGGCTCTCGCCTTGTCGATCAGGACACGTGCCGCGAGCTCCCCCACGGGGTCGTCCTCGAATTTGAAGAACTCGAAGTGGATGTGGCTCTTGGCGTTGCGCATGTCCGTCAGGAGATCTGCGTACATGGTGTCGAAGTTGGTGTAGACTTTCAGATTGTTTCCCGTAAGCGGAAAAGCGAGATTGCAGCCCCACAGGAGGTTGATGAGATCCTTTTCGGAGGGTTCGGGGCGGCTGCATATCTGCAGCGCGTAGAGTCTGGATGTGTTGGCTTTGAAGCGCCGCAGGTCAGCATCGCTCACCAGTCGCCTGTTGCGGTTGTCGCGTCCGAAGATGAAATACAGGATGAGCCCTATGCCCGGGAGGAACAGCAGCACCATTATCCAGGCTATCGTGCGCAGCGGGTGGCGGTTCTCGGAGATCATCATCACGATGACGCTGAGAAGCACCAGAAAGAAGACAAGGCTCCACCAGAGGCTCATCCGTGTAGTCTTTTATTTCTTGGGATCCATCTTCGAGTACTTGGCTGCATCGGAGAATATTGTCACCAGATACATCAGGGCCAGGATGACTATCATGCCGACGGCTACGAAGTCAAGGGCCTTCATGCCGAAGTCGTAGCCGAAAACGTGGTAATCCCTGCGGAATTCAGAGAGCGGTCTGATGAATATGAACAGGGTGTTGACAATTATCATTATGACCCTGAACTCGGTAGGCCCCAACTTGGCGTAGGTGAGTCGGAATTCGCTCTTCAGATGTGCGTTGACGCTGACGTTGATGGTCATCAGCAGGTAGAGCACCAGGACGGCCAGAGCCAGGGAAGGGTTGACCATAAGTCCTGACAGTCCAGCGCCTATGAACATCATGCTCTCGTTGATGCAGTCTACTGTATGGTCCAGATAATAGCCGTAGATGGGGCGCTGCTTGTTGCGTACTCTTGCCAGGGTGCCGTCAAGCGAGTCCCCGTACCAGTTGACAAGCAGGCCGAATGAGGAAAGCCATAGGAAGTCGATATTCTTCTTGGTAAGCACGAAGCCGGTGGCAATTATCAGTGCTCCGATGAAGCCGATGCCCGTCAAGATGTCCGATGTCATCCATTTAGGTTGCCTCACGGCCAACCATACAAGGGCTTTTTTCTCCACTCCGTTGAGCAGGGAAGTCTGGATTCTTGTAGCTTGTTTCGTTTCCATATTATAGTGTCTTATCTTAATCAGACTTCAAAGATAAGTCATATTTTTTGAAAAACTGAAACCGGATGCCTCCATGGTAATCAAAATGACAGTTTTTGATGCTTCGTACAAGTCAGGTTATAAAAAGAACAGCCCCCTTTCGGAAAATCTGAAAGGGGGCTGTGGAGGTGCGTAGCGGAATCGAACCACTGTGACAGGTTTTGCAGACCTGCGCCTGACCACTCGGCCAACGCACCGTTCGGGAATGCAAATATACGCCAATTTCCCGAATCCGCAAGGCCTGGATATGGAAATGTTTTGTATATTTGAAGAACACAAAAGACTGCCTTATATGAACAGAAACATACTTTACGCTGCGGCCGTCCTGCTGGCCGTCTCCTGCAGCACCTCTTACAGGGCCGCCGACAACGCTCAAGGAGCGGATGCCGGCGAGGAATACGTCAACATCGGATACGGGCGTGTCAAGAAGAAGGACTCCGCTTCATCCATCTCGAGCATAAAAGTCAGGCGAGGCTCCGGCTATAGTGACATATATGAGTATCTCAAGGGGCGGGTTTCCGGACTCGTTGTCAACGGGACTTCAATTTCGATCCGCGGAATCAACTCGATAATGGGGAGCAATGAGCCGCTGATTCTCGTGGACAACATTGAGATGGACGACATCAGCCATATCCAGCCTGACATGGTGGAAAGGGTCGATGTACTCAAGG
This sequence comes from Bacteroidales bacterium UBA6377, assembly GCA_002438805.1. GTDB lineage: Bacteria > Bacteroidota > Bacteroidia > Bacteroidales > UBA932 > Cryptobacteroides. The sequence continues at coordinate 77,577 of DJQV01000012.1, forward strand.
ACGCCTCCTCTACGGCGCTCTATGGCGTACGTGGAGCCAACGGAGTGATACTCATAACAACCCGTAAATCCCTTGACGACAAATGATACACAACATCATCTTTGATTTCGGTGCGGTCCTGGTGGACTGGAATCCGCATCATCTCTACGACCCGTACTTCAAAGATCCCCGGAAGACGGAGTTTTTCCTTGAGAACGTTTGCCCTTATGACTGGAACGCCACTGTGGATGCCGGCAGGCCATCACAAGATGCTATGGCAGAAAGAATAGAACTATACCCGGAATGGGAGAAGGAGATAAAGATGTATTTCGGACAATGGCCCGGAATGATGAACGGGCAGATTCCCGGCATGGAAGCCATCGTCCGGAATCTGAAGGAGCGCGGCTACAGGCTGTACGGCCTTTCCAACTGGTCCGCCGAGACTTTTCCTCTCATAATCCAGGACACGGAGCGCTATCCTGTATTCGGGTTTCTTGACGGATATGTACTTTCCGGGGAGGAACATTGCATCAAGCCTGACGAGAAAATCTACCGGATTCTCCTTGACCGCTTCGCCCTGAAGCCTGATGAGAGCCTTTTCATCGATGACAACCCGAAGAACATCGAGGCTGCCCGGGCCCTTGGAATCCATGGGCTTGTATTCACCGGTGTGGAGCAGCTGAAGATGGACCTGAAGGCAATTCTGCAATGACCGTCTCGCAGGCACGGACATAGTCCCCTACCGAGACTTTAAGTTCCGCCTCAAGTGGGAGGAAGAGGTCGATTCTCGAACCGAACTTAATGATGCCGCACTGCTCCCCCGCCTTGACCGTGCTGCACTTGTGGGCATAGCAGACTATACGGCGCGCGAAGCCTCCGGCAATCTGCTTGAAGAAAATCCTCTCCCCTCCCGGCAGGGTCAGCCCTGTGCAGCTGTGCTCATTCTCCTCGGAGGCCTTGGGCTTGAATGCGAGCAGGTGTTTCCCGGGATAATACTTATAATAGCTCACCTCCCCGTCGGCAGGCCAGAAGTTGGCATGCACATCGAAGAAGTTCATATAGACAGATACCTGAATGCATTCGCCCTTCATGTATTCTTTTTCGTATGCTTTATCGATGATGACGACTTTGCCGTCCGCCACTGAACTGATCACTCTTCCGGATCCGGAGCATTTCCTCTCCGGCACCCGGAAAAAGAAAGTCTGCCAGATACAGAACCACAGCAGCAGGGCCAGCAGCGGCCATACAAGGCAACTGATGTGGACGAAAATCAATAGGGCCGCTCCTGCGGCTATGCTGAACCCGTACACAAGGGCGAGTGTACCTCTGGAGTTACGGTCTATCATATAAGCCCGAACGCGGCCAGATACACCACCCCGAGCGGGATTCCCACCAGACTGCTGTCAAAACGGTCAAGCATCCCGCCATGTCCCGGAATGCAGTTGCCGGAATCTTTCACTCCGCAGCTGCGCTTCCACTCGGATTCAAAAAGATCCCCGCAGACACCGCCAAGGCATACGACGATACCGAGCAGTGTACTGTGAATCCAGGTATACGGCAGCCATCCGAGCCTGCACATGACCAGAGAGGCGGCGGCGCTGAAAAAAAGTCCACCCCAAAATCCCCACCAGGACTTTTTGGGTGAAATACCTGGAGCCAACTTCCGTGCTCCGGCCTTGCGTCCCATGATGGACCCGATGCAATATGCCCCCACATCGGACACCCAGATGATGATGAACAGCGGCAGGAGTTTCCATCCGTCAAATACGGGCCCGTCCATGACCATCAGAGGTGACAGGCATATCGGCAGGGCAATATAGCCAAGACCGGCATATATGAGTCCGACATCGGAAAAGCCTTCCCTTTCAGGGAAAAAAATACATGACACGGGAATCAGGAGCAGCGGGAACAGCACCAGCAGCAGAAGATTTGCATCCCAGCCGAAGAACCGTGACGCAGCAGTGAGAATGAATGCTGCGACTGCTGTCAGCATGCCTATCTTCTGCTGCATATAATACCTCTGCCCGAGGGTCATGGTGTAGAATTCCCTAAGTGCCACATATAAAATAATGAGGAACAGGGCACCGAAAAGTGTCCTGTCCCAGATCGTGCCGAAAACCATCACGACCAGAAAAACCAGACCCGCCAGAGTCCTCTTCAAAAGATTATTCATCGCCTTTGTCCGGGTCTTTCTTGTCAGTGCCGTTTTCTTCAGGTTTCTCTTCGCCCTTGAGACGTTCCTCACCATGTGTGCCGGCCTTCGGGCCGAAGAGCTTCTCGATATCATCGGCAGTGATCACCTCTTTCTCGATGAGCATCTTGGCGAGCGTTTCCAACTTGTCCCAGTTGTCCTTGAGGATCTTGGTCGTGCGGGCTGTCACTTCGTCCACGAGGGCCTTGGCCTCCGAATCGATGGTCTGGGCTGTCTTCTCGCTGTATGGCTTGGTGAGATTGTAACCGCTGTCTCCGCTTGAGTCGTAGAACGAGAGATTCCCGATCTTGTCGCTCATGCCGTAGTAGGTGACCATGGCATAAGCCATCTTTGTCATCTTCTCGAAGTCGTTGAGGGCGCCGGTGCAAGGTATTCCATTGTTGACGATCTCTTCCGCCACGCGTCCGCCGACCAGGCAGCACATCTCATCGAGCATGTCGGACTTGGACATCATGACCTTCTCATCCGGGAGACTCCAGGTCAGTCCGAGCGCCTGCCCGCGAGGTATTATGGAGACTTTAAGCACAGGGTCGCAGCCCGGAAGGAGCCATCCTGCGACTGCATGGCCCGCCTCGTGATAGGCGGTGAGGCGTTTCTCATCCGGGGACATGATGGTCTTCTTCCTCTCGATTCCCCCCACTACCCTGTCTACGGCATCGATGAAGTCAGAGTTGTCCACAGCCTTCTTGCCGTTGCGTGCGGCAGAAAGGGCGGCCTCGTTGCAGATGTTGGCTATGTCGGCTCCGGAAAAGCCCGGGGTCTGCTTCGCTATGGCTTCAACATCGAAATCAGGGGCGAGCTTGAGTTTTTTGACATGCACTTCGAAAATGTCTTTCCTCTCATTGAGGTCAGGCAGTGTCACGTGGATCTGGCGGTCGAAGCGTCCGGCCCTGGTGAGGGCCTTGTCGAGGATGTCGGCCCGGTTGGTTGCTGCAAGCACGATGACCCCGCTGTTGGTATCGAAGCCGTCCATCTCGGTAAGAAGCTGGTTGAGAGTGTTCTCACGCTCATCGTTGGAGGAGAAGCCCACGTTCTTTCCTCTTGCCCGGCCCACTGCATCGATCTCGTCGATGAACACGATGCACGGAGCTTTCTCTTTAGCCTGAGCGAAGAGATCCCTCACCCTGCTGGCGCCCACTCCGACGAACATCTCCACGAAGTCGGAGCCGCTTATGCTGAAGAACGGCACATTGGCCTCCCCTGCAACGGCCTTGGCGAGCAGGGTCTTGCCGGTGCCCGGAGGGCCCACGAGCAGGGCTCCCTTAGGTATCTTGCCTCCGAGGGCTGTGTATTTTGCAGGATGCTTGAGGAAATCGACAATCTCCATGACTTCCTCCTTGGCGCCGTACAGGCCGGCCACATCCTTGAATGTCACACTTACCTTATCCTTATCCGTGAGCTTGCCGGTGGCTTTGCCGACGTTGAACGGGTTCATCCCGCCTCCGGCGCCGCCGCCACCTCCCATCTGACGCGACATAGAACGGAACATCCAAGCGTACAGAAGCAGAAGCAGGGCTATCGGGAGCACCCATTCGAGGATGCCGCCCCAGATGTCCGTCTCGTTCTCCATATACAATTTGACCTTGGCTTCCGGCTCCAGTCCGGAGTTGAGCGCGCTGAACTCGGTCTCGGGGTCGAATTTCGTGGAAGTCAGGAAGAAGAACTGGGGGGATTTTTTAGGAAGTTTGCCGTCCGGGAACAGATTGGCGTACTTGCCGAGTTTATCAGGGCGGACCGTAACGTCCCCCCTGAAATTGTTCCTTATGAAATGGACTTCGCTGATGTCCCCTTCCCGGGCCATCTCCTGCACCTGTGACCACTCTATTTTGCTTGCCGGGGCGGAACTGTTGCTGAGAAGCATCCAGCCGATGCTGGCGAGAAGTATTACATAGAGGATGGTCGAGAAGTTGATCCTTATCACCCTCTGACCTTTGTTACGCTTATTGTTGGGTTTTTGAGCCATCGTTTTTAAATTTGCGGACAAAGATACAACAAAAATGAAACCATATCCGGACACAGGAGACATTATATGGCTGCAAACGGCTGATTCTACCAACAAAGAGGTCAGGCGGAGGCTGGAATCGCTTGACAATTTGTCAATCGTTGCCGCGGTGGCGCAGACTTCAGGGCGTGGACAGGGTACGCATACCTGGTTTTCCCGTCCCTCGTCAGGACTCACGTTCAGTATGCTCCTGCGCTTTCCCTCTGAAGGAGCTTTCTCTCTGAATATCAAGGACGTGCTGCTGATCACAGAAATGACGACGCTCGCTCTTAGGGACTATCTGCTGCCGCGTGGCATAGAGACGCGCATCAAATGGCCTAACGACATCTGGGCCGGAGACAAAAAGATATGCGGTATACTCATTGAAAACATACTGGATGCCGACATGGTAAGCAGCAGCATAGTGGGCATAGGCCTCAATGTCAATGAGACCTCCTGGCCTGATGAACTTCCGAATCCCGTGTCAATGAGGGAGCTGACAGGCAAGGAATACGGACTTCGGGAAGAACTTGAGTCTCTAGGCGGGGAGCTCTCAAAAAAATACGCGCTCCTCGGTTCAACCGAAGGGCGCGATAGTCTTGACAGGGAGTTCAAGAAAAATATGTTCAGGCTTCCCTGAGGGATTTGATGGCTTCCGCAGGATCAGCAGCGCCGAAGACAGAACTTCCGGCCACCGCCAGATCGACCCCGGCTTCCTTTACGGCCTTTACAGTGCTGAGATTGATGCCGCCGTCGATCTCAATAAACGCATCGGACTTCCTCTTGACAAGCTCGGACTTGAGCGTCGCCACCCTGTCCAGGGACTCATAGATGAATTTCTGTCCGCCGAAGCCTGCGAAGACTGACATTATCAGGAAGTAGTCAGCCTTGCCTATGTACGGGAAGAGCTTCTCCACCGGCACGTCCGGATTGACAGCAACCCCCGCTTTCATGCCCAAGGCCCGTATCTCCTTCAGGAACGAGGATGTCCTGCGCCCGGACGCTTCAAGATGGAAAGAGCACATCTGTACACCGTCGTCCGCGACTTTTTTGAACCATCTTTCTGGATGGACCACCATGAGATGGACGTCCATCGGCGCCTTGGCGACCTTGGAGATCTGGTCTATGACAGAGAATCCGAAGGATATGTTCGGCACAAGCGTGCCGTCCATTACATCGAGGTGAATCACATCACCGCAGCGGTTTACAAGATCAATGTCCTTCTCCAGATGGAGGAAGTCCGCTGCAAGTATTGATGGCGCTATTCTGAATGGCATGTACTTGTCAGATTTGTGCAGGTGAAAGGATGTTCTCTATGTCGTTGACATATTTTTTGAAGGTCTTGTCGGTGCTCATAAGGTCAGAGACGGTAGTGCACGCGTGAAGCACCGTGGCGTGGTCCTTGCCTCCTGTCTCCGCGCCGATGGTGGCAAGCGAGCAGTTGGAGATCAGGTTGCGGCACAGGTACATGGATATCTGCCTTGCCTGCACGATCTGGCGCTTCCTTGACTTGGAGAGCAGGTCGTCGCGGGTGATGTTGAAATACTCGCAGACATTTTTCTGCACCTTGTCGATGTTCATGTCCGTCCTGGCCTCTCCGATGAGGTTCTCGGTTATGCCTGAAGCAAGTTCGATCAGAGACTTGTCCTTCTCGACGAGAGAATGGGCAATCAGTGAGACGAGTATCCCCTCGAGTTCCCTGAAATTAGTCTTGACCTTTGTCGCGATGAACTCCAGGACATCGTGTGCAATCTCCACCCCTTCCTTGGCGACCCTGGACTCCAGCATCCTCAGGCGTGTGCCGTAGTCGGGATGGGTCAACTGGACTGAAAGTCCCCATTTGAATCTCGAAAGCAGGCGCTCCTCGAAATTCTGGAGCTCCACCGGTGCCCTGTCGGAGGTGAACAGCAGCTGTTTTCCGTTCTGGTGCAGGTGATTGAACACGTTGAAGAAAGCGTTCTGGCATCCGGGCCCCATAAGATCCTGGATGTCATCCACGATCAGAACATCGATCCGCATATAATAGGCCAGGAAGTCAGTGATGTTGTTGCGCACGTTGACGGCGACCATGTATTGCGTCTTGAACTCGTGCCCCGTCACATAGAGGACAACCAGATCAGGGTATTTTTCCTTGATCGCGAGGCCGATCGCGTGCGCAAGATGCGTCTTGCCGAGTCCGGAGCCTCCGAATATGAAGAGCGGATTGAACGGCGTCTTGCCAGGGGCTGCGGCGATGTTCCTGCCTGCGGTGATGCCCATCTTGTTGCACTCCCCCTCCACGATGCTATCGAAATTGTATGCCGGGTTGAGTCTCGGATTGATGCTGACTTTATGTATCCCCGGATATACGAAGGGGTTAGGCTTGTCGGAGGGAGGCGTGACTATGTTGACCGGCGGGTTGGAAGGATCGGAAGTCATCCGTCCGTCGACTTTCATCGAAGGCTGGCCGGAAACCGGACGATACATGTACCTGAGTTTCGCTTCCGGGCCTATCTCCCTGCGGAGAACCCTTTTCAGCAGGTCAAGGTATGCTCCCTCAAGGTACTCGCGGAAGAAATCGTTGGGCACTTCAAGCGTCAGCGTGCTGTCGACAAGCGAGACGGCGCGGATCGGTCTGAACCACGTGTTGAACTGCTGCGGCTCAACATTCTTCTCTATGATCTGAAGACAGTTGCTCCAGACACTTGTATGTCCAATTGTATTCTCCATTGTCTTTTGCTGATTTATTACGGAACTCTTGTCCGAATTGCATTGCAAAGATGGGGATAAAAATTTGAAAAAAAATTCCGTGCCCTATTGCGTTTTACCTTTTTTCGACTTAAATAAAGATTGAAAAACATCTAATCGATTACTCTGTATATGATTGAATATCAGAGGCTTATATTTGTCGAAAAATCGTAACAAGTTGTTTTTGAGCTTGCGCTAAAATAGAATAATTCTAATTAGGCGGAAGTTCTTATAGGGCGGAAAATCAGGACATTCTATTTTCTTATGCCATCTGGAGCGCCCTGTATCCGTGCCACGAAAGCGTCCGGATATTTTTTGCGTACTTTTTCGAGTTCCGCTGATACGGCGGCCCTGTCGTTGCCTGTGCAGATGTAGTATTTGTAGAGGCTGCCGCTTTTTATGTATAGTGGTTCGCAGCCCAGGAAATCATGGTCGGATTTCTTCACCGGGGCCTTGGTGGCGAATATCTGTATGCCCCAAAGTGGCTCCTGCGGGGTATCTGCTTTCCCCTCTGTCTCCGCCGATGTGCCGGGGGGCGTGCCGCCATGGTGGCTCATGCTGGCGTCGTAGCTTTTTTTGTACTCCCTGAACGCTTCCAGCAGGCACTGTGCCAGCTTTTGTCTGTTCTCCTGCTTCCTGATGACTGCGAGGTCGGCGGCGTTGGAGATGAACCCGAGTTCCACGAGCACAGCCGGCATTGCCGTTTTCCAAAGCACATAGAACGGGTCCTGGGACACTCCCCTGTCGTTGCGCAGGGGGCCGCGGCGTAGCCTGGTGTCTGCGGTCTGGGCGAACTTCATGCTCTGCTCCAGATGCGAGTTCTGCATCAGCACCATGAATATGTAGGATTCCGGGTCGGCGGGGTCGAACCCCTGGTATTTGGTGCTGTAGTCGTCTTCGAGCAGGATGACTGAATTCTCGCGGCGGCATACTTCCATGTTGCCGGCGAAAAGGTCCCTGTTCTTGTTGGATGACTGGCCGAGCACGTGCACCGAAAACCCGTTGGGGGATTTGCGCTCCGCGGCGTTGATGTGGATGGATATGAAAAGGTCCGCCCCGGCGTTGTTGGCCTTTATCGCCCTGTCGTCCAAGGTTATGTATTCGTCCCGGTCCCGGGTCAGGATGACCTTGACATCGGGAAATGATTCCCGTATGAGGGCGGCGAGCCTGCGGGAGATGTCAAGCGTGAGGGTTTTTTCGTAAGTCCTGCCGTCTGCGCTTATGCAGCCTGCATCTTTTCCGCCGTGTCCGGCATCTATCACGACGGTGGACAGCCCCAGGCCGTCCGCCGCCATCTCCGCGCAGAGCACAAGTGCGAGAAGGAGTATGCAGATTGTGCGTTTCAAATAAATGTACTAATTTTGCAGGTTAGCAAATATACGAATTTTTCTTTCATTTGAGAAAGGCCTTACATATATTGATGCTGGTGCTGATGCTTCTGTCCTGCATCTGCTCTTCCAATGCGCAGAACCGGCGCCCCCGTGGCACGGCATACGGTGTGATGGTGCAGAAAAAGGTGGAACTTCCTGACTCCGTGGAGCTTGCCCGTAGAGACTCGTTGCATAGGGCCGACTCTCTGCACCGGGCCGATTCTGTTGCGATGCTCGGCAAGAGCTCGCTCGAGATGCCGGCGTTCTCCACCGCCAAGGACTCGATAGTGGAAGTTTTCACCGGGGGGCAGCGCAAGATTTATTATTATGGCGACGTGACCGTGAAATACCAGGACATGGAGCTTACCGCCGACTACATGGAGTACGACATGAAGACCGGGATCGTTTTTGCCAGAGGGACATACGACAGCACAGCCGGAGAATGGAAGGGGCGGCCCGTGATGAAGCAGGGCGAGAAGACATATAATATGGAGGAGGTGCGCTACAACTTCAACTCCCGCAAGGCCCGCATAACCAACATGACCACCACCGAGGAGGAGGCCTCCCTGCACGGTACCAACATCAAGATGATGCAGGACGAGTCGATCAACCTCACCGATGGCAAATATACGGTATGCGATGCCGCTCACCCCCACTACTATCTGGCGCTGACCAGTGCCAAGGTGGTGCGCAAACCGAGCCAGAAGACCATTTTCGGCCCGGCGTACATGGTGGTTGAAGACGTGAAGATACCTTTTGTCGGGCTCCCGTTCGGCTTCATTCCCAAAAGGCCGCAGCGTTCCACCGGGCTGCTGATGCCTACGTTCGGAGAGGAGGAGGCGCGCGGGTTCTACATGCGGGATCTGGGCATGTACTTCGTGTTCGGCGACTATCTTGACCTGTCGGTAACCGGTGACTATTTCACCCTCGGCTCCTGGGCGGTCAACATCAACTCGCGCTACAAGGTCAACTACAAGTTCAACGGCTCGTTCTCGATGAACTATTCCAATGACCAGACCGGGGAAAAAGGCACTGAGGAGTTTTTCCAGACACGCAACTTCGGTGTCAAGTGGTCCCACACCCAGGACTCCAAGGCCCACCCCGGTTCGACTTTCAGCGCTTCGGTCAATTTCCAGAGTCCCTCCAACAACCGCTACAATTCCACGGACATCAACCAGGCCCTCCAGAGCCAGGCCTCATCCTCAATATCATATTCGAGAAACTGGGACGGCAAGTTCAACTTGAGCCTCAATGCCCTGCATAGCCAGAACTCAAGGGATTCTTCATACACTTTCACCCTGCCGAACATAACGTTCTCCGTATCCACGTTCTACCCTTTCAAAAAGAAGGAGCGTGCCGGCAAAGAGAAGTTCTACGAAAAGATTTCTTTCGGATACAGCACCGCCCTTCAGAACAAGATCTCGTTCAAGGCCTCCGAGTTCAAAGAGCCTGGGCTTCTGGACCGCCTGCAGAACGGCATGACCCACAATTTCTCCATCGGATTGCCTAATTTCCAGCTTTTCAGGTACCTGAGTGTCGCCCCGAGCGTCCAGTACGGACAGAACTGGTTTTTCCGCAAGAACACCTACGAGTACAACCCGGAGACCGATAAGGTCGAGATGAAGGAGGGGCGGCAGTTCAGCACACTCGGGATCACCCAGAACTACTCTTTCTCCACCTCCATGAGCACCCGCATCTACGGGACTTTCAACTTCGGCAAGCAGCACAGGCTGCAGGCCATAAGGCATGTGATCTCCCCTTCCATGTCCATATCGCTCAGTCCGGAGAAAGGCACTTATGCCAACGGCTACCGGACACTGTACTATACGGACAAATCGGGGACGGAACAGGAATACCAGTACAATATCTACTCCGGGCAGATGTATTCCCCTCCGAGCCGGGGAAAGTCCGCCACCGCGTCCCTGAGCATCGGTAACAACCTCGAAGCCAAGGTGCGCGACTATGCGGACACGACCGGGACCGGCACCAAGAAGGTGAAGCTGATTGACCAGTTGACGCTCAACACGGGCTATAATTTCCTTGCTGATTCCTTGAAGATGAGCACGATATCTATGTCGATGTCTACCACTCTCTTCAACAAGGTGTCCATCAGCGCGAGTGCCGGGTTCGACCCTTACGCGATCGGCGAGAACGGCAGGAAATACGATGCGTTCGCCCTCACTCGGGGGCAGGGGCTTGCCAGGCTCACAAATGTCAGTGCATCAGCATCATATTCCATTTCGGGAAAGGGTACGATAAACGGCAACGATGGCTCAAAGACGCGCGAAGGCGGCGACGCCTCGTCCGCTGGCGCGGCCAATGCCTACCGCCGCAACTACTATCATCCGGTGACAGGAGAGTACATCCCGGAAGGGTGGCTTTACTACACCAACCCCAACGCCCCGTGGAGCCTTAATTTCAGCGCCAACTTCAGCCTTGCGCGCAGTTACTCCTATGATGCGACACTGGCCAGGCTGCTGACAGAAGACCGCTACAATGCCTCTCTCCAGCTGTCCGGCTCGCTTAAGCTCACCCCGAGGATGTCCCTCACCGCATCCTCCGGCTATGACTTCATAGCAAAGCAGATCACCTCCACGCAGATCAGCGCGACATACGACCTGCATTGCTTCAACATTGCTGTGAGCTGGGTGCCTCTCGGGACCTGGAAATCATACAGCTTCAGAATCGCGGCAAACGCCGCCGCTCTCGCCGACATCCTGCGCTTCAAGAAGAGCAACAGCTATTGGGACAAGTAGTTTTTGTGTGAACAATAGGAAGTTCCGAATTAAATGACTATATTTGCGCAGTGAAACACTACCCCGAGTGGATCTGACACCGGGACACAATCAAACATATCGTATATTTTTATGCCACACAGACTTTCGGAACTGAACGCGATGACGCGGGAGCAGCTTGAGTCAATAGCGACAGAACACAATGTCAAATCAATAAAGAAACTCGACGACGAGAACCTTGCCTACGCCATCATCGACGCGGAAGCAAAGGAGGAGTCGGTCAAGCCAGCCCCTGAGAAGCCGAAGGCGCGTCGGGGCCGTCCGCCTAAGCAGAAAAACGTTGAAGAAGCCAAGCCGGACGGTGCTGCCAAGGCGGAAAATGCTGAAAAACAGCAGGAAAAAAGCCAGAAGCCTAAGGGAAAGCCGGGACGGAAGCCGGGCAGGCCGGAGTCCAAGGCAGCAGGGAATGAAGCGCAGCAGACTACTTCTGCAGACGGCACTGCAGAGCAGACGACAGCGGCACCGCAGCCCAAAAAGCGTGGCCGCAAGCCCAAGAACAGGCAGCCTGAAGCGCAGACAGCGCAATTGTTTCCAGTAGAACAGCAGTCGGAGGCGTCACCGGCGGCTGAAGCGCTTCCTCCGGCACCCGCGCCGCAGGCACTTCCCTCCCCGTCCGGGACTTCACCGGAGCTGGCAGCCGCTGTAGAGAAGCCGTCAGAGCAGAACAAGCCTCAGCAGCCTAAGAGGATTGCCGAGAGCCGCTCGCTGGAGAAAGTCCTCGAGAAAGTCCAGGCCAAGGTCCAGGAGAAGGCAAATGAGCGTGCTATGCCTCAGATGCAGAAGCCGCAGGCCCCGCAAGGCCAGCAGAACGGTCAGCCGCGTCCGCGGCCGGTGTACTATGACGGGACGGTGGAAGCTTCCGGAGTGCTTGAGATAATGCCGGACGGATATGGTTTCCTCCGCTCTTCGGACTACAATTACCTCAATTCTCCGGATGACATCTACGTCTCCCAGCAGCAGGTCAAGATGAACGCCCTCAAGAACGGAGACACGGTGACCGGTGAAATACGTCCTCCGCGCGAGGGTGACAAGTACTTCCCTCTTGCCAGCGTGAAGTCGGTCAACGGTCGCACACCCGAGTTCATACGGGACAGGGTGCCTTTCGACTTCCTGACTCCTCTCTTCCCGGATGAGAAGTTCAATCTTCTCGGCAACGGACACGAAAAAGACAAGAGCTGCCGAATCGTGGACATGTTCTCACCTATCGGAAAAGGCCAGCGAATGCTTATCGTTTCCCCTCCTAAAGCAGGTAAAACTTTACTTCTCAAGAGCATCGCCAATGCCATAGCTGACAACCATCCTGAAGTATATGAAATAGTGCTTCTCGTGGACGAACGTCCGGAAGAGGTGACCGACATGCAGCGCTCGGTAAAAGCCGAAGTCGTGGCCTCCACTTTCGACGAGCCTGCCGAAAAGCACGTCAAGGTGGCCAACATGGTCATCGAGAAGGCGCGCCGTCTCGTGGAATGCGGTCACGATGTGGTAATCCTTCTCGACTCCATCACCAGACTTGCCAGGGCGTACAATACTGTGCAGCCGGCTTCCGGCAAGGTTCTGACCGGAGGTGTGGATGCCAACGCCCTGCAGAAGCCGAAGCGTTTCTTCGGAGCAGCGAGAAACATAGAGGGCGGCGGTTCCCTGACGATTCTTGCCACGGCCCTCACCGAGACCGGCTCCAAGATGGATGATGTGATCTTTGAGGAGTTCAAGGGCACCGGCAACAGTGAAATCCAGCTTGACCGCACTCTCGCCAATAGGCGTATTTTCCCGGCTGTCAACGTGCTTCTTTCCGGTACACGCCGTGATGACCTCCTCTATCCGAAGGACCAGAGCCAGAGGATATGGATTCTCCGCAAGCTCCTTGCTGACATGAATCCTACTGAAGCGATGAATTTCATGCTTCAGCTGATGGACGAATACAAGACCAATCAGGATCTTCTGGACAACATGTCCAAGGTGACTCCGCGGGAGGCCAAGTATTACGATAATTTCTGAGCCGGCAGGCTGTAAAGAAAGAGCGTCCCCCGCCTGGAGGACGCTCTTTTTATGTGTGTTCTGCTATTTCGTGCCGAAAATCCTGTCTCCTGCATCTCCGAGGCCGGGGACGATATAGGCATCCTTGTTGAGATGGTCATCGACGGCAGCCACATAGATGTCCACGTCAGGATGCATTTCCTGCACTTTCCTGATACCTTCAGGGGCCGCCACGAGGCACATGAGCCTGATGTTGGTGCAGCCGCGCTCCTTGAGCATTGTCAGGGCATCGCATGAGCTCCCTCCGGTGGCGAGCATCGGGTCTGTGACGATAACGAGTCTCTGGCTGATATCTTCGGGGAGCTTGCAGTAGTATACTACAGGAGTGTGCGTCTTCTCGTCGCGGTAGAGTCCGATATGGCCGACTTTGGCCACAGGCACCAGAGTCTGGAGGCCTTCCACCATCCCGAGTCCTGCACGCAGGATAGGGACGATGGCAAGTTTGCGTCCGCTGACTTTGCGGGCGAGTGTCTTGCAGATAGGTGTCTCGATTTCGACTTCAGCCAGAGGAAGGTCGCGGGTGACCTCATAGCCCATAAGAAGTGCAATTTCCTTGAGAAGTTCGCGGAAATCCTTGGATCCGGTCTCCTTCTGTCTCATGATGGTCAGCTTGTGCTGGATCATCGGGTGGTCGATAACGTGTAATTGGCTCATATCGGAATGAAAATTTAAGTAAAGATACTACTTTTTTCGTAATTTTGCCGAGATATATCCATCATAAGTCGCAATGCTACGTATTTACTGCAAGAACACAGGAACATTCAGGGAATTTCCGGAGGGGTCCACACTGCTGGACATGATCCCCGAATTTGATTTCGATCGTCCCTATGACATCATATCGGCCAAGGTCAACAATGTCTCCCAGGGATTAAAGTTCAGGGTCTTCAATAACCGGGATGTGGAGTTCCTCGATTATCGCTCCTACGCCGGACGCAATGTGTACTGCCGTTCGCTGTGTTTCCTGCTGTGCAAGGCGGCGCAGGATCTTTTCCCCGGGAGCAAGGTCGTGATACGCCGGCCTATTTCCAAGGGATATTTCTGCCGCCTCGACAAGGCCGGAGGTGAATCGATGCACAGGGATGACATCGAGGCCATACGCGAACGTATGCTGGAGCTGGTTAGGGCCGACTTTCCGTTCCGCCGGCATGAGGTGCAGACCTCAGAAGCACTAGAGCTTTTCCGGAGCCTCGGCCAGTCGGACAAGGTGAAGCTCCTTCAGACCTGCGGAGAGGTGTACGTCAATTACTATTCTCTTGACGGATCTCCCGATTACAGCTGCGGTGCGCTCGTGCCAAGCACCGGGTATCTTAAAATCTGGAGTCTCGATCCGTTCCACGGGGGGATGCTGCTACGTGTCCCGGACCGGCATCATCCCGAGGCACTCGCGCCTTTCTATGAGCAGCCCAAGACTTTCGGGGTCTTTGCTGAATCCATCAGGTGGAACAGGATAATGGGGCTTGACAATGTGGGCGATGTCAACCTCGCCTGTCTTGACGGCAAGGCCTCCGACCTGATACAGGTAGCTGAGGCGCTGCAGGAAAAGAAGATAGTCCAGATAGCGGAGGAGATTGAGTCACGTCACAATTCCCCTGACCCGGTACGTCTCGTGCTCATCACGGGACCTACCAGCAGCGGCAAAAGCACCTTCTGCAAGCGATTGAGCGTCCAGCTTAAAGCCTGCGGGTTGCTGCCGATTTCTTTTTCTACCGATGATTATTTCGTGAACCGGCTCGACACTCCGAAACTTCCCGACGGCAGTTTCGATTTCGACAATTTCGATACCGTTGACCACGATGCCCTGCAGGCGGATGTCCTGAGACTTCTCTCAGGAGAAGAAGTGGAAGTCCCGGAGTACAATTTTGTGACCGGCATCAGGGAGTACAACGGCAAGAGGCTCAAGCTGACCCCCGGGGCGGTGCTGCTGATAGAAGGTATCCATGCTCTCAACCCAGCACTCCTTGACATGGTGCCGGAATCCGAAAAGTTCAAGATATTCATAAATACCATAACCAGCATCTCCCTTGATGATCACAACTGCATACCGACCAGCGACAACCGTCTGCTGCGGCGTATAGTGAGAGACTTCAACAAGGGGGCATTCACTGCCCGTGAGACGATTTCCAACTGGCCGAACGTCCGCCGGGCTGAAGTCAAATGGATATATCCGTATCAGGAAGACGCTGACGTGCTTTTCAATTCGGCCTATCTCGTTGAGTTCGCGGTGCTCCGCAGCCATGCCGAGTCAATACTTGCCACAGTGCCGAAAAACTGTCCGGAGTATAGCGAGGCCAGCCGTCTGCTGACTTTTCTGCACTACTTTATCCCTGTGTCTGACAAGGAGATACCGGTCACCTCATTCATGAAAAGTTTTATAGGATGATAAAGGATATTCCATTGGATTTTTCTCCCGAGGAACGCAGGCAGCGTGCGATGTCTCTATTTCGCAGGGGATATAACTGCTGTCAGGCTGTGGTTCTTGCCTTTGCTGATCTGCTGCCCGAGTCAGAGGAGACGCTTGCTGTCATAGGTTCAGGCTTTGGCGGAGGTATGGCGCGCATGCGCGAAGTGTGCGGCAGTTTCAGCGGGGCTGTGATGATGGCTGGTTTCCTCTCCCCGGCCTCGGATCCTTCTGTCAAGGAATCCCGGAGGGACAATTATGCGCTTGTCCAGAAGTTTGCCGGTGAGTTCAAGAGGCTCAACGGCGGCAGCATTGTGTGCCGGGAGCTGCTGGGACTCTCCCCTGTTGTAAAGGAAGAGCCCACTCCATCGGAGCGTACTCCGGAGTTTTATCGCAAACGTCCATGTGAGCAGATAATAGGAAATGCAGCCTATATGGTGGCTGAGGAAATTCTCGCCGCCAGCGGGAAATGAAAAAAGGGCTGCGCTTTTGCGCCGCCCTTTTCAATTATAAAGTCTGGCTGACTTATTTCTGCATCGCCTCGTCTACGGCTACAGCCACTGCAACAGTGGCTCCGACCATAGGGTTGTTGCCCATTCCGAGGAAACCCATCATCTCGACGTGTGCCGGTACTGAAGATGAACCTGCGAACTGTGCGTCGGAGTGCATGCGGCCCATGGTGTCGGTCATGCCGTATGATGCAGGACCTGCTGCCATGTTGTCCGGGTGGAGGGTACGGCCTGTGCCGCCGCCTGATGCCACTGAGAAGTATGGCTTGCCGGCGAGCACGCGCTCTTTCTTATAGGTTCCGGCTACAGGGTGCTGGAAACGGGTAGGGTTGGTGGAGTTGCCGGTGATGGACACGTCCACGTTCTCCTTCCACATGATGGCCACGCCCTCACGCACGTCGTCTGCGCCGTAGCACCGTACGCCGCCGCGTACGCCGTCAGAGTACTTGGTCTCCCCTACCACCTTGAGCTCCCCGGTGAAGTAGTCGAACTGTGTCTGTACGTAGGTGAAGCCGTTGATGCGTGAAATGATCTTGGCAGCGTCCTTGCCGAGTCCGTTGAGAATCACACGGAGCGGAGTCTTGCGTACCTTGTTGGCCATCTCGGCGATCTTGATGGCGCCTTCCGCGGCAGCGTATGATTCGTGTCCGGCGAGGAAAGCGAAGCAGCCTGTCTCCTCGCGGAGAAGCCTTGCTGCGAGGTTGCCGTGTCCGAGGCCCACCTTGCGGTCGTCAGCCACGGATCCAGGGATACAGAAGGCCTGAAGGCCCTCACCGATGGCTTCAGCCGCCTCTGCGGCGGTCTTCACGCCTTTCTTGATTGCGATGGCTGCGCCTACTACATAAGCCCACTTCGCGTTCTCGAAGCAGATCTTCTGTGTGTCTTCGCACATCTTGTAAGGATCGATGCCTTTGGCGTCGCAGATAGCCTTGGCCTCATCGATGTCTTTGATGCCGTATTTGTTGAGAGCTGCATTGATCTGATCGATGCGACGCTCGTAGCTTTCAAAAAGTGCCATGTCTCTTACTCTTTACGTGGGTCAATATACTTAACAGCCTCCTTGAAGCGGCCGTAGGTGCCTTTGGCTTTCTCGATGGCCTCAGGTCCTGTGGCGCCGCCCTTCAGGGCGTCCATGAGCTTGCCGAGGTTGATGAACTCGTAGCCGATCACTTCATTGTTGGAGTCAAGGGCCATCCTGGTGCAGTAGCCCTCGGTCATCTCAAGATAGCGGCTGCCCTTTGCTCTGGTGCCGTACATGGTGCCGACCTGGCTGCGGAGGTTCTTTCCGAGGTCTTCGAGCGAGCCTCCGACAGGGAGACCGCCCTCAGAGAAAGCTGACTGGGTACGTCCGTAGACAATCTGGAGGAAGAGCTCGCGCATCGCCGTGTTGATGGCGTCGCATACGAGGTCGGTGTTGAGGGCCTCAAGGAGGGTCTTGCCAGGAAGGATTTCAGATGCCATGGCAGCTGAGTGGGTCATGCCTGAGCAGCCTACAGTCTCTACGAGCGCCTCCTCGATGATGCCGTCCTTGACGTTGAGAGTCAACTTGCAGGCACCCTGCTGAGGTGCGCACCAGCCGATGCCGTGGGTCAGGCCGGATATGTCCTTGATTTCCTTTGCGTGTACCCACTTGCCCTCTTCAGGGATCGGGGCGTTGGCGTGGTTGGCGCCTTTTGCGACGCAGCACATCTGCTGCACTTCTTTTGTGTAAATCATATTCTTGTATAAGTATGTATTTCGCAGGCGCAAATATACTGAGAAAGTAGTTATTTTGCAATGATGATTAATTAGCTTATTTTTGCCGCTTGTCCGTCCCGGCAGGATGCCGGGGCTGTAATGGATTGGAGAATGTTCAGTTTTTTCGATGATACGATATGCGCCCCGGCCACAGTTCCAGGTACCGGGGCGATCGCCGTGGTGCGGCTCAGCGGTGCGAAGGCGCTGGAGGTCGCGGGGAAAGTGGTTTTCACCAGCGGGATGCCGCTTTGTGAGACGGAAGGTTACAGGCTGAGGTTCGGCACCGTTCTGGACCGGGACGGGAAAGTGCTGGACGAGGTGCTGGTCAGCGTTTTCCGTGCACCTCATTCTTATACGGGAGAGGATTCTGTGGAGATTTCATGCCATTCTTCCCGTTATATTGTCTCTTCCCTGCTTGCCCTTCTTGAGGCTGCGGGTGCCAGGCTTGCTATGCCCGGAGAGTTCACCAGACGTGCTTTTCTCAACGGGAAGATGGATCTTGCCCAGGCTGAAGCGGTTGCGGATGTGATTGCCTCGAACTCGGAAGTTCAGCACAGGGTTGCCATGAACCAGTTGCGCGGCGGGTACTCGGCTGAACTCGGGCATCTCCGCTCTTCCCTGCTGGAGATCGCTTCGCTGCTTGAACTGGAGCTTGATTTTTCCGAGGAGGATGTGGAGTTTGCGGACCGTTCACGCCTGCGTGCACTGTTGGAAAGGGCACGGGAGCGCTGTGCTGCACTGGCGGATTCGTTCAAGGAAGGCAATGCCATACGCACCGGTGTGCCTGTGGCGATCATCGGGGTGCCGAACAGCGGCAAGAGTACCCTTTTGAATGCCTTGCTCGGGGATGACAGGGCCATTGTCTCCGATATTCCCGGGACCACCAGGGACACGGTCGAGGATTGCTGCACGATAGGAGGAGTCATGTTCCGTTTCATCGACACGGCAGGAATCCGGGATTCTTCGGATGTCGTAGAGTCTGAGGGTATCCGGCGTGCCTTGAAAAAGGCTTCCGAAGCCAGGATTGTGCTGGGTTTGGTGGATGTCGGGGGACCTGTCCGGGAGCAGTTGGAGATGGTTATCGCCGCAGTGGATTTATCGTCGCAGAAACTCGTGATTCTAATCTCTAAATCGGACAAAATATGTGTTAACAATGTTGTTAGCATTGTTAACGATATTGTTTTATCGCTTGTACATAAGACGGATGCTGTCAAAGTGCTCCCAATCTCGGCTAAGGATGGGACGGGGCTTGAGGAACTGCGGACAATGCTGGTTTCCATGGCTTCGGAAGATGTCCCTGAAGACGGGACGGTGGTGACCAATGCCCGGCATGCCGCTGCTCTGCACTCTTCTGCCGCCGCTCTTGCGGAAGTGATAGCCGGACTTGACCGCGGAATCCCCGGTGACCTTCTCGCGGAGGACCTGCGCTCCGCTCTCGAGAGTCTCGGCTCCATCACCGGCGAGATAAGCAGCGATGAGGTCCTGGGGGAGATTTTCGGGAGGTTTTGTATAGGGAAATAAATATTCTGCGTCGGAAAGTGGCAGTCTGATCCATCCGGAAGCCGGCGATGTGCCTTAGAGCCTGCTTTTCGGCGATGATGCATGGCAAGAATATTTGCTCCATTCACGTCAATTACATATATTTGTGTTCACCGCCGCCTGTTTATCCAGGCCAGGCGTCTATCGTGACTTTAACTGATTGACTGACTTAGTAAAATGGAGACATTCCGCTCTATAGATGAACTCATAAGAATGCTTTCAAGGGAGAAAGTGCTCCTGAAGGACATGTTCCAGAACAGGAAAAAACTTTCGTACCGACATGACACCGCAAAAGAACTCGTGGATTACAAGGAAAGCCGGATCGCTTTTCTCATAGAGCACGGTGTTGTGCATGACAGCGGAGAGTTTCTTGAACTTGAGGATGTCTACCTCAGATTCTTCGAGGAAGTTCTGGATGTCAACGAGGACATCAATGTGGCTGGAGTGAAAGAAAGCATAGGCTCTCTCGATGCCGCCATTGAATACTACAAGACGGAGACTTCACCACAAAGG
Source organism: Bacteroidales bacterium UBA6377 (assembly GCA_002438805.1). Taxonomy (GTDB): domain Bacteria; phylum Bacteroidota; class Bacteroidia; order Bacteroidales; family UBA932; genus Cryptobacteroides. Next base: position 97,371 of record DJQV01000012.1, read on the forward strand.
AAATATGGCTACCTGAAAGATGTAAGACGCATCCTGAGAAACATCGCCCTGACGACATTCAGAAATGTGATTGACCTTAAACGCAACATCGACAGCA
>DJQV01000008.1 GCA_002438805.1 Bacteroidales bacterium UBA6377
ACGGAACTTTGCAGGTGAGCCGGTATATCTGTCATTTTCACCCTCAACATCATGTCTCAAGAAATAGATTTCACCCTCAGATGAGCATATAGTCCTGACATCCACCGACCGTTTCTCGGCAGATTTCTTAAGATGCCCCAATTTGGCATCCGTACGGTACAAGTTCATCGTCAAGTTGTCCTCTGTTACTTTCAAACTCTTGTCCAATTCGGCCGTTCCCTCATTAGCCAGGACCATAAAACCCTTACGCCCCACCGACAAAGCAAGCGTATATGAGTTCAGAAACAGGTAACGCGCAGCCTTCATGAAATCACGACCGATAATCCCGGCATCTCCAATCTTGTCAACCTTGAATGTTTCAGAAGCAATGGTTCCGACTTTGGACACTTCTCCGCCAGACAAAGGCCATCTATAAATGTCCAACGCATCTTTTGGCATAAAATACAGACATCCGTCATACACCGACATCGGCGCCGCAGCCTCATTGGAAAGAAGCAGGCAGTGCTCCGGAGTGGGAACAACCAGCGAATCCACGACAGCACAACTCTTCATATCGAAGACATCAATAATATGGCCTGTTCTTTTCCCGGCAGTATAAATGTAAAGCCTCTCCTCATGAGACAGGAAGTCTTTTATGGCACTGCCGTACTTGTATTCGGCCATGCCCTCTCCGTTCCTGTCATAAACGATAAAACTGGTTCTTCCGGAATCCCAGACATAGATCTTTTCTCCTTCACCACGCACATAACCCAGAGTCTGATATTCATAACTTCCCCTGCCTTTCTTATTGAACGAACTGAGCTGCTGCCCGTCAAAATCATACAGAACAACGTCATCTCCCGCAGCGACCACAAATCCCTTTCCGGCCTCAACACTCAAAGACTTCGGAGCGTCCAGCAGCAACAGATTCTCATCCAGAGCGCACACGGCCTCCGACTTGATTTCAGCCGTCACTTGACTGGATGAACCTTTGCAGGACACAAAGGAAATAGCAACGGCAGAAAACAACAATATCGTAGAAAATAATGTTCGCATAATATCAAGGATTAGATAGGGCACACAAAAATCCCATTTGACAAACAGTACACATCAGTCGTTTTAGTATTTGGGTCATACACCAATCTTGTATCCCATATCGCTTGAGCAAGCATTTCATCCAACTTTTCTTTGTTGACTTCACCATCAGCAAGAGCTTCCACATTCTCATCAAACTCGGATGGCCGATAGTTCAGAACCGATACTAATGACCAAACAGAAAGCACAACTACTGCTGAAGCAACCAAATTCCTAGTAAACTTTCTCATAGTCGTATCAGGTTTGTGGCAGGCTTGGATCATACATAGGACATTCATGGCTTCCTCCCTCATAACACGAAACATCAATTACCCCAGTTGCACCATAGTACACAACGGCAACTGTCCATTCTGATTCCACAAAAGAGGGACGTGACTCTCCACTTAACAGAGCCTCCAGATTTTCATTGAAGAACTCGTCTTCACTCCCGCTGTACATTGTCCAGCAGGTGGCCGCACCTGCGGCCAGAATGATTGCGGCCGATGCCGCGATAAGTGCTTTTTTCATAAGCAAATGTTTTAAATTTTATAAATATTACCCTTCGGAACACCCTCCGGGCTTCATTTCTGTTTTTCCATCAGCCTGCACCGCACAATAATCAAATTTCAAATCAGAACCAGCTAATATCATTAAATTTTAGCAAGTATCAGTTTTGCCAATCAGCGCAGCCATAACTACAACAGCAAATATAAATATTTTCAGCAGAATACAAAAATTATTTTCACATCTTTATTGCATGGTATATTGCACGAAGTGCAGCAGTTTTCCCAAAGACCAGGTTCTGACGGAATAGAAGCCCGTCAAACTAATCACGGTCATTTGCAGGTGTAAATTGATTCTCAAACTGAGTTAAAAATCCCCTGTTCGCGCCGATTTATTCATAACGATGCGCTCAAAAAAACAAAATTATCGTTAAATCATTTGAAGTTTCAATAAAATTACTTATCTTTGGCACAGATAAATTAATTATTTAAATAGAACATTCCATGAAGAAAAAAACTATTTTATGTTGCACTGCTCTCATTTTGGTGAGCATTTCAGCAATGCTGCAGCGCAGGACAACCTCCTATGAATCATTCATAGAAGAAAACGCAGAAGCTTTGGCGCACGACGAAAGCGGATTCCCGAAAGGAAGATGGAAGACCGTCGGGTGCAATTCAGACAATTTCAGTGATTGGGGCACATATTGCTGTCCTAACGATGCATACGACAACTGCAACGGCAGAGTAGGCTCCTGCCCTCACGATCCTTACAACGGCTGCCAAGATACATTCTGGTCAAGATGATCTTTGAAACTATGCAGGCACGAAATACAGTAATGACACTTATGGCCATATTGGCCTTGGTTTCCTGTGTCAATCAGACATCCAGCAATAAAATGTCCGCTGCAGAGGAGGCTGCGGTCACCTCTTTGTCAACGGACATATCAGACATGGTGTCCGTGGTTGATGTCCAGCCGATTGACGAATCCGTCCTCTTCGCCGGCGTCTCCAAGATGTTGTCCGATGGACAGGGAAATCTTTTCATTCTGGACTCCAGAGGCTCCATCCTCTCATTGGACAAGAGCGGGCATCCAGGGCCATTGAAATTGACCCGTGGACGGGCATCAAACGAATACGTATCCGCATCCGACATCTGCTATATGGACGGGAAGTTCTGCATATTGGAGAATGCAAGGATAAAAGTATTCGACATTGACGACACCCGCAATTGTTTCCAAGTGGATTTGACGGGACTTAAAGATCCGGCGGATGCTCTGTCTGCCACAACGGACGGGAAATTCTATCTGTTCTCGGCATTCTCCATGAGCCCTCGCGATGATAAGCGAGGTAAAGGCAATACCCTCCAGCTGATAGGTGGGGACGGGCATCTAATTTCAGAAAGCATTCCAAGGGAAGATTGCACCTTCTCGATGAACAACATAAGCCAATCAAAGGACAACACCTATTATCTCAGACCGCAAAACTCAGAATCAATATTCTACAGGCTGGAGAAGGACGGACCAGTACCGGCATTCAAGGTGGACTTCGGTGAAAAGGCTATGCCTGCAAGATATTTCTATGACTCGGCAGGAGAGGATATAGGGGCCTATATGCTGTCCGACTATTACAAACTGCCTATGGACTATCACGATACGGATGACTATGTCTATTGCCGATTCTGCGGCTCTCAGGCGAGCGAGTGTTCGTTGATCTACAGCAGGAAGAGCAAGAAGTGTATCGCGTGGAAGAATTCCAATGAAGACAGCGGTTTCAGGGTACTGGGTTCCGATAAGGACAGTTTTATCCTCATTCCTGCAAACAACGACGGAGATTACGGGCCGTTGGGCCAAGCTGTCCTTCCTGCACTCAAGAACAATTGCGTTGGTGGTCAAAGGGCGATTGTTAAGATAAGATTCAACTTCTAGGAATGTTCATCGGAAGGAAAAATCTATTTTTCTGAGACATTCTGTTGGGGCGATTACTTAAGTTCAATTTTTGCGATGACATAGTTGTCTCTTTCTGATATGTGTTTCAGTATTTCTTTGTTGCCCACTTTGTCAAGGATCGATTCTTCTAAATGCTCCATCGTGGAGGGATCCAGCAAAGCAAAAACGGTCTTCCCGGCGGCGAATTTGAAAGATTCTTTTAGAGCCTCGCCGAGCCCGCTGCAGTCGAACCATGTCCATTTCTTGTCGTACAGGCCATATATGAATTTTACATCCCCGTTGCTTTGCGTCATGATTTCCACGATTTTTAATTCGGGTGTTTCCATATATCTGTTTATTACGGCAAAGTCTGATTCCAGCAGGACAGCTGCCGCTTTATAGGGATCCCCTGCGGAGAAGAATGTTTTCGGAACAGTATATTTGCCGAAATCAAATCTTATGTATTCTGACAGTTTCTGATTATGATATCGATAAATGACCGGGCTGTAGGAGTCTATCAAGAAAACAGTGTCGCCATTTGAACTGAACCGCGAAACTGGTGTGTTGAAAGGCAGAACTGATGCCGTTGTGTGCAGGTATTCCTTCTCTCCGCTCCGGCCGCTTACGCTCAGCCTGTCTTTTTTTGTAGGGCTGAAGTCGTGGTAATTCAGAGTGTCGGAGCGGAAGATGTAACATTGTCTGCCCAAAGAGGGAATCTTCTTTTCAGAAAGCAATTTCCCGTCAAGACTGAAACATTGCATTTTCTGTGGGGCGGAGAATACATATAAAGAGTCCCCCACAAGTTCGACGTTTAACAGCGAATTATATTCCCCAGGGCCTCTTCCTTTGCGCCCAATGGCGTTGATGAATGTACCGGATTTATCATAATGATAGATTTTTGAGTTCGGCACATCCAGAACAATGAAGCCATCGTCGGTTGGGATGAGATCGGTTTGAGTGCCGAGGAGGTGCGTGTCATCCGTGGACAAGGGTATGAGTTCCAATTCTTTTATGGAATTTGAAAAAGCGGAAATGTCATTCCCGTCCTCAACATGAACCGTATAGGTTGAATTCGAATTGCAGGCCGCTGTGATTATGATAAAAACAGCTATGCTATTTTTATTCATGGTTTGTTTGATGATGTTTTCCAATATTACACGGCTAATGTATGCAATATTTTTTAAAACAGCAAATGAATAATGTTCTTTTTCAAGTTTTCAGTACAAGTCAAAATCTTCATGCGTGGCAGCACACTAATCCTTGATAACCTCAAGGGTATATCTGTCGTTCTCATTCTCAACAGAGTGTCTCAGAAAATAGATTTCACCCTCAGATGAGCATATAGTCCTGACATCCACCGACCGTTTCTCAGCAGATTTCTTGAGATGCCCCAATTTGGCATCCGTACGGTACAAGTTCATCGTCAAGTTGTCCTCTGTTACTTTCAAACTCTTGTCCAATTCGGCCGTTCCCTCATTAGCCAGGACCATAAAACCCTTACGCCCCACCGACAAAGCAAGCGTATATGAGTTCAGAAACAGGTAACGCGCAGCCTTCATGAAATCACGACCGATAATCCCGGCATCTCCAATCTTGTCAACCTTGAATGTTTCAGAAGCAATGGTTCCGACTTTGGACACTTCACCTCCAGACAGTGGCCATCTATAAATGTCCAGCGCATCCTTCGGCATAAAATACAGAGATCCGTCATACACCGACATCGGTGCCGCAGCCTCATTGGAAAGAAGCAGGCGGTGCTCCGGAGTGGGAACAACCAGCGAATCCACGACAGCACAACTCTTCATATCGAAGACATCAACAAGATGGCCAGTTCTTTTCCCGGCAGTATAAATATAAAGCCTCTCCTCATGGGGCAGGAAGTCTTTTATGGCACTGCCGTACTTGTATTCGGCCAGCCCCTCCCCGTCTCTGTCATAAACGATAAAAACGGTTCTTCCGGAATCCCAGACATAGATCTTTTCTCCTTCACCACGCACATAACCCAGAGTCTGATATTCATAACTTCCCCTGCCTTTCTTATTGAACGAACTGAGCTGCTGCCCGTCAAAATCATACAGGACAACGTCATCTCCCGCAGCGACCACAAATCCCTTTCCGGCCTCAACACTCAAAGACTTCGGAGCGTCCAGCAGCAACAGATTCTCATCCAGAGCGCACACGGCCTCCGACTTGATTTCAGCCGTCACTTGACTGGATGAACCTTTGCAGGACACAAAGGAAAGCGCAACGGCAGAAAGCACCGCCCAGCAAACGGCAGATGCCGCGATGATTGTTTTTTTCATAAATGTCTGATTTAAAGTTTATACATGTTATCCATTTGGAACCCGTAGGGCTCATTTTTATTCTTACATATCGGGAAGCACGAAGTGCAGCAGTTTCCCCGAAGGCCAGGTGGAGACTGCATAGAAGCCGTCATCTGTCAGACAGATCGAGCAGACGGGACGGGACAGGACGTAGTGATGCTTGATGTTTCCGTTCCAGTCGTAGACCAGGAGGTGGCTGCACTCGTTGGACAACATTTCGCGGTCAATTATTCTGCGGCCGGAGTATAAGATATACACATATTTGTCATCTGCAGCAACTCCATTAAAATAACCCTTTGCGGTTCTGCCATGTGCCTGCTTCTCCACATCGAATGAAGACTGTATCCTTTTGACCTCTTGTAGCTTGTCACCGGAAACCGAAGCGAATGAAATGGTCGGAGTAGCCAAATTGGTCACACACAGATGCCGCCCATCCGGCGAAGCCGAATATTGCGTGCTCAGCATCGCCGACAAGGCACTGTCCCTATCCTTGGACAGCCCTGCAATGGCCTCAATCCCAGACAGAAAATTGCCCTGCCTATCATATAGTGCGTACCAATAATTCTCATCAGCAAGACACCCCGACACGAACTGGTCCTTACCACAAGAAGTCAGGTAAACAAGCCTGTTCCCTTTGCTGAAATCCCCCACCGTATCACACACGGCCGTACGGGCGGCAATAGACTTCTCTATGTCCAGTTCTATGCACTTCGTCCGTGTGAAATCATAATACCGCACAGCATCTCCTGAATTGTGCAGATTTCCGCCGGAGACTATCTCCCCGGGCCCTCTGCCTCGGCGAATCGCATAGAAGTGATCGCCACTTTCCGGATTCACAAAAAGCAGGTGATAATCGTTATCCGACGATGATATTACAAACCAACCATCTCCTGCCGCAACTACATCGCGCGGCTGCCAATATGCATACATGTCCAAATCTGACGAGTCCACAGGCGAGAGAATCTGTTCTCCTATCTTCAAATCTCGCAGATACGGGTCATCAGCATATTTCGATGTGCAAGAAACTGCCGCCGCCAGCAAGACGGCAACAGATGCCGCGATAAGCGCTTTTTTCATAAAAGTTTGATTTTCAATTAATAATATTGCCCTCGGAGCTCTCATCGGGCTTCATTTTCTGTTTTCCATCAGCCCGCGCCGCACAATAATCAAATTTCAATTCAGAACCAGCTAATATCATTAAATTTTAGCAAGTATCAGCCTTATCAATCGGCGCAAGCCATAACCACAATGGCAAATATAAATATTTTCAACTGAATGCAAAATTATTTTCACATCTTTATTGCAACTATCCAGAGACATATTTGTCAAGTGTCTAGATATTGCGCGATTAAAATAATATGGCTATCTTGGCACTGAAAAAACAGTCGTCATTAAAGACCATTTTTTCAGTGTAGAAAAAGCGCATTTTATGATTATAGACAGAAGCGAATACGTTAATCTGCTACTTGCAAAGCGTTGGAATGGCAAGGTGAAAATAGTGACCGGTATAAGACGTTCCGGCAAGTCATTCTTGCTATCCACGCTTTTTAAGAACAGGTTGTTAGAGGATGGTGTCAGCAAAGATGATTTTATAGAAATCGCGTTGGACAGAAAGTCGGACGCAAAATACCGCAACCCGAACCTCTTGTATGATTATATAATGAGGCACACACAAGACCCCGGTAGAAGATTTTATGTGTTTATCGATGAGATACAATTGTCATACAGGATAAAGAATGAGGATATTGACGAATCCTTAGTGCCTGAAGATGACAGAGACATGCTCTATACTACTTTTTACGACATCCTGAATGACTTGATGGCACGTCCGAACATCGATCTGTACGTGACAGGTTCTAATTCAAAGATGTTGTCTAAAGACATCGTGACAAATTTTCGTGACAGGGGCTCAGAAATAAAAGTATATCCACTGTCATTTGCGGAATATCTGTCAGTGGCAGGAATGGAGAAAGCTGATGCCCTTGAGGAATACCTGATGTATGGTGGTATGCCTTTGGCTGTCCTTGAGCCAGACAAGAAGGAGAAGCGCAAGTATCTGCAGGGGCTTTTCTCAAATGTCTATATTAAAGATATCGTAGAGCGTTATAAACTAAAAGACGATAATATACTGAGTGCGTTGGTAGATGCCCTCGCATCATCTGTAGGATCCTTGACGAATCCGAACAAATTGGCCAACACCGCAGGCTCTCTGACGGGAAAGTCACCATCATACAATACAATAAAAAACTACCTTGATTACGTGGAAGACGCCTATCTTTTCCAAAGCGCGAAACGGTGGGATGTAAAAGGACGAAGGTATTTCGATACGATTCAGAAATATTATGCCATGGATCTTGGTTTGAGAAACGCCAAGTTAAATTTCCGGCAGCAGGAGCGATCGCACCTAATGGAAAATATAATTTTCAATGACTTGATACGCCGTGGATATTCAGTGGATGTCGGTATAGTGGAACATACACGGGTCTTTGAAGGCAAGCGTAAGATGTCACAATATGAGATTGACTTCGTGGTCAACATCGGCAATGACAAGGTGTATATCCAATCTGCCTTGAATGCGGACACCCCAGAGAAGAAGGCGCAGGAGACATTCTCTTTAAGAAACACAGGTGATTTCTTTCGCAAAATTGTTGTATTGGACGGGAACGCCAAACTGTGGACTGATGAAGACGGAGTGATGTTTGTGGGCGTAATCCCCTTTCTTCTGGATGATGTTGTGGCAGAAATAATCAGATAACTAAGTTTTAGTCACCGAAAAGGATGATTTATATTCACTTTTTAGTACAACAAGGCCGTTTTCTTTACCGCAGACAAAACCTCGGATGCCAAAGAATCACCATCACTCAAGCTCATACCTGACCATGACATCATCGCCGCCCCTCAGAAATTTGTCAGGCAAAATCCTTATTTTTGCCGTACCGTTCCACAGGGTGCGGTGCAAAGCCAGAGCAGCAAGCGTCAAGGCTGTCAGCAAACACGAACCGCAATGCCAGAGCGAACCGCAAAGCAAGAGCGCCAAGACAAAAGACGAACCGCAAGGCAGAGGGAAAGCATGGCAGAAAGAGGGCAGGCAAGAAAACAATGCGAAAATACGTCGCCATAGACCTGAAGTCATTCTTCGCTTCAGTGGAGTGTGTGGACAGGGGGCTCGACCCGCTGTCCACCAGGCTTGTCGTCGCCGACGAGTCCCGCACGGACAAGACCATCTGCCTGGCCGTCACCCCCGCCCTCAAAGCCTACGGCATCGGGGGCAGGGCAAGACTTTTCGAAGTCAACCAGAAGCTCAGGGAAGTCTACCGCAGGACCGGAGAGAAGGTGGATTTCATCATCGCCCCTCCGAGGATGCACAGATACATGGAGGTAAGCTCCAGGATCTACAGCATCTACCTCAACCACGTCGCCGCCGAGGACATCTTCCCCTACTCGATCGACGAGATCTTCGCGGACGTCACGGAGTACCTCGATTCATACAAGTGCACCGCCCACGAACTGGCTATGCGCATGGTGCGTGACGTGCTCGCGCAGACCGGGATCACCGCCACCGCCGGCATCGGCACCAACCTCTTCCTCGCCAAGGTGGCGATGGACATCGAGGCGAAACACTCCCCCGCCGACAAGGACGGGGTGCGGATCGCCGAACTGGACGAGATGAGTTTCCGCCGGAAATACTGGAACCACCGTCCGCTGACCGACTTCTGGCGTATCGGCCCGGGGATCGCAGCCAGGCTCGAACAGAATTTCATGTACACGCTCGGAGACGTGGCCCTGTGCTCCGTCCGCAACGAGGAGATCCTCTACAAACTGTTCGGGGTCAACGCCGAACTGATCATCGACCACGCCTGGGGCTGGGAGCCGTGCACCATAAAAGATGTGAAACAATACCGTCCGTCAGTCAAGAGCCTCAGCTCCGGACAGGTGCTCTCATACGCATACGACTTCACCAAGGCCCGCGTCGTGGTTCGGGAGATGGCGGACGCCCTCTCGCTCGACCTTGTCTCCAAGCACCTCGTCTGCGACCAGATCGTCCTCACGGTGGGCTACGATGTGGAGAACCTCACCGACCCGGTCAGGAAAGCCCGCTACCATGGTCCGGTGGACACGGACAGGTACGGCAGACAGATCCCCAAATCGGCACACGGCTCGATAAACCTCAGCAAGCAGACCTCCTCGGGAGCGGCCATTTCCAAAGCGACAGCCACCCTCTTCGACAGGATCGTGGACAAAGACCTACTGGTGAGGAGGATGTATGTAGTGGCAAACAACACCGTGGACGAATCCAAGGTCGAAGCAGTCCAGCTCGACCTGTTCGAAGACGGCATGGCGGAGACGAACGGAAAAGAGCGCAGACGCCAGGAAGCCATCCTCGCAATCAAAAAGAAATTCGGTAAAAACGCCATCCTCAAGGGCATCAACTTCGAGGAAGGAGCCACCATGATAGAGCGCAACAGCCAGGTCGGAGGTCACAAAGCATGACAGACACACACAAATACGATGACATCATCGGGATGGAGCACCACAGTTCGCCAAGACATCAGAGGATGAGCATGGCGGACCGCGCGGCTCAGTTCGCACCCTTCGCGGCCCTCACCGGATACGACACCATGGTCGAAGAGACTGTCCGCATCACCGAATCCATCCAGGAGCGGAAAGGCCGCCAGGAAGAGGACGGAGAGTGGTGAGGGCTAACGCTTCAGATGCACAGGCACGCCGAACGTCTCCTTGACCACACCCATCACGAAGGAACTGTTGAGACTCCCGATACAGTCGAGATCCCCCATTATCCTCAGCACGAAACGCTGGTAATCCTTCATGCTGGAGACATACACCTTCATCAGGAAGTCGTAGTCCCCGGAGATGTTGTAGCACTCCGCCACCTCGTCTATCTGCGCCACCGCGTCCATGAGCCGTCTGGCGTTGTCGAAAGTGTGCTGCTTGAGTTTTATGTAGCAGAACGCCATGAAAGAGCAGTCAAGCTTGTCGGCATCGAGCACAGCCGCGAATTTCCTGATGTACCCCCGCTCCCGCAGTCTTTTCACCCTCTCGAATACCGGGGTCGGAGACAGGTGTACCCTGGCGGCAATTTCCTTGTTCGTCAAATCGGCATTGTCCTGAAGCAGCCTCAGGATCTCGACATCCTTTTCATCTATCATACGGAAAAATTTTCTGACCAAATACGGCGGGAACCGGATACCATAGAACAATTCACCTGCCGCATCAGCAAATATAGGTAATTTTTCCAAATACATGAAAACACTTGGATAATTTGTCCAGACAGCCGAACTTTGCATCGACAAAAAACGAGAAAAAGAATGAGCACTCAGAAACTCCACCTCGACACGCTGGCCCTCCATGTAGGCCAGGAGACGGCAGACCCGGTATCGGATGCCCGCGCCGTACCTATCTATCAGACAACATCATACGTATTCCATAACAGCCAGCACGCCGCCGATCGCTTCGGCCTCAGGGACCCGGGCAACATCTACGGCAGACTCACCAACACCACCCAGGACGTGTTCGAGAAGAGGATAGCTGCACTCGAAGGAGGAGTCGCCGCGCTCGCAGTGGCATCCGGTGCCGCAGCCGTCACCTATGCCCTCCAGAACGTGCTCCAGCAGGGCGACCACATCATCGCCGCCGACAACATGTACGGAGGCTCATTCAACCTGATCACCCACACCCTGACGACACAGGGGATCTCCAACACCATAGTCAAGGTCAACGACCTCAAGGCCCTTGAAGGTGCCATCAGGCCCAATACTAAAGTGATTTATGCCGAGACTTTCGGCAACCCGAACTCCGACGTGACGGACCTCGACGGCATAGCCGAGGTGGCACACAGGCACGGGATCGTGTTCATAGTCGACAACACCTTCGCTCCGATCCTCATAAGACCGATTGAGCACGGGGCCGACATCGTCGTGCACTCGGCGACCAAGTTCATCGGCGGCCACGGCACCACCCTCGGCGGAGTCATCGTGGACGGGGGCAAGTTCGACTGGAAGAAGAACCCGGACAAATACCCGACGCTCGCCAAGCCGGACCCTAGCTACCACGGGGCTGTGTTCGCCGACGTGGCGGGGCCGGCCGCATTCGTGACGAGAGTGAGGGCCGTGATACTCCGCGACACCGGAGCCTGCATCAGTCCGATCAGCGCATGGCTCCTACTCCAGGGGACCGAGACCCTCCCGCTCCGCATAGAACGCCATGTGCAGAACGCCCTCAAGGTGGTGGAATATCTTGAGCACAATCCCAAGGTGGCCAAAGTCAACCATCCGGCCGTCCAGACACACCCCGACCATGCCCTGTACCAGAAATATTTCCCGAATGGAGGAGGATCCATCTTCACATTCGAGATAAAGGGCACACAGCAGGATGCATGGAAGTTCATCGACAGCCTCAAGATCTTCTCCCTTCTTGCCAACGTGGCTGATGTCAAGAGCCTCGTGATCCACCCGGCCACCACCACCCATTCGCAGATGTCCCCGGAAGAGCTTGAGCAGCAGCACATCACACCGACAACAGTCAGGCTCTCCATAGGCATCGAAAACATCGACGACATCATCGCCGACCTCGACCAGGCTTTCGCAGCGATATAGAAAATGAAGCAATACCCCTCACTTGAGATAGTCCCGCCGCTGACAGGCATGACAAAGACTGAACTCCTCGACGACATCAGGCCGTTCATCGAGTTCAAGCCGCGCCACATAAACGTGACCTGCCACCGGGACGAGGTGGTCTACGAAGAGCAGCCAGACGGCAGCTACAAGAAGCGCCTTGTGCGCCGCCGCGTGAGCGAGACGGCGGTATGCGGGGCCATCCAGTCCGAGTTCAAGGTGGACGTCGTCCCACACCTGATATGCGGGGGACTGAGCGCCGAGCAGATAGAGTTCCAGCTCCAGGACTTCAAGTTCATGGGAATCAACAATGTGCTGGCGCTGCGCGGTGACTGCCTCACGGGCGAGAAACGCTTCTCCCCTGTCCCGGGCGGCTACACCCACGCGAGCGAACTGGTGGAAGCCATCCGCCGCTTCGAGAAGGACAACAGTTGTGAAGGATTTTTCAAGGTCGGGGTCGGCGGCTACCCGGAGAAACATTTCGAAGCGCCGAACCTCGATGACGACATCACCAACCTCAAGCGCAAGGTCGATGCCGGCGCAGACTACATCACCACCCAGATGTTCTTCGACAACAAGGTATTCTACGATTTCGTGGGCCGCTGCCGGAGCGCCGGCATCAACGTCCCCATAATCCCGGGACTCAAGCCCATCTCCACCCCGAGGCAGGTGAAGCTCCTCCCGGAAGCCTTCTCCATCGACATCCCGCACGAACTCACGGGCGAAATCGCCGCACACCAGGACGACAGGCAGGCCGTATACCAAATCGGACAGGAATGGGCCACGGCGCAGTGCAAAGACCTTCTCGCCCACGGAGTCCCGGGAGTACACTTCTACACCATGGGCAAGTCAGCCAACGTCATCGGAATCCTCCGAGAATGTTTTTAGACAACACAAGATGCAAGATATAAAGGCAGAACTTTCAAAACGCATACTCATACTTGACGGAGCCATGGGAACCATGCTCCAGCGCAACGGCCTCCAGGGCAACAGTGAATCATTCAACCTCACAGCCCCGGAGGCCATCCGCAGCATCCACTCGGCATACATCGATGCCGGAGCGGACATAATCACCACCAACTCATTCAGTGCCAACCGTATCTCCCAATCCGAATACGGGCTCTCTGACAAGGCCGGACAGATGGCCGAGGCTGCATCGCGCATAGCAAGGCAGGCAGCCGATGAAGCGCCGCGCAAAGTATGGGTCGCAGGGAGTGTCGGCCCGACAAGCAAATCGCTTTCGCTTGCACAGGACATGTCAGACCCTGTTTTCAGGCCTTATTCTTTTGATGAGATGGCTACGGCTTTCGAGGTGCAGATGAGGGGACTGATCAAGGGCGGAGCCGATCTGCTTCTGTTTGAGACCTGCTTCGATGCGCTCAACACCAAAGCCGCGCTGTACGCGCTCAGCCGCATCCCCGAGGCCTCCGGTATCCCTGTCATGGTATCGGCCTCGATGAGCGACAGGAGCGGGCGCACGCTCACCGGGCAGACGATGGAGGCGTTCTACCGCTCCATACAGCACTGCTCCCCGTTCTCTTTCGGACTCAACTGCTCGCTCGGCGCGGAGGACATGGTTCCCCTGATTGCCGATGTGGCCACATGGGCGGACTGCGCTGTCAGTTGTCATCCCAACGCCGGGCTGCCGAACGAGATGGGCGAATACGATGAGACCCCCTCCCAAATGGCCGAAGCGGTGCGCAAAATGGCTTTTGCAGGTTCCGTCAACATAGTCGGCGGCTGCTGCGGCACCACTCCCGGGCACATAAAGGCCATGGCCGAGGCTGTACGCGGGATTTCACCAAGACACATGCCACAACCCGACAACACACTGCACGTCAGCGGCCTGGAGAGTGTCGCCATCGACAGGAATCGCAATTTTACCAATGTCGGAGAGCGGACCAATGTGGCCGGCTCGCGCAAGTTCGCGAAGCTCATCGCCGCCGGGGACTACGAGACGGGACTGCAGATAGCCGCACAGCAGATCGAGAACGGGGCGGACATAATAGACATCAACATGGATGACGCCATGCTTGATTCGCGTCTGGAGATGGAGAAATTCCTCCGCTACGTCGCCAACGACCCGGCAGTCGCCAAGGCCGCCATCATGATCGACTCTTCGCACTGGGATACTCTGGTCACGGGGCTCAAAAACACTCAGGGCAAGAGTATCGTCAACTCGATTTCACTAAAAGAAGGAGAGGATGCGTTTCTGCAAAAAGCCAGGGAGATCAAAGCCCTGGGGGCGGCAGTGATCGTGATCGCGTTCGATGAGCGAGGACAGGCCACCAGTTACGACAGGAAAGTGGAGATTTGCAGCAGGGCCTATTCTCTGTTGACCGGCAAGGTCGGGTTCAGGCCATCGGACATCATTTTCGATGTTAACGTTCTCCCTGTGGGCACAGGCATCCCAGAGCACGCGCGCTACGGGGTGGATTTCATCGAGGCGGTGAGGTGGATAAAGGCCAACCTGCCCGGCTGCCGCACCTCGGGAGGCATCTCCAACCTTTCGTTCTCGTTCAGGGGAAACAATGAGGTGCGGGAGGCCATGCACTCTGTTTTCCTCTACCATGCCATCGCTGCCGGGCTTGACATGGGGATTGTCAATCCAGGGATGCTCAAGGTCTACGATGAGATTGAGCCGGGGCTGCTCCGCTGCGTGGAGGATGTGATTCTAGACTCCGATCCCGGGGCCACGGAGAGGTTGATCGACCTGGCTTCCAAGATACTGGAGTCCAAGGCTTCCGCTGCCGCCAATGGCATCCCCGCGGAAACCGGTCCCCACGTGGACGGCGCCTCCACTCCGGAGGAAAGGCTCATGCGTGCGCTTGTGAAAGGCGATTCATCGGGACTGGAAAGGGACATCGAGGAGTGCCTCGGGAAATACGACAAGCCAGTGCAGATCATAGACGGTCCGCTGATGAGCGGAATGGCCAAGGTCGGGGAACTGTTCGGCGAGGGGAAGATGTTCCTGCCGCAGGTCGTCAAGTCCGCCAAGACCATGAAGAACGCCGTCGCGCTGCTCCAGCCCTACATCGAAGGGGACAAGGGCAAATCTGATATGAAAAAGCCCCGGATAGTGTTCGCCACGGTCAAGGGGGACGTGCACGACATCGGCAAGAACATAACAGGTATCGTCCTGGGCTGCAACGGCTTCGAGGTCATCGATCTCGGGGTCATGGTGCCCAAGGAGGAGATCCTGCAGAAGGCACTGGAGACCTCGGCTGACCTCATCGGTGTCAGCGGACTCATCACCCCGTCGCTCCACCAGATGGAGGAGCTCTGCAGGGAGATGAACTCCCGAGGGATGGACACTCCCCTGCTCGTCGGTGGGGCCGCAGCTTCGGCCCTGCACACGGCTGTGAAACTCGCACCTCTCTACTCCCATGTCTTCTATGCCAGCGACGCATCCGCAAGCGCCGTCCTGGCAAACCATCTGGTGACAGACAGGGAGACAAGCGAAAAATCCGAACATCAGAAGCAGGAGCAGCTGCGTGAGTTTTACGGGCAGTCCCTGCGGCATAAAGGGCAGGCTGCTGCAGTGGAGCCGTTCCCGGCATCAAGCTTCATACACGGACAGCCTTTCGGCGACATCAAGGCCAGACAGCTGAGCATTGAAGAAGTCGAGCCGTTCTTTGACTGGGCTCTTTTCGCGGCGATCTGGGGGATGAAGATCGGGGAGGCCCGAGAAGAGTTCGAACGGCTGCGCTCCGATGCTCTCGGGGAGCTCCGCAGACTGAAGGAGGAGGGCTCATGCAGGATAACCCTCTGCGCAAGGTTCGACGCCTGCCGCAGCGAGGGAGACGACATCGTCTCCCGGGACTTCAGACTCCCGATGTTCCGCCAGGAAGGCGGGCGCTCGCTCGCCGATTTCGTCGCGCCCGAAAATTACGGCTTCGACTCCCCCATGGGGATGTTCGCCTTGAGCGTGCGCGCACCGGAGCACCTGGACGGCTGCGGCTGCCCTTCCTGCAGCACGGAATACGGCACGCTGCTGACCCGGGCCGTACGGCTCACGCTGGCCGAAGCGGCATCGGAGTGGCTGGGCGTCCACGTCCGTGAGGAACTGCCGGAGGGTTTCGGAGGCGCGAAGATCATCCGGCCCGCTCCGGGCTATTCAAGCTGCCCGGACCACACGCTGAAAAGGGATATCCTCAGGCTCCTTCCCGGCTCGGAAGAGCTCGGCATCACGCTTCTGGACAGTTGCGCGATGGTTCCTGACGCCAGCATCTGCGGCCTTGTGTTCATCCACCCCGATGCCAGCTATCCCGAGATCCGCCGCGCCGGCCGTAAGACCATCGACGACTACGCCGCCCGCCGCGGCATGACGGATACGGACAAGGCCCGCTTCCTCGGCCACCTGCTGTAAGCTAGATCTTCCCCCCCCCCTTTACCCGAAGACCCCTTCTTGCCCTCTCTCCCCTGCCAGGCCATGGCCCGACACCGCAGCCCATCCCGTACAGATAAGGCCACGGTTTCTGCACGGGACTGCCATGCAACCGTCTCCCGTACAAAATTGACCCTGTTTTCTGTACCGGGCGGGCTTCCAAGCGCCTCTCGTACGGCAGAAGGGCGTTTTCCGCGCCGCGCAACGACCGCCAAAAAACCGCCAGTCTTTTTTATAATTTTGTATATTTGCAAAAAAATTTTGAAAACAGCGTCATGGCGACAAAATATGCGTTAGTCACAGGTGGATCCCGAGGCATAGGTCGGGCCATCTGCCTTAGACTTGCGGAAAACGGAATCCCCGTGCTGGTGGGCTGCCGTTCCAATGAAATTGCTGCCGAAGAAGTATGCAGCACGATTATACACAATGGCGGGTCGGCTTCCACAATCCGTATGGACGTCAGCGACAAGAGCAGCGTCGAGACCGCCCTGGACAATTGGGAGGCCGCGCACCCAGATGATTACATCGCCTATCTTGTGAACAATGCCGGAGTGACCCACGACGAGCTCATGTTCAGGATGACAGACGACGGATGGAATTCGGTGATCGGGACATCCGTCAACGGGTTGTTCTACGTCACCCGTCACCTTCTGCCCAAGATGATGGCACGCGGACATGGCGGCAAGATCGTGAACATGTCGTCCCTCTCGGGCCTTAAGGGAATGGCGGGCCAGACGAACTATTGCGCTGCGAAAGCGGCGGTCATCGGCGCCACGAGAGCCCTTGCCCAGGAGACGGCTTCCAGAAACGTCACAGTCAATGCAGTCGCCCCGGGCTTCATCTCCACGGACATGACAAAAGACCTCCCCGAGGAGGAAATCAGGAAGACTATCCCCATGAAGCGCTTCGGCCGGCCGGAAGAAGTCGCGGAACTGGTCTGCTTCCTCTGCTCTGACAAGGCGGACTACATCACGGGCGAAGTCATCAGCATAAACGGTGGACTTTTCTGATATGAGACGTGTAGTAATAACCGGCATGGGGATATGGTCCTGCATAGGGACAAGCATCGACGAAGTCAAGGCTTCCCTGTACGGGGGAAAATCCGGCATAGGGATAGAAGCCGAAAGGCTTGAATATGGATTCCGCTCGCCGCTCACCGGGATTGTCCCAAGACCCGTCCTCAAAGGAGTGCTGGACCGCCACCTGCGCAGAAGCCTTCCTGAAGAGGCGGAATACGCATTCATGGCTAGTTCTCAGGCCCTGGAGATGGCCGGGATCGACAACAGCTGCCTCGACACCCACGAGATCGGCTGCATATTCGGCAATGACTCCTCCGCCCGGCCTGTCATCGAGGCGGCGAAAATCATGGAGGAGAAAAAGGACACTGAATTGCTGGGGCAGTCCTTCATCTTCCAGTCGATGAACTCCACCGTCAGCATGAACATCAGCACGATCTTCCGTCTGAAGGGCATCAACTTCACCGTGAGCGCCGCCTGCGCGAGCGGGAGCCATTCGATAGGCCTTGCCTACATGTTCATCCGGGACGGGCTGCAGGACATGATCCTGTGCGGAGGCGCCCAGGAGACGAACTACTATTCGATGTTCTCGTTCGACGCGCTGGGCACATTCTCAAAAAACTATGCCGTCCCCTCCAAGGCCAGCCGTCCTTTTGACAAGGACCGCGACGGGCTTGTCCCGAGCGGCGGGGCCGCAGCCCTGGTGCTTGAAGACTACGACAGCGCCGTGGCACGCGGCGCGGACATCCTGGGGGAAGTGGTCGGGTACGGATTCTCGTCCAACGGCACCCCGGTGATAAGCCAGCCAAGCCCCGAGGGCTGCACAAGATCCATCTTGAGGGCTTTGAAGGACGCCGGCATGAAACCCTGCGACATCGACTACATCAACGCCCACGCGACAAGCACGCCTCAGGGCGACATGAGCGAGGCCAAGGCCCTCAGGCAGATATTCAACGGCGAGCATGCCCTCATCAGCAGCACCAAGAGCATGACAGGGCATGAGTGCTGGATGGCAGGGGCCAGCGAGGCGGTATATTCGCTCATCATGATGCAAAATGATTTCGTCGCCCCGAACATCAACTTCGAGGAAGGCGACGAATACTCCAGAGATCTCAACATCGCCCGCCGGACAGTCGATACAAAAGTCAACACAGTGTTGAGCAACTCATTCGGCTTCGGCGGGACAAACAGCACATTGATCATCAAAAAAATCTAATTTCCATTTGAAATGGACAGAAAAGAAATCGAAGATAAGGTAAAAAGAATCCTCGTGGACGAGTTCGAGGTTGACGAGGAGAAAATAACGCCAGAGGCGAGACTGATTGAGGATCTGGGAATTGACAGCCTGGATTTCGTCGACATAGTTGTCCTTGTCGAAAAGACATTCGGCTTCAAGATCAAGCCGGAGGACATGGCAGGACTTGAGACCTACTCGAAATTCTGCGATTACGTCGAATCGAGGTTGAATTAGCCGATGCCCAGGATTCCGATGGACATACACGACCTGCTCCCGCAGCAGGAGCCTTTCGTAATGGTTGACAGGCTTGTAGGGTACACACCGGACTCCTGTACCACGGAGACGCTGATCCGGCAGGACAACCTGTTCGTGGACGGCAGCATCCTCTCCCCCTGCGGTATCCTGGAGAACGTCGCACAGACATGGGCCGCCCATATCGGATACTACTTCAAATACATTTTACATAAGGACTTACATAAGGACACCCGGATCGGCCTGCTCGGAGCTGTCCGGGATTTCAACTTTTTCGGCAGCGCCAGGGCGGGCTCCACACTTAGGACGAGCGTCAGACTCATCGAGGAAGTCCTGGACGTGACGCTCGCATCGGCCACCGTGGAATGTGACGGCGAGGTGATCGCCTCGGGACAGATAAAACTTGCCATGACGGAAGCGGTATATGAAATTGCTTGACAGCCTATATTTTGTGGAGTCAAAGACTCCGGCGGAAGGCGGATGGCTTTATGCACTCCGCATGAACGCGGAGTGCGTGATATACAAGGCCCATTTTCCCGGAAAGCCCATTACTCCTGGCGTATGCCTGGTCCAGGCGGGAGTTGAACTGCTCTCCGACGCAAGCAGCACAAATCTGACCCTGTGCTGCGCCAATAATGTGAAGTTTCTCGGCATTCTTCATCCCGACAGCCCCCTGATACAGGTGCGTATCCACAAAATCTCCGAGGCTGACGGCTTCACAAAAGCCCGGATCGATATAGAAAGCGACGGCAGGCCCATAGCGAAGATGTCGCTGACCTGCCGAAGAAAATGAGACTGCCCCGAAAATCCTACTCCGTATCCGGGACTTTGCCCTCATGTCTTATTATTCCTGCTTTCTGCAATACCGCCAAACCCCGCTCGACAGTACGTTGTGTTACCGACAAATTTTCCGACACTTACACCGGCAAAACCTCCGTCATGTCGCCGGTTCCATAGATGATATCCCACACCGCCTCGCCGCAGACAGGGCATTTGCCCGGCTTGCGAAGCACATTTACTATTCTTGAATGAAGTGCCATATCATATATATTCGAAGTTGTAAATATCTATGATTCAGATTATCAATCCTCACCAGGGTTTATGTCAAACGGAAGAAGTGGAGCAT
>DJQV01000007.1 GCA_002438805.1 Bacteroidales bacterium UBA6377
AAGGGGTGCTGCCCGTATACGGCGCTTGGAGGCATTCGCCCGCTAAAGGTTGGGGTGTTTTTCGGGATATTTGCCCCTACCTTAAAGTGGTGAGGGGGGTGTTGCGGGTCTGTATTGGGTGTGGTGTTGCCCCGGGTCACTGCGGATCCACGTCAGCGTAGCAGTCTTCGGGGAGGGTGGCGAAGATTTCGGCTTTGCGGGAGGCGAGGCTGGAGTCTCGCTTGAGGAAGATGCGTTCGGCCAGCTCGCCACTGCCGTACCGGTGTATGTCCACGATGCGGGTGTATGGTGGGAAACCGAACTGGCGGCGTTCGGAGAGTAGGGCGTCGAGCGAGGTGCTGAACCTCTGCGGGACTTCGGTCTGGATGAGGACTTCCGGCGAGAACTCTTTAAGTAATGCCATGAGTTGCAATGCTTTCTCATCGCTCCGGAAATCGTCTTTGGACAGCAGGGCATCTGCCTGGAGCACAGCGATCAGGACTGCTCCGCCGGAGCCGTGGCGTTTGAGTTCCGCAAGGGTACTTATACTGACGTCTGCGCCCTGAAGGTCGGTGCTGATGCATCCTGCGAGTTCTTCCTGCTTCTCCCATCCCCGGATCAGAAGCACCGGGCCTCCGGCGGCTTGGGCTGCGGCGATAAGTTTACGGGACAGAGGGCCTTTCATCCCGTTTTTACGGCGTTCGGAGGCTATGTCTATCACGGTGAGCCTGCCTGTCTCTGGCCTGAACTGAGATGTTTCTTTACTTGCCCCGTCATTTGCAGCCGGGCATTTCCGGGCTGCGTCATACTTGCCGCTGCGCAGATTGAGCAGGGTTTCCAGAGAGGGGCATGCTGTACCCAGCAGCACTCGTGCTGAATGGAGGGCTGCAAGGTAGATGGCGCAGTCCCTGCCGTTGTAGCGCGGCGCGGGTTCGCTCTGTTTGTAGAACGGATCCTGCTCCTCGTCTATTATCACAAGGCTTAGTCTGCGGAACGGGAGGAATATGGAGGATCTTGTGCCGAGTACGAGGAGCGGCTGACCGCTGCGAAGCCTGGCGGCCGTGCGCTGCCGTGCCGCCGGACTTTTTCCTGAGTGGACGACGGCAAGGCGCGAACCGAACTCTTCTGTGAGAGTTTTTTCTAATTTGTCTGCGAATGCGACTTCGGGGGTGAGGAGGAGCACCTGATGGCCGCTGTCCAGCTGCTCGCGGGCTGCTTCCATATAGGTTGGCAGCCGATTGTTGTTTATCAGGAGCCGCGGTCTGCGGTCTTCCGGTGCAGCTGCCGGGCAGGCAGTCTCCGGCTCTGTCCGGGATCCGGCGTCTGGTACGGTGATCTCCGCCGGGGAGAGTTCTGCGATTTTTGCGATAATCTCAGCCTTTTTCTCTTCAAGCCTGCGGCGGACCCGCTCACAGTGCCTCCCCGTGAGCTGCTCTTCTATGGCGCTCACTCTTGAGCGCAGGCGTGCTATGGCCGCTGAATTGTTCTGTTCGCTTCGGAGTCTCATCCCCGGGAGGGCCATGGCGAAGACTTCCCCGAGGGTGCATAGGTAGTAGCCTGCGATAAATGCCCACAGAGCCATCTCCTTGCCGTCGAGCGGCGGCACGGCTTCGTCGCGCCCGGTAACTTTGAGCATACGTTTCGCTCCGGACGGGGCATCCGCGTCCACCACCCAGACGATACCTGTATATTTCCGTCCGGAAAATACGACTTTGACCGCTTCACCTGGAAGCAGTGGGATGTCTGAAATATAAGTCGGAATCCACCTCAGTTTGAGAGGCAGCAGAACCTGGACATACATCAGTCTGCGGAAGGCTCGGATGCCGTCTTGGCGTATTCCATCAGCGACTCCGGGATGTGGCAATAGCCGTCCGGGTTTTTGTCAAGATAATTCTGATGGTAGTCTTCAGCCCTGTAAAAATTCTTGAGAGGCTTCACTTCCACGGCAAGCGGTGCCTTGAGGTCTCCGGAAATCCTGTCGCAGATGTTTTCGATGGCATTAAGGTCTTGAGGGTCAGTGTAGTATATGCCGGTGCGGTAGCGGGTGCCGCTATCTTCTCCTTGTTTGTTCACGCTTGTCGGGTCAATAGCTCTGAAGTAAATCTGGAGAATCCTTTCAAGCCCTATGAAGTCAGTGTCATAAGTCACATGCACCGTCTCGGCATATCCGGTGGCATCGGTGCTGACCTCACGATAGGTGGGATGGAAGATGTTGCCGTTGGCATATCCGGTCTCGGTGGCGACAACTCCATGAATCTGCTTGAAATAGCGTTGTGCGCCCCAGAAGCATCCTGCAGCAAGATAAATGTCTTTTTTCATAGAGAAAAGTTTATTTGGAATCGGCTTTCGCCTGGAATTTCGCGTTGTCGATGATGAAGCGCTCGTGCATGCCCTCTCCGATGAGTCCGCGTTCGTCGTATGCCGCAACCTTGAATACCAGTCTGCGCCTGTCTATTTCGACGAGTTCAGTGTCTGCCCAGACTTTCATGCCGAGCGGAGTGGCTGAGACGTGGGAGACATTCACCAATGTGCCGACAGAACCTTGACCTTCTTCGAGATATGGCTGTACTGAAAGCACTGCCGCCTTTTCGATGAGGGCGATCATCATCGCCGTAGCGTAGACCCTGACAAGACCGCTGCCGACATTCTGTGCCAGCATCTCCTCCGTAACTGTGGTCTCCTGATGACCTTTGATACCTGTCTTAAGCATTTGTTGTGCAAAGGAGAATTGAACTCCTTGAATTAATTGCCGGCTGTTCGTTACCCTAATCTTCAAGTTCCCATCAACAGCCAGAATGGTTACTTCAAGAATGCAAATTTAACTAAATTTGGTGATATTCAAAATGGCCGGCCCGGACGCCTTGGGATGCAGACTCCAGATAAAATCATGAGACAGTCTCACTCGTCAAAAATCCGGCGTAGAAAATCACCGGGCGTAATCGCGGGGATTTCTGACAGTTTGAAATCATGGGTGTTTCTTGTGACAATCACATCGCAGCCGCCTTCCATCGCAGACTGCACCTGGAGAGCGTCTTCTATGTCAGTCATTTGGTTTTCAAGTATGTTCGACACGTGTTCCGGAAGGGACGGCAGCACTTTTACGATGTCCACCAATTCCCTTATTATGGTTTTCTTTGCGGACGAAGACATGCTTTTGAGCACGTACGCCACTGTCGGGACGGAAAGCGCCGACATATATAGTTCTATCGTGCCGTTGTCGCCTAAGCTTAATATGGTGGCGGCATTTTGGGCGAACATTGGATTATCCCGTAACACAAGTGTGTCGAGCAGGATGTTCGTGTCGAGGAAAACTCTCATCGTGACAGGATATATGCAAGTCTCTCATCCTGTTCCAGCTCTTCAGGAGAGAATTTCACCGATCCCATCAGATTCATCACCCGCTTTGAAATGGCAGGTCTGGAAACTTTCGGGAATTCAAGAGAATTGAGGGAACGGTGTTTTTGGACGATTCTGAAACCGTCGCTCGTCTCAATGATGTCGAACTCCGTCTTGCTGTCGTACCTTTTAGCCCGGATGATCCTTGCCGGAATAATCAGAGCCTTGCTGTTCCCTATTTGAATCAATGTGTGAGCCATAGTCTTTTGTTTTTCTACAAAATTACAAACATTATAACAAAACTACAAATATTATAACATTAGCCTTGGGCTGCAAAAATCATGTGACATACCTGGCCGTGTTGTTGATGCAACACCGTCTCATCGCTTTGTGCGGCAGATGCTCGCCATTGGTGTCCTTCGGCGCCCGGGGAGAGAAGAAAATGTACGGGAAGACAACATTTGGGACGCTCCGGCGCACATTCATCTTTGACGAGAACGGCATTCTTGAGGGCGTTATCGAGAAAGTGGACACCAAGAACGCCGCAGGGCAGATACTGGAGGGTTGAGCGTTTGTGCCATGGCTTGGCAGAGGAGGGGCGTGGAGATGTGTGTGCGAATCGCCGACAGGCAATGTCGTTTTCCGCCTGTATTTCAATACTTTACCTGCCACCGCGGCTGTGTCGTTACATATCACTATACCTCCGCACGAAGCCCCACATGGAGTCTGCCTCCGCCAGGATTGAGCTCTATTAGCATGTCGAGACCCGCCTATCCTTTGATGACGGCTACCGGGACAAGTTCCGTGACGATTTTCACGAGGTCGGACTGGTCTGCCATGACCTTGTCGATGTCCTTGTAGGCTCCGGCTGCCTCCTCCAGATCACTTTGCCCGCGGATGGCGTGGATGATGCCCTGCGCTTCCAGTCTGGCCACCTCGTCCTTAAGGGACAGGCTGCGTACCGCCTCTGTGCGTGACATCAGGCGTCCCGCGCCGTGGGAGCAGGACTGGAATGAATCGGGGTTGCCGAGGCCTTCAACGATATAGGACTTCGTGCCCTGAGAGCCCGGGATGATGCCGGTTTCGCCGAGGCGGGCGCTCGTCGCCCCTTTACGGTGGACAATCACGTTTTCGTCGAAGTGGTTTTCCAGGCAGGCGTAGTTGTGAGCGATGTTGATAATCGGCTCGAACTGCGCATCGGGATAGACGTCCCCGATGACCTGGCAGATGCGCTGCATCATCAGGCGGCGGTTGCAAAGCGCGAACTCCACGCAGTAGTTCATCTCATCCCAATAGGAGTGCGCATCGTCGGATTGCATGGGCAGGAAAGCCATGTCGATATCCGGGATCACCGAGGAGAACCAGCGCTTGTTCAGCACTTTCGCTTTCTCATTATAATACATGCCCACCTGTGCGCCCAGGTTGCGGGAGCCGGAGTGAATCATGATCCACAGACGTCCTTCCGTGTCCTTCTGCAACTCCAGGAAGTGGTTGCCGCCTCCCAGTGTCCCTACCTGCTTGGTGGCCGATACATACTGGCGCTTTACCACCGTCAGTTTGTCGATGTCAAATCCCTGGGGCATGAAAGCCTCATCCTGGGCGGTCTTGTGGTGGTCGAAGCCGAGTGGAATCTGCTTCCGGATGCCGCGCAGAATCTGCTTGCGGAGCACTTCGGCCGGGATGTCCTCCGCGCGAAGGGAGGTTTTGACCGAGCACATTCCACATCCGATATCAACGCCGACCGCGTTGGGGATAACCACGCCTCTGGTGGCCAGCACGCCGCCGATCGGCATCCCCTTCCCGCCGTGAACATCCGGCATGAATGCCAGATGATGGAATATGAACGGGAGCGTGGTCAGGTTCATGATCTCTTTCATGGCGTGCGGATCCACACCTCTGGCCCAGATTTTCACGGGCACATTGTTCAGTTCAATCTCGTACATGGTATTGATGTTTTAATTCTGGTGCGAAGAAAAATGGCAAGTGCGCAGGCTTTTTGCGCACTGTCGGAATTTTTACTATTTTTCGGAAAAATTCGACCCATGCCCGTTTCAAAGAATGCCCTTATCCGTTACAAGACCATCGACAACTGCCTGCGCAACCATTATCGGAAGTGGACATTGAATGACTTGATTGACGCCTGTTCCGATGCCCTGAGCGAGTTCGAGGGGCGCGATGAAAGCCTGTCACGGCGCACCGTGCAGGCCGATATCCAGATGATGCGTTCCGACAAGTTGGGCTACAACGCGCCCATTGTGGTCAAGGAAAACAAGTACTACACCTACGCCGATCCGGACTACAGTATCACCAATGTGCCCCTGACAGAGCAGGACACAGCGATGATGGCCGATGCCGTGAGCGTCCTTAAGCAGCTGAGCGGGTTCTCGGCCTTTGCCGGCATGGAGGACATCATCGGCCGGCTGGAGGACCGCGTCTCAGCCGTAAAGCATGAGAAGAAACCGGTCATCTACTTCGAGAAAAACGATGCCCTGGTCGGACTGCACCATATTCCGGCTCTGTATGATGCCATTACAAGGCAACGCCCCGTCAGCATCATTTACCATAGTTTCAAGAACCCTGTGCCGCAGGAATTTACATTTTCTCCCTATGTTCTGAGGGAGTTCCGCAACCGGTGGTTTGTTTTCGGGCGGAGAAGAGCCGGAAAGGATGTATTCAATCTTGCTCTTGACCGGATTCTGAGCATTTCTCCAGCGCCAGCGGGTGTGAAGTTTATCCCAATGGATAGATACAACCCGGAAACATGGTTTGATGATGCCGTCGGTGTCACCAAGGACAGGACAATGAAACCGAAGTCAGTACGTATCTGGGCAAACGCCAAAGAGGCGCCGTACATACGCACTAAACCTTTTCACAAGAGCCAGATGGTGGTGGAGGCGGATCAGGACGGCAATACCGTTTTCCAGATTAATGTGATTCTAAACCAGGAACTGGAACGCGAGATCTTGAGTTTCGGTGAAGGGATCAAGGTTCTCGCGCCCAAGGAACTGGTAGAATCCATCGGTAAGAGAATCAAGGCTGCCGCGAAGCTTTATGAATGAACTGCCGGACTTTGACGCAGTTGCCGTCCGCCTTGTACGGGATGAGGTAGCCCTTGTCATCGATCTGCCTTAAGGCATCTTCTGCAGAGCCGTCGAGCTTGAACTCGAAGACGTAGGTCCTGTCCTTGGTCCAGCAGACGGCGTCGGCCCTGCCTGCGGCTGACTTGACCTGCTGCGGTACTGTGCCAGAAGCCCCTGGGTGAATCCGATATTGACTTCCCTGTTGGGGTAGCCGAGAGTGTAGAGGTGCAGGTCGCGCCCGTAGGTCTGCTCGTAGTTATACAGTTTCTTGTCCAGTTCTTCCAGAAGTTCCGCCTCGCTGCAGTGCTTCGCCGTGGACATGTCGAAATGGAACACGGGGTGCTTGGTCCATTCTTTCTTGCGCTTCCCTACTTCCAACCCCTCGAATAGCTCCTTGTCCCCGGAGAAATAACTGTGTATGGTGGAGGAGAGCAGAGATTTTCCGAAGCGCCGCGGCCGGTTTAAGAACATGTAACTATAAGTCTCGACTAATTCGTGGATAATTCCAGTCTTGTCTATGTAAAGGTATCCTTCCTCGACAATGTCCCTGAATGTCTGCACCCCTATCGGGTACTTTATCCTTTTCTCCTCCATATCCATAGTCAAATGATGTCCGACTTCAAATATAGCGAAATAATTGGAAAGTGGTCCATCCTTCCCGGCGGCTGGCCCTTTTGGGAAGTTGCCGCTTTTTGGCAGAATAAACCATTATCTTTGCAGTACAGATAAACAAAAGTATATGGCAAAGAATTATTTTGACAGGTACGTCTGGTTGATTGATGTCATCAACCGTCACGGGCATATCCAGTTCAAGGAGATCAGCTACCTGTGGTCGCGCAGTCCTCTGAACACCGCCGGGGAGAACTATCTTCCCGAAAGGACCTTCCACAACCACAGGGAGGCCATCCTCGAAACATTCGGCATCGAGATCAAGTGTGACCGCTCCTTGGGCTATTACATCGCCAACAGTGATGATCTGGAAGCTGACGGCATCCGCCAGTGGCTTCTGGAGTCCCTGTCGATGAACAACCTGCTCAACGAGACGAAGGATATGCGGGGCCGCATCCTTTTCGAGAATGTACCGTCTTCGCGGAAGTGGCTTCCGGTCATCGTTAACGCCATGCGTGACGGCAAGGTCATAGAGATGACTTATCAGAGCTTCTGGCGTGATGAGCCCAGCACGTTCAAGGCTGAACCTTACTGCCTCAAACTCTTCAAGCAGCGCTGGTATGTGCTGGCCAGAAGCGAGGGGATGGATGCGCCCAGAATCTATTCCCTTGATGAGAGGATGCTAAATGTGGTGCAGACCGGTCAGCGTTTCGAACTGCCGGCAGAGTTCAGTGCCGAACAGTTCTTTGCCGATTATTTCGGAATAATCGTCGGTGCTGACAATGAGCCGACGGAAGTCAAAATCAGGGTTGCGAAAAGCCAGGTGAAGTATTTCGACACCCTGCCGCTGCACGACTCCCAGCGTAAGGTGGAGGCCGAATCGGATGCGGACTACACGGTATACCGCTATCATCTGGCTACGACATACGACTTCAAGCAGGAAATCCTCAGCCGCGGAGCCTCTGTGACGGTCCTGTCTCCGGAATATTTCCGTCAGGAGGTGCTTGAGGATATCAGGAAAATGGCCTCCAATTATTGATTATGAAAGACTTTGCCGCGATTGATTTCGAGACCGCCAACGAGTGCCGTTCCAGTGTGTGCAGTGTCGGGGTGGTGATCGTCCGGGACGGGAGGATTGAGGATTCTTTCTACAGTCTTATCCACCCGGAGCCGGAATACTACATGTGGTTCTGCCAGCGGGTACATGGCTTGTCCGAGGAAGACACTGAAGACGCTCCTGTGTTTCCGTACGTATGGGAGAAGATAGCCCCGATGATTGAGGGGCTGCCGCTTGTGGCGCACAACAGCCCCTTTGATGAAGGATGCCTGAAAGAGGTGTTCAGGGTGTATCAGATGGATTACCCGGACTATGAGTTCTACGATACCCTTGCCGCCTCCCGTAAGTATTTCGGTTGCAGCCTGCCGAATCACCAGTTGCAGACCGTGGCTGCCGCCTGCGGCTATGACTTGAACCGCCACCATCACGCCCTGGCCGACGCTGAGGCCTGTGCCCATATTGCGATCAAGCTACTGTAATCCGGTTAGGATGCAACGGAGTGCTTACTCCTTGTCTATGAGCGCGTTCTTCTCGACGGTCCATCCTTCACGGCGTGACAGGCCGCAGTCGGAGCCCTGGAACAGTTTCGCGGCTTCGGAGTCGCCCTTGAGCTGCCACTTCAGCCATGCGAGAGCGGGGATTGTGAACTCGCCTCCGTGAGGCTGGCTGTATGTGCCGGCGTGTCCGACCGGATAGTTGGCCGCGAAGGCCGGAACCTTGACAAGCCTGTGGAAGTCGTCCATGCCGTTCCCGTAGGCTATGTCTTCAGGCCCTCCGAGGATATAGATGACAGGCACCTTTATGTCCTGCAGCCTATCCTTGAGCGGCATCGGCATGTTCGGCATTGCGCCTGACGCGTCTATGAAAAGGCCGCTGTTGCAGATCATTATGGTCTTGAGTCTCGGATCGGCGGAATTGTCCAGGGTCTGTAGCCCGCCGCAGGACATTCCGGCGGCAGCGATGGCGTTGACATCGATCCTGTTGTGGTAAGGGCTGTTTTTGTCGCCATTCTGAGCGATGGCCCAGTCGATGGACTCGATCTGCTGGTCGGAAGTGGACATCGGGCCTTGGTAATGCTCTTCAGTCATCGGAATATAGCCGGTGGCGATGACAAGAAATCCGTGGGAAGCAATCTCGTTGAGGAACAGCATGTGCTCCCATGGGGAATTGTTGCAGGCTCCGTTGCCCCACACCAGGACGGGCAGGGGATTATTTTTGCCGAAAGGGGACAGATCCGACGGGACGAAGATGGTGTGTGCTTCCAGGCCCGGATCCTCCAGCATCAGTGCTTTGTAAGGCCCTGTCCCGCCCTCTTCCAGGACACGGGACTGTGTGGCAGGTGGAACGACTGGGCCGGAGTGGCATGCTGTCATCAGCGTCAGGGCGCAAAGACTTGTTATGAATCTGGTTTTCATGTGCATTGTATAAAAGTATTATTGATCTTTCTTGAAGGATTTCATATAATCGGACGGTGTCGTCTTGTACATTGCCGCGAAGGCGCGGGTAAAATATGAGGCGTTGGAAAATCCTACTGAATACATGACTTCCGAGACAGTGAAACTCCCGTTTTGCAGCAACAATGCCGCTTTTTTGAGACGGATGGAGCGGATGTATTCCACTGCGGACATGCCCGTGAACTGTTTGATTTTCCGGTATAGTTGCTTCTCGTTGAATCCGCCGAGTTCGCACAGCCGGCCGACGGAAAGGGTGGAATCGTCCAGATGCTCTTCAATCAGCTGCATGACTTTTTGCAGGAACCGTTCGTCTTGAGAAACACTTCTTTGTGTGGACGGATTGGAGATCATCTCCATGCGGATTTTATGTTCCATGCGTTTTTTTCCGGTGAGGAGCTGGTTGACACGGGCCATGAGAGTCTGCGGGTCAAAAGGCTTTGTCAGGAAGATGTCCACATTGAGACCGATGCTCTTCTGTTCGGTTTCAGGATCGTCTTTGGCGGTCAGCAGAATGATGGGTATGGTGCTCAAAGGGCCGTAGGCGCGGAGTTGCCTGCACATTTCCAAACCATCCATCACCGGCATGAGGACATCGGAGATTATGAGATCCGGCATGATGTCTTTACATAGTTTCAGGCCGCTTTTCCCGTTATGGGAGCAGATGCAGCGGAAGTCCTTCTCAAGCAGGCTTTCAATGAACGTGCAAATCTGGGCATTGTCATCGATTACGGCAATCAGCGGTTTGTCTGAACCGTTCTGAAATAATGGAGATGACGCCTCGTCACTGCCCCGGTCGGACAGGACGGGCAGAAGGAGCGTAAAGGATGTGCCGTGCTGATCAGAATCGGCACAGACCCGACCTTTATGCAATTCGACATATTGTTTGATGACAGACAGGCCGATGCCTGTGCTTTCATACCCTTTCCCCTTGGTCCGGGAAGATTCGAAATAGCGTTGGAATATGAATGGGACTTCCTCTTCCGGGATGCCGACTCCTGTGTCGGAGACTTTGACCACAAGCTGCCTTTCATCCAGGTTTACATCGAGCGTGAGCAGGATGGAGCCGCCCTCCGGCGTGTATTTGCAGGCGTTGGATAGCAGGTTGTTCATTACTGTCTCCATCTTGACTATATCGACCGATACTGGAATCCGGGGTTGGCTGCTGTCAAAGATGAATTCGTGCTTAGGGAAACTGTCTTTGAATGAGTTGAATATGCTTTGCGCGAATTCCACGAACTCCATGTCTGTGGTGATCAGACTTGAGTTGATCCCGTCATTATTATTGAAGTGGTTGATAGTGTGATGAATAAGTGTGCTGATCTTCATCGCGTTGTCCTGAATCATCCGCAGATCTCTGGTGTCGGATCCGGTATGGTTCCCGCTCAGGAGTTTGCCCGCCGGGCCGATGATCAGGCTGAGCGGTGTTTTGAACTCGTGGGCGACATTCTGGAAGAAAGCTTCCTTTTGGCGGGTCTGCTCCACCAGTTCATCCTTACGGATCCGCTCAGCTTCCAGATTCCGGCGCATAATAAAGAATCGGACAAGTCCGTAGACGAGCATGCAGGCAAGCAACAGATAGACGGCCAGCATGGGAATGGAAAAGTACCAGGGTCGCCGGATACGGAAAGTGATGAGTTCCGTGCCTCCTGTGGGATGGTTCGTATCAGAGAGGACCGAGATGACATATTCCCCCGGAGGTACGGCCGTCAAGATCAGTTTGTTGCCGATGATAGTCCCGTCCCAGGATGAAGCTGGCCCGTCGACATGGTAGTGGAAACGATGGGGCAGTTCATCGTTGAAATTGAAGTTGGACAGGGAGAATACGAGGTGGTTTTCGTCATGGGCCAGATTCAGATGTCCGGACAGAAGCTCCTCTTCCGGGATGTGCCTGCCGTTGTTGGTCTGTATATCAGTCAGGCGCGGTGGTGAGGAGCGTGCCGTCATCAGTCTTTGCAGGTTGGTCAGGTCCAGCATGTCGGCGGCCCCGATCCCGCCAAGGATGACTCGTCTCCGTTTTTTGTCGTAGGCGATGCTCAGGTAGTTGCTGTAGGTGTCAAGATTTGAGACAGCCATGGTTTTCTTGTCCACGATGCGGAATCCCTCTGAAGTGCAGATCCACATTTGTTCATTTGCTTCAGTGATGGAATGGACTGACAATGCTGTGCTTGAATGTAGAGATGCCGTCTTGATGGACATGCCGTCCCCTGTACGTTTGATATGAGCCGCCTTATCCGCGGAAGCCAGCCAGATGCCCCCTTCCGAATCGCTGGCAAGGCAGTCCGTCAACGGCATCTCCGGGGACACGAAAGGAACTATCCTGTTGTGCTCAACGTCCAGTCGGAAAACGTGTTTGTCCTGCCCCAGCATCCAGATGTCGCCACGGGTGTCTTTTCCGATCTGACTGATGACATCGACGCTCAGTCCGTCTTTGCGCGTATAATGTGCAAGGACTTCATAGCCGGAATCCAGATGGAAAAGGCCGTCATAGGTGGCAGCCCACAGTCCTTCCGGATCAGGGATGAGATCGTAGAACCAGCTATGTGTCCCCTTGGTATCATGGGCTATGAAGGAACCGCTCTTTTTATCGAATTCGAGACATCCTCCGTCCGTGGCTGCAAGGATGGTTCCGCTTTCTCTGTCTTCAGCCAGACGGTATACTTTATTATGGGGAATCCTGTCACCGGTGCTGCTCATGGTGAAATGCCGCATGGCTCCGTCCGGTGTCTGGAGAACAATGCCGTGTGAGCCTCCAAGCCAGAGACGGTCATTGCCGTCCCGCAGTGCGGTGACATACCGGGCGTTCTTTATCTCCGGCAGGTTGGAAACCGGTAGAATGACGGGGTGCTGATGCAGGGTCAGCATTCCGTTGTCTGTAGCGAACCAGATGTCCCCGCTGCTGTCCGTGGAACAGTCCCAGGCGACGGCAGGATGAATCTCGCGGATGCCGCCGGTCTCAGGATTGACCTGAAAAATGCCGCTGTCCGTCCCTGCCAGCAGCTGACCATATTCATCCTTGCACAGAGTCTTGACGACCGGCATCGTGATTCTGGAGCTTGTCTCTTGTGTCGAAAAATTGTACTTGAGCAATGCGGCGGGTGTTCCAAGCCATAGAGCGTCCTCTTCGGTCAGGATGCATGAGACAATATGGATGTCGGCCTCTCCAAGCAGCATTTCATAACTGCGGTCGGAAATGCGGTATCTTGCCAGTCCTCCTTCAACTCCGAGATAGATGAAATCATCTGTTTTGGCCATCGCAAAAATGGCATGCTCCGATATGCGCTCTGTGTAAAGGGTTTCCGTATTGAAAAGATAGAAACCGGAGGAAGTCCCGCAATATAGGATGTGGCCGTCTTGAAGGATTCTTCTGATGTCTTTGTCGCCAAAGGCCTCAAGCCTTTCGTATGTCCTGTGGACGGGGCTGAATGAAAACAGGCCGTGTTCGGTCCCGAGAAGCAGGCGGTCCTCCTCGATGAGAATGCATTGGATGACCAGCGGGCCTTCGGCGTATGGGCATGGGACGAGGTCGTATCCGTCGAAGCTGTACAGGCTGTTGTCGCTGCCGAGCCAGGCCGGGCCATCGGCCTCTCTGGCGATGGAGCGGAGCGAAAGCAATTCCGTCTTGCCCCTGAAATCATCGAACACGAGCGGCGTCTGCCGGGCGAACATGCTTCCGGTTTTCAGGAGCAGCAGGAGTATGAGGGGAAATATCCTTTTCATGTCGTTTCAGTACAGGTTTTAAATATACAAAGAAAAAACCGTTGTGGAAATGATTTTCCGTTCCGTGTCAGGTTATGTCCTTTGTGTGCTAGTTTTACGGAAGACAAAGGCGTATCTTTGTGACAGGACAACCAATTTTGAATATGCGGACTATAATCAGACTTTTCCTCATCGCGATTCTCGGTTCTGCCGTGATGTCTTGCAGCAGTTCTTCGGGCCGCTCGACAGAGGACTTTAATTTTGGGTGGCGTTTCTGTCTGGGGGATGATGCTTCATGGTCTTCTCCCGAATTCGATGATTCATCGTGGAGACAGCTTCGGCTCCCTCATGACTGGAGCATCGAGGGCGAGTTCTCGCCCGAGCATCCGGCAGGGGTCAACGGCGGCGCCCTCCCCGGCGGCATCGGCTGGTATCGCAAGCATTTCAAGACCCCGGAGGGGGAGCGTGCCGCTGTGGAGTTCGACGGCATCTATATGAACAGCACTGTCTGGATCAACGGCATCGAGGCAGGCGGACGGCCATATGGCTACAGCTCTTTCAATGTGGATTTGTCGGGGATGTTGAATCCCGAGGGCGAGGATAATGTGATTGCAGTGAAAGTGGATCATTCCAAGCAGCCGAGTGGCCGGTGGTATACGGGCAGCGGAATCTACCGGAATGTGCGGCTGGTATGCACGGGTGAGAACAGGATTGCCTACAACGGCATTTGCGTGACGACTCCTCAGATATCGGACGCGGAAGCGACGGTGCTGGTCCGGACCGAACTGGACGCAGCCGATCCTTCCGGCTGCACAGTTGTCCATCGTGTTAAGGATGCTGACGGGAAGACCGTGGCGAAAGGGATGGATGGGGAAACACTCCGGATTGTCCGGCCGCACAGATGGGATGTCAAGGAGCCTTATCTATATACAGTTGAAACAGAGTTGAAGGTCGGAGGCAAGGTCGTGGACATGGTGCGTACTCGCATAGGTATCCGTGAGACGGAATGGGATGCGGATAAAGGTTTTTTCCTCAATGGTCTGCCGGTCAAACTGAACGGTGCCTGCCTGCATCATGATCTGGGCTGCATCGGCACGGCTGTTCACCGCCGTGCTTTGGAGCGTCAGCTGGAGATTCTGCAGGCGGCGGGGTTCAATGCCATCCGTACCTCCCATAACATCCCCGCTCCGGAACTGCTGGATCTGTGTGATGAAATGGGCCTGCTGGTCCTCGATGAAGCTTTCGACAAATGGCGCGGGCGCAAGGATGATCCCGGCTACGGTGCCTTTTTTGACGAGTGGAATACGCAGGATCTGACAGATTGGGTGAAGCGTGACCGCAACCACCCGAGCGTGATCATCTGGAGCATAGGCAACGAGATCGGAGAGCAGATGGCCCGTACCGATGAGGAGCGTAAGGAATTTGAAGAACTCGCCCGCCACCTGGCGGATGTGATACGGGCCAATGATCCGACGCGCCCGGTGACATGCGGCTGCAACGCACCCTCCAAGGACAATTGCGTGTATACGAGTGGAGCCCTGGATGTAATAGGCTTGAACTACCGGGCCTATGCGTATGACTCCTTGCGGGACTGGTTTCCCGGTAAGCCCATCCTGGCAACGGAGACCGTGTCTGCCCAGAACAGTCGGGGCATCTATTATCAGCCGTCCACTATCCTCCGGGTTCCTGGATGGAAGCCGTGGTCCGGTACACCCGAGCCGACGGAAAAGGAACTTGAGGGGCTGATCCCCAACCAGTGCAGTGCCTATGATAATTCCCGCGCCCTTTGGGATTGCACGACTACTCACGAGGGGGCCTGGATTCCGATCCGGGATCGGGAATGGGTTGCCGGCGGCTTCATCTGGACAGGCTTCGACTATCTTGGAGAACCGACCGCCTTCGGCTGGCCTTCACGCAGTTCCTATTTCGGCATTGTGGATCTCGCCGGTTTCCCTAAAGATCCATATTATATGTACCAGTCGGAATGGACAGATAAGACGATGCTGCATCTTTTCCCGCATTGGAACTGGAAGAAAGGGGAGAAGGTCGATGTCTGGGCATATTACAACAATGCCGATGAGGTGGACCTTTTCCTTAACGGTAAATCTCTCGGACGCACGTCGAAGACCCGTAATCAGCTCCATGCCATCTGGCCGGAAGTGGACTTTGAATCAGGAAGGATAGAGGCTGTCAGCTACAAGGATGGCCGGGAAGTCGCCCGTGCTGTCCGGGAAACGGCCGGCCCTGCCGCCGGACTGCGTCTTACGGCTGACCGCAATACCATCGATGCTGATGGATATGACTTGAGTTTCGTGATGGTGGAAGCGGTGGATGCCGAAGGCCGTACGCTGCCGCAGGCTGACACCATGCTGAATTTCCGCGTAGAGGGGGCCGGGGAACTGCTCGGAATCGACAATGGCGATGCGGCGGACACCCTGTGCATGAAAGGTGCGTTCAAGCCGCTCTTCAACGGTAAGGCTCTCGCCGTCATCCGTTCTTTCCGTGGAGAAAAAGGCACGGTCACGTTGAAAGTCTCCAGCGAACTTGGCGATGCAGAACTGAATATAAAAACCCGTTAATGATATGAATCGATTATTTGGAATCAGAGCCGTTTCGGCTGTTATTTTTGCCTGCATGGGCTGTCTGTGTGCTTCTGCTCAAGGGGATGCCGGGTCTGACAGGCTCCCGTATGAGAATGACTACTGTTTCGGTCTGGACTTGTCTTTTGTCCGCAATGCAGAGAAGCGTGGCGACAAGTTCTATGATACGGACGGGGCAAGGAAGTCGCCTTGGGAGATATTCCGGGCTCACGGCTACAACTGGGGCCGTCTGATGCTGTGCAGTGAGCCTTCCTATCTGGGACAGGGGATTGACAATGTAGAGGAAAACGCACGTGAACTCAAGCGACACGGTTATCATTTCGCTCTGGACTACATGATTTCCGATGACTGGTCCAACCCGATGCGCCAGCCGGTGCCGAAATCTTGGGAGGGGCTCTCACCCCGGGAATTGGAACAGGCGCTCCATGACTTCGTATATGATACGATGTGCCGTCTTCGGGATGAAGGCCTCATGCCGGAAATCGTGCAGGTGGGCAACGAGATAAGCAACGGCACCCTCTGGCCGTCCGGTCGTGTATTCTATGGGGAAGAAAAGAAGGACAGGAGCCAATGGCGACAGTTCACGGACTATCTGAAAGCCGGAATCCGTGCTGTCCGGGAGGCGGACTTGGAGGGGAAAGTCCGGATCATGCTTCATGTGGATTTCGGTGGTGACGTGAATTTTACGGATGTCTTTTTCTCGAAGATGCAGGAGTATGGCGTGGAATACGACATCATCGGCTATTCCTTTTACCCATGGTCACACGGGACGTTGATGGATCTGAGGGATAATCTGGCCTATGCCATCCGCCGTTTCGGGAAGCCGGTAATCGTGATTGAGACCGGTTTTTATTCCTGCCCGAGCGATTACTTCGAGAAGAAGGGATACCTTGCCGCATTCCCGGAGACTCCCGAGGGGCAGAAGGAATGGATGCAGGCGGTCAACGAAATCGTAATGGCGGCCCCAGACAACATGGGCCTCGGCGTCTTCTGGTGGGAGCCGATGTATCAGGGCAGGGGATTCTTTGATGACCAGACCCATAAGGTTAAACCTGTTGTGGACGCTTTCAGACGCTATACGATGCCAGCAGCCAGGACTGACGGCAATCCGAGGATCTGGGACTTTGAGGAATAGCCTGACCGATAGACAAAAAGAGAGAGTGACTGTTTTTCAGTCACTCTCTCTTTTTATGTATGGAACGCTATTCCGTCGGGATATCTTCCGTGAAGACGGAGATGGTCTTTGCCGGAGACTCCAGTGAGGAGAAATCCGAGCCTATGGTCGATGAGATCATGATATCGGCAGATACCTCCTCTCCATGCGGGACGCCGGAACCGGTCAGCTTCTGATATAGTTCCGATGACTTTGCATCGTAGGAGGTTCCCTTCAGGTTTGTAAACAGGGCCGTGGTTTTTCCGCCGTAGGTCACAAAGATGGAATATACTATCTCCGTGGGCTGACCATAATCAGCGGCAGACCATGTGAATGTAACGAGTTTGTCCTCCGATACATCTGCTGCCGTAAGGTGAATGGAAGATGGTGAAAGTGCGGCTGGAGCCTCGTAAGATGAGGGGTCGCCCAGTTTCTTGATGTCAAGGTCGGTTGAGCATCCTGCAAGCAGGCATAGTGCGCCAAGTACGGCAAGTGATTCTTTTATCAGTCTCATAAGTGTATTCTCATTTATTCGTCATAGCCCGGATTCTGAGGGGCAAGGTTGGGATTGTTCTGAAGCTCGGTCACAGGGAAAGGGAAGATCTCCATATATTCCGGGAAACTCTGGCCGTCAAAGTTGCCTCCTTTCCAGTGCCAGTTGTATTTGCTGGATGAGTACATTCCCCAGCGGATCAGGTCGCGCCTGCGGTTCCCCTCCCAGTACAGCTCACGGGAAGATTCCTCAAAGATGAAGTCTGCATCATAGTCCGATATCTCTGAGACTCCGGCGCGGATGCGCAGTTTGTTCAGATAAGGAATCGCGCTTGATTTTTGGCCGAGGTTGAGGCAGGCTTCAGCGTAAGCGAGGTACATTTCACCCAGTCGCATGAAAATATAGTCCGTATCTGCGAAGAACATCCATCCTTTCGGTTTGTACTCTTCCGGAGACATGTCGTGCGGAAGATTGCTCCACTTGTGCACGCCCCATCCCTGTTCGAATTTCCACAGGTTTTCAATGGTGTTGCTGCGGCCTTTGATGTAGAAGAGATCCTTGCCCCGTTTGTCCTCGATGTTGTAGGTCCCGGTCTCGAAATCCACATCGGTCGGATGGAAGAATTTCTCGACGAACTGTCCGTCCATGCGGAAACCGCTCCACGAATCCGGACATCCGATCGGGTAAACCCCCGGAGTATTGACGTTTCCGTTTATCTCGGAAGCGATGAGGTAGGTTGTCCCTCCCCAGTTCCACGCTGTGTGTTCCAGATCCTGATAGTTGCCCATGATGATTTCCTGAAGGGCCAGCGGGTTCTCGCCGTTGTCGCCACGGAAAAGCCAGGCGTATTCTGGACAGAGGTCGTAGCCGTATTTGAACAGACGTTCGCACGCGTCCTTGGTTTCCTGCCACATGGCTGTGCCGGTATACACTTCGGCGTTGAGATACAGCCGGATGAGCAGTGCAGTGGCGCAGCCCTTGTCAACGCGCGGGTAGTTGGATCCGGCTTCGGGCATGTCTGGAGAGGATTCCAGATCTTTGAGCTCACCCACGAGCCAGTCGAAAGCCTCTTTGCGGGTTTTGACCGGAGGGGCTTCTTTCCCGATCGGGAAGTTTTCATCCACGAACGGTGTCTTTCCGAATACATCGACCATGGCCCAATACTCAAAAGCACGTATGAAGCGTGCTTCAGCCCGCATGCCGTGGATTTTCTTTTTTAGGGACTCATCTACTCCCCGTGCATCGAGTTTCTCATCGCTTGTCTGCTTGAGGTATTCATTCACATACGTGGCACCCAATAGTGAGTGGCAGTAGATGCCGAGAGTCGGGTCAAGGGATACGGTGGTCCAGGTGTTGTTGTTCATGTAGTGGGTCCAGGTGTCGGATTTCCACGCGCATTTGGCTGCGTCCGTGGTGATCTCGCCGAGTGCCCAATATGCCATGATGAACTGCGCGTGTGAGGTATTGCCGACGTTGGACACGCCGTCTGTCATATAGAGGGTGTGGTAGATTTTGGCCAGGCCGGACAGGTAGTTGCCTTCTTCTGTGCCGTATACGGCCTCGGCTGTATAGTCGGTCGGGTTCAGAGGCAGTGCGTCCAGGTCCTTGATGCAGGAAACGGCTGAAAGCATCGCCGCAGCGGCCATGCAGGCCATGATGATATTCTTTCTCATATATATGATTCAGTTTAGAAATTGATTGCGGCTCTGAGGGAATAGATCCGAGGGCGCGGCCACATGCTGCTGTCGATACCGTTCTCGCCCGAGGCTTCCGGATCGATGCCCGAATACTTTGTCAGCACGAAAACGTTCTGGGCACTGAGTGCGATTCTTATCGTGGATTTCTGCCTGCGCCAGTTGAAAGTGTATCCGAGGTTTATGTCGTCCATGCGGAAGAAAGAGGCGTTTTCCAGAAACATGTCGGAAAAGCTCTGGGCTGTGATGTTCGTGGAATGGAAGCCGCTGCGGAGCACACTGCGTGAATAGTTCGCAATGTAATTGTAGTTTATGTTCGCGTTGGTCGTGGAGTGGGAGGCGTACGCATCGTTGAACAGCCAGTTGCCCACGGAACCGTGACCGTTGAAACCGAAGTCCCAGTTCTTCCATGTAGTCTTGAAAGTGATGCCGTAGTAGAAATCCGGGGCCGGCTTGATGGCCTTTCCATCGGCGGTCACTGCCATATAGCGGTCTTTGTCATTGATTACCCCGTTTCCGTCACGGTCTACGAAAGCATTCTGGATGGGTTTTCCGTCATTGTCGTAAAGCTGCTGGTACACATAGTAGGTGTATGGGGCATTGCCCACCGAATGGCGCTGGAGGAAGTCGAAGCGGACACCGCCCACCTGTCCAGTCGGAATGTAGTATGTGGGGTCGTCCACGCTGGTAAGTTTTGTGAACTTGGTGCTCTGGAAAGTGCCTGTCAGCCCCATCTGTACATTCCAGTCACGTGTGCTGACGGGAATGAGGTTGAGGGCGAATTCGGCACCCTTGTTCTCAATTGAGCCGACATTTGTCAGCAGGGTGTTGGAGAAGTTCGCACCCATCGGGATGGTGACTGTGTTGAGCAGGTCGCGTGTCTCCCTCTTGTAGATGTCGATGTTGCCGGAGATACGGTCGCCAAAGAAACCGAAATCGATGCC
Source organism: Bacteroidales bacterium UBA6377 (assembly GCA_002438805.1). Classification (GTDB taxonomy): domain Bacteria; phylum Bacteroidota; class Bacteroidia; order Bacteroidales; family UBA932; genus Cryptobacteroides. Next base: position 20,096 of record DJQV01000007.1, read on the forward strand.
TGCATTCGTCGTCACGGTCTCTTCCCATTTGATCAGGGAGTCGTAGGCGGACGGGCTGAGGAAATAAATCAGACCTTTATCACCCATGTCATACATGGAGGATTCGCTTGTGGACATGGAGTAACGGGCCAGATAAGGGTAATTGGAACCGATGTCCTGCTGGCCTGTCACGCCCCAGCCGAGGCGTGCCTTCAGGGTGGAAACGACTGATGAATGTTTCAGGAAGTTCTCTTCCTTGGCATTCCAGGCAAGAGCCAGAGAAGGGAACAGACCCCAGCGCGTTTCCGGGGAGAAACGGGAGGAAGCATCGTTGCGCAGTGTGGCGGTCACAAGATAACGGCCCTTGTAGGAGTAATTCAGACGGCCATAGAAAGAGATGAGGAAGTGCTCCTGGTCGTTGAGGCTGGGATTTCCGTAAATTTCATCTTTCTTGTAATCCCCGTAATCGTCCTGGAATTTGCTCTCACTGTAATAGTGGGAGAAAACATGCGAATAGGAGTATCCGGCCATCAGATCCACGCGGTGTCCGTTGAAGTCGTGGTTGTAGTCGGCATAGAATTCAATAAGCTTGTTGTAATTAGACTGCTTGGTGTCGGAATATTTGCCGATTCCCGGGGCCTGGGAGTCAGCCAGAGCGGACAGGGAGCCGCGCTTTGGGCCGGAGATGCTCCAGCTGTCGCGCCCTTCGTATGCCAGATTGAGGTTGAAGCGGAGATCCTCGAAACCGTGTACCTTATAGTCGAAAGTGGCATTCCCGACCATACGTGTGGTCAAGCCTTTGCGGTCTGTGGAATAGATGCTTTCAAGCGGATTTGCTGCTCCGTTGATGCCGGCCTGAGAGTCGGGAACGAAATCTGCGCCACGTCCCATGCCATAATTGAAATAACCGCCGGTGGTCGAATAATCTATGGATCCGTCGGCATTATAGAAGTATGGCGGCATTGTCGGATTGAAGAATGCTGCAGAGTAAAGCACGTTGGCTGAATAGCCGTCGGAGAGGTTTACCCGGCCGTTGAGGCTGATTTTGAGGTGGTCATCCAAGAATGACGGGGTCAATGAGATGGATCCTGAACCGCGGTTGCGCCATGAGCCGATAATGGTCCCCTCTTCTTTGAGGAAACCGAGCGATGCCCGGTAAGGCATCTTTTTCATGCTGCCGGAGATGCTGAGGTTGTGGTCCGATGTGTAAGCGGTCTGCAGGACGAGATCCTGCCAGTCGGTCTTATAGTTGCCGATAAACTTGGCTGCCGCGTCCGGATAGTACTCCCGTATGGTGGCTGCAAACTCGTCAGCATCCATCACATCGATGCGGGAGGGATTGGTGTTCACGGAGATGGAGCCGTTGTAACTGATGCGCAGCGGCTGTCCAGCCTGTCCTTTTTTGGTGGTGACAATGATGACGCCGTTGGATGCCCTCGAACCGTAGATGGCCGCAGCTGAAGCGTCTTTCAGGACTGAGAAGCTTTCGATATCGTTGGGGTTCAATATCGAAAGGGAGGAATGCTCCATCGGGACGCCGTCGATGACGATGAGCGGATCATTGGAAGCGTTGAGGGATGCCGCGCCTCGGATGCGGATCGTTCCGCTTGAGCCGGGGCCGCCTCCGCCCGGGATAATCTGGACGCCGGTCATCTTGCCTTTGAGCAGGTCATCGGCTGAGGTGACCACTCCACGGTTGATTCCCTCCGCTTTGATGGCAGAGACCGAACCGGTGAGGTCTTCCTTTTTGACGGAACCGTAGCCGATGGCTACGGCGTCTTCCAACATGAGCGCATCCTCCTCCAGGACAACTTGTTTGATGGCGCTGAGTTCGGAAGCCTTGAAGACTTTAGTCTGAAAGCCCAGACAATTGAAATTGACTTTGGACTGGGCGCTGCTGACCGTGAGGGAATAGTGCCCGTCAAGGTCGGTGGATACACCGTTCAGCGTGCCCTCTTCGTAGACGTTGACACCTGGAAGTGCTCCGTTGTTGCTGTCTACGACCGTGCCGTGGACAGTGACAGTCTGTCCTGACAGCGACAGCGGGAGCAATGCCAGCGAGATCGCGAGGACAGAAATTCGTTTTAACCATTGGTTCATAAAAGAGTGATATTAATTTGTAGTGATAAGTCCGGATTCAGCGAGGAATCAGTAGTTCATGAAGGCATCCATTATGATGGTCGGTTTAGCATCTTTGTCGAAAGCCCCCAACTGGTAGCCTCCGGGCATGCTTTCCGGCTCCCAATAGAAGACACCCTTGCAGTGTCCGTCCGTATTGTCCCGGCCTTCCCTGAGCAGGCGGGCAAGCTGTCTCCGCCCTTCTTCCAGTACTTCCGGATGTTCCGGGTCGTCCAGAAAGCCGGTTTCGACAATCAGACAGTCCTTTCCGAATTTATCCCACACATGCTTGATGTTTTCGATGCAGTCGGAGATGACCTGGTCGGCATCGTCCATGCCGTGTTCCTTTGCCGCCCAATATGGATAGAGTGACATTGCGACCTGATCGAACTGTGCGCCGAACTTGACGAGCGTCCCTAAGTTGCGGTCATACAGGTCCTGGTCGAAGCCGCTGTCAAGATGAACAAGGGTGATGATGTCCGGGAAAACACTTTTTGCCGCTTCCGCGCCGGCGTTGATGAAGCCGGCATACTGCTCCGGGTTCAATTCCAGATGTCCCATGCTCTCTTCAGGGATTGGAAGGCGGTCTTTACTGTTCCACAGCATCCCGTTTGTGGTCTCGTTGCCGATCTTGGCCCATTTGGGCTTGACTCCATGATCTTTAAGGCATTGGAGGACATCGATGGTGTGGTTGCGGACATCCTGAAGCATCTGCTCGTAGCTGTGTCCCATCCATGCTGCCGGGATCGGCTGTCCTTTCGGGTCGGACCAGGTGTCGCTGAAGTGAAAACTCAGAAGGATTTCCATTCCTTGCTCTTTGGCAACCAGCGCCTTTGCGAGCACATCTTCCTTGTCGCAGAGGCCGATGTGGTAAGCCGGGTCTGACGGATCGGGCACAGGTTGACCTGGCTGGACCCACGGTTTGGGATTCACCCAGACGCGCAGGCTGATGGCATTAAGCCCCAGTTCCCTCATCAGGGCTGTACACTCTCGCGGTTCGCCATCCTTGTTTCTGTACTGGAGACCTCTTGCCTCCTGCGATCTGGCGAAACTGATGTCAGCACCGAGCCAGTAGGGCTCGGATGCTTCGGCTTCCTTTCTGCCTTTGCATCCTGCAAGAAGCAGAAGCAGAAAGGCCAGATTCATGATGGTTTGTGTTTTCATTATGATAAAAATTATGAAATGATTATCAGGAAAGTGTCATCGGGATGCGGATGAGCGGCTTTCTTCACCTTTACAAAGGTATGGTCGTGGAAGGAAAAGCGGTAACACGGATTGGACGGAGTATGACACAATCCGCCAGATAAGTTTCATAGGTTCTATGCCGGCAACAAAAAGTAATGCGAGGATGACAGTCGGCCATCCTCGCATTACTTTTTAGGGTATATTCAGCATCAGTCTGTAACGTCTTCCGCGAAAGTCCAAGTTTCTGGAAGGCAGAGCGCCGTTTTAGTAGCGTCAAGTAATCCGCTTCTTATATGCAGTGTGCCGTTTTTCGCTGTTCCAGTCAGCCAATCGCTGAAGGAGTTAAACTTTGTGTCAAAGTCTTGGACATATAGAGTAACTTCATCTATTGTTTTGCAACTCATGAACATCCCGGCGCAACACCCCTCGGCCATTTTTTGGGCCATCAACTTTGGAGCTTTAGTTAGAGAGCTGCATCCATTGAACATTCTATAATAGCAATTCTCTTTAAGTTCTGTCGCAGGAAGGGATTCCGGGCCAGTTTCCATATTTTTACAACCTGAAAACATCTGCTGGTAGCCGTATTTCTTCACTTCTGTTGCCGGCAGCGCCGGCGCTTTTTTCAGAGCGGTACAGTTAGCAAACATCCGCTGATAACTGCCCTCATGAACCACAACAGCTTTGAGTTCCGGAGCAGAAGATAAATTCTCGCATCCGTTAAACATATCCTGATAACAATAATCAGCGAGCGTTGTTGCCGGAAGTTTTGGTGCGGCAGTAAGTTTTTTGCAGTAAGAGAACATTCCATCGCAGTTATAACCAACGCCATTATTATTAGTTTCAAAAGTTTCGATACACAGGTCTGTCACCTTTGACAGATTGTGGCACCCATAAAACATTTTTTGCATTCCGTATGCACCGACAGTTTTGGCTGAAATCCGCGGCATTACTTCAAGTAAAGTACAGCCGTTGAACATATTATTATATGCATTGTATGGAACCTTTTCAGCAGGCAAATCAGGGGCATTTCCCAATAAAGTACAGCCGTAGAACATAGAACTATAGCAACTCTCTGCAAGTGCTGTAGCGGGAAGTGCAGGAGCAGTTGTCAGGCCGGTACAGCCGTAGAACATACTTTCATAGCAGGTATTTGCAAGTACAGTAGCAGGAAGTGCAGGAGCAATTTCCAGACTGGTACAGCCCTTGAACATCTTAAAATAGCAGCCCTTTGACAAGTTTTTCGACGGGAGGTCCGGAGCTGAAGTCAAGGCTGAACATCCCTCGAACAAATTTGAAAATTTGGCGTTTTCGGTGTCTGCAGTGGCGTAGTTTTCCCAGTCAATGAGAGTGCGGATGTCACCTTTGCAACTTACCGGCACATTGTTTTCAGTAAAACTGATTGTAGCGCTTATGCCGTTGTAACAAGTTCCACTCGTATTCTTATTCTTATCATTTCCCCCACGAAGCCTCAAACTTCCTTTTGAGCCGCCGAATTCAACTTCAGTGTTAGCCTTGACACTTTGCCAATCGGAATCTCCGACAGAATAGTAGAGGTAAAAGAAGTCTTGCGAGATTTTGAACTTCTGCGTGGCATCCGCCATGAATGTGATGTAAGGATATTCTCCTCCCTCCACCTCGCCGAGGTTGGTTACATAATTGCGCTTGATTGTCAGAGGCTTATCCGAAGTTTTGCAGGTGTTCTGTCTGTCAGAGGCAGTAAAGGTCAGGCTGAAACTTTCCATTTCTGCCGGGAAAATGGCGATGTAGTAGGTCTTGCCGGCCTCGATGTCTCCAGATATGGAGACGCTGCTTGAAGCCTTATCTTTGACCGAGGCCACTGGCAAACCTTCGTTGTTCATGGTGATGTCTGCTGTTCCTGCAAGCGCGGCTGAACTCGTGCCGGTGAGGGTAATCTTCTTACATGAGACTGCAGGGGTCAACTTCACAAAGCCCACTATGTTCTTGAAACTCAGATTTGTGCTTCCGTCTCCGGTGGTACCCGTCATCAAGGCCGCCTCCGGGTCGAATGAGCCGGGCACTGCCGTCTGTTCGCTTTTCAGAACCACTCCTTTCAGGGTTGTAATATTAAAGGCCGTGTGTAAGGTCACGTCCTTCTGATAAGGGTAGAGTGCCGTGTAGCTCGTCGCCAGGCTGGCTTCTTCGCTCTCGAACTTTCCCGTTGTGGTGCTGGCACCTTCTGTCAGAGTAAACTTGACATTCTTTCCTTCACCGTCTATCACCGTGATTGCGTCATCCTTGATCCAGTTGATGAGTTTGCTGTTTTCCGAACTGATTTCGGCCTTGGTACCGGTGTTCTCCTGGTAGGCTGTCAATGTCACAGTGGTGTTGCCGGACAGGGTCTTTTCTGGAGAGCATAGGTTTTCTTTGGCACAGCCTGCAAGCCCGAGCAGGGCCGCGAGTGCCATTGTCGCTTTTGTGATTGCCTTCATGATTTCCTGCTGATTACCAATTGAATGTTTCTTCATTCAGATTTTCAGTGTTCATACTGCAGTTGAGGAGCACGCTTTGCTCCAGTTCAATGTTCTGGACTTCCACGACGGGAGGCAGGTAAGGTTTAATGGAATTGTTTTTCATTTGTAAATTAATGCTTTAAAAATTTTACAAATATACCCCCCCCCATTTGGATTTTGCAAGAGTAAGTTTTGTCCGGCCGTTGATTCCTCGACCAGATCCGCATACGGCAGCTCGCTCGCAGATATAAAATGTGGCAAGAACAAGGAGCGCATCCCTCTACCGCGAGGCCTTCGGCTTTGCCGTCCCTGAAGGTTGCGGAACCGGATACAAATCCAGAAGAAAGGTCTCTCCGAAGCACCGTGGACGCCCAGCAAAGGCGAAGACAGTCAAACTTGAGGGTTAATTGTACAAAATTGTGTTAAATTCACCTGCTATCAACGGTATTAGCGCATCTGTTGATTGAGAACAACCAAATCGAAAAACATCAGTCTTGTCCTGCAGTCCTGCACATCACTGCTATGGCCACTTATCAAATGTTCAAGTTCCTCTTCGTCAGAAGCGAACAAGAACTCAAAGCCATTCCTCTTGTAATACTCAATCACATCCGGACTATTCAACGCATCGACTATCAAATACCTGCTTGAGGAATTATTGTCTGGATCAATTGCTATCGTCTTGATGAGGTTCATCATTTCATCAGCGATGTTGTAGCCGAAAGTCTTATGTCCAAAGCCGTCGAACACACATAACTCGCCAATCAGTATCGCCGGATACTGGAAGCGACGTTTGGCATTCGGAATTGAACGGTTAAGACGATTTCGCCTATTATTTGGAAGAATGTCTGTGCGTAAAGACGAATTGGACAAAGAAAAAGCGCAGACCATTTTCGGTCGTGTCGTATTGTCTTTTTCGTCTGTAAAGAAACAATGGGTTGTTCCCATCATCTCCAACCTATAATCACGATAATTGCCTGGCGTATTGTCATGAAAAAACGAATCAATGTCAGCGTTTTTACTGCAAGTATACGTCTGACATTGATTAATGATTTCTGATGTTAATCTGCCGAACCGGCAGTTATCCAATAGATACCCCACGATTTACTTATTCCCCTCTTTCTTTTTCAATATTGCGTAAGAATTGGCTGCCTCCTTAGAAAAATCTACAGAGGCGCGTCTGCGAAGGTTTTCTTCGGACATCTTGACGAAGCGTTCAGCTGCTGAACCTCTTAACGTCGGGATTGCTTTTACATATACAGCCATAACAAACTCATTTCTGCAAATTTACATATTTTTTCTAACAACTGACATCCTTCTATGTTTTTTTGTCGGTTGTTAGCATTCATTGATTCTTCAATATTTATTCCAGACTGGAAAACGGCAACTCGCATTCTTCTCGGGTCCTGATTGTAATCTTGTACAGCCATTCCGTCTTCAGTATTCCGTTGTAAACCCCTGTCAACATTCCCAAGGTAGGGGAAAATGCTATGAATAAAGAAAAAAGCCTCAAGCAGTGCTGTGCTTGAGGCTCTTACGATGTCTTGTGGAGCATAGGAGAATCGAACTCCTGACCTTTTGAATGCCATTCAAACGCTCTACCAACTGAGCTAATACCCCGAATTCGGGTGCAAATATAGTGAAAATATCTTTCTCCGCAAGTGAAATCGCGCTATCTTCGCGGCATGAAATGGAAACTTGTCATTTTTGATCTTGACGGGACGCTGATCGACACCATAGCCGATCTCGGCACAGCCGTCAACCACGCCCTCACCCTGCACGGGCTTCCGCAGCATACGATAGAGGAATACAAATACATGGTCGGCAACGGTGTCCGCAATCTGGTGTGGCGCGCCATGCCAGAGTCCCTTAAGGGTGACACACAGCTCCTTGATGCTCTTCTCGCGGATTTTCTGAAATATTATCAGGCCCACATCACTGATCATTCCAGACCTTATGGCGGTATGCCGCAACTGCTGTCCGACCTTCAGCGCGAAGGCATCAAGATGGCGGTAGCCTCCAACAAGTTCATAGCCGGCACGCGGGCTCTGATAGACCGCTTCTTTCCCGATATCCGATTCGTGTCAGTGCTCGGAGGCAGGGAAGGGGTGCCTCTTAAACCCGACCCTCAGGTGGTTGCGGAAATTGTCAAGGCCGCCGGAGCCAGAGTGGAAGAAACCGTGATGGTGGGGGATTCCGCGACCGACACCTCCACAGCCTCCAACGGCGGCATCCGCAGCATCGGTGTCACCTGGGGCTTCCGTCCCGAGGATGCCGCCCGCACTGCGGATTACGTGGCGGACACCGTGGAGCAGCTCCGCTCGCTTCTCCTGACGCAGGCCTGACCGCTATTGTCTCTGACGGACAAACAGGAACGCCGTCAGCGGCAGGGCGATGATGGCCATGGTGGCGCTGATCGGCAGGTAGATGCCGAAACTGACATATTCCACCACCAGATATGTGATGAGCAGCAGTCCGATCCCCATCGCTGAAGAGAGGAGGTAGTGCCTGCGGATGTCAGTGCTCTTGCATATCACACGGCTCAGATTCGGCACCCCGAGCGATATGAACCCTATCGGCCCGCAGATGCTCACGGCCGAAGTCACGAGAAACATTATCATCAGCAGGCTCACCGCCTTGCGGGTGTTGGACAGCTCGATCTCTCCAAGAAAATGCCGGGTTAGATCCCGGTGTGTCCACAGCGCGGCTCCCAGTCCCACGGCGAAGAGCACGAGCGAGAACACTATGTCGCCTCCAGTCACTCCCTCCAGTCTGAAATTGGCCGCACCCCAGAGGTAGTATTGCTTGAGCAGGTCTCCGTTGGGGGCGTTGGTCACCACGATTGTGCCGAGAGAGCCGATGAAAGTGCCGAAAATGATGCCGAAGGTTATGAGGTTTTGTGTGGAGATGCGCAGTGTGACAAGAAAGCACACTAGTGTGCATATCAGGGTGCAGATGAATGAGCCCACCGTGAGCGAGCACCAGCCGGACATCGTGGCCGCAGCGGCTCCAAGACAGGCGGCGGAGCCCAGCCCGAGGGAGTACACGTCCCCGAGCTGGTTGCGCCACAGATACTGCATCTGGATGCCGCCCACGGGGAGGGCAATCCCCGAGAGCAGCACATACAAGAGGCTGAGAATCATCGTGCAGCCACAGTTATCGGGTTGATCCCCTGTGAGTCGAACTTGTCGTAGAGCTTGCCGTCCGGAGAGAACAGGTAGACATCTCCGTTGGTCTTGTAGTCAGAGCAACCGACCCATACATATCCGCCCGCAGCGGCGAGAGAATAGGCTTGCGGCAGGGTAGTGCCGTCGGTGACGAACTTTCCGAGTGCGGAGTTGGTCTTGGCATTGTGCTTATAGACAGTGCCGGGGAGAGGATTCCAGTTGCTGTCATAGCCTCCGCACATCACATAAAGCATTTCGTCTTCGAGGGCGATGGCGGTCGGGCTGCTGTATTCGAGGTCTGTGACCTTGAGGGTCTTGGCATCGAGAAGCTGGACTTTGGCCGGGTTGGCTCCGTAGTCCCCGAGGCTGAAGACATACACGTTGTCCCCGCAGGCTTCCATGGTGGCCGGGTTGATGTTCACCTCAACTTTGGATGTTTCCTTGAACGAGACAGGGTCCACCACGGAGACAGTCTTTTCGTAGTTTGGGTAATTGGCTCCGCCAGAATTGGATACGAATACCTTGCCGTCCGCCCAGGCACAGCCTTCCGGGCTTGCTCCCACCGCTGTGGTGCTGACGTTGTAGCCGTCGGGGTTGATCTCCCCGAGGTAGCCTTCATAATAGGTGACGTAGATGCGCCCGTTGCCGCCCTTGGCAAGGTAGCGTGGGGAGAGGACGGTGCCGTCAGGGAGGGTGGCCCGGATCTCTTTCTTGATCTTGAGGTCCTTGTCTGTGACGAAGATGAGCCTGGAGAGATTGACTGTGATGTAGACATCGTCCCCGTCCACGAGGATGTCCTGAGCCGTGTCGCCGAGGGCTTTGCCGTTGACTGTGGAGAACATCTGGCCCACTGCCGTCTTCGTTTCCGTGTCGTAGAGGGTGATCTCTGAGTTGTTCATGCCCATGGAGCCGTTGTTGAGGACATAGCAGCCGGTGGCTTCTTCTTCCGTCTGTCCAGGGTTGAGAGGCTGTTTGTCGCAGGATGCTGCGGCGAGGGTGAGTGCGGCTGCAAGTGCCGCGTAAATGATTTTTTTCATTTTAGTATGTGAGTTTCATTGTGATTCTGAAATTTCTGCCCGGCATCGGGTAGTACCTCACTATCTCGTAGTTGTCGTCAGCGAGGTTCATCAGGTCCGCGCTGATGCGCAGTGCGGCGCCGCGGACAGTGAAGTTGTGTCCGGCAGAGATGGACATGTCGAAGTAGGCCGGCATCTCGTTGGCGGGGATGTTCTGAGGGAGGCAGTATCGTTTCCCTACGGCGCTCATGGCCCAGGTACAGTCCAGCCACGGGGTGAGGAGGCTGAGCGTCATGTTCCCGGCGTTGCGAGGGGTGTATTGTATCTGATGGCGGTAGATTTTTGATTCCCTGTCCGTGATGTCCACGGCATATCTGTATGACCAGTTTGCCCGGAGGTTGAGGCTGGTACGTCTGGTGATTGCTGCACTCAGGCTGACTGCGATGTCTGCGCCCGCCATCTGTACCCTGCCGAGGTTGCGCATCTTCCAGATGAACATGGTCGGGACGGCTATGATCTTGTCTTCTATGGAGTTATAGTAGATGTCGGCGGTGAGTTCGGCGTTTGTTCGACGTCCGTGCCAGACCTTGGTGAGGCCGAGGTTGATCTGTCTTGCTTTCTCCGGTTTCAGCGAAGTGTTCCCGACACGGGAGTAGTAGAGGTCGTTGAGGGTCGGGGCTCGAAATCCGTCTTTGTAGCTGGCTCGGAGGCGCAGAGTCCCGGTGAGGGCTGTGGAAAAACTGATGGTCGGGGTGAGGCGGAAAAGGGGTGCTGCGGCCTGTCCTGATTCGGTCTTTTCCCGGACTGCCGTGGCCCCGATGGATGCCGTGATGGTGGTACGGCCGTCTTTCCATTGTCCCGAAAGGGCGCTGACGGAAGAGAGCCTTGAGGGTTGCGGGCATTCGGGGATGGTGGCATGCAGGGTGTTGGTGAACAGGTCTTCTGCCAGGGTGAAGCGGAGTTTTTCGGAGATCCTGTATTCGATGATGGTTGACGAACTGAGCCCGTGCTGGCGGTAGCGGTCGTCTTCAGGCTCCGGGAGATAGGAGGTGGCGTTGGTGTATCGGGTGCAGCTTCCGTTCCAGTTGAGGTTTTCTTGAATCCTCCATTTCCCGGACAGTCTGGCCGTGTAGTTGGCTGAGAGGCTGGCGTCCCGATTGCTGAGGCGCTCTGTGGGATCCTGGATATAATAGATGACGGAGCCGGGCAGTCCGCGGTCGGAGTTGTAGTATCTGCCTTTGATGTGCAGGTGGCCGTTCCGGCCTATTCTGCCGCGCAGGTTGACTTCTGTGTTGAGGGTCTTCACGTCGCCGCCGAGCCGCTTCTCTCTTGTCGTCTGGTTGCCGTTGACAAGGGTGAAGGGGTAGTCTCCGTCGGAACTGAGCCATGCTGCGGATGCGCCGGCGGACCAGCCCCGGCCGAGGTCTTTGTTGAATGAGAGGCTTGGATTCCAAGTGTTGAAGCTGGCGTAGCGGAGGCTGGCAGTGAAGGCATCATCTGCCTGCGTGGAGCGGAGGTTGAGTATGCCTGCGGCGCCCAGAAGCCTTGCGCTGCGGAAGATGTCGTCCGAGGCTCCGGTCTCCAGGGAGACTTCGGACAGGTTGTCCAGATTGATGCGTGAGATGTCCACCTGACCTGTCTGGGCGTCCTGGATGATGGTGCCGTCGTAGCTGACTGCCGTGTGCTGGGCACCGAGGTTGCGGACGGAGACGGTCTTGAGTCCGCCGATGCCGCCGTAGTCGCGCACGCTCACTCCGGCGAATGTGCGGAGGATTCCTCCGAGGTCGGTGGCTGCGCTGCGCTCGATGGCTTCCTGTCCGATGGTCTGCAGAGGGGCTGTGCTTCTGGAGGCTCTGTCGCGCTCCGCGGTGATGCGGGCGACTTCAAGGGTGTCGGCTTCAGGCCCGGTTCCGGCCAGTTTTGCGATTGTTGCTGCTGCCGTTTCCGCGTTTGTTGCTGCTTTCTCCGTGGCCGTTTCCGCGCATGGTATGGCATGGCAGCCCGGTGCAGCATCGGATGGCTGCCGGGTAAGGTCTGACGGTATGGCACAGAGCCACAGCGCAGACAGTATTGCTGCGATGTTCATCTATAGTTTCGCTCAAATGGCGGCTTGCCCCCGAGCCCCCGGATTTGACTTGATTGCGGCAGGTCTTCTGGCTTATCCCCGACCGCGGGCCTTCTCACCTCATTGAGTGTCTGCTCTTTGACGGCAATGGCATGTTCCGTGGCCGTTATGGGATCTACAGCTGCGGGCACAGCGCCGGCCTTTGACCGGCTTCCCTCTTGGAGAAACTGCACAGTCCCATGAGTTCAGCTCTCCGGGCCCGTGGCAACTCCTGAAACCAGGCCGCTTTCACGATCCCGGTTTACCGCAATCCGGACGCAAAGATAATGATTTTATGTATTATGAACGTCGGGCATTTTGGCCGGCCTTGTGACTGTGGTTTGGGTGGGTGCTGGAGGGTTATTGGGGGGCGGGGGTGTGGTGTGTGGTGTGTTGTGCTGTGGGTTGTGTTGTGTTGTGGGGGGGGCGTGACGCGTAATTGCTTGATTATGTGCTATATGGATGTATGTGTGGTCTCAGGTTTTAGACCACACTGAATAGTAACATGCTAATTTGTAGGTATTTGCTCGTCACGGCTACCTCCCACACCACCACCACAACCCCCACCCCATTTCCCCACCAGAGTTTTTTCTGGATTTTGAGAAAGACAGTAGAACTATCTGACCGAAAAGAGCCAAGGAAAACTATGGCGAAAAGGCAAGTAAAAGAAACATAAATCAAAACAACTTCTGATAGTCCTGTGATAGATACTAAGTAATCGTAAAAAACAGTCATGTGCCACCGGCACACTCCTTCTTCAAAAAGTAATCTATCCTCAAAAATCTTTGCCAAATCTGCGGCAACTTTTTTTGCCGCTTACTATGAGCTTATTTGGAGTTCTCGGGACAAATGTTTACCTTTCTGGAACTTAATTCATAGACTATGGGCTTCAATATCAGCGGGGCGGCGGGCGTCAAGACCGTCTGGCACGTCTATCAGAGAGCGCACAAAGGTTTTGTCGTTTTCTACACCATGCGGGACTGCCTGGTTTTTTTCAGCATTTTCTCAGTCATCGCGGAGAGGCACAAAATAAAAGTGCTTGGCTTATGCTTGATGTATAATCATATACATATACTGGCCGAGTTTGACGGGAGAGTTGCGGTTTCTTCATTCATGCATGATCTGATGACATCGTTCGTAAACACTTATAATAAGAGATATGGCCTGTCCGGGATACTTTTTGACAAACATGGTTGTGCCGTGAAATCAGGATCCAAGAGAATAAGGACGGCTCTTGCGTACCTGTACAACAATCCCGTTGAAGATCGCCTCTGCGAGCGTGCTGAGCAATGGCGTTGGAATTTCCTTTCCTATTCGAGTACGCGCTTTCCTTTTTCGAAGCCGTTCGCTTTGAGGAATTGTCCGAAAAGACTCCGCTCTGCGGCAGAACAGGTGAACGCCCTCAGAAGGTCTGGAACTCCTGTGGGCTATCAGGTATTGGACAGGCTTTTCATGAAGCTTGATTTCCAAGAAAAAATGCAGCTTGTGGATCATATCATCAGCTCTTATTCCATAATAGAGTTCAAGGGTGCCGCAGCGTATTATGGAAACGTGCAAAACATGCTGACTGCATTCGCTTCAAATACAGGGAGCGAGTATGATATTGCTGAAAAACTTGATGGCAGGCCTGGTGCGGAATTCAAGAAAATGATCCGGTACATTGCCGGCGATAAGCTGTCTTCCGGCATCCTTGCCATGACGGAAGATGAAAGAAGAATTCAATTGGAAGAACTGGTCACTGTGTGTGGAGTCAAACGTGCCAACGCGAAGAAAATTTTGCATCTTTGATGTTACTGCCACTTTTTGGCAATGGGCCACACTATTTTTGCATCGTGAAAATAAGAAGCATTGCGTTTATGAATGATTTTGAGAAATTCGCGGTTCGCGGCAGAGGTCTCAGCCCGGCAGGTCTGGACACCTATCGTAGAGTGACCGACTCTATGATCAATCCCTGCATTATCGAGGAGAAGCAGTTGAATGTGGCACAGATGGATGTGTTTTCCCGTCTGATGATGGACAGGATCATATTCCTGGGATGCCCGATCGACGATACTGTGGCCAATATCATCCAGGCCCAACTTCTCTATCTCTCTTCTGTGGACAGCAAATCGGACATCTTCATCTATATCAACACCCCTGGAGGGCAGGTCAGTTCCGGTCTGGGGATATATGACACGATGCAGATGGTGTCTCCGGACATCGCCACTGTCTGCACCGGCACCGCCGCTTCCATGGGAGCCGTGCTTCTGTGCGGGGGCGCAAAAGGCAAAAGGGCGATACTGCCCCACTCCCGGGTGCTCATCCACCAGCCTCACGGCGGCATTCAGGGGCAGGCGAGCGACATCCTCATAGCTGCCAGGGAGATAGAGATGTTCAGATCGGAACTATGCTCGATCATCTCAAAGCACAGCGGGCAGCCGTCGGAGAAGGTCATGTCTGACATGGACAGGGATTTCTGGATGTCGTCCCGCGAATCAGTGGAATATGGAATAGTTGACAAAGTTTTATAGATTATGGCACGTACTATCATTCAGCTTATCAAAGCCTGCGCGCAGCGTCTTCGCGGCAGTAAACTCTCCCGTCTGGGCGGAAAGGAAATCTCTGAGGATCTCGACAAGCTTGTGTCCCGGCTCGCTCTCAAGGGAAGGGATGAGGCGGTTGTTTTCATCGCCGTGTTTGAGAACAGCTGCATGGGCAGGTCGGCCGATCTTGACGACATGGCAAGGTATTTCGACTGCACCGTCCTTGACATGATGGAGTATACCCCGGCTCTGCGTTCCCTTATGCAGAGGGGCCTCATCGCGCTGTGGGACACGGGCGAGTGCAATATCGTCAGCCAGAACTTCACAGTCCCGTCACCCGTGATGAACAGCATTCTTGACAACCGAATGCCTTCTTATGAAAAGAGTGAAGATGTCAAGGGGTTCGACCGTTACGATTTCTGCAAGCTTGTGGACAATGCAATCCAGAATAAAAACGTCTCCGCGCTTGCCCTGATGCAGCTGGTCGCAGACATGGAGAACACGAATGCCGGGATGGAATTTGTCCGCAATTCGCAGGCTGTGATTCCGGACATACGGGACAGGGCTTTTTTCTATGAAGTCTGCTATGACTTCTATAACGGGGCGCGCCGCAACCAGAAGACAGATGTGGATTCTACTCTCGAGGATATGTATGCCTCGTTCGGGGAACGCATCTCCGAGAGGAAGAAACTTGTCGATGGAACCAGCCCGTTGATCACCCGCGGTCTTGTGGAGATGAATCTTGAAAATACCGAGGCCACCCTCTCCGATGAGGGGCGCAAGCTGTTGCTGGAAGATGATTTCGGCTCTTTCGGGGAGAAGCTTGAGAGCGCGGACCGGTACGCATTCATCAATATGGTCTGGAGGAGGCTGCATGATGAGAGCGTATATGATTCCGCCGAAATGGCGTCCACACGCAGGCTGTCCATTCAGGTCTTTATGATGGAAGGCGGTAACATGCATCTTTCATGTGTGGCAAAACTGAGAGACGTCATCAAAGAGGAAACGGACAGAGCCGTTTTCTACTTCGCCTGCAAGGAGCCTTCGGAAGGTATTGAACTTTCAAGAGAGCTCAGGACGCTTTTCCCTGAAAGAGACCGGCTTGCGGAGGCGAAAAAATACCGGGATGAGAAAAGTGTCCTCCAGAAACTCGGTCTTGTGGAAGTGCGCAGCGAGAGCAGTTTTTTCGGAGAGCAGACGATGCTGTGCCTGACGGACAAGGGCAAGGAACTCTTTTTCGAGGAGGATGCCGAACTGTTCATCGAGCAGGTGTCGTCCAAGGACATGATCCGTCCGTCCGGCATCGTTGCCAAACACCTGTTCTTTGCAGACGGCGAGCAGCGCCAGCTCTCGATGGTCGCAGAGTCTCTCAAGGAGGAGAATTACAAGTCGCTGACGGCGCGTCTTGAAGCCAAGGGTCTCTCCAAAGGTTTGGCCGTCCTGCTTTACGGAGCTCCTGGCACCGGAAAGACTGAGTCCGTGATGCAGTGGGCGCGGGAGACGGGCAGGGACATCGTGCATGTGGATCTGAGCGCGTCCAAGAGCATGTGGTACGGGGAGAGCGAGAAGATCGTCAAGGGCATATTCACCCGCTACCGCAATCTCTGCAAGCGCAGCACCCTCAAGCCGATACTTCTATTCAACGAGGCCGACGGCCTCTTCTCCAGACGCAAGGACATCAGTGCCGGGGCGGCTGTTGACCAGACGGAGAACACGATCCAGAACATCCTCCTCGAAGAGATGGAGAAGCTGGACGGCATCCTCGTGGCCACGACAAATCTTGAGAGTAACCTTGATGCCGCATTCGAGCGCCGTTTCCTTTTCAAGATAAAACTGGGCAAACCGGGACTTGAGGCCAAGAGGAACATCTGGCGGGACAAGATGCCGTCCCTGTCAGCCGAGCAGGCCGGCTGCCTCGCTTCGGCATACGACTTCAGCGGTGGCGAAATCGACAATATCGTCCGCAAGGCCACTTTGCAGGAAGTGCTTGACGGCACTGCTCCTGATTTCGTCTCATTGGAACGTCTCTGCTCCGAAGAAAGGATTGGCCGCTCGGGCAGGGGCAGGGTCGGGTTCTGACAGTCTGTCTGTTAGCCGCCCCCATGGTTTATAGTCGTTCTATTGAAAAGTTACAAAACCGTCAAATGACCCGATGTGAACTTGATTCGGAGGGGGGAGTTAATATATTCGCAAAAATCATTCTAGTGCATATGGAACCTGTTTATATCAACAATCGACTCAAAGAGTGGATTCAAAGAGAATTTCCGAAGTCCTTTGAGGAGAAGTATTCTAATTGGTGGGGCCGTGGAAGTAATTGGTGGTCTCGCTGCTTGGTCTTAAAGAGTTCGCTTACATACAAGCAAGATCAATCAGTACAGGTACGTTATGTCTTGCAATATGACCATCCGGAAAATGATACTTGGCCTGCTTATATCGAACTGCGAATATTGAGACCTTCATCTGTCGCTGAGGATGATTTTAGCGATTTGGCTGCGTTTCTTATGGAACAGTTCCCAGATGACGCAGAGTATCTTTGGATAACAGAGCAGCCGTTATATGTGGCATGTCGTAACAGGTCTCAAATCTGCGGATGGACAGATGTCAAGAGATTGTTTTCTCAAATGCAAGAACGCTTTAATCCGGAAATTCAAAAGTATTTCAAAAATGAGCAAGAAAGAAGTGAACTGGAAAAGGTGGAAGTTCCATTCCATGACACTGATCAAGAAGTGGAACTCTATACATTGACGCTTTTGCAACTGCTGAATCTTAATTTGAAGATTCCTGATTATCAACGTATTTATTGTTGGGACGAAAAGACGATTCGAGTACTTTGGGAAGATATCAAGAATCTTAACAAAGAGGAGAAATACCGCTTAGGTACAATTATCCTTAGATAATGCCAAAAGTAG
>DJQV01000021.1 GCA_002438805.1 Bacteroidales bacterium UBA6377
CTACTTTTGGCATTATCTAAGGTTAATTATTTTAATCCAACAAATATAAGAAATTAATATTTCATAAAATGCTTATACATGATTATTTTTACTTAACCACGGTCGATATAGAGTAAAATCACATTCCCATTTAAGTCATATCTCAAATTTTAATATTGAAAATTATTTAATTTGTCTCGACTGACGAAACAAAGATATAATGGAATTTTGTCAACTTTTGACAATTATCCAAAAATCCGCAGCAATTCACAATAAGGATTATTCCGTTGTGTAAACATTTAGAGCGGATCGGAAGATTCGCTCTTTTTTTTCAGCCGCAACTCACCACATGTTCTTCAGTCTCGTGCGCACGAAGTCGATTCTGTGCGCACCAGAGGGCCTTGTGCGCACGGCGAAGATTTTCCAACGTCCTCGTGCGCACCAGACGGCTTTTCACGCACGGGATCGGTCTCGTGCGCACGGGGCGGCAGGGCACTGAGCACTGAGCTCGGGGCGGTGGCATGAACGGGGCAGAAACGATGGCAAGGAACGGGGACAAGGAACGGGGACAAGGAACGGGCGGAAGCAAAGGTGCCAGCCGAAGGTTGGGGTATTTTCGGCGTTTTCTTCCACTACCTTTACACGGCACCCTCCATGCACGGCACTCCAAGGCTACCTTGCGGCAAAGGTAGGGGTGTTTTTTGTGATTTTATCCCCAACCTTTGAACTCCACCTCGCCCCGACGTGCCTCCGAACCCTATCCACCCTGAAGGTTGGGGTATTTTTCTCGATTTTCACCCATACCCTTTGAAGATCTGGCCCAAGACCACTTTGGGCAGAGGCATAGGCAGTCGGGGCAAGGACAAAGGAAATCAGGGACAGGGATAGGAACGAACAGCGGCAGCATTGCAATCCGACAGGAAAGGTGTATCTTTGCGCGCCGGCCAGGGGTCTCGTCCCAGAACGTAACACCGGGGCAGATATTTCTTAAGGCAGGAGCACACAAAGATGAAGACAGACAACAAAGCAGCTACCTCCGCAAGCAAAACGGACTGCCACACCGCCACCAGCAGCGCAGCCACCCCAGACAGCGCCAGCCGCACAGCTTTCGGAATCCTGCTGATAATCAGCGTATCACATCTGCTCAACGACATGATCCAGTCGGTCATCCCGGCTGTCTATCCAATACTCAAGGAGAAGTTCGGATTCACTTTCACGCAGATAGGTCTGATAACCCTGGTCTTCCAGATGACATCCTCCATCCTGCAGCCTTTCACGGGTCTGTATGCCGACCGCAACCCGAAACCATACTCCCTCTCCATCGGAATGTGCTTTACCCTCTGCGGTCTTCTGTTGCTTTCCACGAGCAACACCCTTGCGCTGATCCTCCTGTCGGTGGGCCTTGTAGGACTCGGTTCATCGGTGTTTCATCCGGAAGCCTCGCGCGCGGCCCAGCTGGCATCCGGCGGGCGCAAGAGCCTGGCCCAGTCCATATTTCAGGTCGGGGGCAACGGCGGCAATGCCATAGGCCCGCTCCTGGCCGCAGCGATAGTGCTCCCGCACGGACAAGGTGCAATCAGCTGGTTCGCCCTGGCTGCAATTGCCGCAGCCCTCCTGCTTCTTGTGGTCGGGAAATGGTATAGCCGCAGCCTCACCGCCACGCGCAGTTCCGAAAAGAACGCCAGCCCGGGACGCCCGTTCTCCGCCCGGCTAGTCCGAAGAGCCCTTGTGATACTTGTCATCCTGCTGTTCTCCAAGTACTTCTTCACAGCTTCGATGACCAGTTACTTCACTTTTTTCCTTATGGACAAATTCGCCCTGAATGTCAAGTCATCGCAGTTATGCCTCTTCGCATATCTGGCCGCCTTCGCCGCAGGGACAGTCATAGGAGGGGCGCTCGGCGACAAGTTCGGACGCAAGCGCATCATCCTCATCTCAATCCTCGGCGCAGCACCTTTCGCACTTGCAATGCCGCACCTCACACTCGGCTGGACCATCATCATGGCGGCCATAACGGGGTTCATCATCGCCTCGGCATTCCCGTCAATAATCGTCTACGCCACTGAACTCCTGCCGGACAGGGTCGGCATGATCTCTGGGGTGTTCTTCGGGCTGATGTTCGGCATCGGCGGGCTCGGCTCGGCGTTTTTCGGATGGCTCGCGGACCGTACCAGCATCGAGTTCATCTTCCGTATCAGCAGCCTGCTCCCCCTCATCGGCATCATTGCCCTGTGGCTGCCGGATCTTGGCAAATGTCAAAAATAACTGTCTCACCCGAGACGAAAAACTGCCTGAAGCCGCGGGGCCTCAGGCAGAAGAAGCGGGTGCCGAACAAAACTATTTGGTGACTACCTCGATGACGGTGACGTCGCTCTTTCCGGAGAGTTTGACAGCCTCCATGGAGCCTGGCTTGTAGACTGTCATGGAAGCGATTGATTCAGGCTTGATCCTGGTCAAAGCATCCTTGTCACACTTCTTGCCATCGATGATGTAGACCGCTGATGTGAGGAGTACCGTAGAATTGGAGCTGTTGTACGTTTTGCCGTTGACATTAACCTCTACATCTTCAGGATGCACTCCCTCAACCACGGTGGCGGATTTGATTTCCTTCACCTTCTTTCCGTCAGTCCCGATAACATGCATCCGCACGACTGCTTCACCGGAATTTCCCTTGGCGAGAGTGATCTTGTAGTCGCTTACCGTCTTGCCGACCAGCTGACTGCCGTCGAACTTCTCTATCATCTGTCCGTTGATGATGTATCTGTCAATTGTATCGGCCGGTGCCGCCACCATTGCGGCATTTAGGCCCAATGCGCATACCGCGCTCAAAAACATTGTTAGCATATTCGTTTGATTTTTAAGTTGTTCCCACCCAGGCATCTGTTCATGCGCGCCACTGACAATGCCTCCGGGCAGGTCTTTCTATTTCATCGCAGTTATCGACACAGCTCCACCCTCCCGGTTCATCACATAGGAGCACCGGCTCCCGTCATTCATCTCGGCTGTGAGGATGATGCGCCCGCCGGACGGAGTCGCCGTGACGGACTTGACGTTGTCCGTGTCGAGGCTCATGATCTGCTGGATGCCTTCGGCGATTTCAAGCCCGTTGAAATCACATTGACGGGGCCTGAGTGTCACGATCAGTGCCAACGAAGCCGCCGCGGCGAGCATCAGCCCCCAGACTACGGGTCTGCGCCTGCGGGATTCCGACCTGCGCACGAGCCTGTCAAACTCATCTGCGGCCTCATCGGAAAGATAAGCCTTCTCGAGTTCCGGCAATGTCCTGTTATCCTGTATCATATCATTGTTCCTTTAAAATCTCTTTCATCTTGCGCCTTGCCTTTGAGAGCAGGGACTTTATCACGGATTTGTCCTTGCCGGTATTTGCCGACATTTCATCCAGCGACCAGCCGGTCTCCTCGCGCAGCTGCGTATATTCAAGTTCCGAGGGGGTCAGGCTCCCGTACATCTCTTTCCGGAGCGTGGCGGCATCCCGGGCATCGACACTTTCTGTCGCGGACAAACCGCCAGGGAGGACATCTCCGGCAATCGGCTCGGTCACGATATGCCGTCTGCGGTAATGCGAGATGCAGATGTTCTTCGTAATCTTGACAAGCAGCGCCTCGGCATTCCGCACCGGATAGCCTTTCCCGGAGAGGTTCCAGAAAGCGAGCAGTGCCTCCTGAACCACATCATCCTCATCGATGGCCAGATCAGCAGCCCGGCAGAAACGCCTTGCCAGCGCCTTAAGCCTGCCGCTGCAATCCTGTGCGATATGTCTGAACTCCTGTTCTGTCATATTCCCGTAAAACCCGTTTCATCCGTAAGTCGCAGAAAGCGGTGAAAAGTAAACGGAATTTACAACAATTTTTCTACGCGCATATAAGTGTCGGTCTTAGGGTCTTTTACCCCAATGTCCCGGAGTGTGAGCTTGTCGGATGTCAATGTGAGCACTTCCGATCGCTGTGGTTTCTTCGCATGCTTTTTAAATTCGGAGACTGTCTTTTTGGTCAGCATATTCCCGAACATCTTCGGAAAGCCCTTCGGCTGTTCCAGAACTTCAGAGCGAATGGATTTCGCATCGTAAGTCTGTGTCAGCACACCGCCTTCGCAAGACCATTTTCCGCTGCATGAGACCAGCATTTTGACTGTGAACTTCTGCCCGCTGCCGTCATCCATCGACATTTCCATTACAGTCGCATTGCGGAAAGCACCATCCTCTGAGAGTTTAAGCGTGTCCGATACAGTCATCTCAGTTCCTTTCTCGGAAGCAGAATCGACCTGCACCCAAACTCCCTCCATTTCCTGGGCCTTGAGGCCTGATGCCACCATCAGGCAAATCAAAAAGACAATTGTTACCCTCATACTAACTGATTTTTTTGAAAGATACGAATTATCCCTGACTCCTGCTACTTCCGGCAGAGGCCGCCCCGACCTCCATGGGCACGCCGTACAGAAAACGGCCCTCTGCTGTACGGCAACCGCGAACCGCGAGGCCAAGATTTGCAAATCTGATTCTTCTGTCCCATATTTGCACCGCTGAGCAGCCTCAGCGGAGCAGGCTGCACCATTAAAACTTTCAGAAAATGATGAAAAACTTCAAAGAACGAGAAAGGTTCTGCAACGCGACTTTTCTCTCCGGCGGACCGTATTGGCACGTCTACACTTCCGGCAAAGAAACACCGCTGATTTTCAGCACCAGAGAAGAATTTACCCTTGCCATGAATATGGTGGCGCAAGCCCAGGCCAACACCAGTGTCACGTTACTCGCATTTGAAATCATGGGTAACCACTTCCATTTCGTAATTTCGGCAGACAAAGAACAAATCCTCAACTTCTGGAATCTCATACGCAAGAGGATGATAAAACCGTTTCCCTTGATAAAAAACGTAACCCCGTCACTGAAGCCCATCGATAACTTGCAATCTCTGAGAAACAACATCGTCTACACCAACCGCAACGGCTACGTTGCCGACCCTTTGCACACACCATTCAGCTACCCTTGGGGCACAGGGCGCTACTATTTTCAGGATTTCCCGACAAACCATCGTTATGCTGAAATCCATTCAGGCCAGCGCAGACTCATGTTCCGCGGACGAGAGCCGGAGCTTCCTGGAAATTGGGAAATCATAGACGGCCACATCTGCCCATCATCATTCTGCTCAATAAAAACAGGTATGGCGTTGTTCCGAGACGCGCACCACTACTTCTCTCTGGTCAGTAAAAATGTGGAGGCATACACCGAGATCGCAGCCGAGCTCGGTGACGGAGAGTTCCTCACTGATCCCGAGCTTTACAATCAACTGGCAGCGATCCTCAAAAAAGAATACGGGGCAGCTCCCCTCAAAGACCTCAGCCGACAACAGAAGTTTGATCTTGCCATCAGACTACGGCGCGACTTCCGTTCCTCCAACGCGCAGATCCGCAGGATCCTGGCCCTCAGCCAATACGAAATCGATTCACTTTTCCCATTGACCGCATGACCGCCATGACGCGAATCACCTCAACTGCCACATTCCGTACAAAAAACAGCCTTCTGCTGTACGGGAGCCCCCCACGAAGCCGTCCCGTACAGAAAACACCCCCTTTTCTGTACGAAATGCCCCCAAAGACCCCCGCGGTACAGAAAACACCCCTCTTTCTGTACGGCAGCGTAGTGGAGCGGATCTGTACTGGAGACGAAACGAACAACGAAACGAGCGACAACGCGGCACGCAAAAAGCCGCCCCCGAAGGGACGGCCTCAAGCAATTCATAGTAAGAAGCTCGCTTAGAACCTGTAGGTGAACCCTACCTTCACCTGTCCGATGGCACCGATGACATCGTTGGCGCTGGCACCGAAGGTAAATGAAGAGGCGTTCTCCTCGTAGGTCTTGTCGTCGTTTTTAGTGTATGAGCCCTCATAGCCGAGGGTCAGGAAGTTCAGCGAAGTCTCAAGGCAGAGGTGCTCGTTGACAGAATATGTCAGCACAGGCAGCACATGCAGACCCCATGCAAGCACAGGATTGTTGTCAGTGGAGATGTTGCCGACTTCAGTCTTGCCGGTGGTGCGTCCGAGCCCGAGATTGACCTCGCTCCAGAGGCCGAAACTGTTCCACTCGGCGAAGCGGTAGCGGGCATAAGGCTGGAGAGCCCATGTGAAGCTTGACTTCTTGGTGTCGGCGAGAGCCCCAGGAGTCGTGTCCTTGTCATAGCCGAGCCCGAGCCTTGCACCCGCAAGGAAGTTGTCGGCGAAGTACCAGCCGACATTAGGAGCGACGGTGAATCCGACTTTGGACTCTTTGTCAGTCTTGGTGCCGTTGGTAGTGGTGTTGCCGCCGTTGAAGTTGAGTCCGGCGCTGCCTCCCACGAAAATCTGGGCATTAGCGGTGAATGTCATTGCTGCAATAGCAGCGAGAGTAATGATTGTCTTTTTCATAATTGATTGTGTGTAAATTAAATTGATTCGAGTTTTGATTCTATTCTTGATTCTATCTTGTCGATAAGGAGCCTGTAGTGGTTGCGCTCGCTGATATCCATGATGAACGCAGTCACGCTGTAGAATGCGAACTGGGCGACGAGCCCGATGATCTGCGGGCGTATCATGTCCAATGTACATGCAGCGTTGTTGATGTTGTTGAAACCCTGGATCATGAAGGTGGACGGGAATATGTAAGACACCGCCTTCCAGAACGGAGGGAAAGAGCTTACAGGCCATGAGCATCCGCTGAGGAACAGACAGAGCGAAGACATGAACAGCAGCACCACGAACACAGTCTCCCTGTGATGAATGAAGCGGCTGAAAGTGAAGCTGAAAGATACGCAGGTGATGACGAAAAGCAATATCAGCACAAGCAGATCCACGAGCATACCCCGCTGCGGCATCCCGAACATCATCGGCACCAGCATGAGTCCATATACGGCTATCCCTATATATATCAGAGCATAAGCACTTGCCCTTCCGATAAGCGAACCGTCATGCGTGGCACCGCCTTCCCTCATGGAGCCGTTCATCACGCTGACGCCGTAGAACATGGTCTGCTGCACGACGAGGATGAGGGCCGCCGAAAGGAAGAATATCAGGAATGACATGTTGGTGTTGAACGGTATCTCCTCCTCGACAGGGATGGCGTTGATCATCTGCCTGATGCTCTCGTCGGTCATGCCCTTCGCAGCATATCGGGAAGCCTCGATCTGCCCCATCTCATCGATCATGACATGGTTCACAGCCATGGTCAAGTCCTTGTAGTAGAGGAAGCTGGACATGTCGGCGTAGGTAGAGACTGTGGCCTGTTCCATGCCAGCCAGACGGTCGCCGTAATCCTCCGGGAAGAGGACCACCCCGTGCACCTTCCGCTCCTGCATCAGCTGCTCGGCTTCCTGCATCGTGGCACATCGGTATGCGACTTCCACTTCGCGTGTCGCGTCCATCTTGCGGATGAAGCGCCTGCTGTCCTGACTCCGGCTGAGGTCAACCACGGCCACAGGCATGTCATCCACCGTGCCCTTGCTGTAGACGAACCCGTACACCAGAGGGTATATCAGTCCGCCGAGCAGGAAGATGATTGCCACATAAGAGTCGGCGAATATTCTTTTGAGTTCCTTGATCATATCGCGTAATTCTGATTAAGCCAAGCCCTCTTGAGCCTGCCGCTCACGCAGAGCGGGCCGACTAGGAAGAGAAGCATGCATACCATGTACAGCCACCATCCGGCAAACCCGGTCCCGAAAATGGCCTCCTGCACATAAAAAAGATAGTAGAACCTGAGCGGGAAGAGCACGGACACACCCTGCAGCGCCACCGGCATGGCCTCGACCGGGAATGTGAATCCGGAAAACGAGAACGCGAGTATCGTGAACAGGGCCGCGATGCTGAGCGCATAGCGCAGAGTAGGAAGCAGGCCCACAAGTGTCACGGCCACAGCCTCGTTGGCGAGGATGAACACCACCATGCAGAGCATCATATTGAGAACGTTACCGTTGAGCGGATACCCGCAGACCCCGAAGAGAAGCAGGTCCAGTCCTAGCCCGAGAAACAGGTAGATGAGCGTGTAGGGCAACAGTTTCCCGACCAGCGCGGTGGTGAACGAACCGCCGGCGGTGTCCATCAGTTCCTTGGAAGTACCGTAGCGCAACTCCGAACCGAGGGCGTAGATAAGCACGAAGATGATGCTCATCGCCAGAAGCCCCGGGAGGATGATGTTGTTGAGGTAGACGCCGTAGTTGGTGGTGGCGTTGCCTATCTTGTGCTCATCGACCACTATAGGCTGGATCAACCCCATTATCGCGCCCTCGGAATATCCCTTGGCCCTCAGCACCTCACGCTGCACGGCACCGCCGGTGAGAGTGACCATGGTAAGTATGTCCTTGTAGCTCAGCGCACCGCCGATGAGGTAGAGGGAGTTGACGTAGTAGGTGAACACCGGCCTGCGGTTGGCGTTGACATCTTCGTTCATCCCCTGGGGGATCACGCACAGCGAGGTGATCTCACCTGTCTGCATCGCGTCCCTCGCGGTGGTGAAGTCTTCGTACTTGATCACCTTGCCCAGCTGGGTGGCGTCAAGCTGACGGCAGAAGTTACGGGATAGAGAGGAGTTGTCCAGATCCAGCACCCCGATAGGGAGGTTCTCCGGAAGTCCCGCCTTGAAGAATGTCAGGTAGAACAGGCAGCAGACTGCCATCATCCCGACTGATCCCAGAAGGAAGACTGGTTTGCGGCGTATTATCCCGAACTCCCGCCGCATTACTTTCAAGATGCTGTTCATCGTTTACTTGTTTACGACAATGGCTGTCATTCCAGGACGGAGTCCGTCCACTACTGTTGAAGGCACTGCCCTGACCTCGAATGTCTTGGCATCGTACTGCCCTGTCTCGTTGGTTGCCCTCCAGGTGGCGTAGGACTCGCGTGCGGCGATATAGTTGACGGTGGCCTGCACGGTGGCATCGTTCAGGGCCGGGATCTTGAGTGTAAGCACCGTCCCGTTCTTGATGCTGTTGAGCTTGTCCTCACGGATGTTGAACGTGAACCACATGTCTGTAAGGTCGGTCACTGTCATGATAGGTGAACCGGTGCCCACGAGTTCCCCGACATGAGGGTAGCGCGCGCTGATGATACCGTCCACAGGGGAAGTGAGCTTGAGTTCGGAGAGGTATGACTCGACCTCCATCACGGCTCCGTTGGCCTGGTTGACAAGGGCTATGGCTGCGGCCTTGTCTTCCTCGCGGGCACCTTTCACGGCCATGTCGTACTGGGATTTGGCCGCCTGGGCTGTAGCCTGCGCGGCGTTGTACTGGGCTGTGGCCTCGTCAAACTTCTGGTCACTGATGACCTTCTGCTCGTGCAGACGTGTGGCGCGGTCCAGAGTCTTGCGTGCGATGTCCTCGCCCACGAGGGCTTTCTGCCAGATCTCATAAGCACCGGCTATCTCCTCCTGACGCGCTCCCTTGTTGGCTTTGTTGCGCTGGGCTGAAGCGGCTGCGTAGACGGCCTGAGCCTGGGCGAGCTTTGCCCTGACCTCAGGGGAGTCTATGTCCACGAGGGTGTCGCCCTTCCTGACCATGTCGCCTTCCTTGGCATAGAAGGCCTCGATGCGTCCCGGCACCTTGCCTGACACGCGGTACTCCGTGGCTTCGGCTTCGCCCTGGATGAGGGCCGGCTTCGGCTGAGAGAAGATGATTCCAAGTACAGCGACTGCTGCGATGAGAGCAACCAGAACTATTATCCCCAAAAGGAGGTTGCCTTTTTTCTGAGTCTTTTCCATTGTATTGTGTTTTTTTGATTATCTGTTGATTGTCTGCCGGTTATAGCTTGCCGGTCATAGTCTGCCTTCAGCTTTTGCGAGGTTGACGCTGCACATCTGGAGTTCCACACCGGACTCGATGACTTCGGAATGGGCCTGAAGCCAGGCGGTCTGCGCCTGGAGCACCACGTTGGATGCTATCATGCCCTCGTTCCAGCCTGCCGTGGCCACGCGGAGGTTCTCTTCGGCGTTGGCAAGGTTGCTCTCGGCTGTGGTGAGTTTCTCAAGGGCCTCCTCCTCCTGCTGGCGGAGCTGGGCGACCTGCAAGGAGATCATCTGCTTGGCGTCGTCAAGTTTGAGGGCCGTCATGGCAGCCTCGGCCTTGGCCTTGCGGGTCTTGTTGAGGGCCTCGCCTCCGTGGAAAATAGGGATTGAGACCACTACCCCGGCTGTCAGGAAGTCACCGTATTTCTTCTGGAAACCGTTGAAGAGGTTAGGGTTGGTGACTATATAATTGGCTGTCACGGCGACTGTAGGAAGCATATCGGAGCGGGCGATGTCAACCTTGCTCTTGTAGATGCCCTGGGCCAGCTCAAGGCTGCGGATCTCGGGACGTGCCTCGTAGATCTGCTCATCTGAGAGTTCTTCGGTCATCTGCGGCTGCGGAATCATGTCCAGAGACTCGTCCGCAAGGGTTATCTCGCTGTTCAAAGGCAGGCCGCACTCCTTGCAGAGAAGCATCTTGGCTAGTGCCAGACCGTTGTTGGCCTTGGTGAGCATCATGTCCGCCTCGTTGGCTTTTACCTTGATAGTCAAAGCATCGGATGGCGTCGCAAAGCCTTCAGCGATGAGGGCATCGGTATCTTTTTCCATCTGATGAAGAAGGCTTGCGTAGCCCTCAGCCAGACGCTTCTTGCCGGCTATGGAGACTATCTGCCAGTAGGCCTGCTCGATGTCCACGAGGACTTGTGCATGTTCCTGACTGTACTGCTCTTTGGCGAGCTGCTCGGCATAACCGGCCATCTTGTTGGCCGCTGCAATCTTGCCGCCCATATATACAGGCTGCTGGAGTGAAATCACGGCAGCCGTGGTGTTGCGGGTGTCAAGGGTGAGGGCCTGGCTGATCTGTCCGCCGATGGCGTTGATCGGAGTGGCGATGTCGGCGCTCTTGACGTAGCCGAGCAACTTCTGCAGGGCCGGGTCGGTCATCACTTTCTGCAAAATGACCGGATCGGAAAGGATCGCGCTGAGTTTGTCGGAGAGATCCTTCTGGAGGATGGTGCCGGCGTTGGTGAGTTCATTTGTGGCCTCGTCGCTGATCAGCTGGAGGTCCTTATTCGCATACATATAAGTACCGGACGCTGTGATCTTAGGGAAATAGTTGGCCGCAGCGATCTTGCGATCATAACCTGCGATCTCTACTTTCTGCTGCGCGGTCTTGAGGGCGTTGCTGCTGGCCAACGCCATCTGCCTGCAGTCGTCAAGTGTCAGCACCTGCGGTGCCGGTTTTTCCTGCTGCGCCGGTTGAGCTGACTGGAACTGCTGTGCCGGCTGAGGCTGCTGCGCCTGCCCGCTCAGAGGAAGCACCGCAAGCGTGCCTGCAAGAATGATGATGATTCGTTTCATTTTATCGTTTTGTTTTATCTGTTTTCGTTTTGCGTTTTTGCGTTTTGCGTTTTGCGTTTTGCGTTTTGCGTCCCCCCTCCCGGCCACCGAGATTCATTTCTCTCTTCTCGCCTTCCGTTTCCGTCGGCGGCTTCCGGAACCTCTCCATCCATCCGCTCCGTTTTCCTCCGGCATCACCTTCCACAGGCTGCCGTCCGCAAGCGGGACGCAAGGACAAGATTCAAATTGTTTACCGTTTGTGAGTAAAATTGAATAACAAAACGGGTGTGTAATTATACAAAAAGTCTAAATAAGCGACTTTTTAATAATTTTTGCGTACTTTTGTAAAAAACAGGACATGCAGAAATATCGCGAACTCACACTCCGGGAACTGAGACACAAGTTCCCCGTGACCCCAGTCACTGACGAATTGTCAGACGACATCTTCATAGCCGAACTCCGCTATGCGTCCGAAATGGAAATCATAAAGCATCCCTGCCGCTTTGATGGCTATCTCGCCTTTTTCTGTTACGAAGGGCACTTCGACATAGAGGTCAACCTGAGAACATTCCAGGTCCGGGAGGGTTCGCTTTTCCTCTATACTCCGGGCAACATCGTGCGCGTGTCCGACATTTCACCCAAGGAGAAAAAAAACGTGAAATTTCTCATCATAGCTGTCTCCAACGGGCTCATGAGGATGACGCACTTCGACTTCAACAAACTGTATGACGAAAGCCTGAGGCTTCTGGAGAACCCGTGCGTCGTCATCGGTGACGAAGCCCGAAGCATCTGCAAGAAGTACCTTGACCTGATAATGGAAATCTGCGCCATGAACCTCCCAAACAAGAGGGATGCCGTCTCCTCGCTGATTTCATCAATCTTTTACCTCATGGGGGCGCTTTGGGCTGACAAACTGTCAGAGGCGAAACAGAAATCGGAAGAAAACCGGTCCGTGAGATCAAAAGCCATACTTGAGGATTTCCTTTCCCTCGTAAGGGACAACCACAACCGCGAGAGGGGTCTCGCCTTCTATGCCGACAAACTCTATCTCACCCCGAAGTACCTTTCGAAGCTCGTCAAGTCGGCAAGCGGCAAATCCGCACACGAATGGATAGACTCCTTCGTTATCCTCGAAGCCAAGAACATGCTGAAGTATTCCGGGATGAGCATCAAATCGATAGTCTGGGAACTCAACTTCCCGAACCAGACCACCTTCTACCGCTTCTTCAAGGCCCAGACCGGGATGACTCCATCAGAATACCGCAAAAGCTGACATCCCCTCACTCCAGCTACCCATGCCCCACGCTGCGAACTGCCCCCGTGCGCACGGGGGCAGTTCGGTGCGCACCAGGGGCTTTCGTGCGCACGGCGCTGAGTTTTTCCTTGTCCCGTGCGCACCAGACGGCTTTTCACGCACGGAATCGACTTCGTGCGCACGGGGTGAAGGCAGCCGGGGCGAAGGCGGTCTGGGCAGGTGTTATGGGATGAGCGCAGAGCAATGTCCTTCAGGTGAATGCGTCAGGGAGAGATGCGGAACCTACGACAGATGAAGCGGTGGCGGACAAAACATTATCAATCAGCACTTTAAACGTTTAGCCTCCACAAATATGGGCATAGGCCATATCGCTTTACGCCTCAGTATCAGACACTTATTCGCCACCGCTCGCAAAATTTAGATGAACATGTCGGAAGCATCGGCCTTTTGTCCGGCCAAAGGGCGTTTCTCCGGACAAACTGCGCCTAACACACCGGCGCGGTCGCGGGACTTTGCGCCTGCAAAGTCGGAAAGCCGCGCTCGCGCAGCAAGCGCAGGGGCACGGGGATATGCCCCGCAAAAAAAGGAGCCAGGCCCGAAGACCTGACTCCTTGTCGGGATGATCCGACTCGAACGGACGACCCCCACGTCCCGAACGTGGTGCGCTAGCCAACTGCGCTACATCCCGTCATAAAAGAAACCGCCTCGGAGAATCGACCGGCGGAAGTCCGCCAGACCGGTCCAAGACAGATTCCGGGAAATTACTCTTTATGCAAGTTTGTTGATGAAGACTGCGATGCCGCTCTTGAGATTGGAAGCCTTGTTCTTGTGGATAAGTCCGATCTTGGCGAGCTTGTCAATCATTGAATAGACCTTCGGAGCGTTCTTCTCGGCTGTAGCCTTGTCCGTGGTGTTGCGGATGTCACGGATAGCGTTCCTCGTGGTCCTTGCATAATACCTGTTATGCATTCTGTGCCTCTCGTTCTGACGATCGGCCTTCTTTGCTGAAGCTGTGTTTGCCATTATTTTATCTTTTAATATTTTGTAGTGGGTAGGAGAATCGAACTCCTATTGCAAGAATGAAAATCTTGAGTACTAGCCGTTATACGAACCCACCATCCTGCTCCCTATCGGGCAATACCGGATAGGGAGTGCAAATATAGAAATTATTTTAGACTTGGCAAACTATTTTTCTTCCTTTTGGAGCCATTCCCATGAATAAAGCAACGATTCGACCTGACGCAGGTACTGCCTCTTGTCATAACGCGGCGCATACACAAAGGCCTCGGCCACTATAATGTCCTTGCCGTCAGGGCTGTAGAACGAGTGCGACACGAAAGGTCCTCCCATGAAGTCGTTCTTAACCTCCCACATCCCCCGGGTCTGCACGATGTCGCGCCCGCGGTACTTGAAATACTCGATCATCGGGGTGAAGTACTCGCTGGTGGTCATGTAGGTGTTGTCAAACATGCCTGGGACGTTCTCCTTGAGGATCTCGTTGCGGTGACGGATGATGTTGGCCGAAGAGAATGGATGGTCCTTCTCGGCTGGATAGCGGTACACGAACACGTCCTGGTAGACATACTGCTTGTCATCGGCTATCCAGTAGAAATCCGGGCTGGCCTTCTTGATCTTGTATCCCATCGGGAAATGCGGGGCGCCCCCGAACTCTTTGGATACAGCCTCGTAGATGCCCTTCTCCTCATAGAGAAGAGTATTGCGGATCACCCTGTCACGCTCGGCCTGCTCTATGGTCCTCACTATGAGGCTGCCTTTCTTCCGGAGCAGTTCCACCGCACCGTCGGCATCATAAGCAGCAACCTGTATCACGCACTGCGGCTGCGACCAGACATCCTTCCGGAAGAACACCCCGGCGGAATCGATCTGCGGATCGATCTTGAACAGGAGCACATTGCGGTGAATCTTGAACATATCCGAGTCAAATCCCGTGGGCGTCACGTTGACAAGGGTATAGAGCGGCTCTCGTTGAGCCAGATAAGGGCACTCGTCAGCTAGAAGTTCGCGCGTGGTGTTGCCCACGCTGCCCTCCCAGTCCGCCCTGTCAATCACCACAAGCACCTCACCGGCCTTGCCGCTGACACTCGGCAGAAGAGCCTTGGTCCCGCCCTTGCAGCCGTTCAGACAGACGGCAAGCAATGCGGCAAGAAGAAAAAAGTTCGAAAATCGTCTCATGATATTCAATAGTTAAAGTATTCTAGCCAAATCATTTCCGAATGCAAGGAACATAAGCGCAAAGAGCAGGGCCATCCCCACCAATTGCGCCGCCACGAGGAACTTCTCCCCCGGCTTGCGGCCCGAAATCATCTCATATAGAGTGAAGAGGATGTGACCGCCGTCAAGCGCGGGAATAGGGATCAGGTTCATCACCGCGAGCATGATCGAGAGCAGTGCAAGGATGTTGATGAAGCGGTACCAGTCCCAGGTCGCCGGAAAAACCTGCCCTATGGCGATGAAACTCCCGACGGACTTGTACGCCCCCGTCGAAGGACGCACCAGCAACCCGAGATCCCGGACATAACCGCCTATAGTGCTGCCTGTCAACTTGATGCCGGCCGGTATCGCACTCAGCAGGCTGTAGTGCTTCACCTTGACGGAAGGCATCTCCATATACACCCCGATCCGCCCTGAAGTGTCAACCCTCACCGGCAGGGAAAGCGTATCTCCGGCCCTTACGACGGTGGCAGCTATGAGGCTGTCCTTCATCGCGGCAAGTACGGGGCGCGAGTCCTGGAGGTACTCCACCGGCTTGCCGCCGAATGCTATGACCCTGTCACCATGCCTCAGCCCGGAAGAACTGTTGGGCCCTGCCGCCACCGAATCCACCACGAACGGCACGGCCAGATCGAACATCATCGGAGAATTGAGGACCTGCCCTATCTTGGCCTGGTCAACATAAATGTCAAGGGTGTCGGTGCCGCGAAGAACAGTGACCTTGCCCACATCGCGACGTGCAAGGTCGGCCTGGAGCATGGCGAAGTTGTCCGGAGTGTAGTCGTCGAGCTTCAATATCCTGTCCCCGGTACGGAAACCCATCTCGTAAGCGAGGTCGTTGACATATATGCGGCTGTCGCTGTTGGAAATGTATGACTGGCCCCACACCGCCATGATGAAGATGTAAGCCAGGACGGCGAATATGAAATTGTTGAGCACACCTCCCGCCATCACCAGAAGCCTCTGCCAGGCCGGATGCGAGCGGAACTCCCATGGCTGCGGGTCGCGCCGCATCTGGTCGAGGTCCATCGACTCGTCAACCATTCCGGAAATCTTGCAATAGCCCCCGAAAGGCAGCCAGCCTATGCCGAACTCCGTCCCGCCCCACTTCCAGCGGGCTATGGCCTTGCCGCCGATGTCGAAGAAAAGGTAAAACTTCTCGACACGGATGCCGAATATCTTGGCCCAGGTGAAATGCCCCAGCTCATGTATGAGGATGAGCAGGGACAGGGCGAGTATGACCTGCAGGGTCTTAATTAATATAACCATCAGCTATGGATGCTATCTCCTTGTTGGTCCGGAAAATATCGTCAAGTCCCGGGTCCGGGACAAAATTCAGGCCAGCCAGGCAGCGCTCGTTGATCTTGGCGATGTCGTAGAACCCGACCAGCCCCCTCAGGTAGGCCGCCACAGCCACCTCGTTTGCCGCATTGAGCGCGCACGGGGCATTGCCGCCGCGGCGTATGGCCTCATAAGCCAGCTCCAGGCAGGGAAAACGCTTCAGGTCCGGAGCTTCAAAAGTCAGGCTCCCCAGCGAGGCGAAATCAAGCTTGCGGTTTCCCACGGTGAGCCTGGACGGAAAACCTAACGCGAACCCTATCGGCTCCCGCATGTCAGGACAGCCCAGCTGCGCGATAACAGCCCCGTCCACGAACTCCACCATGGAGTGTACCACCGACTCGGGATGAACAACCACGTTGATCCGCTCCGGACTCATGTCAAACAGCCACTTGGCCTCGATGACCTCGAAACCCTTGTTCATCATGGTGGCCGAGTCTATTGTCACCTTTGAACCCATGTTCCAGTTGGGGTGCTTGAGGGCGTCGGAAGCCGTGGCGGCGGCAATCCTGGCCCTGTCCCAGGTACGGAACGGGCCCCCGGATGCGGTGAGATGAATCTTCTCGACCTCGTTGCCCTGGGCGGCGAGCAGGCACTGGAAAATGGCCGAGTGCTCGGAGTCCACAGGCAGAATCACGGCCCCGCAGCGCCGCATGGTCCCGGTCACCAGAGCACCGGCCGCGACAAGGGTCTCCTTATTGGCAAGGGCCACGATTTTCCCGGCTTCAAGTGCGGCAAGCGTCGGCCTGAGCCCGCTGAACCCCACCATCGCGCCGACCACGATGTCCACTGACGGCATGCGCACCAGTTCGCACAGGCTGTCCACCCCGGACCACACCTTTATATCATGACTGTGGAGAGCATCGGCCACCTCACGGTATCTTGAATCGTCACATATCACCACATTCGCGGCATTGAACCCGATGGCCTGCTTTATGAGCAGATCGGTGCTCCGCCGGGCCGAGATGAGCTCGACCTCGAAAAGATCGGGATGCTGCCTGATGACATCAAGCGTCTGTGTGCCGATGGAGCCGGTGGAGCCGAGTATAGCTATCTTTCTTTTCAAAACGGTATATTCTAGAAACTTATGAACTGTACAGGATTGAGCGGCTGCCCGTCCAGCCAGAGCTCGAAATGCAGGTGGCCCTTGCCCGTGGCCGCATCCTCCCCTCCGGAAAGGGCAAGAGGAGTTCCGGCTTTGACGTCATCCCCCGGACGGCGAAGGGCCTTGAGGTTGCTGCCGTATATGCTGATGAGGTTGTTTTTGTGCTGCACCATCACGACATAGCCGAGCTCTTCACTCCAGCCCGTGTAGATGACCACCCCGTCCAGCACCGCCCCGACTATGGTGCCGGAAGGCGCGACGATATCCACCCCGGGATGGGTCACGCTGTCAAAGCCCTCGGAGACGACCCCCTTGACAGGAGTAAAAAAGTGCAGCCCCTCGACCGGCAGGCTCTTAGCAGCCGGGGAGTCACTGACCCCGAACCTCTCCTCCGCCCGGACCGTCTCGCGCAGAACCGAATCCCTGCGGGAGAGTTCCTCGGCGGACTTGTCGGAGAGGTACCTCAGGGAATTGCCGCCGATGAGGCTGTCCAGGCTGAGCGTGCTCTCGCCGGAGAGCACACGCGAGAGGTTCTCCGCATACAGATGCCAGCGCGTGACGGCGCTCTGCAGGGAATCGATCTTGATGGCGTTGGCAAGTGCGGTGCGCTTGAAGTTGGCGTCAGGATATCCGGGAATTGTAAGCCTGAGAGGTGTGAAGGCTATGATACAATATATAAGGAGGACTATCACGACGGCGGCGGTCACGACGGAGTATATGAGGCGCGGTCTGGTGAACAGCACCGTGCGGATGCTCCTGTGGGTGTCATTGTCCACAAGCTGGAGCCTGTAGAGCCTGTGTCTGCCGTCCGGATTTTGTCGTCCCATACTTTTTAATTAATTTCGCATGATGAAAAGGTCAATCGGGATAGACTATGGCAAAGCCAGAGTGGGGGTCGCAGTGAGCGATCCGCTCGGCATCTTCGCATCCCCTCATGAGACCGTTCCTTCTGCAAAGATAATAGAATATCTCCAAAATTACTCCCGTGGGGAGGACATCGGGATCTTCGTGGTCGGCTACCCGCTCAATCTCAACGGGGCCCCGGCACAGTGCGCCCAGGATGTGGACAAGTTCCTGGACAAGCTCCAAAAGGCCTTCCCCGACACACCGATAGCCCTGGAGGACGAGAGGTTCACCTCGGTGCTGGCCCACAGGGCGATGATCGACGGCGGGATGAAAAAAAGCGACAGGAGGGACAAGAGCTCGGTGGACAAGATCAGCGCGGCAATAATTTTGCAGAGCTACCTCGACAAGCAAAAAAATCAACAATGATACAACCCATATACCTCTACGGTTCCGGGGTGCTGCGTGAAGTGGCCAGCCCCGCAGACCTCAACGACAAGGAAAGCATCTCCACTCTGGTGACAGACCTTTGGGAGACCCTCGCGGCCTCGGAAGGCTGCGGACTCGCCGCCCCACAGATCGGGGTCAGCAGAAGAGTGGCCGTCGTGGACGGGGACATCATGTCGGATGTCTACCCCTACCTCAAGGGATTCAAGCGCACGTTCATCAACCCCGTGATACTCTCCGAGAGCGAGACCGCGTGCGAATACAACGAAGGGTGTCTGAGCGTGCCGGGAATCTACGCCGACGTACGCCGCCCGGAAACCATTGAAGTAGAATACTATGACGAGAACCTCGAGAAGAAGGTCGAGAGCTTCGACAAGTTCGCAGCCAGGATGATCCAGCACGAGTTCTCGCACCTCGACGGGGTGCTGTTCACGGACCTTGTGGCCCCTGTGCGCCGCAAGATGATCTCACGCAAACTCCAGAACATCGCCAAGGGCAAGGTGGGCACATCATACAAGTCAAAAATCAAATAATAAAATGGGAGCATTTCACGCATACGACATAAGAGGAATCTACGGCAAGGACTTCGACCGCACGACAGCCTACAAGGTGGGCTATTTCCTCCCTGAACTTCTCAAGGCTGACAAGGTGCTGGTGGGACGCGACTGCCGCGTCTCATCTCCGGAAATCCATGACGCGCTCATCGAGGGCATCTGCGATGCCGGGGCCGACGTGTACGACATCGGCATGAGCACCACCCCGATGGTATATTTCGGCACGGCCAACTACGGCTTCAAAGCCTCGGTCCAGATCACCGCGAGCCACAACCCGGCCGAATACAACGGCATGAAGGTGAGCCGTGAAAACGCCCTCCCGGTGGGTCTGGACAGCGGCCTGGGGCAGATCAAAGAATGGATCGACTCCGCAAGGCCGACCCCGGTGGCGGCAAAGCGCGGCAGCGTGCACGGAATGGACATCCACGATGACTACATCAACTTCATGAAGAAGTTCAAGGGCGACTGCAGCAACCTCAAGCTCGCCTTCGACCTCTCAAACGGCATGGCGAACCTCTTCGCCAAGGAGATCTACGGCGACGAGCCTGAATACATATTCGACACCATAGACGGCCGCTTCCCGAACCACGAGCCGAATCCGCTCGTGGCGAAGAACGTGGAGCCGCTCAAGGAGCTTGTACGCCGCAGCGGGGCCGATGTGGGCATCATATACGATGGTGACGCTGACAGGGTCATGTTCGTGGACGACAAGGCGAGGTTCGTGGCCCCGGACCTGATAATAGCCCTGATGGCCCTGTATTTCTGTGACGAGCGCGGCTTCAAGAATCCGCGTGTCCTGCAGGAGATACGCAGTTCCAAGGCTGTGGGAGAGTTTCTGGCGAAATACGGTGCAGATCTTTACACCTGGAAGGTGGGACGCGCGTTCGCAGCGCCCAAGCTCCGCGAGATTGACGGTCTCTGGGGCGGAGAACTCGCCGGACACTATTATTTCAAGGACTTCTTCTACTCCGACAGCGGCCTGCTCTCCTCGATGATCGTACTGCGCATAGTCTCAGCACTCAAAAAGAAGGGCATCAGACTCAGCGAGCAGATGGACTCCATGACCAAGTACTTCAACTCCGGCGAGGTAAACTTCAAGCTCGAAGACAAGGCCGGAGCCATGAAGGCCGTATGCGAGCACTTCACCGCCCAGGAGAAACCGCTCAAGGTCATGGATTTCGACGGCTACCGCCTCGAATATCCGGACTGGTGGTTCAACATCCGCCCGTCCAACACGGAGCCGTACCTGCGTTTCATCTGCGAAGCGCGCACGGAAGAGATGCTCCGCGAAAAAGTCGAAGAGACGGTCAGTCTGCTTGAGAAGGATTTCGGAGCGGTGAGGTCATAATGAAAGCACGGCTCTCCCTACTCGCCCTCTTGCTGCCCTCTTTAGTATATGCCCAGCAGACAGGTTCTGCCGGGCGGGCAGCACTATCAAGCCCGCAAACGGGCATAAAGCACCAGATCGAACCGCCGGCGGTGTCTATGATTCCGGAGGACTACATCACCGAACCGGGTTCGTTCAAGAAAGGCAACGGTGCCCCGGTGGACACCCTCGACATCGGCGACGGGTTTCTGCAGATAGTGCTCAACGATGACTACACATGGAGATATGTCAAGAACCATAAGAAGATGGCCCAGTCCGACATCTTCCTTGACTCCTGGACGGAAAACACCATCAACCCGTATATGGGTGTCAATCTTTCCGATCTCCCCTACCGCAGCACCATCTGTCTTGTGGACTCGGTGAGCAACTTCGTCTGCCCCCGGACTGGTCAAGTATATTCCAAGTTCGGTTACAGACGCCGCCGCCGGCATCAGGGAGTGGACCTCCCTCTGCCCACCGGAACTCCGGTAAGTGTCGCATTCGACGGTCGTGTACGGTACTCAAGTTACGTCAGAGGCTATGGCAATCTCGTGATAGTCAGGCATGAGAACGGGCTTGAGACTTTCTACGGGCACTTGTCCAAGCGTCTGGCGGAGCCTGGACAGTGGGTCCGGGCCGGCGAGATCATAGGGCTGGGCGGCTCCACCGGCCGTTCTTCAGGACCGCACCTCCACTTCGAGACCCGATACAAGGGCTACGCCTTCGACCCCCAGTGGATAGTGGATTTCGAGAAAGGCGAACTCCACAAAAACGTGTTTGTGCTGCGCAGGAGCTACCTCGACCCGTCATCCAGCTATGTACCGGAGTCGATTGACGAGGAGGAGGAAATCTACTCCACCGACGAGAAGATCATAGAGGAGGAGAAGCGCATCGCAGCGGAGAAGGCTGCCGAGAAATGGCACACCGTCCGCTCCGGAGAGACAATCTCAGGCATCGCCCACAAATATGGCAAGAGTCAGGCGGCCATCAAAAAACTCAACCCGGGCCTGAACATCAACAAGATCCGTCCGGGCCAGAAGATCAGGGTCAACTGACTCCGCCACTGCCCTCGATTGATCTCCAGTTAAGTAAGCGGTAAAAAATACGCCAATTCAAGTGAATAGTG
>DJQV01000004.1 GCA_002438805.1 Bacteroidales bacterium UBA6377
CGTCAATTCCTTTGAGTTTCATTCTTGCGAACGTACTCCCCAGGTGGATGACTTATCGCTTTCGCTTGGCCACCGGCAGTGTATCGCCGACGGTTAGTCATCATCGTTTACTGCGTGGACTACCAGGGTATCTAATCCTGTTCGCTCCCCACGCTTTCGTGCCTCAGCGTCAATAGCGGATTCGTGAGATGCCTTCGCAATCGGTGTTCTGAGTAATATCTATGCATTTCACCGCTACACTACTCATTCCTCCCACGGCATCCGCATTCCAGCCCGGCAGTATCAAAGGCGGTTCCGGCGTTGAGCGCCGGGCTTTCACCCCTGACTTGTCGGACAGCCTACGCACCCTTTAAACCCAATAAATCCGGATAACGCTTGCACCCTCCGTATTACCGCGGCTGCTGGCACGGAGTTAGCCGGTGCTTATTCGTGACGTACTCTCGTCGGGCCACACGTGACCCTTATTGCTCCGCCACAAAAGAAGTTCACGACCCATAGGGCCTCATTCCTTCACGCGGCATGGCTGGTTCAGGCTTCCGCCCATTGACCAATATTCCTCACTGCTGCCTCCCGTAGGAGTCTGGACCGTGTCTCAGTTCCAGTGTGGGGGACCTTCCTCTCAGAACCCCTAGACATCGTAGCCTTGGTGTGCCGTTACCACTCCAACCAGCTAATGTCCCGCGAGCCCATCCGTGTCCGACGAATCTTTCAACCAGCGACCATGCGGACGCTGATGTTATGGGAAATTAGTCGGCGTTTCCGCCGGTTATGTCCCGGACACGGGCAGGTTGCTCACGTGTTACGCACCCTTCCGCCGGTCGCCGCCAGAGTATTGCTACCCCGCGCTGCCCCTCGACTTGCATGTGTTAAGCCTGCCGCTAGCGTTCATCCTGAGCCAGGATCAAACTCTTCTTTGTATATTCATACTTCTAAGCTCTCACCCCGGCTTCCTCGATTCCTCCAAAGAAATCAACGCTCTCGATTCTATTGTTTTCTCGGTACTTGCTTGTACTTGTCTTTCAGTATTATCAATGAACTTGTCCCGTTCCTCTCGGAAAGGGATTGCAAAGGTAATCCGTTTTTTTATTTCCGCCAAATATTTTCGATAATTTTTCAATATTATTTTCCCTATATTTGTTCTTGACAAAACCACATAGAGCAATGGATAATTACAAACTGACACTACCTCGTTATGAATCAATGAAATATCGCCGATGTGGACATAGCGGTCTGCTGCTTCCGGAGATATCACTCGGCTTCTGGCACAACTTCGGTGCTGACGCGTCCCGTGACAAATGCCGGGAGATTGTGGAATGTGCGTTTGACAACGGCATCACTTATTTTGACCTTGCCAACAATTATGGCCCTCCTTACGGGGCTGCCGAAAGTCTGTTCGGCGAGATTTTCGAGACCTCGCTGGCGTCGCACCGGGATGAAGTCATTATTGCCACCAAGGCCGGCCATGACATGTGGCCAGGTCCGTATGGTGAATGGGGCTCACGCAAGAACCTGCTTGCCTCGCTTGACCAGAGTCTGCGCAGGATGCGGCTTGATTATGTGGACATATTTTATTCGCACCGCCCGGATCCGCTGACCCCGGTGGAAGAGACCATGCAGGCCCTTGTCGATGCTGTCCGTCAGGGCAAGGCCCTATATGTTGGAATATCGAAATATCCTCCTGAGATGGCGGCCAGGGCTTATGCCTATCTCAGAGAGCAGCACGTCCCATGCCTTGTATACCAAGGACGCTACAATATGATAGACAGGGGAGTCGAGACCTCCATCCTGCCTCAGACCGAAGCGTCCGGAGCCGGTTTTGTGGCCTTTTCACCTCTAGCGCAGGGGCTTCTCACGGGCAAGTACCTTCACGGCATACCGGAAGGCTCCAGGATGACCCGTAGCGGATTCCTGAAGCCTGAGGTGCTGACTCCCGAACTCCTGTCCAGCATCGGAGAGTGGAACAGGGAGGCGGAATCCGAGGGGCTCACTCTTGCCCAGTATGCGCTGCGCTGGATTCTGCGTCGCCCGGAGGTCACGTCGGTCATCATCGGGGCGAGTTCCGTTGAGCAGCTGAAGTCAAACCTTGCTGCGGTCAAGTAGGCGGTATCCGGCGGCTTCCATTATATGGCCCGGCCTTATCCTCTCCTCCCCTTCGAGGTCTGCGATGGTCCGGGCTACTTTTATTATCCTGAACCAGGCTCTGAGGGACATGCCTGTGTTTTCCATGATCTTCTCCATGGCCCGCCGGCATTCCTCGTCCAGTGGACAGTGCCGTTCGGTCTGGCGGTTTGACATCTCGGCATTTGTGCTGATGTCTTCCGCGACGAATCTCTCCGCCTGCCTGCGCCTTGCGGCGCAGACACGATTCGCGACCAGCAGGCTGCTCTCGGCTTTTCCTCTTCGGATGACAGCCTCTGTAGGGACGGGATGCATCCAGACCTGGAGGTCGATCCGGTCCATTATGGGACCTGAAAGTCTGGCAAGGTAGGCTGTCCGCTGGGAGGGTGTGCATCTGCAGCGGTCTCCCTCTCCGTAGTATCCGCATGGGCAGGGATTTGCCGCTGCCACCAGAGTGAACGATGACGGGAACTCAACTTTGTTCTTGAGCCGCGATATGGTCACCTTCCTGTCTTCTATGGGGCCTCGCAGCGACTCCAGCACGCTTTTGGGCATCTGCGGCATCTCGTCGAGAAACAGAACCCCGTTGTCGGCCAGGGTGACTTCTCCGGGGACTATGTTGTCTCCTGCTCCTCCTCCGATGATGGCGGCCATGGATGCGGAATAATGTGGAGAGCGGAAAGGGCGCTGGCGTACCAGTCCGCTGCAGCCCCTGCGCAGTCCGGCCACTGAGTAGATGCGGCTTGTCTCAAGCGACTCTTCGCGGCTCATAGGCGGGAGTATCCCGGCCATTGCCTTGGCAAGGGAGCTTTTGCCGGAGCCTGGCGCTCCTATCATCATTATGTTGTGCCCGCCTGCGGCTGCGATCTCCACGGCTCTTTTTGCGGCTTCCTGACCGATTATGTCAGAGAAATCCACAGCGTTGTCCAAGGAATCGGGCCTGTTTGACGGGCAGAGCCTCTCCACGAGGGAACTTGCAAGAAGTTCTCCGCAGGCCTCTCCCTGCAAGATGCTGAGCGCATCCTTGAGGCGGCGTATGCCGTAGACGGGGATTTCTGTTATCTCGGCCGCTTCAAGTGCCGATTCGGCGGGAAGAATGACGCCTTTCATCCCTGAGTTTGCCGCCAGTTCCACATAAGGCAGGGCACCCTCTATTGGTCTCACG
Organism: Bacteroidales bacterium UBA6377; assembly: GCA_002438805.1. GTDB lineage: Bacteria > Bacteroidota > Bacteroidia > Bacteroidales > UBA932 > Cryptobacteroides. Next base: position 3,284 of record DJQV01000004.1, read on the forward strand.
CTGCCGTCCAGCCCGAGTTCTCCCATCATAAGGTAGTCCTCGGCGTGATCGAAGCTGTATTTGCCGGATGATGCCATTATCCCTATCGCGATAGGAAGGTCGTATCCGCTCCCGTTTTTGCGCAGGTCTGCGGGGGCCAGGTTAATGACTATCTTCTTGCCCGGAACTCTGAATCCGAGGGTCTCCATGGCGGTGATTGTCCTCAGGAGACTTTCTTTCACGGCGGCGTCGGCAAGACCGACGAGGTGGATCCCTATCCCATGGTCTATGTCGGTCTCCACTGTGACCAGCACGGCCTGCGTGCCGATACATTTGGCTGCTTTTATCTGTGTCAGCATTGTTTTTCTTATATTTGTCTTTGTTATGCAGCATAAGATCTTGATAAGGTCTCTGTCGGACCTTGATTCGGCGGCAGAAGAATTTCTCCGCAAGACGGAAGGCCGCAACCTTGTGGCGTTCTACGCCCCGATGGGTGCGGGCAAAACCACGTTCATTACCGCAATCTGCCGTGCGCTCGGAGTGCGGGACGATGCGGTGGCCTCCCCTACGTTCGCCATAGTGAACGAGTATCAGGCGGCTTCTGGAGAGCCTGTCTATCACTTTGACTTCTATCGTATCACCAAGGATGCCGAAGCTCTCGACATAGGGCTGTATGACTATCTGGACAGCGGGTGTCTATGCCTGATGGAATGGCCTGAGAATATAGAGAACCTGCTCCCGGAAGAGACTCTGAAAGTCGGCATCTCCGTGCTGGACAGCGGTGAGCGTGTCATTTCATGGGAGGACTGACCCCGGCATAGGCGCGGATTGCGCTGAAGTAGCCGTGCAGATCCACAGTCCGTCGCCTGCCTTTGCAGCAGATCGTATGGCTGTCCCCGGCATCTGGAGTCAGGACGGCATACAGGTCGCTCCCGCCCGTGATGTCCGCGCAGGATGCGGACATCAGGAGATGTCCGGGCAGCCTTTCATGAGGGGACAGGTCTCCATCGGAGCCCCAGATCTCCACCCCACCATCCGTGTCGAGGATAGCGTACCCCGTCTTGCTTCCATGCAGGATGAGGGCGTCTCCGCAGCAGATCTCCCTAAGTGTCTCCGGATCGTCCCCGGTGACAGTGCACGAAGTGTTGTCAGCACCTCCGTAAGACATCCATCCCGAGAGCGTCACCTCACCTGCGTCGCCCCTCCATATCCGCCCTTCCTGGACTATGAACCACAGACAGGAGGCTTCTGCGCTGACGGGATACCCTCCGATTACTTTCAGATCCTGTATGTCGTATCTCCATTCGCATCCGCTGTCTTCAGCCTTGCCGTCCCGGACAAAGTAATATTTTTCGTCCTTGCCGCCACCGTCGCGGTAGCAGAAGCATACCTTTCCTTCGTCTTTATATAATGCTCCATAAGGTCTGTAGGAAGGATCCGCGAGATCTCCGAAGACGGAGCCGTGCTCTCTGCCGAACAGGACTTTCCCGTTGAGCCTCAGGGTGAAGCCGTCGCCGTCGCAATTTTCCGAAAGCGTGTATGTGTCGTCTCCGTCCGGAAGAATGCCCTTGAAAAACTCTTTGCCGTCGAACGTCATGAGCGGCTTGCCGTCACGGGAGAGCGTGGTCTTGCCACCGGAGATGTGTCCGGTGTACAGCCGGGCACCGATTATATGATGGGTGTCCGGGTCCGGACTCACCAGTCCGGAAGATGAGGGAATGCTCAGATATGGTTCGAAATTCCTGTACAGCACCACTTCGAACTCTGCGAGCCCATAGCCGCTGTCCTGATGCCAATCATAACTGTCCGCGAATCTTACCCCTGACATGAATATCAAGGTGTCTTTCTCCGCAGGCTGGTCTATGGTGCCGTCGGAAGGATTACGGGAGTGGCAGTCACTCCTTGATCTGCCGGTGTTGAGCCATTGCTCGCCGGGGATGCAGCCTGCGGCAGCCATTGCCGCCGTGGCAAGTAAAGAAAGATGAAGCGTCTTCATAGCAGTATGGTTTGCTGCAAATGACGGAATAAAAAATGACATCCGGAACAAAAATGCTCCGGATGACGCTACAAATTAAAGTTTCTTATGTCTTTTGAAGTTTTTTATCAGAAATTGAACCGGAGTCCGGCATCGAAGTTGACCATTATGGGCCTGTCTGTCCTGATGCTCTTTGGCTGATCGGAAGGGAAGTAGTACCTGATGCCAGGGTCGATGTAGAGTCCCATGGTCCTTGACAGACTGAATTCGATTCCGAGGCCGCCGCCTACGGAGTACTGGAGTTTCTCCACCTTTTCGTTGCGGATTATGTTCGGCGAAGAGAACAGCGTATACCTGCTCGCGACGCAATACTCCGCCTCTCCGAGTCCGTAGACGTATACTTTCAGCCTCCCCATGTCCAGCAGGTCATAATACAATCCGAGCGGAATCCCGATATAGTGCAGGATGTGGGAGACGTTGCCGGCTTCCTTTATCTCTTCGCCGGTCGCGGAAGACACTCCGCTGTACTTACCGGTGAAGGTCCTGGTGAGAATGGAATAATCCAGCCCGCTTCCGAGCGAGAGCCTTGGGAGCAGGTAGTACCGGACACCCAGTCCCAATGTCAGGGGCACTCCGTAAGTGGATGTGCTGAGTTCTGTGATGCCGGATTCTTTCTCCCCGGGGGCCATCACAGAGTGAGTCCTCGCCAGACGGAAGTCGGAGTCGTTGCCTCCGATGGAACCTTTGGCGTAGACGGACAGCCTGCCGCTGCGGGATGTCCCGCCATTATCGGCCATCGCCATAAGGTCCGCCGGGTCTGCGGATGGCTCCATCTTCTTCCATCTTCCGCTTTTCTTGTACGGCTTCTCGGCTTGGGTTTCCGGGATTGTGCTTCCTGCCGTATCGTCTTCCTGATGTGTGATGCTGTCCGCTTTCTTGATGGCGGATGAGCCCGTGTCCGGATGCTGTAAGCGTGCTGGAGAATCCTTGAGGGCGGCAGCAGCCGCAAAATCAGTGCGGATCTCCGTGACGTCTGCACTTGCAAGAGCTGGACTGTGTGACGGAGCCGGAACCGGAACCCCGTTGCCCATGGTGCCTTTGAAGAAAAGCCCGGCTCCAAGTGCCGCGGCAAAAGCGAGAGAGGCTCCTGCCCACCTTGCCCAGACCGCCTGACGTGTCTTGGAGATGCCGTCGAGCCGGGCGGATATGGCTTTCCAGATGCCGCGAGGCGGTCTCGCCCCGGCATCTTCCAGCATTGACCTCACAAGGAGGTCGAAATCCTTATTCTCGTCTTGCATCCTGACTAATATCTTTCTTTGATCTTTGACTGCAGCAGCACCCTCGCTCTCTGCAACTGTGAGCGTGAGGTGGTCTCAGAGATTCCGAGGGCCTCAGCGATCTCCTTGTGGGAGTATCCTTCAATTACATACATGTTGAAGACCGTGCGGAATCCCGGTGGAAGCGCCGCCACCATCTTCAGAAGGTCATCGCTGCCGATTTTCTGTATCGGTGAGGGATCGCCGCTGGCCATGTTCCATGCGACATCCAGATCCTCCGTGTTCTTCAGGGCGTCTTTCTTCCTGAGACTCATCAGTGCAGTGTTGACAAAGATCCTTCTCGCCCAGCCTTCAAATGATCCCGCCCCCGTGTAGCTGTCCAGCTTGGAGAAGAGGGTCACGAATCCATCCTGGAGTATATCTTCGGCCGAGTCCTTGTCGCCCATGTACCGCAGGCAGACCGCGAACATCTTCCGTGACAGGAGGTCGAAGATGGCTTTTTGGGATCGGCGGTCTCCACGTCTCGCCCCTTCTATCATTTCCGCTTCCCGATTGTCAAGATGCTTCCCGTTTCCGAAAAGTTGCATCGTCAAATCAAATAATACCCACGAAAGTAGCCATTTTTTCCCATAAAATTGCATACTTTTGCGTATGATAAGGAAAGATATGAGAAAGATCGTCACCATTGCATATATAGCGGCGTTGCTGTCCTGCTTCAGCCTCGGTGCCCAGAAGGCGGCTGACAGCGGGCTTTTTCTTGATGCCGCCCGCGAGTACGCCGAGGGCAGGTACCTTCAGGCGCAGGAGAAGTTCCTCGTTCTGCTCGACTCAGCTCCGGATGACGATGCGGTCAACTATTATCTCGGCCTGTGCGAACTCGCTCTTGGAGAGAACGGCAGCGCGACGGAGCATCTTACCCGGGCCACTCAACTCGATTCGACCAATGCCTGGTATTTCAACGCGCTTGCCACCCTGTACAGCAATGAAGGTGACAGAGCTTCGCTGGCCGATGTCTGCGAAAAACTTGTCAAGATGAGTCCGGCTCTGTACAATACCCCCTACACCCTGACGCTGATCGCGGATACCCGTTTCCAGCAGAAGATGGATTCGGTCGCGCTGGCATATTACAATCAGGCCCTAGAACTCGACCCCGACTACGCCCCCGCGGAGCTCGGCAAGATAGAGCTTCTGCGCATGACGGGCAATTACCCCGAATTTTTCGTGACCATGTCCCGCTTTATCGACAACGAAGGTGTCCGCCCCGGCATCAAGAGCGACTATCTCTCAGTGATCGTGGACAATCTGGACTCCAAATTCTGGTGGGTCTGGGGAGAGCAGCTCAAGATTCTTGTGGACAAGTGCCTTAAGATGTACCCCGATGATCTTAAGACACAGGAGCTCAAGATAAAGCTCCTGTCCATAGAGAGCCGCTGGGATGAGGTGCTGGACGCCTGCGGTCGTCTTGCCGAGTCCGCCGCGGGACAGGGCGACAAGGAAATGCAGGTTTTCGCCTATTCATACGAGGGCGACGTGTCATATCAGAACGGGGATGAGAAGCGCGCGTTCAAGGCTTATGAGAAAGCGCTCAAACTCGACCCCGACTATGCACCGGTGCTCAACAATTACGCCTATTATCTCTCCCTGAAAAAGCGCTCCCTGCGCAAGGCCCTGAAGATGAGCCGTCGGGCTGTGGAACTGAATCCAGACAACGCCACATATCTCGACACCTGCGGATGGATTCTGTATCTGATGCGCAAACCGGAAGAGGCCAAGCCTCTTTTCAAGCACGCAATGATATACGGCGGCAAAGAAAGTGCAGTGGTACTGGAGCATTATTCAAAAGTTCTCGAGGCTCTTAGAGAGACGGACCTCGCCTCCTACTACAAGACCCTCTCGGAGCAGAAGTCCTCAAAATGAGACTCTCCAGGCTCATATTGACAGCCCTGCTGGCAGCCCTGCTGCCCTGCGTGGCCATGCATGGTCAAGACACGAAGCGGCAGGAGAGCCGGAAAGCCCAGCTGGAGAAAGAGATAGCGCAGATCCAAAAGCAGCTTCGAGAGAACTCGAAACGGAGCAGCAGCGCCCTGGGGGAGTTGAACCTCATACGCAAGCAGATCTCAAACAGGCGCGAGCTCATCCGGGAGAGCGACCGGGAGATACGTATCCTCTCCGACAGCATTCGTACAGCCCGCATCGAATATGACGGGCTGAAGTCGAGACTCGACACTATGACGGTCTACTACGGACGCCTCATCCGGGGAGCCTACCGCAACCGCGACGCGCGCCTCTGGTATGCTTTCGTCTTCTCGGGCGAAGACTTGGGGCAGGCGGCAAGGAGATACCTGTATTTCAAGAACCTCTCATCGCAGATGAACAGCCAGGCAGCCAAGATAAAGGAACTTCAGGCAGACCTGGAAGCCAGGATGGAATCTCTAGAGGGGATGCGCCTCAGGGCGGAAAGCATCAAGGCCGGCAGGGAAAGGGAACTTGAATCCCTGAAGATCGAGGAGAAGCGTTCCGATACGCTTGTGGCAAGCCTTAAGCGGGACAAGACCAGATACCAGCGCCAACTTGCGACCAAGCGCAAACAGGTGGAAGCCCTCAACAAGGAAATAGAGAAGATAATAGCCCAATACATGGATGAGGGCAAGAACAAGTCTTCCGGAAAAACTCAGGCCAAGTCAACCAAGGCCATCGATTACAAACTCGCGGCTGAGTTCGAGGCCAACAAGGGTAAACTCCCGTGGCCGGCTGACGGGCCTGTTGTCGAGAAGTTCGGCAAACACAACCATCCGGTCTACACCTCGATAGTTATGCCGTTCAACAACGGTATCGGGATCTCTCTGTCCCCCGGAGCAGCGGTGAAAGCAGTGTTCGACGGGGAAGTCAAGAGGGTGATAATGATGCCCGGCTACAACAAGTGCGTGCTGGTCCAGCACGGCAGCTATTTCAGCTTCTACTGCAAACTCGGACAGGTATCGGTCAAGGCTGGAGACAAAGTCAAGACAGGCCAGACCATAGGGCAGGTCGATACGATTGACGGTCAAGCCCTGCTGCATTTCCAGATATGGAAAGAAAAGACCCCGCAGAATCCCGAGGCCTGGCTACGTTCAAGATGAAAAAGAGTTTGTGATCCGGCGTGGCGTCAGCCGGCGACCCAGACCAGGACGTGGCGGTCGAAAGTCATGTACTGAAGATGGAGTTCTTCTTCGAATCCGTCTTTCTGTATGAAAGTCGCTTCGAGTTCTCCCTCTCCGCGCAGCCTGAAGTCATCGACTTCAATCTGCTCGGCGAAATCCACATTGTGCTGTGACATCTTCTTGTAGATGGCTTCCTTGGCGCACCAGTAGATGGCTAGCTGCTCATTGCGCTTGTCCTCGTCGAGGCTTTCAATCTCCTCTTCGGACAGAGCTTTTTTCTCCACGGCGGAGAAGTCCCTGTCGAGGGACTCGCAGTCTATTCCCACCTCTTCGGTATCGTTGAGGATGACAGCTACGTATTTGTCAGTGTGGGTGATGCTTATATTGGTCGCTGAATTCTCGATGTAGGGCTTGCCGTTGTCGTGGTGACTCAGGTAAACTTTCTCCCCGAACATCACGTCAAGAAGAGCCCTGACGGCAAATTTCTGCTTTCTCAGCGATTCGCTTTTTATATAGGATATTTCTTCAAGTTCATCTGCCGGAACTGAAGAGAGTCTGCGAAGTTCTTCTTCGGACTCGGTGATCTTCCATACTCCCAGTTTCGAGTGGTAGTCGTCGTCAAGATCCTGTATTAGATATAGAGCCATAAATATTTTATATCGGCGCAAAGATAATGATTTTTTGTATATTTGTCCCACTTTTAGGAAGTACAATAATATCGATATTATTATGAAATACCTTACTGACGAAAAGTTGCTCATAGTCGGTGCCGGCGGAATGATCGGCTCCAATATGGCACAGACTGCCCTTATGCTCGGGCTCACTCCAAATGTTTGTCTTTATGACATCTTCGAGCCAGGCGTGCACGGCGTGGCCGAGGAGATGTACCACTGCGCATTCGAAGGCGCCAACATCACCTGGACCGTCGATCCGGCTGTGGCTTTCAAGGATGCCAAGTACATCATTTCTTCCGGCGGAGCTCCTCGCAAGGAGGGCATGACCCGCGAGGATCTTCTCAAGGGCAACTGCCAGATCGCCGCGCAGTTCGGTGACTACATCAAGGAGTATTGCCCGGATGTGAAGCACGTGGTGGTCATTTTCAACCCTGCTGATGTGACCGCACTTACGGCACTCATCCATTCAGGGCTGAAGCCGTCGCAGCTCACTTCCCTTGCTGCTCTCGACTCCACCCGTCTCCAGAGCAATCTTGCCAAGGAATTCGGCGTTCAGCAGAGCAAGGTGACCCATGCCTATACTTATGGCGGTCACGGCGAGGCCATGGCTGTGTTCGCAAGCAAGGCCCTCATAGACGGCACGCCGCTTGCCGACAAGCATCTTTCAGCAGAGCGCTGGGCCGAGATCAAGCACGAGACGGTGCAGGGCGGCTCCAACATCATCAAGCTTCGTGGACGCAGCTCATTCCAGAGCCCGGCCTACAATGCCGTCAAGATGATCGAGGCCGCCATGGGCGGAGCCAAGTTCACCTGGCCTGCCGGATGCTATGTCAACTGCGACACCTGCGGCTACAAGAACGTGATGATGGCCATGCCTACAGTGATTGACGCTACCGGAGTACATTTCACCAAGCCGGAAGGCACCGCCGAAGAGATGGCAGAACTTCAGGCTTCTTACGAGCATCTCTGCAAGATGCGTGACGAGATCGTCTCCCTGGGCATCGTCCCTCCGGTAGACGAGTGGAAGAAGTCCAACCCTAATCTGTAGTCTTAGACAGAAGACAAAAATCCCGGGGCTTCAAGCTCCGGGATTTTTTATATGCCAGAGACACTTACAGCCCTTTGCGGAAAGTGTCTATCACATCGGCTGTGAGTCCTGTGGTGGAGAAGCCTCCGTCGTGGTAGAGAGTCTGCATCGTCACATGCTTCGTAAGGTCGGAGAACAGAGTCACGAGGTAGTCGGCGCAGTCGGAGGCGCTGGCGTTGCCCAGAGGGGACATCTTGTCAGCGTATGCAAACATGTCCTGCATGCCCGCGATGCCGCTGCCGGCTGTCGTCAAGGTGGGGGACTGGGACACCGTGTTGATCCGCACGTGCCTGCGCTTGCCGTAAATGACCCCGAAGCTCCTGGCTATGGACTCAAGCAGCGCCTTGGCGTCAGCCATGTCGTTGTATCCCTCGAAAGTGCGTTGCGCCGCGATGTATGTCAGCGCAGCCACAGAGCCCCATTCATTGAGCGCGTCCTTGCGATAGAGCACGTTGAGCAGCTTGTGGAAGGAGAGGGCCGAGATATCCAGAGTCTTGCCGAAGAAGTCGTAGTTGGTGTCTTCGTAGGGCTTGCCCTTGCGGATGTTGGGGGACATGCCGACGGAGTGCAGCACGAAGTCGAACTGTCCGCCGAAGTGCTCCATGGCCTGGTCTATCAGGGTGTTGAGGTCTTCAAGAGAGGTGGCGTCTGCCGGCACCACGAGCGCTCCGCACTGCTCCGCCAGTTCGTTGATGGTGCCGAGGCGGATGGACACTGGGGTGTTGGTGAGCACCAACTCCGCTCCTTCTTCTTTGGCTTTAAGTGCTGCTTTCCAGGCGATTGACTGGTCGTTGAGGGCACCGAATATTATGCCCTTCTTGCCTTTGAGTAATCCGTATGCCATGATTATTGTTTCTTGAGTTTTTCGTTCGGTACAAGCATGAAAGTGAGCTTGCCCATGCAGCAGACTTTGTCGTTGACAGTAGCCTTGGCTTCCACGAATACAGCCGGGCCCTTGCGGCCTATGAGGCGTGCACGGGTGCAGACAGTGTCTCCTGGGAATACTGAATGTTTGAACTTGACCCCGTCAAGGGCGGCGTAGAATGCCGTGTTCGTCTTGAGCTCTTCGGCCGGGATCAGCAGGAAACTGGCCTGGGCCATCATCTCGCACAGGATGACTCCCGGCACTACAGGGTAACCTGGAAAATGCCCGGTGGTGAAAAACTCGTTGTCGCGGATGGTGTACTTGGAGCAGACGTATTCCCCGTCCCATTCGGACTCGTCCACGAGGAGCATAGGCTCCCTATGCGGCAGAATCTGCTTTATCTCTTCTCTGTTCATTTGTAGAATTTTCGTAAAGACACGCAAACATTATGCCCTCCGAAACCGAGAGAGTTGGAGACAGCTATGTCCAGATTCCGTTTCCGGGCTGTGAGCGGTGTGTAGTCAAGATCGCACTCCGGGTCAGGGGTCGTGAGCCCGAGTGTCGGGGGAACAACCCCGTCCCTGAGTGCCAGGGCCGAGGCTATGAGTTCGGCCGCACCTGTGGCCCCGAACATGTGCCCGGTCATTGATTTTGTGGAACTTATGGATGCCCTGCGGGCGTCCTTCTCGCCGAGGGCAAGTTTGACAGCCTTGGTCTCTGCCGCATCGTTGAGGTGCGTTCCGGTGCCGTGGGCGTTGATGTAGAGGTTCTCACCCTCCTTATATCCCGCCTGCGAGAGTGCGTCCTTGATGGCCCTTGAAGCCGGGATGCCGTCTTGGCGCGGGGCTGTGTAGTGATAGGCGTCGCAGGTGCAGCCGTAGCCGCACACTTCAGCAATTATCTCCGCTCCGCGGGCCATGGCGTGTCCGTATTCTTCGAGCATTAGGAAGGCTGCTCCCTCGGCCATCACGAAGCCGCCGCGGTCCTTGTCGAAGGGGCGGCAGGCTTTGGACGGATCTTCTTCCGTGGTGAGGGCTTTGCAGTTGGCGAATCCTCCTATGGCGAGCGGGTTGAGCACGGCCTCGCTTCCGCCGGTGAGGATGGCGTCTGCGCGTCCATAGCTGATGGCAAGGTAGGCCTCTCCGATGGAGTTGGTGCTAGTGGCGCAGGCTGATACGTGGGTAAGGCACGGGCCCTGAGCGTTGTACCTGATGGCAATGTTGCCTCCCGCGATGTTCGGGATCATCATCGGAATGAAGAGAGGGGAAATCCTGTCCGCTCCTTCTTCCAGAAGCACTTTCGTCTGGGCGATGAAGGTGTTCATGCCTCCGATTCCGGTGCCGGCGTAGACTCCGAATCTCTCCGGCTCAACATTATCTCCGGATACGAGGCCGCTGGACTTCATGACCTGCGATGCGGCTGCGAGGGCGTACTGGCTGTAGAGGTCGTTTTTTCTCTTGTCGGCGCTGCTCAGACCGAAATCTGACGGGTTGAAGTCCTTGATGTTGCCGGCCACGTGTATGGGAAGCCCGTGAAGATCCATTCCTGTGAGCGGTCCGATGCCGCAGCGTCCTGACTTGAGGCTGTCCCAGAATGTGGCGATGTCATTGCCGACCGGGGAGATTACTCCCAGGCCGGTTATGACAACTCTTCTTCCATTATTCATACATGAACCTCCTGATGCTCCCCTTAGGTGTCTTGGAGAACGGTTCGAAGCGGAGTTCGTATGAGCTTACCTGAGAGTATGCGGGGATTTTCTTGTTGAGGGCCACGATGTTGGCGTCCATCACGCTCTTGAGGGCTGCGGCGTCAAGGTCTCCGGTGAGGTTGGCATCCGGGACGATGAGGGCTACGAGTTTGCTGTTGCGTGAGACGATGAGCGACTCGCCTACGTAAGGGAGGGCGTTGAGCACCACCTCGATTTCCTCCGGAAATATGTTCTGCCCGTTGGAGGTGAGTATCATGCTCTTGCAGCGGCCTACGATGAAGACGCTCTTGTCGCTGTCGATGGTGGCGAGGTCGCCAGTCTTGAACCAGCCGTCCTCGGTGAAAGCCGCTTTGGTGGCTGCTTCGTTTTTGTAGTATCCCTTGAATACAACATATCCCCTGATGAGGATTTCTCCCGGGATGTGCGCCGGATCGGCTGAGTTGACCTTGAGCTCAACTCCCTCTTCGGCTACCTCGCCGCATTCCTTGAGTTTGTATCTGCCCAGATGGCCGATGCAGATGGTCGGGGCGGACTCTGTCATGCCGTAGCCGGTTATGAAAGGCACGTTCAGTTTCTTCACCATGAGTTCTTCCAGATGTTCAGGAATTGCGGCTCCGCCTGTGGCGATGATTTCCACGTTGCCGCCAAGGGCCTTCATGAAGATGGTCGCAAGGGCATCGCAGAAGTCAGGGTTGTTCTGGTAGTCCTCAAGTTTCGCCGCACCGCTCTTGCTGTGGATGAACTCTCCGATGGAGTCTTCCAGAAGCTTGGTGAGGATCAGCGGCACGGCGAAGAATACACAAGGCTTGTGTTTCCTGAGGGCGGGTTTGAGGTTTGACGGCACTGGCGGCAGGCAGAGCACGATAAGGTGCAGGCCGAAACAGAGCGGGGCCATCATGTCGAAGACCATTCCGAAGATGTGCGCGTATGGGAGCACGCTGACGTAGCTGTCGCCCCTCCTGTACGGGAAATGGTTCGGGATGAGGTGGATGTTGGCCGAGAGGTTGCGGTTGGTCAGCATCACTCCTTTAGGGTTGCCGGTGGAGCCTGAGGTGTACATGATGGCGGCGAGATCGTCCAGCGAGCCGGTCTCGTAGTGGATGTCTTCAGCTTTGAGTCCGTCCGGGTGGGCTTCGTTGAAGAGGACTTCGCACTTATTGTAGATGTCTGCGAACCCATCGCGGGAGGCGAGGAGGTCGAAACTCTTGGTGTCGACGACTCCGATAAGGTTCGGGAGGGCATCGAAGTTCATCTTGTCGAAGATGCCTTTCTCGGTGTAGAGAAGGCGCGCGTCGGAGTGGTTGACGAGGGCTGTGGTGTCATCAGGGGTGAAACCGTTGAAGATCTGCACTGCGACGAATCCCCCTATCTGGGCGGCCATGAAAACTTTGGCCCAGTTGGAGCTGCTCCTTGCGTTGATGACTATCTTGTCGCCTTTATTGAGCCCGGCCGCTTTCCAGCAGAGCACGAGCCTTTCGATATCGGCAGCGAGTTCGCCGTAGGTGATGCTGCTGCTGTTGAAGTCGTCGAGGGCCGGTTTGTCCCAGCACTGCTTGACTGAATTTTCAAATGTAAGAATGAAATTGTCTTTCTGTTTGAGTTCGTACATTGTGAATGACTTTTTAATTGTTAACTAACGGCGGCGAATGTACGGACAATCGAGATAAATAATCGGACAACGGTCCGGCTTTGTGGCTAAAAACGGCTCATCCGTGGTGAGAAAAGGGTTTTGTGGCGAGTTGCGGATATTTGACAATTTCGCCACAATCGCCTTTCTGCGTGCCTGTGGAGGGGTATGGGAAGCCGAAACCTGCCTTGGCGGGCATCAATCAAAGGTAGAAGTCCTGTGTCAACAGACGGTACTCCTCTGTTTTTACACCTGCCGTTGATAGGGTTAGGAAATCTTCCTTTGCCGCGCTTTTTGTGCTGGAGAATTCCGCTATGACGCGGCGTGCAGTTTTGCTTTCGGTAGTCTTGACGTGCAGCAGGCGGAAAGGGTGCAGTCCGAATGATGCGGCGCATCTTCTCAGGTCGCGCAGTGATTCGGAAGGGATGATCATGGACAGACGGCCGCCCGTGTCGAGCCTGTCGGCTGCGAAAGTCAGGATGTCCCTATATGAAAGCGAGTCCGTGTGGCGCGCCGCGGCCTGTCGGGGGTCGGGATTCTTGAGGGAAGAGTCGTAATAGGGAGGGTTGGAGAATATGAGGTTGAACCTGCCGTCTGGTCTGAATCCCGAGAGGGGAGTGCAGATCGCGGTGAGTCGGTCCGCCCAAGGTGATGACGCAAAGTTGAGGGAGGCTTCTCTGGCTGAGGCCCGGTCGATGTCGATCCCTGTGATCCTGCATCCCTCACTTCGCTGCGCGGCCATGAGGGCTATCACTCCTGTCCCAGTGCCTATGTCGAGGGCTGTCCTGTCTGACGGAAGGATGGTCATCGCGGCGCCGAGCAGGACGGCGTCGGTGCCTACTTTGAGGGATGAATCGTGGTTGCGTACCTCAAAATGGCGGAATCTGAAGATGCCGTCTGCCATTATACGAACATTCCGTCTTTCATCTCAAGCCTGCGGTCGCAAAGCGCTGCGAGCTGGGGGTCGTGGGTGACTATCACTATCGTCTGTCCTATGGTGTCCCTCAGGTCGAAGAATATTTTGTGGATCTCCTGCTTGGTCACGGAGTCGAGATTCCCGGTCGGTTCATCAGCGAAAAGTACGGAAGGGCGGTTTATGATAGCCCTTGCTATGGCTGTGCGCTGCTGCTCGCCGCCGGAGAGTTCGGAGGGCTTGTGCGAGGCCCTGTCTTTCAGCCCGAGGTCGCTGAGCAGCCTCAAGGCTTCCGCTTTGGCCGTGGCGGATGATGTCCCCGCTATCAGTGCCGGTATCATCACGTTTTCGAGTGCGGTGAACTCCGGAAGCAGGTGGTGGGCCTGGAATACGAAGCCGATCTTGCGGCCTCTGAACGACGCGAGGGCATCGCTGCCGAGCCTGAGCACATCCTCGCCGTCTATGATGAGTCTTCCCCTGTCCGGAGTTGACAGTGTGCCGAGTATCTGGAGAAGGGTGGACTTGCCTGTGCCAGAGGCTCCCATTATCGAGACGGTCTCGGCCTTGTCCGCGCAGAAATCAATTCCTTTGAGCACTTCGAGCTGTCCGAAACTCTTGTGTATGTCGTTTGCTTCGATGATCATGTCAGTCCAAAGATAGGCCCAGTTTGGAAAATATCCAAAAACTTGCTGTCAAGGGCCGGAAAATTTTGTTTTTTCGCAAAAGGTCTTTATATTTGCAGTCCCAATCAAGGGAATTCGGGGTGTGGCGCAGTTGGCTAGCGCATCTGGTTTGGGACCAGAGGGTCCTGTGTTCGAGTCACAGTACCCCGACGTTTGAGGACTGGCTTTCGTGGCCGGTCCTTTTTTGTTTATCATGGATAAGGGGAGGCACTACCCAGAGGGGAGCATATACAGGATAGATTATTTCGCCCTGCTGCTTTGCATGGCGGTGGCGCATCTGGTGATAGGCAATCCGTTCTTCGGGGCGGCCGTGTATCTGTTTGCCAATATAGTCAAGGCTTTCCTGCTCTGCAATCTGGCCAGACTCCGGCACCGTGGCGGCAACCATTATTTTTCTTCGTTGCTCATGGCTCTTGTGGCTGTCTGCGGTATGGCGGTGGCTTTTCTTTATCCCCCGCTCATGGGGAGACCTGATGCCAATTATGTCTCGCTGTTCGTGATCTCCTTGATGTTCAGAGATTATCTCTGTTCAAGCCCTGTCCATGCAGATGAGCATAAAGCCTCCCGTTGGGTCTACTTGTCTTTTGTGCAGCTCTGCTTCGATGCCGTGTGCATATATATGCTCTATGGGCGGGTCGCGGACCAGTATCTTCTCCCGTTCTCTGCCGTGGTAGTGTTGACAGGGCTGATCAAACTAGCGTTTCCCGAAAAGAATGTGAGGGTGGACGGTGTCCTTGAGAACAAGTATGAGGAACTTGCGTCGTACAGGCTTTTTGAGGATATGAGCCTGTATTCGACCATTGCCCTCAATGTCGGGGTGATGGTGTTTTTCCTCTTCGTGCTGTTTCCTGTGGGCCCGGGGTTTGATCGGAAGGTCTATCTTGGCCTTTGTGTGTGGCTGATGGGGATTTATCTTGTGCTGTTGGTCTCTTCAGTTCTGCTGAAGCGTAGACTCCCGGGACTTGCGCTTGCCGAGTTTATCCTCGGGGCTCTGACCTGGATTCTCGGGGCGGTGCTGATGTTCCGCGAGGCGGGTCTTGTTGAGCGTATGGTGTGGACTTCCGTCTGGGGGATGGGTATGGCGCTGATTTTTTCTGCCGTCAGGAAGTTCCATCTTGATTTCGAGGCGGTCGGAAGCATCTCGGACGATGGTTTGGACAGGACCAGTCTGGAGATAAGCAACACCATCACCGCCACGGTCGCCTCCATCGTCTCGTCCGGGATAATGCTGCTTCTGATGGCCGTCTATGCGTTTGTCCTCCCGCTCAAACCGGGGATGGAGAGGGTCGGAATCTGGACTTTGCAGATCCCCGTGGCCTTCATGCTGGTGGCGCTGTTTTTCGCTTTCCGTCAGCCACTTGACTACCGCAACCGCGAGAAGCTGATGAAGTTCATCGAGTCTCGCTCCAAGACCGGGCAGATGCGTGAAAACCTCCGGAGCCTTTTTGTCAGCAAATACCGGATGCGCTTCGGAGTCAAGATACTCTGCACTCTCGCGAAACCGTTTTTCCGTCTCAAGGTGTCGGGACGGGATAATCTGCGGCGGGAGGATTACCCGTCGGTCTTCGTATGCAACCACGGATTCATCTACGGGCCCATCTCGGCAGTCATCTATCTTCCGACATATTTCCGTCCCTGGATACATAATGTCATGCTCGACAAGCAGACGGCATACCGAGAAATGTCCAAGTCTCTGGCCTTTCTCAAAAGGGTCATGGGCAAGAGGCTGGGCGGCTGGTTTATATGGCAGCTTACCCGGGCCACCTGCTGGGCGCTCAACTCCTGCAACCCGATCCCTGTCGTGCGCGGCGCGTCCAGAGATGTGATGAGCACGTTCAAAGAGAGTCTGGAAGCGCTGGAGGACGGGGACAACATCCTGATTTTTCCGGAAAAACCGCGCAATCTGCTGAAAGCGGTGCCGGACTCCGAATACAAGGCCGACAATGTCCGTACTTTCTATACCGGATTTGCCCACATAGGGAAGATGTATTTTGACCGCACTGGCAAATCCCTGCTTTTCTATCCGCTTTTCTCGGACCGTGCCACGCGAAGTTTCAGGATCGGAAAGCCGGTGGCCTATGACTCAAGCCTCGAACCGCATGAGAGCAAGCGGGTCCTTGCCGAGCAGCTTCAAGACGGGATGGAGGACCTGATAAGCCACTCTGGATTATAAAAATAATCCGCGGCGGCTTTTTGCAGCCGCAGCGGATCATCTGAAACCCTGAATAGGGGGATTATTTCTTGCGCGCAATCGCCTTCTTGGCTGCCTCGGCGATATGGGCCGCGTCAAGGCCATAGGCCTTCATCAGCTCAGCAGGAGTGCCGGACTGGCCGAAGCGGTCTTTGCCGTTGACAAACTCAAGGGCTGCCGGAGCGGCAGCGGCAAGCACGCCGGCTACAGCCTCACCGAGACCTCCGGCCATGTTGTGCTCCTCGGCCACAACGGCGCAGCCGGTCTTGGCTACGGAAGCGATGATAGTCTTCTCATCAAGAGGCTTGACGGTGGCGACATTGAGCACCTCTGCGCTTATACCCTCAGCTTCAAGAGCTTCAGCGGCCTGAAGAGCCTCCCATACAAGGTGGCCGCAGCAGATGAGCGTCACATCGGTACCTTCATTGAGGTTGTAAATCTTGCCGATCTCGAACGGTTCATCAACGCCTGTGAAGTTAGGTACTGAAGGACGGCCGAAGCGCAGATATACCGGGCCCTCAAACTTGGCGGCGGCGATAGTGGCGTTCTTGGTCTGGTTGTAGTCGCAAGGCACGAGCACTGTCATGCCCGGAAGCGCACGCATAAGGGCGATGTCTTCCATCGTCTGATGGGTAGCGCCGTCCTCCCCGAGGGTGATTCCGGCGTGTGAGGATGCGATCTTCACGTTGGTGTGGCCATAGGCGACTTCCTGACGGAGCTGGTCATAGACGCGTCCTGTCACGAACTCTGCGAATGAACCGATGAAAGGGACCTTGCCGGTAAGGGCGAGACCGGCGGCCACGCCGACCATGTTGGCTTCCGCGATGCCGCACTGGATGAATCTCTCCGGGAACTCTTTCTGGAACGCGCCCATCTTGAGTGAACCCTTGAGGTCTGCCGTAAGAGCAAGCACGCGATCATCTGCGCGTCCTGCAATCACAAGACCCTCACCGAAACCGCTGCGGGTGTCGATTTTTCCTGTATCGATATATTTCTTCATACTAATAATCTCCTAATGTTTCAGGTAACTGCTTGAGAGCCGCCTCGCACTGCTCCGCTGACGGTGCCTTGCCGTGCCATGCGTTGGTGCCGCACATGAAATCGACACCGTAGCCCATCTGGGTCTTGAAAAGAATCATCTTAGGCTTGCCGTCAGCCTTGTGGGCAAGCTTGAATGCGTCGAGGATGCTCTGGTAGTCGTTGCCCTCGGCAATGATGACATCCCAGCCGAAAGCGCCCCATTTTTCACTCAGGTCCTCGACTCCGGTGATGGAAGTGGTCGGGCCGTCGATCTGCTGGCCGTTCCAGTCCGTGAATGCGATGAGGTTGTCCAGCTTGTGGAACTCGGCCCACATGCCGGCTTCCCAGATCTGGCCCTCCTCGCTCTCGCCGTCTCCGCAGAGGCAGTATACGCGGTTGTCGTCACCTGCCATCTTTTTGCCCTGGGCGATGCCCGCAGCCACGGACAGTCCCTGTCCCAGGGAGCCTGAAGGCTGGAAAATGCCCGGAAGCGCATCGGTCACGCAAGGGTGTCCCTGAAGGCGGCTTCCGAACTTGCGGAGCGTACCGAGTTCATGTACAGGGAAATAGCCTGCACGGGCGAGTTCAGCATAGAGCACCGGAGCGAGATGTCCGGCGGAGAGGATGAAAACATCCTGATCCTTGCCGCCGCGAGTCCATGTCTTCGGGTCCTGCTTCATCTCGTTGAAATAAAGAGTCGTCATCACATCCGTGATGCCGAGAGATCCTCCCGGGTGGCCGGACTTGGCCGCAGTCACCATCCTGACGATGTCCCTGCGGACCTGGGAAGAGATCTTTGAAAGTTCTTCGATTGTTGCCATATGATTATGTTGTGTATTAAGTCAGAACATACGGGACACAAAGTTAAGAATAAAAATTGATTTCTTATCTTTGTACCCTATATGGAGATGAAGAACATAAGAAACTTTTGCATCATAGCGCATATTGACCACGGCAAGAGCACCTTGGCCGACAGGTTGCTTGAGCTGACCAGAACCCTCGGAGCCCGTGACATGGAGAATCAGGTCCTTGACGACATGGATCTCGAGAGAGAAAAGGGCATAACCATCAAGAGCCACGCCATCCAGATGGTCCACACCTGCAAGGGGGAGCAGTACAAGCTCAACCTGATCGACACTCCGGGCCATGTGGATTTCTCTTACGAGGTCTCACGCTCCATCGCCTCCTGCGAGGGGGCTTTGCTTGTGGTGGACGCCTCTCAGGGCGTGCAGGCACAGACCATCTCCAACCTTTACATGGCCATCGACCACGGGCTTGAAATCATCCCGGTGCTCAACAAGATAGACATGGAGTCGGCCCAGGTGGAACTCGTCACCGACGAGATCTGCGAACTGATCGGCTGCGACCCGCAGGATGTGTTCAAGGTTTCCGCACGCACCGGAGAAGGCGTCGCCCCGATCCTGGATGCCATAGTGGAGAAGATCCCCGCGCCGCAGGGCGACCCGCAGTCCCCACTCCAGGCCCTGATCTTCGACTCGGTTTTCAACTCGTTCCGCGGGGTCATAGCATATTTTAAAGTCAAGAACGGCTGTATCCGCAAGGGGGACAAGGTGAAGTTCTTCGCCACCGGGATGGAATACGAGGTGGAGGAAGTCGGTCACCTCAAGATGAAGCTCATCCCTTGCGAAGAGGTGGGATGCGGAGATGTGGGATATGTCATCACCGGCATCAAGAGCGCCGCCGAGGTCAAGGTCGGAGACACCATCACCCATGTGGCCCGCCCGTGCAGCGAGGCCATCGCCGGATTCGAGGAAGTGAAGCCGATGGTGTTCGCCGGCATGTACCCGGTGCAGGCCGACAAGTTCGAGGAGTTGCGCTCCGTGCTTGAGAAGTTCCAGCTCAACGATGCCTCGTTCGTCTACGAGCCGGAGAGTTCCCTGGCCCTCGGTTCCGGCTTCCGCTGCGGCTTCCTGGGACTGCTGCACCTTGAAATCGTGCAGGAACGCCTATTCCGTGAATTCGACATGGATGTCATAACCACCGTTCCCAACGTGTCTTACAAGGTTTACACCACGCAAGGGGAGGTAATCGACGTGCACAACCCGTCAGGACTGCCGGCCCAGACCATGATCGATCATATCGAAGAACCGTACATCAGGGCCCAGATCATCTCCAAGTCCGAATTCTTCGGGCCCATCATGAAACTTTGTCTCGACAGGCGCGGCACCCTCATCGGCCAGCACTACATCACCGCCGACAGGGTGGAACTCAGCTACGACATGCCGCTTTCGGAGATCGTCTTTGATTTCTACGACAAGCTCAAGACCATCTCCAAGGGATACGCCTCATTCGACTACCACATCATAGGTTTCCGCCCGGCGAAGCTCGTCAAGCTCGACATCCTCCTCAACGGGGAGCCTGCCGACGCCCTCTCGACCCTCATCCACGAGGACAACGCCTACGACTTCGGGCGCAAGATGTGCCTCAAGCTCAAGGATCTCATACCGCGTCAGCAGTTCGACATCCCGGTACAGGCCGCCATCGGAGCGAAAATCATAGCCCGGGAGACGGTCAAGCAGGTCCGCAAGGACGTGACCGCCAAGTGCTATGGAGGCGATGTGACCCGCAAGCGCAAGCTTCTGGAAAAGCAGAAGGAAGGCAAAAAAAGAATGCGCCAGATCGGCACCGTGCAGGTGCCCCAGAGCGCATTCATGGCTGTCCTGAAACTTGACTCCTAGCGCAAGGCGCGCATGGCGTTCAGCACTGCAAGCACTGTCACACCCACATCGGCGAATACAGCCATCCACATTCCGGCAAGACCGAATCCCGCGAGACAGAGCACGAGCAGCTTGATGCCTATCGCGAATATCGTATTCTCCCGTGCAATCTTTAGGGTGCGTCGCGCCACAGCTATGACCTCCGCTATCTTGGAAGGCTTGTCATCCATCAGAACGACATCCGCAGCTTCGATGGCGGCATCCGATCCCAGACCGCCCATGGCTATGCCCACATCAGCACGAGCAAGGACCGGAGCATCGTTGATGCCGTCCCCGACAAAGGCCGTCTTGCGTCCGGCGGGAGTCTTGGACATTATCTTCTCAAACCATGTCACCTTGTCGGCAGGAAGCAGTTCCGCGTGATACTCGTCAAGTCCAAGAGTCTCCGCCACGCTCTTTGCCACATCCTCGTGATCCCCGGTCAGCATCACCGTCCGCCCGACTCCTTCTGCCTTGAGGTCGGCTATGGCCTGCGCGGCATCGTCCTTGATCCTGTCGGAAATGACCACATGACCGACATACTCCCCGTTGATGGACATGTGGATTATGGTCCCCGGCTTCTCACAAGGATGCCACTTGGCCCCCTCGGCATCCATGAGTTTTGAATTCCCGACACATACCTTTTTGCCGTTCACCAAGGCGCAAACGCCCTGGCCGGCCACTTCAGTGACGTCCTCCACGGAGCAGCCGTCAGCCTCTTTGGGGTAGGCATTGCGCAGCGACATGGCGATAGGGTGGGTAGAGTAGCGCTCGACATGGGCTGCCATGTGCAGAAAGGTGTTTGCATCTATCTTTTCCGGGTGTACCACGTTGACCTCAAAAACGCCCTTTGTGAGGGTGCCGGTCTTGTCAAACACCACCGTCTCCACTGAAGCGAGGGCCTCAAGATAATTGGAACCCTTGACAAGCACGCCTTTGCGGGACGCGGCGCCTATCCCCCCGAAAAACGAGAGCGGCACAGATATTACCAATGCACAAGGGCAGGATACAACGAGGAATGTCAGAGCCCTGTAAAGCCAGGTCGGAAATGTGTCCTGGAAATCTCCGGAGAACAAAGGCGGCAGCAGGGCCAGGAGCACGGCGCCCGCGACCACCACCGGAGTGTAAACCCGGGCGAAACGGGTGATGAAATTCTCGCTGCGCGATTTGTTTGACGACGCATGCTCCACGAGGTCGAGGATGCGCGAGGCCGTGGATTCGCCGAACGGTTTCGTCACCTTGACGGTCAGCACGCCGCTGAGGTTGACGCAGCCGGAGAAGATGTCATCCCCTTTGTGGACCGTGCGCGGCACGCTCTCTCCTGTCAGCGCCACCGTGTCCAGGCTGGAATCCCCTTCAATTATGACCCCGTCCATCGGCACCCTCTCTCCGGGCTTCACCACCACACTCTCCCCGACAGACACGCTGTCCGGGCTGACAGTGAGCACTTTCCCGTCCCGCAGCACATTAGCGGTATCAGGCCGTATGTTCATCAGATGGGAAATCGACTTGCGGCTGCGGCCTTCGGCGATGGACTCGAAGAGTTCCCCGACATTGAAGAAAAGCATCACGAACACAGCCTCCGGAAACTGATTCTCAGCCCCTGGGAGGAAACCTATGGCAAGCGCGCCTATTGTAGCCACGCTCATCAGGAAATCCTCATCAAGCGCCTCAAGTTTCAGAATGCTCTCTCCGGCCTCCTTGAGCACGTCGGCTCCGGCCACAAGGTAAGGCACAAGATACACAAGCAGCAACTGCCAGGTAGGCAGGGAGCAACTGCGCTCAACTATGTAGGCTACGACCAGCAGCAGGGCGGACACTATGATGCGGGCAAGGTCTTTTTTTTGTTCTTTTTCCATTGTGTGTTCATTTTCGGGCTTTTACCCTATGTTTAGGTGGCAAAAGTAGATATTGGCGCAAGGGAGGTCAATCATCATTTGTGGGGATTTTCGTACCTTTGGGGCTGTGTTCGGATTGGAGAAACTTGGCCTTCTCGGCCTTTTCATAGGCAACATACTTGCCGCCACAGTCGTCCCGTTCAGCTCGGACGCCCTTTATATCGCAGTCCTCGCCGCCATCAAGGAGCCGGTGGCCTGCCTTGTCGTGGGTACGCTCGGCAACTGGATCGGCAGTCTTATCACTTATTTCGTGGGACGGATCGGGAAATGGGAATGGCTGGAGAAATGGTTCAAGGTAAAGCCTGAGACCCTCGAAAAGCAGAAGGCAAAGGTGGACAAGTACGGGGTCTGGCTCGCACTGATAGCGTGGGTGCCGATAGTTGGGGATGTCTTCGTACTCGCACTCGGTTTCTACCGCACCCCGCCCGGCTGGACCGCTCTCCTGCTTCTGGTCGGCAAGGCCGTGCGCTTCATCGCATGGACCCTTATCTTCGGTATGTTCTGAGAGGGCTCTACGGCACCGGGTCATAGCCGCTGCCGCCCCAGGGATGGCAGCGCAGGATTCGCCGTAGACTCAGCCAGAATCCCTTGGCCGGCCCGTACTTGCGGAATGCTTCGAGTGCATATTGCGAGCAGGTGGGAGTGAAACGGCATGTGGGAGGGGTGAGCGGGGAGATGCAGATCTGATAGAATTTTATCAGCAGTACAAAAGGCAGCGAAAGCGCCTTTTTCAAAAACGTCCCGGCATTCATGGCCGCCCGCCGTTTTCAAGTCCGTCCGGTTCCGGGCTTTGCGCCGGGGAAACCGGTTCAGAAGAGGCAGCCGGGGGAATGACCGGCACTGAAGCAGAAGCTGCGGCCTTGCTGATTCGTGTGAGCACGGCTGCCACTTCAGAACGCACGGTCTCGTAGTCGGCGATTTCTTTGCCTGACCAGGCGAGAAGAAAATCAACTCCGGATGCGGTAAGAAGTCCTTTTTGTGTGCGATAGGCCTCGCGCATCCGGCGTTTGAGAAGGTTGCGTTTGACGGCCCTTTTGAATGACTTTTTGGAGACGGAGACGACTATATGGCCCGGCCCTTCCTCTCTTGAGCGGAGCCAGCAGTACTTGATATGCCCTATGCTACCCCATCTTCCTTTGGAAATGAGCGCGGAAATCCTGTTTTTCCCGCATAGCCTTTCTTCTTTGGGAAGGGTATTTGCCGGGAGTCCTGGCATTTGTCACTTGGATTTTTCCAGATACAGCTCAAGGGCTCTGCCCACAGACGGTGCTTCCGGTGTCGGGGCCTTGACCTCGATGGTGAATCCGGCGTCTTCCATGGCTTTTACGACTGATTTTCCGAAGGACACGAACTTGATGTCCTCTTGCTTGAAGTCTGGGAAATTCTCATTGAGCGATACCACATCAGACGGATTGTACATCACTATGATGTCGTATGAATGGAGATCCAGTTCGTGAAGATCCTGCGGTACTGCCTTTACCAGCATTCCGAGCGTCCAGTCGAGCCCCGCCGCTTCGAAGAGAGCCGTGATGGTGTCGGCGTTGGAACCTACGGAGGCCGTGATGAGGAACTTCTCTCCCTTGTGTTTGGGCCCTACCAGACCCACGATTGACTGCGGGGTGCCGTCGCCAAAGAAAATCTTGCGTTTACGATATACTATATGTTTCTGAAGATACATGGCCACGGCCTCGGTCGAGCAGAAATATTTCATCGTCTCGGGGACCTTGAAGCGCATCTCGTCACAGAGTTTGAAATATGCGTCGATGGCGAGCCTTGAAGAGAAGACAACGGCAGTGTAGTCCGGAAGATTGATTTTTTCTGTACGGAACTCCTTCGCGGAAAGGGGTTCCATGAGGAAAAAGGGGTGGAAGTCCACTGTCGCGCCGAATTTGCTCTGAAGAGACTCATACGGTGCGAGGTTGGTCGGAGTCTGTTGTGAAATCAGTATCTTCATCTTATGCAATCATAATAGTACCGCGCTCGCCACCACCGCGGCGGCTGGCAGGATTTCAAGTCCGCAAAGATACAAAAATGTCGGCAAAGCGGAGCGCTTGCTTTTCAAAAACTGCCAGGCGCGCATCATCGCCAAAGCGAATGCCAGCCCCGTTAGGGCGATGAAAACAGAACGGGTAACCTCATCGGGGACTGAGAATTGGGGCAGAATCCCGACCATCGGGACTGAGATGGAGACAAGGGCTATGAAATAGTTGTATAGACTGTGCCGCAGGGTCGAGAATGTCTCGCCGCTCATCTTTTTGGGGTGAAGCACCGCGTAGCATAGCGAGCGGAGCAGGAGATACGCGAGAAGAACTCCCAAGATGGCCGCGCTGCTCCACTCCGGAGGTATCTGGCTCCAGAAGCGGGGTCTGAAGAGGTGGCAGCGGTCGGCGGCCAGGCAGAAAGGCAGGGTGTAGACCAGTGCCACCGTATTACGTATCCTTGCGGTGCTGACGTTGTATTCGAGCGATTCGCTTCCCCTCTTCCTGTCCAGGGCGTAAAGCAGCGTCGGGACCAGCCGGATGATGTCTTTGAGGTAGATGAGTACCAGAGCGACTGCCAGCACTATGGCTATCCTGTTGGTCAGCAGGTCGTTCCAACTGACCGAAGACTGAAATTCCGGCAGAGGGGTGGTGGACATCTCAAGTTCTCCCCGCCTGAACAGATCGTCCTGGAGCATCAGTTGCCGCGTTTGGCATTGTATCCCATCGATGTGAGCAGCGCGACCACTTTGTCACGCAGATCACCTTGGATGGTGATCTCACCGTCCTTGGCGGTGCCGCCCACTCCGCAGCGTGTCTTGAGAGTCTTCGCAAGAACTGAAAGGTCATCCGATGTACCGATGAACCCTTCCACCAGGGTGACCTGCTTGCCGGCCCGCTGGCGGCGGTCGATGCGGACGATAAGCCTCTGCTTCCCCGGCTCAAGGGTGGCCGCCTCCGCCTTCTGTTCCGTCTGATATTGAAAGTCGGGATTGGTGGAATATACCACCCCGAGCCGTTTTTTCCAGTCCTGCTCTGCCATTTGGGATATTTTTTGCAAAGATAACGAATTTGGATGTATCTTTGTAGGTTATGAATCAGAAGAAGTTCACATTGTGGCACAGGATAAGTGCTCTGGTTGCCCTGCTGGTGTCGGCCGTCACCTACCTGCTCACCATCGAACCGTCCGCCTCGTTCTGGGATTGCGGCGAGTTTATAGCATCATCATACAAGCTTGAGGTGGGGCACCCTCCTGGAAACCCGATGTTCCAGCTGATCGCCCGTTTCTTCACCATGTTCGGGGACAACATGCATGCCGCCGTGCTGGTCAATGCCATGAGCGCATTGTGTTCAGCTCTGACCATCTTCTTCCTTTATCTCACGATAGTGTGGTTCGTCAGGCGTATGATAAAGCCTGCCGCAGACGGGTCCTACACCGTCCCGCAGGTCACTGCCATCATAGGTTCAGGGCTCGTGGGCTCGCTTGCCTACTGCTTCTCCGATACTTTCTGGTTCTCGGCTGTCGAGGGTGAGGTTTATGCGATGTCGTCCCTGTTTACTGCGGCCGTGTTCTGGCTCATGACGATATGGTACGACCGTGCTGACCGTCCAAACTCTCTCAAGTGGGTGGTGCTCATAGCTTTCCTGATGGGGTTGAGCATCGGGGTGCACCTTCTCAACTTGCTGATGATCCCGGCACTGGTGTTCATGTACTATTATCGTATAAGGGAAGAGCGGCCGTACAGTTTCAAGGAACTGCTGAAGATTTTCATTGTCGGGGTGGTGATCCTGGCCCTTGTGCTCTATATCATCATTCCTTGGCTCCCGAAGCTTGCGGCGTACACCGACCTTCTCTTTGTCAACGTGTTCGGCCTGCCGTACAACAGCGGGGCCGCGTTCTTCATCGTAGCCCTGCTCGCCCTGTGCTTCTGGGGGCTGTTCGTGACTCTCAAGAAGCAGAAGCGCTTCCTCAACACCGCGCTGCTCTGTTTTACCACCATCATAATAGGGTTCTCGGTATTCAGCATAGACATTATCCGATCCTGTGCCAAGACCCCGACCAACGAGTACCAGCCGGACAATGCGTTCACGCTAGTCCGTTATCTTTCCCGCGAGCAGTACGGATCGACCCCGCTCCTTTATGGACAGTATTACGACGCCCCGTTCGAACTCAAGACTTCGAAGTACTGGGCTCCGCTGGACGGGAAGTACAAGAAAGTGGACGGGCCGGTGGATGCCAAGTACCTGTCTGAGGGCAAGATGCTTTTCCCGAGGATGTGGAGTTCAAGCCCGGACGGACGCTATGAGGAGTTCTACGAGTACTACACAGACGGCAAAGGAACCAAGCTGCCGGGCAGCACTCACCGCAAGCCGACGATGGGTGCGAACCTGCACTATTTCTTTGACTATCAGATGAACTGGATGTACTGGCGCTACTTCATGTGGAATTTCGTCGGCCGCCAGAATCAGGTGCACGCCCCTAATCCGGGAGACATATTCCACGGCAACTGGGAGAGCGGCGTGAAGTTCATCGACGAGTTCCGGCTCGGAGACCAGAGCGATGCCCCGGCAGTGCTCGCAGAGGATAAGGGCAAGAACCACTACTATTTCCTGCCTCTGCTACTCGGGCTGCTCGGCCTTTTCTTCCAGTTCGACCGTGACAAGAGGGGCTGCTGGCTCAACTTCCTGATGTTCTTCATGACAGGCATCGCCATCGTGATATATCTCAACCAGCCTCCTTATCAGGTGCGCGAAAGGGACTATGCCTACGCCGGCTCGTTCTATTTCTTCTGTGTCTGGATAGGCATGGCCGTCGCCGCGATATACAGCCTTCTGGAGAAAGCCCTCAAGGGCAAGGGAGGCGTGGCCGTGTCCGCTTTGACGACTGTGGCCTGTCTCTGCGTGCCGGTGCTCATGGCCGCGCAGAACTGGGATGACCATGACAGGTCCAACCGTCGCACTGCTGTGGAGATGGCCACGAACTACCTCAATTCAGTGGGGGAGAACGGCATCCTGGTTACCCACGGGGACAACGACACCTTCCCTCTCTGGTATGCCCAGGAAGTTGAGAACGTCCGCCCGGATGTCCGTATATGCAACACCTCGCTGCTCGGCACCGACTGGCACATCGACCAGATGAAGTGGGCGGTCAACGAATCAGCTCCGCTCGCGCTTTCTGTCGGGCAGGACCAATACCTTTACGGCACCAATGAGTACGTCCCGGTCTACGACACGCGCAACGAGGTCACCAGCATCGCCGATGTGATGGCCCTGTTCCGCAACCCGAAGGTCAAGGCCCCGATGACGAGCGGGCGCAGGGTGGACTACATCGCCTCCCGCAAGATCTCCATCCCGGTCAACCGGGAAAACGTGATCCGCTCCGGCATCCTCGATGCCAAGTACGCCTCACAGATCCCGGATTCCATCATCATCACCATTCCTAAGGACAAGGACATGCTCACCAAGCCGGAACTCTTCATGCTCGATCTCCTCTCCTGCTACCAGTGGGACAGGCCGATCAATCTTCTTAGCATGGGAGGGGACATCAATATAGGTATAAAGGAATACCTTGAATACGAGGGATATTCATTCAAACTGATACCTATAAAGAACAAGACAACCACCACCGTGGCCGGTTTTGTGGATACAGATGAACTTTACCGCAAGATGACACAGGTCTACAAGTGGGATGCCGTGGCCGCCGGAGACTATTTTATTGATTACCAGAACCAGTACACCCACATGGGAGTGCTGTCCCTGCGCGGAATGTTCGTCACTTCGGCCAATGCATTCATCAAGGCCGGGGAAACTGACAGGGCCATGGAGATGCTGGACAAGTGCCGGACTGTCACCCGCGACTTCCCTCTGGAAGGAGTGCCTGTAGGGTTCTCGGGCAACGACTATATGGTCATCAGCATGGTTGAGGACTACTACAAACTCGGTGCAGCCGACAAGGCCCGCGAACTCGGGGAGGAGATGGCGGAGCAACTCTTGATATCGGCCAACTTCTACAGCCGCTTCTACTCTTATGCCAAGGAGGATTTTGAACTTATAGGCAACTATATCTACTTCCTTGCCGAGGTAATGGAGAAAGGAGGGGACAGGACCCTTGCCACGCAGTTGAAAGACAGCTTCATGGCGATGCTCGGAGTGTCTCCGGAAGAGAGCAGGGGTTAGCGTTTAAGGCGCACAACCACAGAGAGCGGGAGAGCTTTTCCGAACCGGTCGGTGAGGGCAAGCTCTCCCGATTCTATTTCCGCATCTTTCTCCAGTCCGAAAGCCTGCTTTACCACAGTCTCCCCGAGAAGCGGAGAGAAGCCGTTGGAGTAGAGGTTGAGGACGAGGTAGCTGTCGCGTGGGGAAAGTATGGAGTTGATGCTTTCCATCATCTCGAAGAGGCACTCGTCGAGTTTCCACTTCTCCCCGTCAGGGCCGTGTCCGTAGGCCGGAGGATCCATGATGATCCCGTCATAGACATTGCCGCGGCGCTCTTCTCTCTTGGTGAATTTCATCGCGTCCTCCACTATCCAGCGGATCCCGTCGAGCCCGGAGGCTTCCATGTTGCCCCTCGCCCATGTGACAACCTGCCGTACGGAGTCCAGGTGGGTCACGTCGGCACCTGCGGCCTTGGCTGCGAGCGAGGCGGCTCCCGTGTAGGCGAAGAGGTTGAGTACCTTTGGCTTGCGCCCGTTTTCGGCGAGGCTGCGGGTCTGGCGGTAGATATACTCCCAATTCGGGGCCTGCTCGGGGAAGACCCCGACATGTTTGAATGATGTGAGCCCCAGACGGAGTGAGAATTCCGGCCCTCCAGAGGAACCCGCGTAGCGTATGTACCACTGGTCTTCGCTGCGTTTGAGCCTTTCCCAGGTGCCGCTGTCCTCCTTGCCGGCCTTGCCGAATCCTGCTCCGGGGCGGAAGCGGGTGTGCGCGGCCCTTTCCCATTCCTTGCCGCTCATGGATTTGGTCCACAGAGCCTTAGGCTCGGGACGTATCAGCATATAGGGGCCGAATCTCTCGAGCTTTTCTCCATCGCCGGAGTCCACCAGCTCGTAGTCTTTCCAGAATGTTCCAGGGTATTCTATCATAGCGGGTGCAAAGATATGGAGAAAATTGCTAAATTTGCAGAATTGAGATTAATATCATTTCTATATGCAACAGCACATTGAC
This sequence comes from Bacteroidales bacterium UBA6377, assembly GCA_002438805.1. GTDB lineage: Bacteria > Bacteroidota > Bacteroidia > Bacteroidales > UBA932 > Cryptobacteroides. The sequence goes on from DJQV01000004.1 coordinate 32,183, forward strand.
TCTTATGATTTTAAGGGGAAGAAGGCCCTGGTCAGGGTCGACTTCAACGTCCCTCTCAACGACAAGTTCGAAATCACCGATGACACCCGCATCCGTGCAGCCATCCCGACCTTGAAGAAGGTTCTCGCAGGCGGCGGATCCCTCATCATCATGTCCCATCTCGGCCGTCCGAAGGGGGTGGATGCGAAGTTCTCCCTCAAGCACATCGTGGATCATGTCTCAGAGTGCCTCGGAGTGCCTGTGAAATTCGCCCCTGACTGCATGAAGGCCCAGGCTGAGGCTGAGGCTCTCAAGCCGGGCGAGGTCCTGCTTCTTGAGAACCTGCGTTTCTACGCCGAGGAGGAGGGTAAGCCTCGCGGACTTGCCGATGACGCCACCGACGAGGAGAAGAAGGCAGCCAAAGCTGCCGTGAAGGAGAGCCAGAAGGAGTTCGTCAAGACTCTTGCATCTTACGGAGACTGCTACATTAATGACGCGTTCGGTACGGCTCACCGCGCCCACGCTTCTACCGCTCTCATCGCCAAGTATTTCCCGAACGACAAGATGTTCGGTTACCTTATGCTCGGTGAGATCAAGGCCATCGACAATGTGCTCAAGAACGCCAAGCGTCCTTTCACCGCCATCATCGGCGGATCCAAGGTGTCATCAAAACTTGCCGTACTTGAGAACCTCCTTGATAAGGTGGACAACCTCATAATCGGCGGCGGCATGGGCTACACATTCATCAAGGCCGAGGGCGGCAAGATCGGCAATTCCCTCCACGAGGACGATCTCATCCCGCAGGCTCTCGAGATACTTGCCAAGGCCAAGGAGAAGGGCGTGAAGATTTCCCTTTCAGTACAGACCCTTGTGGCCGATGATTTCAGCAACGATGCCAACACCAAGATCGTGCCTTCGCACGAGATTCCTGACGGATGGGAGGGTATGGACGCTGGCCCTGAGTCCCTCGCAAACTGGAAGAAGATCATCCTCGACTCCAAGACTGTCCTCTGGAACGGCCCTGTGGGAGTGTTCGAGATGGAGAAGTTCGCCGGCGGCACCCTGCAGATCGCGGAGGATCTCGCTGAGGCCACTGCCAAGGGGGCTTACACCCTCGTGGGCGGAGGCGACTCTGTGGCTGCCGTGACCCGCATGGGCTATGCCGACAAGGTAAGCTATGTCTCTACCGGCGGCGGGGCCATGCTTGAGGCTCTTGAAGGCAAGGTGCTCCCGGGCATCGCCGCTATCGAAGAATAACCGCTATAACCCAGATAAGCTTTGTCCGTCCGGCCAGCAAGGTCGGGCGGATTTTTTGTGCGAAAATGACTATATTTGCGCCAAATGCTTTGTTATGCTTGATCTGCTTTTCGTGCATTGGCACGTCGATCCTGTCCTGATCCATATCGGCAGCCTCCAGATAAGGTGGTATTCGCTCCTGTTCGTGTCCGGTTTCGTGATAGGCTGGTATCTTTTCAGGTGGTTTTTCCGCCGGGAGGGTGTGGACCAGAAGCTCATGGACCCGCTTCTCTACACGCTGCTGATCGCCACCATCGTCGGCGCGCGTCTGGGGCATTGCCTTTTCTATCAGCCTGACTATTATCTCGGCTCATGGAAAGGTTTTCTTGAGATCTTCATGCCCTGGAAAGGTGGACTCGCGAGCCATGGCGGGGCCATTGCACTGCTCTTCGCAATGTGGTGGTATTCGGCCCATTATGGAAAGAGGAACGGTTTTGATTTCATGTGGATAATGGACAGGCTCTGCATCACGGTTGCATTTGCCGGCTGCATGATCCGTATGGGAAACCTTTTCAACTCCGAGATATACGGTGATGTGACCGGTCTGCCGTGGGGTTTCATCTTTGACCTTAGGGGCGAGACGGAGCCCAAGCATCCGACCCAGATTTATGAGGCTCTTTCTTACTTGCTGCTCGGCCTGATTCTGGTGTGGGTGTACAAGTATAAGCTTGACAAGGTGTACAGGGGCTTTTTCTTCGGGGTGTTCCTCATAGGCTGCTTCGGGATGCGTTTCCTCATCGAATTCATCAAGGAGCCGCAGGTAGGTTTCGAGCAGGGGATGGCCCTCAACATGGGGCAGCTGCTCTCGATTCCGTTCGTGCTTGCAGGCATCGGTATTCTCGTCTGGTCGTATGTTCACCATGAGCCTGCGGCGGTGAGCGGTACGGCAAAAAAGAAGTAGCAGAACTTCATACCTATATTATAATGGATGGCACGGATTTGGTATTATCCGTGCCTGCGTTATTTTAGTGTATGAAGAAGTTAGTATTGTTTTCGTTAGTGGCGCTGACAGTCAGCGGCTTGGCATCGGCGCAGGAGCCGCTTCAGCCGTCCGATACTCTTCCGGCGCCGAAACTCATCTCTCTCGAGCAGGCTCTCCAGATCGCTGTAAGCGAGAACGCCTCTGTCAAAGTGGCGGACATGGAGGTTGAGCGCAGCGGGTATGAGCGCAAAGGCACTTATGCTTCCCTTTTCCCACAGGTGGACGGTACGGCAAACTACCAGCGTACCATCAAGAAGCAGGTGATGTACATGGACTTCGACATGTCTTCCATGGGGGGAGGCTCGGGGTCTGAAGGATCTGGAAGTTCCGGTGAATCAAGCGGCTCCGGGGCCATGACTTCAGGCGGCGGAATAGAAGTCGGCCGTTGGAACACATGGTCAGCCGGGGTTTCAGCCTCCATGCCTCTGGTGAATGCCCAGCTCTGGGAGAGCATCAGGGTAAGCGGACAGAGCGTGGAACTCGCAGTGGAGAAAGCACGCAGCTCCCGTCTGGAGACTGTCAACCAGGTCAAGCAGGCATATTTCTCCTGCCTCCTTGCCAAAGAGGCGTTCAAGGTTTACAAGTCCGTCTATGAGAACGCGCTCGAGAATCTTGAGCAGACTCAGCGCAAATACAATGCTCAGCGTGCTTCCGATCTCGATCTGGCCCGCGCCAAGACAACTCTTGCCAACGCCATCCCTAATGTCTATGACGCGGAGAGTTCCGTCGTCCTGTCACTTTGGCAGCTCAAGGCGGTGATGGGTGTAAGTCTCGATGAGAATATCGATGTCTCCGGTTCTCTTGCAGACTACGCCGACACGATGCTCTACGACATCAAGGCCTCGGAGGATCTGTCTCTGGACAACAACTCAACTATGCGTCAGCTCTCCATCCAGGCGGAGCAGCTCGCCTCGACGGTGAAGATGCAGCAGTACGCCTATCTTCCTACCCTCGCGCTGTCATTCTCGTACAGCATGAACGCCATGACCAATGACTTCAATTTCAGCGAGTACAAGTGGTCTCCTTATTCCATGGTGGGATTGAGTCTCCAGATTCCTATATTCTCCGGCGGCAAGCGCTACAATGCCGTGCGCTCCGCCAAGGTCCAGAGCGCTGAACTCACTGTGCAGCGCGAGAATACCGAACGTCAGTTGAGAATCTCCATCCGCCAGTATCTTAATCAGATGGAGACGGCGATGAAAAGCTACAGCTCCGCACAGAGCGCCCTCGAATCGGCCACCAAGGCATACGACATCGCGCAGCGCTCATATAATGTGGGGCGCAGCACCCTGACGGATCTCAATGATGCCCAGCTCGCACTAACGCAGGCCAGCCTGACGCTGTCGCAGGCAGTATATAATTTCGTCACAGCCAAGGCCAACCTTGAGGGGACTCTCGGTGCCGATTTCATAGACGAAGACGGAAAAGTCCAATTGAATAAAACATATAACAATGAATAATAAACTGATAATTGGTATGGCGCTGGCTGCGGCTGTCTGCAGTTGTGCCGGCAACAAGGGAGGCCAGAAGGCGCAGCAGACCGTCGCCGAGAAGACGCCGGTAGTCTCAGTGGTCACGGCCACGAAGCAGGTGGTGCCGCAGGAAGAGGTGTACTCTTCCACCGTGCAGGCCAATGTGGTCAACAATATCGCCCCTCAGAGCGGCAACCGTATCGTCAAGCTGAATGTAGAGGTCGGTGACTTTGTATCTGCCGGACAGGTGCTTGCCGAGATGGACAGGGTGCAGCTGGACCAGGCCGCCCTCAAACTCAAGAACGATGAGGTCGAACTTGCCCGTGTCAAGGCTCTTCTCGGTGAGGGCGGAATTTCCCAGTCAGACTACGATGCCCTTGAACTTGCATACAACGTCTCCAAGTCCAGCTATCAGAACCTTCTTGACAACACCATCCTCCGGGCTCCTGTGAGCGGTGTAATCTCTGCGCGCAACTACGACCGCGGGGACATGTATGCCATGTCATCCCCTATTTACGTGGTGCAGCAGATTACTCCGGTCAAACTTCTTGTAGGCGTGTCCGAGTCCGATTACAGCAAGGTCAAGAAAGGTGACAAGGTAAGCATCACTGCGGATGCCCTTCCTGGCAAGACCTTTACGGGAAATGTATCACGCGTGTACCCGGTGATTGATCCATCTACACATACGGTAAAGGTGGAGATACTCATCCCTAACGCCGACAGGCTTGTCCGTCCGGGAATGTATGCCCGTGTCACTGTCAATATGGGCGACCGCAACAGCGTTGTCGTGCCGGATGCGGCTGTGGTGAAGCAGCAGGGCTCAGGCCAGAGGCAGGTGTATGTCCTCAAGGATGACGGTACCGTAGATTTGAAACTCGTGACGCCGGGTCGCCATTTCGGCTCCAATTATGAGATCCTTTTCGGTCTTGAAGACGGAGAGAAGGTGGTCACCGAGGGGCAGTCCGCCCTCAGGTCCGGCATTAAAGTGGAGGTGGCGAAATGAGCATTTACCGTTCGGCCGTCAACAAGCCGGTAACCACTGCGCTGGTCTTCATCGCGTTCGCGGTGCTCGGATTCTTCTCCGTGAGCAGGACCTCCATCGCGCAGTATCCGGAATTTGACGCAAACACCATAATGGTGATGTCCTCATATCAGGGCGCCAATGCCCAGGACATCGAGACCAACCTTACAAAGGTTCTGGAAAACGCCCTCAATGGCGTGGAGGACCTTAAGGAACTCAATTCCCAGTCCAAGGAGAACATCTCCCTGCTGACTCTCACATTCGAATACGGCACTGACATAGAGGACGCTACCAACAATGTCCGTGACAAGTTGGACATGGTGAACTCCTCACTTCCGGACGGGGCTACAACCCCTGTCATATTCAAGTTCAGCGCGGACGATATGCCTATCATGATGCTCTCCGCCACGGCGGACGAGAGTCTCGAAGGACTAGACAAGATCCTGGACGACAAGGTCTCAACCCCTCTGGCCCGTGTCAAAGGAGTGGGAACGGTGTCTGTCAGCGGTGCGCCTTCACGTGAGATCCAGGTCTACTGCGACCCGGTCAAACTCCAGGCTTACAACCTCAGCATCAGCACCATATCTTCCATCATCGCTGCCGAGAACCGCAATATGCCTTCCGGCAACATCGACATTGGTTCCGAGACCTACACCCTGCGTGTGCAGAAGGAGTTTACGGATCCTTCCGAACTGCTCGATGTTGTGGTCGGCTCAAAGGACGGTGACGTGGTGTACCTCAGGGATGTCGCCACCATCTATGACGGCGGTGAGGAGCGCGAGCAGGAGTCCTACACCAACGGTCAGCGTGCAGCCCGTATCGTCATCCAGAAGCAGTCCGGTGCCAATACTGTCAATGTGATCCGCAACGTCAAGAAGCAGCTGGCAAAGATACAGCCGACTCTGCCTGCCGACATCAACATCGTGACATTCGTTGACGGCTCCACCGAGATCATCAACACCATCAAGACCCTCTTCGAGACCATCATAATCACTTTCCTCGTCGTTGGATTTGTGGTGTTCATATTCCTGGGCAACTGGAAGTCCACGGTCATAATCGTGCTTTCCATCCCTATTGCCCTTCTGGCATCCCTCATCTATCTGTATGCTACAGGCAATACGCTCAACATCATATCCATGTCGGCGCTGGCGATAGCGATAGGTATGGTGGTCGATGATTCCATAGTGGTGCTTGAAAATGTTTCGACCCACATCTCACGAGGCGAGAAGCCGAAGGAAGCCGCGGTACACGGCACATCCGAGGTGGGAATCTCAGTAGTCGCCTCGACTTTGACGATGCTCTGCGTCTTCCTGCCTCTCACCATGATCAGCGGTATGGCCGGTATCATGTTCCGCCAGCTCGGCTGGATCGTCAGCATCATCATGATCGTCTCCACTACGGCGGCCCTCACATTCGTGCCTATGCTCTGCTCTCGCTGGCTCAAGCCTAATGTGCAGCACGGCAAGGCCTACAATGTGGTCTTCATCCCGATCAACAAGTTCCTTGACAAGATCTCCCGTGGTTATGCGCATGTCATCCACTGGGCGACGAAGCGTCGCAAGACGGTGATTTTCACCTTTGCGGGAGTATTCGTGCTCGCAATGGTGCTGCTGGTGCCGGGTCTTAAGACCGAGTACTTCCCTCATAGTGACTCCGACCGTCTCTCCGTGACTGTGGAACTCCCTATGGGTACGGCCCAGCAGGTCACCAGCGGCTTCTATGACAAGATTTACGATGAGATCAAGGCCGCTGTGCCTGAAGCGCACATCATAAACGGCACCTTCGGGCAGGCCGACTCCGACAATACTTTCGCCTCCATGCAGAGCAATGGTACCCACTTGATTTCCATGAACATCAACATCGGTACCAGCAGCACACGTGAGCGCAGTTCAGCCGACCTCGCCGATGTCGTCAGAGGCATCCTCAACTCCCACCCTGAAATCCGCAGGGCCCTCGTGACCGAGGGCGGCGGCGGAATGGGCGGAGCAACATCCATCAAGGTGGAGGTCTACGGCTACAGTTTCGACAATACCGACCTTGTGGCTCGCCAGCTCCAGTCCGGGATGCTCAAGGATCCGGCCTTTACCCAGGTCACCCTGAGCCGAGACGAGTATACTCCTGAGTTCCAGATGAACTTCGATCGTACCAAGCTCGCCCTCAACGGCTTGACTTCCACTACAGCTGCCACCGCGTTCAGCTCTGCGATGAGCGGGTCCGTGGCTTCATATTACCGCGAGGACGGAGACGAGTACAAGATCCGTGTGCGCTATGCTCCGGAGTTCCGCACCAGCGTAGAGGATCTGGAGAATATCCTTGTCACAAACACCGCCGGGCAGCAGATCCGGATGAAGGACCTCGGGCAGGTAGTGGAGACGCTAGTGCCTCCTACCATCGAGAGAAAAGACCGTGAGAGGCTCATCACCGTCACCGGCATCGTGGCTCAAGGCGCCGCCCTCAGCGATGCCGTGGCTGCGGCGAACAAGGTCATCTCCGAGACCACCATGCCGACAGGGATCTCCACGGTCATCGCCGGAGATTATGAGGATCAGCAGGACATGTTCTCCGACCTGCTCGTGCTGATTGTCCTCATGGTTATCCTCGTCTACATGGTGATGGCTTCACAGTTCGAGTCATTCATGGCACCGTTCGTGATCATGTTCTCTGTTCCGTTCGCCCTTGTGGGCGTGCTGCTCGGCCTGCGTATCACAGGTACCGCGCTCGGCGTGATGGCTATGATCGGTATCATCATCTTGATCGGTGTCGTGGTGAAAAACGGTATCGTGTTGATTGACTATACGATACTTTGCCGTGAGAGGGGAATGAACATCCGCGACGCCTCCACCACGGCAGCCAAGAGCCGACTCAGGCCTATTCTCATGACGACCCTCACCACCGTGCTCGGTATGGTGCCGATGGCGGTCGGTACAGGTGAAGGTTCTGAGATGTGGCGTTCTCTGGGTGTGACCGTGTGCTGGGGTCTTACGATTTCGACGCTTGTCACCCTCGTGCTCATCCCTACAGTATATTGTGCATTCGCAAGCAGGCAAGAAAGGAGGAAAAAACAATGAAAGCAATGTTCATAGTCTACAATCAGGCCTACAACGAGGAGATCGTCGAGGCTCTGGCAGCCCTCGGGCAGCGCGGTTACACACGCTGGCAGGACATCCAGGGCAAGGGAGGCTTCAACGGCATCCCGCATCTGGGCAGCCATGCCTGGCCGGAGATGAACCATGCGGTCCTGACAATGGTCCCGGATGAGAAAGTCGAGCCGATACTCTCCTGTCTCAAGGAGAAGGACAAGGCTTCTCCGGACCTGGGCCTCAGGGCTTTCGTCTGGGGTATTGAAACTTTCTATTAAATTCTTAACTTTGTATCCGCCGCTCATTGTAGAACGGCGGATTTTTAAATTATTACAACTATGGCAAAAGTAGTAAATGACGCTAACATCGCGGAGATCCTCTCTTCTCCGAAGCCGGTTCTGATAGATTTCTGGGCCACCTGGTGCGGTCCTTGCCGTGTCCTCTCTCCGACTGTGGACGAGGTCGCCGCTGAATATGAAGGCCGTGCGGTCGTGGCCAAATGCAACGTTGACGACTGCGAAGACATCTCTATGAGGTATGGTATCCGCAACATCCCGACACTTCTCTTCTTCAAGAACGGGGAACTTGTGGACAGGACTGTGGGTGTCGTGTCAAAACAGGAGATAACTCAAAGAATCGAAAAACTGATTTAACAAAATGAAAAAGATCCTAATCATCGCGGCCACCTTGCTTGCAGCATGGTCCGCCAACGCACAGGTCGGCATCATTGCCGGTCTCACATCATCAGCCACCGATGTGGAGTCAGCATACGCTGACGTGAAGAATGTCAGCCAGTATCATGTCGGGCTTACTTACAAACTCGGGCTCGGCAACCTTCTCGCCATCCAGCCTTCAATCATCTACAACATGAAAGGCACCAAGTTCGGCGAGATCGCCGGTGTCAAGGATGTCGCTGTGGACTACAAGACCGGGTACATCGAAGTTCCTGTACAGGTTCAAGCCGGCATCGGCATAGGTTCACTTGTACGTGCCTATGGCTTCGTGGAGCCGTTTATCGGCTACGCTGTAAAGAACGAGGTCAAGATTGAGAACCTCGATGAAGTCAGCAACTCATGGGACAATGTCAAGAACAAACTTGAATATGGCGTCAGCCTCGGTGTAGGCGCTGAAGTGCTGAGCCACGTGCAGGTGTCTGTCAAGTATTTCTGGAATCTTGGAGATGTCTACGGACAGTCCATCAACATCGGATCCGTTTCCAAGGAGATTTCCTCAAGCAAGTGCAACGGCATAGCCGCCTCAGTTGCTTTCCTCTTCTAAGCAGGAATATATGTCAGAAAAAAAGGCGGTCTTCTTCTGTTCCGCCAGTCACGACATAAAGGCCGAATACAATCAAGCTGCACGGGAAATCGTCCGTGCGGCTTGTTTGTCTGGATATGACATAGTGTCGGGCGGTACCATCAAGGGGACGATGGGCGTGATTTGTGACGAGGCTTCCCGCTATGATGTCGAGGTGATTGGTGCCGTCCCGAGGTTCATGAAAGGGTTGGAGCATCCGGCCCTGACTGAGTGCATCTGGACGGACAGGATGTCGGAGCGTAAGGATGCGATGCGGGAGGGGACTTGCCTTGCCATAGCCCTGCCTGGCGGAATCGGCACTCTCGATGAGCTTGCCGAGACATTCTGCCTGGCGAAGATGGGTCTTTACAAGGGCAGGGTCATCGTCTTCAATGTGGACGGCTTCTACCAGCCTTTCAGGGAGCAGCTGGAGAAGTATGTGCGTGAAGGCTTCATGGATGCCTCGGCGATGTCCCTGATCAGTTTTCCCCAGACGGTCGAAGAAGTCAAGGCGCTGCTGTGAACATAAGCGGAATCATATCGTTGCTTGGAGAGGATTGGACGCGGATGCGCGAACTGATCCTTGAGGAACTGCATTCTGACGTCGTCCTGCTCGAGGGTGTCAATTCACGGGTGCTCTCCCATTCCGGCAAGATGCTGCGTCCGCTCATCTGTCTGCTTGTCGCCAAGGCTCTAGGGCAGCCGAACGATGACAGCCTGCACTATGCGGCCGCTTCTGAACTTCTGCACAATGCCACTCTGATGCACGATGACGTGGCGGATGAGAGCAGCGAGCGCCGTGGGATGCCGACAGTTTCGGCATTGCTCGGGCCTTCCGCCGCAGTGCTGGTGGGAGACTACTGGCTGGCGAGGGCTGTTGAGGCTGTGTTTGCCACCCATCGTTTCGCTAAGGTGGTCAAGCTTTTCTCCCGTACTCTCACGGATTTGGCGGAGGGGGAGATGTATCAGCTTGAGAAGGCTTCTGCGGCTGATACGACAGAGACTGATTACTTCAGGATCATAAGGTGCAAGACGGCTTCTCTTTTTGTGGCTGCCGCCGAGTCCGGGGCCTGTTCTGTGGACGCGCCGGAGGAGCAGCAGGAGGCTGCAAGGAATTATGCGCTTGCTCTCGGTACGGCATTCCAGATAAAGGACGACATTCTTGACTATGCCGGTACCGGCGAACTCGGAAAGCCGGTGGGGGTTGACCTGCGTGAGCGGAAGATCACCCTCCCTCTCATCGGGGCGCTGTCCGCCCTTGAGGATGAATCGCAGATGCGCTCTGAGATCCTCCAGATACGCGAGCACCCGGAATATTGTGCCAGACTGCATGATTTCGTGGTCGCAAACGGCGGGATCGAGTATGCCGCTGTGAGACTCACGGAGTACATTGACAAGGCCGTGGACGCACTTCAGGCTTTCCCTTATTCCCCGGCCCGGGATGCTCTGGCTGAAATAGCACGTTTCAACGCGTTCAGACAGATATGAGGTTCGCGCAGCTGCATGGCAACGAAGATGTCGTCAAGGCACTTGTCGGGATGGTCGATTCCGGGAGGGTGCCGCATGCGATAATGTTCCAGGAGGATGACGGGGGCGGTGCTTTCCCGCTGTGCATCGCGTTCCTGCAATATCTTTATTGTGAGCACCGGGGCGGCGGGGATTCCTGCGGTGTGTGCCCCGCCTGCAACAAGATATCGAAATTCATCCATCCGGACGTGCACTTCGTATATCCGACAGCCGCCTCCACCATCTCTCTCCAGTACATCGCGCAGTTCAGGCAGTTGTCTGTTTCTAATCCTTATTTTACTGAGTCTCAGCTTTCTTCGGCTCTCGGAATCGAGGGTAAAAATTCCCTTATAGCCGTCAGTGAGGCCAAGCATCTGCTTGAGACCCTGTCGCTGAGCGCCCTTGAGAGCGGCTACCGGTCGGTGCTGATATATCTTCCTGAGAAGATGAATGCCGATGCGGCCAACCGCCTGCTCAAGATCATAGAGGAGCCGCCGCTTCAGACCCAGTTTCTCCTGATTACACATCATTCCGAGAGAGTGCTCCAGACCATATCCTCGCGATGTCAGCAGATCCGTGTAAGACCGGCGGGCGCGGCTGACAGTGCAGCCGCATTCGCCTCCCCTGAACTGTTTTCCGCCCTTATGGATGCGCTCATGCGCCGTGATCTGCTTGCCGCCCTTGATGCGGGCGAGGCTATAGCCGCGCTGCCGTCCCGGGAAACTGCCAAGTCATTTTGTAAATTTGCATCATACCAGCTCCGCTTCATATTCCTTGCCCAGCAGGGCCTCGGCTCGTTGGGAGCAGGCGGTGAGGATGTTCTCAAGTGGGCTTCCGCCGTTCCCAAGACGTTCCCGCGGGCTGCACTTGCCGTCCTGGACAAGACCAGCTTCATGATAGACCGCAATGTCAATGCGCGCCTGCTGTTTACGGATATGGTGGACAGACTTTTCAAGTTAATATGAACGATATCAGAGAATCCATACATTTCGACTGCTCCAGGGGCTGTGTCGTGACCCGCGACGCCGAGTCCGGAGATGTCTCCTGCACCTATCGCGCCGGCTGCTGCAAGCTAGGTGATTATAACTGGCTGAAAGACGCGCAGGACGGCTCCTGCAAGGATCTTTTCGAGGTGCGCTTCAAGAATACCCGTAAAGGCATATATATCAATGACTCCCCGCAGAATGTGCGTCTCGGCGATCTCGTGATGGTCGAGGCCACGACCGGGTTGGATCTTGGTATTGTGACGCTTGAGGGCCCGATAGTCGGGCGGCAGATGAAGTGCAAGGGTATAGACCCGAAGACGGCTGTGTTTAAAAAAATCTACCGCAAGGCCCGTCAGACAGACATTGAGCGCTGGCAGGAGGCGATAGCCCGAGAGCAGGAGACCATGATCAAGGCCCGCAGCATCGCAGCCGAGATGGGATTGGAGATGAAGATAGGTGATGTGGAATTCCAGGGGGACGGCACCAAGGCCATATTCTACTACATAGCCGACGGACGCGTGGATTTCCGCCAGCTCATCAAGGCATTCGCAGAGGAGTTCCATATCAGGATAGAGATGAAGCAGATCGGGGCACGTCAGGAAGCAGGGCTGATAGGCGGACTTGGCGTATGCGGCCGGGAGCTGTGCTGTGCCAACTACATCTCGTCCTTCCAGAGCATCTCCACGGCGGCAGCCCGTTGCCAGGACCTTTCGCTCAACCCACAGAAACTTGCAGGTCAGTGCGGAAAGCTCAAATGCTGCCTCAACTATGAGGTGGCGACCTACCTCGATGCCCAGTCCCGTATTCCTAAAGTGAGCGAACCGCTTGATTTCCAGGATGGACCGGCCTACCTCCGAAAGACGGACATACTCAAGGAGGTGATGTATTTTTCATACGACAAGACTTCCGATGCGCAGCTCTATCCGCTCGCGGCCTCGGAGGTGCGCGAGATAATAAAGATGAACCGCAACGGCGTCAAGCCGGAGTCCCTCAAGAGCGAGCCGGAGCCTGCGGCTCCTGAGTTCGTGACGGCAGTAGGGGATGACAGCATCAGCCGTTTCGACGCGCCGCGCCGCCGCAAGGGCGGAAAGGGCCGCGGGGGCAACCGTGGCGGCAGGCAGCAGTCTCAAGATACGGCAAAACAGGGGACTGCCCCGCAGGCGAGACAGGCGTCCGGTGACCGTCCGCGTCAAGACAGGCCTCGTCAAGGCAGTGGTCGTCCGCGTCAAGACGCAAGGCCGAAACAAAATGGTGGCAACCGACCGCGTTCGAACGCCCAGAATCCTGAGGGCGGGGAAAAATGAGGGCGTTGATCCCGTTTATCAGTTGTCTGCTGCTGGCAGCCTGTGCCAGACCGGTCCAGACCGAAAAATTCATCCGTGCGGACAGGGCGGAGAACGGTGTGTACTCGTTTCCCGTTGACATGGACGATTCCCTGGCTACGTATGATTTCTGGTTCTACAGCAGGCTTGCTGCCGGGCGGAAGGGCAATCTTGAACTCCGTGTGAGCTGGACGGCCCCGTCTGGTCGCAGCCTCTATGAGACTGTGTATATGGGGGCGCTGGACAGCCGGGGGGAGCGGGAGCTGTATAGGAGCGGCATCGTGCCGGCGGAGTACGGGGAATGGAGGGTCAATGTGCGCCCGATTGATCCGGGAAAGGATTTTCTCGGACTTGGGCTTATATGCAGAAGAAACGATGGGGCACGATAAACTCAGGAAATTTGCGGAGAACGAGACTTTCTCCTGTCTTCTCCAGCCTTCTTCGCGGGAGCTTCTTGCGGATGGCTTTTTCAATCTCAAGGATCATCCGATAAAGGGGCATTGGAGGGAGAAGATGTTCCCCGGCGGTGCTCCGGATGCGCCGCTGGTGCTGGAGCTCGGCTGCGGCAAGGGGGAGTATACGGTTGATCTTGCTCTGCGCAATCCCGCTTCCGACTATGTCGGTGTGGATATCAAGGGTGCGCGCCTGTGGAAGGGGGCCGGCAGGGTCACGCGCGAGCATATCGGCAATGCTGCGTTCTTGCGCACCAGAGTGGAGTTTATCACAGCCTTTTTTGCCCCGGGGGAAGTGTCGGAAATCTGGTTGACTTTCTCTGATCCCCAGTTTCGCAGTGAAAATTCGCGTCTTACTTCGCCTCTTTTCCTTGAGCGCTACCGTTCTATGCTGAAGCCCGGGGGTGTGGTGCGTCTCAAGACGGATTCAATGTTCCTGCACCGCTATACCCGTGCGGTGTGCGAGGCCAATTCGTTGAAGATCCTCTCATGCACTGAGGATCTGTATGGGGCGGAAGATCCGCTGATAGAGCCGGAAGTGCGTGAGGTTCAGACCTTTTATGAGAAAATGTTCCGCGAGCAGGGCTACGATATCACCTATCTCTCGTTTGTGATCGACCATGACGGGTCTTTTGTCTCTCCGCGCGATCCGGAGGATTTCGACTCCGCCTACTGGCGCTCCATCGAGGGGCCGCGCCTTCTGTTCGGTCACGACTCCGCCGAGACCCGCCGCCAGAAGCTGAAGACCGCCCAGAAGGAGTAGCTTTCTACATGTCTTTTGACAGCCAGTTGCCGATAGAGATGACGTTGATGGTATAGCCGTTTTGTTCAATTGTCTCGTTTTGGTTCCAGGTGATTATTTGGAGGTTGCTGTTTTTCAACTCGCTAGCGCACTCAATAATCGCATCGATTTCCCGTTTCCGGGTTCCTTTTCCTGACATGTCGTAACATACCTGGATCAGGCCTTGTGTCGTAATGCCTTTCCTGTATACGAAATCTACCTCTTTTTCATTTCTTGATCGATAATAGAACAATTCGTTTTTCTTGAGGTCGTATCCTCTTTTGAGCAGTTCTGTGAAAACCATGTTCTCAAGCAGCCGTCCACGGTTGGGTGACAGTTCGAAGGCTCGGGCGTATATGAAGCCGGTGTCAATTACATAACATTTCCTGTCAGCCTTGTTCATGAGTTTGAATTTGCTGTTGAAACGGGGCAGAAACTGGAATAAGTAGGTGTTGCTCAAAAACCTACAGTAGTTTTGAACTGTCGTAACGCTTTTCATGTCAAGTTCCCCTGCAAGTGAGGAGGCGCTGAATGCATTGGTGAAGTTTGCAAGGAGCCAATTGGCAATGCTATATAAGTCGTCAACTTTCCTTATATTGTATCTCCTCACGAGATCTTTGACAATTGTTGAATCATATAGGCTTGAAAGGTACCCTTGCGTAACTTGTGGAGTGAGGGCGACTTCTGGATACCCTCCGTAGTTGAGATATCTTTCGTATACGGCATAGTCAGTGAGGCTCTCATTTCCTGCTCCAGTTATGTGCTCCAGATATTCGCGTGCCGAGAACGGGTAAATTCTTATTTCGAGGAAACGCCCTGAAAGAACGGAGGCTATGTCATCGGACAGCAAATTGGCATTAGATCCCGTTATGACCAGATTCATGCCCCTCCTGTACAATTTCTCTACCCAGAGGCTCCATCCGTTGAGATTCTGTACTTCGTCAAGAAGCAGATACTCGTATCCTGGATATATTTCATCCAACAGGTCTTCAACCGTGTCTTCTGAAAAGCCTGAAAGCAGAGTGTTGTCGTCAAAATTCAGATATGCAAACTTCTTTCCTTTGAGCATCTGCACGGCAAGAGAAGACTTGCCTGCCCTTCGGGGGCCTGTTATCAGTTTGATAAGTTTGCTGGGTAAATATGAGGTCGCCATCCCATTGGCAACTCTTTCCAGATATTCCATGCTGAGAAGTTTGTCTCTCTCTGCTTTTTGTTTGAGAATGGCATTTTTCATTTAGTAGAATTTTTGTAATGGACAAAATTAGGCTTTTTTATCCATTATACAAAGTTTTTTGGATAATGGGATTGTCATGATGGCAAGAGCTCTTGTGTGATCCGGATTCTTTTCCTATTCTTGCAAAAATAATTTTTTTAAAAAACGTGTATGCGTGAATGGTATGGCGAATCTTCCGAGTAAAATACTGTCTCTGTCCGCGCTCGACCTTTCAGACCCGTCGTGCACATTCGTCGGCAATCCGGCTCTTAAATCAAGTTACACCTGGTCAGCCAACATCAGGACCAAATACAATGACCGCAAAAAGAAAAGAACCTTCACTGCACGTGCCAATGGCTCCGTGAGGCAGAACCCTATGGCAAGCCTTATATGGTATGATGCTGCCGGTCAAAGATTCAGCCGTCCTGTGAGCATGGACACCCCACAGACAAGCATATCTGCAAGTCTGACAGCGACAACGCCTCTGGATGGAGCAGCCAAGTGGATGTTTGACATAAGCCCATCCTTCTCCGGTCAGTTTGCCCAGAGTCTGTCCGTCGGTTCTGTTTATTCCGGGGACATCACATACGAAGCTTTGTCCGGATGGCTTGAGGACAGCGCCGTGATTGAAAAATCAGATCTCGTCAATTGCAACTATGGGGTCAGTCTTGGCCTGCAGGGCAGTTTCTCTTCTGTCAGCCTGCAAGCCAAAGCTGATTGGAACTACCGCGACTACCGCTGGGCAGAAGAATCTCTGCTTAACAGGCAAGTGCACGACGGTTCGTTCAAATTCGAGGTGCTCTATCGCCCCGGAGCCGGATGGGAGATGCAAGGCAAAGCGGAACAGCTTGTGTATCTGGGTTATCCTGGGGGGCTTACGAGGCCGGAAACAATCCTGAGCCTACGCGTTGCCAAGAAAATAGGACCGGTCAACGTCAGCCTGAGCGGAGCGGATTTGCTTGACTCGCGTGGGGCGTTCTCGTATCGCCCGGGCCCGACGATGACCGAGTACACGCATTCCGTCCATTTCGGCCGCACCGTGATGATCGGCATCGCTCTGGACTTCGGCAAGTTCTCGGCCACGAAAGCCGCCAAGGCGAATATAGCCGCAAGCGGGATGCTGATGAATTAGACTTCCACCCAATGGATGCGGGCACCGCTGCGCTCCATGCCCCGGAACCAGGTCATCTGGCGTTTGGCGAACTGGTGGATGGCGATGGCGAGTCTCTCACGCATCTGCCCGTAGCTGAGCTGGCCCAGAAGATAGAGTGTGACGAACTTGTACTCAAGCCCGTAGGAAATGAGAGTTTCTGCCGGCACTCCGCTGTCCAGCAGGCCCTGTATCTCCTCCACCATTCCCTCTTTGAGACGGGCGTCCAGCCGGCGGTCTATCCTTTCGTTGCGCACCTCGCGTGAGACGAGGGTCCCGATGAAGTAAGGATGCCTCGGCAGGCCCTCGGCCCGGGACGCTCCGCGTTCCGCGCTCAAAGCCGACTTGCTGGAGAAGTCGTAGCCGGCGGTGACGGCGTTGATGTACATTCCCGTGCCGCCGCACAGTATGGGCACCATGTTCCTGGAGCGGATGTCCGCCCAGACGCGGCGGAAGTCCTGCTGAAACTGGAATACGTTGTATTGCGCCCCGGCGGGAAGGATATCTATAAGATGATATGGGACATCCCCGTATTCGGATAGATCCTTGCCCGTGCCTATGTCCATACCTTTATATACTTGCCGGGAGTCGGCGGAGATGATCTCTGCACCGTCTATTACAGGCGCGTCAGTCATCCTCCCCGGGCAGCCCTCGAAGAGCCCGAGGGCCGCGCAGGCGTTGATCTCGTTTGCAAGCTGCACTGCATAACGCGTCTTGCCTGAGGCTGTGGGCCCGAGCACGACTATCAAGTCCACCTGTCCGTCGAGATACTCGCGGGCAAGCGCGCCGAAGTCAATCTCCTCCGGCTCCGGGAGCTCGGCTATGACAGGCTTGCGCTGGGGCATGTCGGCTATTCCCTTTCGAGTTCGCGCCGGATGTCCTTCTCCTTGATGCTGGCGCGCTTGTCGTATTCTTTCTTTCCCTTGGCGAGGGCGATGTGGACCTTGGCGTAGCCGTTGTCGGAGATGTAGACTCTTGTGGCCACTATTGTCAGGCCCTTGGTCTTGACGGCCTGGGCGAGGTGACGGAGTTCGCGGGCGGTGAGCAGCAGTTTGCGGTCACGCATCGGCTCATGGCTGCTCCAGGCCGAGGCCCAGAAGTAGGTGGCGATGTTCATCCCGCGCAGGTAGAGTTCTCCGCCGGAGAAGTAGCAGTAGGCGTCCTGGAGCGATGCCTTGCCGGCGCGGATGGACTTTATCTCAGTGCCCACTAGCACTATCCCGGCATCGTACTGCTCCAGGAACTCGTACTCGAAGGAGGCCTTCTTGTTGTTTATGTTGACCTTGGGGGCCTTGTCCCGTTTCATAGCCCGAACTCTTTTTTGATGCGCTCCACGCTGTCAAGCTTCTCCCATCCAAAGAACTGCATGCCGTCCTTGACGTAAGGTTCGCGCCCGAAGTGGCCGTAGGCCGCACAAGGTTCGTAGATAGGGTTCTTGAGTTGGAAACGCTCTATTATGGCAGCCGGCCGCAGGTCGAAGAGAGCCGGAATCCTGCTGGCTATGAATGCATCGGCATCCTGTCCGGAATGTCCCGGGATGGAGGCTGTGCCGTATGTGTCCACGAAGATGCTGACCGGCTCGGCCACGCCGATGGCGTATGAGACCTGCACAAGGCACTCTTTGGCGATTCCCGCCGCCACGAGGTTCTTGGCGATGTGCCTTGCGGCGTAGGCTGCGGAACGGTCCACCTTGGATGGGTCCTTGCCGGAGAACGCGCCGCCGCCGTGGGCCCCTCGTCCGCCGTATGTGTCAACTATGATTTTGCGTCCGGTGAGCCCGGTGTCCCCGGCAGGGCCGCCGATGACGAACTTGCCGGTAGGGTTGACATGGAGGATGAACTTGCCGTCGAAGAGACGGGCCGTCTTCTTCGGGAGGGAGGCTATGAGTCTCGGGATCACGATGTTGCGCACATCTTTCTCGATGCGGTCGTGCATCTGCTCATCGGAGCCGAACTCATCGTGCTGGGTACTCAATACAATGGTATGCACGCGCAGCGGCTTGTGCTTCTCCGAGAACTCCACGGTGAACTGGGACTTGGCGTCCGGGCGGAGGTAAGGCATGAGCTCCGGCTCGTTGTGCCGGATGTCGGAGAGGACGAGGAGCAGCTTGTGGGCAAGTGAGAGTGCGAGAGGCATGTACTCTTCAGTGTCGATGCTGGCGTAGCCGAACATCATGCCCTGATCCCCGGCGCCCTGGTCGAGCGGCTCGGAGCGGACTACGCCGCGGTTGATGTCCGCGCTCTGCTCGTGGATGGTGGAGATGATGCCGCAGGAGGAGGCGTCGAAGCCGTATTCGGCCTTGGTATAGCCGATCTTCCTGATGACGCGGCGTGCTACTGCCGGGATGTCCACGTAGGCGTCTTCGCTGCGCACTTCACCGCCCACGACCACGAGGCCTGCGGTGCAGAAAGTCTCGCACGCGACTTTGGCCTCCTTGTCCTGGCGGAGGAATTCATCGAGGATTGCATCTGAAATCTGGTCAGCGACCTTGTCGGGATGACCTTCGGAGACTGACTCCGATGTGAAAAGGTAGTTCATTTTTAGCATTTTTTAATACGAGGTTGCAAGCATACAAATCTTTCCTCGTAGTTTTTCGGCTGCAAATATAACAATAAATTAACATATCCCAGCCCGAAAAGTTTGGCCGATTGCCGGGGAAACACTACCTTTGCGCCGTTTTTCAGTAGTGATGAATAGAAGAAATCGAAATACTTATAAATTCGTATATTTGTACGAGGAAAATCTATCACTTTATTATTATAAAACGGTATGAAACAAACAATCAAAAGCCTTTTGCTGTCTTTTGCGGCAATGCTTTTCGTTATCTCGGCTTCGGCCCAGGTAACTACCTCATCCCTGAACGGTAAGGTTACCGATTCCAGGGGAGAGTCTCTACCGGGCGCGGCCGTGGTCGCAGTCCACACGCCTTCAGGTACACAGTACCATGCGATTGTCAACGCTGAAGGCCGTTATTTCATCAACGGTATGCGTGCCGGCGGTCCTTACACCGTAGAGGTGAGCTGCCTCGGATACCAGACCGTGACTTTCACCGACATCACTCTCCAGCTCGGTGAGCCTGCGCAGCTCGACGCCTATCTCAACGACGACAAGGAGATGCTCTCCGAGGCCATCGTGGTCTCTTCTGCAGCTTCCAAGTTCGCAATCGAGAAGACCGGCGCCTCAACCAACATCAACAGCCGCCAGATCACAGCTCTTCCTACTGTGAGCAGGAGCCTTACCGATCTCACCCGTCTTTCTCCTTACGGAGGCGACGGCATGACTTTCAGCGGCTCAGACGGACGTACGGCCAATGTCACCGTGGACGGTGCCGACTTCAACAATAACTTCGGACTCAGCTCTGGTCTCCCTGGCGGCGGCAATCCTATTTCCATCGAGGCCATCCAGGAGGCGCAGGTTGTGATATCCCCTTACGATGTCCGCCAGACCAACTTCATCGGAGGTGGTATGAATATGGTGACCAAGTCCGGTACCAACACTTTCAGGGGATCCGCCTACGTATATCATAACAACGAGAACATGCGCGGCAACACTGTCGCCGGTCAAGAGATAGCCGGCGCCCGTGATACAGACCGCAGCACCACCTACGGCTTCACCCTCGGCGGACCTATCGTCAAGAACAAGCTCTTCTTCTTCGTCAACGCAGAGTACACGACCTCTCCTTCTGTGGCAGTGCGCTGGAGGGCTTCCGAGGACGGTGTGGGTGATGAGACCAAGTATCTCTCTTACGCTTCAGTAGCTGATATGGAGAGGGTCTCAGAATTCGTCAAGGAGAAATACGGCTACGACACAGGTTCATTCACCGATTTCCCTTCCGATGAAAGCAACCAGAAGATCCTCGCCCGCATCGACTGGAACATCAATGACAACAACAAGCTGGCCCTGCGTTACAACTACACCAACAACACCTACTGGCAGGCGCCTAACGCATCTTCAATGGACGGCGGTACCCGTTCTGCTTATGGACGTACCTCCCTCTATTCAATGTCTTATGCGAACTCCATGTACTCGATGAACAATCTTGTGCATACCGCGTCCCTTGACCTCAACAGCAAGATTTCCGACAGGCTCAGCAACCAGTTCCTCGCCACCTTCTCAAAACTTGACGATGTCCGCGGCACCAACTCCGACGAGTTCCCGTTCATCGACATCCAGGACGGCAGCGGCAACAATGTGCAGTACATCGCCCTCGGATACGAGCTCTTCACCAAGAACAACGCCGTGCACAACACCGTGGTCAACATCAAGGACGACCTCACATACTACTATGGCAACCACAAGATTATGGGCGGTGTGAGCTACGAGTACCAGATGGCCGACAACGCCTACATGCGCAATGGTACCGGTTACTACCGCTACGCCAGCGTAGATGACTTCATCAACGGTGCTGCTCCTGAGGTTGTCTGCCTCACCTACGGCTACGATGGCGAGACCAATCCTGCAGCCCGCGTAAGGTTTAACAAGCTCGGCGCATACGTCCAGGATGACTGGAGCGTGACCCCGAACTTCAAACTCACCGCAGGTCTCCGTCTCGACGGTCTCTTCTTCGACAACTCAGACCTGATGACCAACAACGCCATCCTTGGTCTCACCTACTACGACAGCAAGGGCAATGAGCGCCATATCGACACCGGCACCTGGCCGAAGGGCAGGGTGACCGTATCCCCTCGTATCGGCTTCAACTGGGATGTCTTCGGCAACAAAGTTCTCAAGGTGCGTGGCGGTACAGGCTTCTTCTCAGGCCGTCTGCCTCTCGTGTTCTTCACCAACATGCCGACCAACTCCGGTATGGTGCAGTATGCTGCCCAGCTTAACGCCAAGAGTGTTGATATGAACCAGTTTGCCGGCGGTCTCGTTACAGACGCCAACGGCAAGGCTACCACTGCCGCCCTCTACGACAAGCTCATCTCCATGGGCTATCCTAGCACCATCACTCCAGAGACAGGTACCAAGCCGTCTTCAATCTCTGCGGTTGACCCTAACTTCAAGATGCCTCAGGTCTGGAAGACCTCCCTGGCCATCGACTACAGTTTCCCGACTTCATTCCCGTTCTCTGTGACTGCTGAAGGCATCTTCAACAAGACCATCAACGGTGTGATGATTTCCGACTGGAGCATGATGCCTGTCGAGGGCTTCGCGAGGTTCAACGGAGTGGACAACCGTCCGGTGTTCCCTTCACCGTTCCGCAACGGCACCAAGGCTTTCGTCCTTGAGAACACCAACAAGGGTTACGGCTACCTCGCCAGCCTCACCGTCAACATGCGCCCTGTGGAGAACCTCTCTTTCATGGCTTCCTACACCCGCTCAGCTTCCAAGGAGATCACCAGCATGCCTGGCTCCGCAGCCGAGTCCGCATTCACTTATGTGCCTACCTACGAAGGGCCAAACAACATAAAGCTCCACAATTCAGCTAACGTTACCCCGGATCGTGTGGTTGCATCCCTCACCTACGATGACAAGAGCAACAACCATTACAGTTTCATCTATGAGGCCAAGAGGGGCGGAGCCAACTACTCCTACATGCTCTCCAACGACATGAACGGCGACGGCTACAGCTACGACGCCCTTTACATCCCTACCGATGAGCAGGTGGCCAACAACGAGTTCCGCTTCGTCTCAGAGGACGACAAGACCCGCTTCATGGACTATGTCCACAAGGACAGCTATCTCAGCAAGCATCAGGGCGAATATGCTGAGGCTTACAGCGTGTATACTCCTTGGTTCCACAGGCTTGACTTCAGCTACAAGCACGACTTCAAGGTACGTGTAGGCAGCAGCACCAACACCCTGCAGCTCAACCTTGACATCAAGAACGTGCTCAACCTCTTCAACTCCAACTGGGGTGTGATGAAGGTCATCAACCCTGACATCACCGATGCCCGTATCCTCAAGTACGAGGGTGCAGACGCTGAAGGTTACCCGACTTTCTCTACTCCTAAGGCCGTCAGCGGAAGCCTTGAGACTTTCACTCCGAACTATGTCATCGGCCAGTGGTGGTACGCTTCTGTGGGTATCAAGTATATGTTTAACTAATTTCAGAGCAGAATAATATGAAACTCAGATATTTATTCACTGCGATCCTCTCTTCCGCGCTTCTTTTCGCCGGATGTGAGAAGGAAAAGCCTGTGGGGCCTCTTGACAACATAAGCCTCTCTCAGACTTATGTCTCAATCCCTGAAGCAGGCGGCACCGTGACCGTCACCCTCAATGCAAGCGAGGACTGGGCTTTTGTCCTGACCGAGAAGAACAAGAAAGGTGAGGATGTAGCTACGATTCCTGATTGGCTTACCGTCACCCCGACTTCCGGTTCAGACGGAGAGACTACTGTTTCTTTCTCTGCTGACGCTGTGACTGGCGGCCACGAGGTTGCCCTCAAGATCACTGCCGGCTCCAATACCCAGCAGCTAATCGTCCGTCAGGGCGAGATCGCTGCGGTGTCAGCCACCGTTGCTGAAGCTCTTGCCGGCACTGATGGCAAGACTTATAAGCTTAAAGGTACTGTGACGGATATTTACAATACCGACTATGGCAACTACTATCTTGTTGACGATACCGGAAAGATTACGATCTACGGTACTCTTGATGCTAAAGGCAACCAGAAGAATTTCTCCAGCCTCAAAATCGAGAATGGAGATGTGATCGAGGTTTCCGGTCCGAGGAAGACATACAATGGAACTATTGAACTTGAGAATGTAACCGTTCTCAGCATTACCAAGTCCCTCATCAAATTCATTACCCCGGCTCTTGAAGAGCCTGTAGCCAAGACCGGTGCGACTATCGAAGTCAAGGTGGCCCATAAGGGCGAGGGCGGTGCGCGCGTATCCATCCCTGAGGCTGACGCTGCATGGATTTCTTACGTGTCTGCCGAGTTCAGCGAGGGTATTCCTTCCAAGATTGTCCCTAATCCTGCCGACACCACCACCTTCAAGTTCGACATCCGCGCCAATGAGGCCGGCAAGCGTTCTTCTGATGTGTCATTTACCTCTGGTACCACTACCATAAAGTACACTGTAGAGCAGGACGGCGCTATCATCGATGCCGATGCCGCCACTATCAATGCGGCTCCGGACGGCACCACCCAGTACCGTCTCACCGGATACATCAGCAAGATGGCAAATACTACCTATGGTAATTACAACATCGCTGATGCGACCGGTTCTGTCTATGTCTACGGAACTCTCAACGAGAAGGGTGAGTCCAAGAAATTCGAGGCTATGGGCATCTCCGAGGGTGACATCATCACCGTGGTAGGCCCTAAGTCTTCTTACAATGGCAGCCCTCAGCTCAAGAACGTGAGCGTGGAGTCATTCAAGAAGGTGACCGAGGCTACCGTCAGCGAGTTCCTCGCAGCCGCTGTCAAGAGCGATGTCTACTATCGCCTGAGCGGTACTGTAAGCGGCCTTAAGGACGGCGATAAATATGGCAACTTCGACTTGACCGATGCCAAGGGTGACAAGGTCTATGTCTATGGCCTTCTCGCTGGCTGGGGCGGCCCTAAGAAGGAGTTCCAGAAACTCGGCATCAAGAACGGCGACACCGTTACCATTGTCGGCGTTCGCGCCGCATACACCAATAAGGACGGAGTGACTACCGATCAGGTAGGCAGCGCCTTCCTCGTATCCCATACGGCAGCGAAATAATTCCTGACGCATCATAATCCTTTAAGACCGGCCCTGCAAAGGCCGGTCTTTTTTTACAGGGCATATCCTCGAAAAAGTCCCGATTTATCCCCTTTAAATTCGGAATTATTCTCAAAAAACCGCTTCAAATTCCGGAATAATTCTCAATAGTATGGCTAATATGCTGATTTTATGTATATTTGCAAAAATAGTATAAAACGTAATGTTATACAGAAAATACGCGTCACGTCTGGAGGGATTTCTCCGCAATGAGCCGAACAAGATTCTCTTGGTCAATGGGGCCAGACAGATCGGCAAGTCTTATCTGATAAGGTATGTCGGGAGCAGCCTCTTCAAGAATTTCATCGAGATCAACCTGAAGGCTGACAAGGAAGGAGAAGGGATTTTTGCATCAGTCCGGAGCAAGGAAGATTTTTATCTCCAGTTGGGAGCCATTGCCGGAGATAAACTTGGTGGTCGTGACGATACTCTCGTTTTTCTTGACGAGATCCAGAGTTACCCGCATCTTATGACCATGCTGAAGTTTCTCAATGAGGATGGTCGTTTCAGGTATATTGCCAGCGGTTCTGAATTGGGGGTTGCTTTGGCTCAAACTCCATCTGTGCCGATAGGCAGCATCGCCATGGAACAGATGTATCCACTTGATTTTGAGGAGTTCCTTCTGGCGATGGGCTGCGGTCAGGAAACGATAGACGGGGTACGTGATTATTTCTCGGCCGGGAAGTCGCTAAACGATTCCATGCATAATTATATGCTCGGGCAGTTCAGAATCTACCTTCTTGTCGGTGGAATGCCGGATGCTGTGAACAAGTTCATAGAAACCCGGAATATGGCTCAAGTGCGTCGGATTCAGAATGACATCCATACTTTGTACGGTATTGACGCTTCCCAGTATGACACTGAAAAAAAACTGGTGATCAGGAAGGTCTACGACATGATTCCGTCAAACATGGAGAACAAGAAAAAGAGAATAGTTGTCAAGAATATAGAGAAGACTGCCGGGCACAGGCGATTCAGCGATTATGCCGATGAGTTTGAATATCTTGTCAACTCCGGGGTTGCGCTTTCTGTGCAGGCGGTAAGCAATCCGAATTTTCCTCTGATTGAATCCGGAACCAAAAATCTCATCAAACTTTACCTGAGTGATGTAGGGATTCTTTCCGGTCTTCTGTATGGCCTGAATATCAATGCGATACTTGGAGACGAGCGCAGTGTCAATCTTGGCTCTGTCTATGAGTCTGTAGTGGCACAGGAACTCCATGCACATGGCTTTTCTCTGTATTATTATGACAATAAACAACGTGGAGAGGTGGATTTCCTGGTCGATGACTATGATGCCCTTTCGGTACTTCCGGTTGAAGTGAAATCCGGGAAGGACTATAAAGTGCACAGTGCCCTTGATTCGTTCGTCTCAATTCCTGACTATCATGTCAAGAGGGCTGTCGTCTTGAGCAATGAACAAAGTGTTCATGAGAAAAACGGAATAACCTATCTTCCTATCTATTATGTGATGTTTCTCAAAGAGGATAATGCCCCGGAAGGCAGCCTTGTCATTCCGGAACTGACGCTGCCGCAATGATTTCGCTTAAGTGATAAAAGTAAGACGAAAAAGAGTTATCTTCGCAGACTGGATAGCAAGAGACTGTATTTTTATACAAAATATGAAGACAAAACATTTTTTTCTGGCCGCGGCGGCACTCATTTCCGCGCTGACGGCCTGCCAGAAGAAGACCGAGGATCTCGGTCCTGAAAAAGTAGAAATCAACACTGCGGAAGTTTCCCTCCCGGCTGACGGAGGCGAGGCGACCGTAAATCTTACAGCGACGGTGGACTGGAAAGCCCAGATTCCTGCCGAAGCTCAGGAATGGCTGGTGGTGACCCCTGAAGAGGGCTCAGCCTCAGCATCCGCCCAGACCGTGAAGGTCAAGGCTCTCAAGAACGACGGCTACGACCGCAGCGCAGAAGTAGTGTTCGCCGGTGGAAGCCATAAGGCAAGCCTCAGCCTCAAGCAGACAGGAGCGAAAGGCGCGGAGGACGACGGCAAGATCACCAAGCCCGAGTCTGCCACTAAGGTGACTGTCAAGGAGTTCCTCTCCAAGGAAGTCAGCTCAAAGGTATGGTATGAGCTTACCGGAAGCATCAGCAGCATAGCCGGCGCCACCTACGGCAACTTCTATCTCAAGGATGAGACCGGAGAAGTCTACATCTATGGTCTTGTTAAAGAGTGGGCTGACGGCGAGAACGACCAGTCATTCGGATCAATAGGCCTCAAGGAAGGCGACATCGTCACCATCTGGACTCTCCGCGGAGAGTATCAGGGTACAGCCCAGGGCGGCGGCTCCTCCACTTCAGGCGGTGCCCCTGCGATTTACAAGTCCCACAAGGCTGGCACAGGTGAGACCTATCCTGCCGGGACTGTCATACTGTCGTTCCCGGACGAGAACAGCGCGAACAACAAGGTCAACGGCTACGATGATCCGTGGACAGCCAAGATCGGCACGGACTCTTTCACTATGACCGGTTTTAATAACTACAATTGGGATGGTTGGACATACATTCGTTGCGGACGCAAGAAAGCGGCGTCTGTGGCTTCCATCGCTGGTACGACCCCGATTGCAGCAAAAGTAGCCAAGGTTCTGATGCGTCTGGACAAGGTGACTGCCGCTGATGTCAACTCCATCAAGTTGGCTGTCTATTCTGACAAGGATTTCGCAAAGGAGGTCTGCACTCTTGACCCGGATGGCGCTATCGCCCAGGGTGAGATGAGTTTCACCATCCCTGCCGCCTCTCAGGCTGCCGGCCTTTACTACAAGCTCACCTTCGACTGCAAAATGAGCAGCGAGGGCAAGAACGGTTTTATCCAGATTTCAAAAGTAATCTATGTGGCCGCTGAATAAGACCGCGACAGTAATATTGCTTCTTCTCTCTCTCGTCTCCTGCAGCAAGCCGGAGACGGAGGGAGAAGTCGCTTTTTCTGTGCCGCGCACCGCTCTCGGGGCGGATGCCGGCTCCCAGTTCATCAAGGTGACATCTTACACCTCATGGACCATCTCCCTTTCCGAGGCGTGGGCTTCCGTCAGCCAGGCGGAGGGCAGCGGTTCCGTCTCCGGGATTGAACTCTCATGGGAGGCTAACACGGGGAACGAGCGCAACTGCACCGTTACTCTCAGCAGCGCCGGCAAGAAGTTCAACGTCACCCTGACCCAGGAGCGCAATTCGACAGTTCTCGTACCGGATACTCCGGCCGCCTGGCTCGAACTTCCGGCAACTACGGACAAGGACCTCTATTACTTCACCCACGACATGAGCCTCGGCGGCAGGAAGGTGCGCAACTACTCCTTCTATCTCGACCCTCAGGCGAAACTCTCCAAGTGGGTGGCGTACCCGCTCAACAGTGCCCTCAAGGGATCCGGCTCCCGCACCAATGAGTGGGGACTTGACCCTAAGGTGCCGCAGGCCTATCAACCGGTGCTTTACAGCGGCTTCGGCGGTGGCTACCAGAGGGGACATCAGCTCCCGTCAGCCGACCGTCTGACCAAGGGAATCAACGAGACCACCTTCTATTTCACCAACATGACCCCACAGCGCGGTGAGCTCAATGAGAACGCCTGGGCCACCCTCGAAGGGATGGTCCGCGACTGGAGCTTCAAGACCGACACCCTTTATGTGGTGACAGGGGCCGACTGGCGCGGCACCACGGAATACGCCCGTGACAATGTCGGCGCACAGATTCCTGTCCCGGTCGGATACTACAAGGCCCTGCTGGCCTATAAGGCTTCCGGTTTCGGCGAAGCCGGGAAGTATCTCGGGATCGCGTTTTGGTTTGACCACAAGGGCTATGACAACAGCACAGCCGCCATCATGGGCCAGTCCATGACCATCGACGCCCTTGAGGAGAAACTCGACATCGATTTCTTCGTCAACCTGCCTGCCATCGCCGGCAAGGACCAGGCTGACAAGGTCGAGGCGGTAGTGGACAAATGGTGGAAATAAATCATAAAGTATATGAAAAAAATCATTTCAATCGCAGCAATCGCATTGGCAATGACAGCTTGCAGCAGAACAAATCCTTTCCTTACGGAGTGGGACACCCCTTACGGCATCCCTCCGTTCGACAAGATCCAGACATCAGACTACATACCGGCCATCAAAGCCGGGATCGAGGAGCAGAACGCGGAGATCGAGGCCATCGTCTCCAATCCTGACGCCCCGACATTCGACAACACCATCGCTCCGCTGGAACTCTCCGGCAGCACCCTCAGCCGCGTGCAGGGCGTGCTCTTCAATGTGAGCGAGACTGACCGCAGCGACGCTCTCGACGCGGTGCAGGATGAGGCCATACCGATGCTCAGCGAGCACAGCGACAACATCTCGTTCAACAAGGCCCTCTACAACCGTGTGGCCGCAGTCTACAACGCCGACCAGTCCGCCCTCACCAGAGAGCAGCAGATGGTGCTCAAGAAGCACTACGACAGCTTCGCCCGCGAGGGCATCGGCCTTCCTGAGGAGCAGCAGGCCAAACTCCGCGAGATCAACTCCCGCATGGCCGAACTCACCCAGAAGATAGGCAACAACATCCTCGCCGAGTCCAACGCCTTCAGCGAGAAGTTCGGCTTCAGCGTCTCATCCTACCCGGACAAGATGACATCCACCGAAGACCGTGAACTCCGCCGCCAGTACAACGAGGCCTACACCATGCGCGGCCACAACGGCAACGCCAATGACAACCGCGCCCTCATCCTCGAGCTCCTCGACAAGCGCATCCAGAAGGCGAAGATCCTCGGCTACGACAACCCTGCCGCCTACATCCTCGCCAACAAGATGGCCCACGATCCCCAGACCGTGGACAATTTCCTCGCCGGCATCATGAAGGCCGCCGTGGCCAAGGCACAGGTCGAGCTTGCCGATATGCAGGCCGTCATGGACCAGGACATCAAGGACGGCAAACTCCCCGCCGGCTCCAGGATCGAGCCTTGGGACTGGTGGTACTATGCCGAGAAGGTCCGCAAGGCCAAGTATGACCTCGATGAGGCCCAGACCCGTCCTTACTTCAAGATAGACAATGTGGTGAACGGTGTGTTCATCGCCGCCAAGACCCTGTACGGCGTCAACATGGAAGTCCTCAAAGACGTGCCGTCATACAACCCGGAGAAAGTCGTCACCTACAAGGTCACGGCCGACGACGGCTCGCTCATCGGCATCTTCACCACAGACTACTTCCCTCGCGAGAGCAAGAGGGGCGGAGCGTGGATGAACAACATCCGCGAGCAGTACGTGGACGCGGAGGGCAATGATGTGCGCCCGATCATCGTCAATGTGGGCAACCTCTCCGAGTACCTGAGCATAGACGAGGTGCAGACCGTGTTCCACGAGTTCGGCCACGCCCTGCACGGGCTCCTGTCAAAGTGCCACTACCGTTCCGTGAGCGGCACCAACGTGACCCGTGACTTCGTGGAGATGTTCTCCCAGTTCAACGAGAACTGGGCATTCCAGCCGGAACTCCTTGCACAGTACGCCAAGAACGACAAGGGAGAGGTGATTCCTGCCGCGCTGGTCGAGAAGATCAACAACGCCCTCAAGTTCAACCAGGGCTTCATGACCACCGAGCTCTGCGCCGCCTCCATCCTCGACATGAAGTGGCACGAGCTCAGCAGTGTGGAGGGTGTCGATATTGACAGTTTCGAAAAGAAAGCATGCGCTCAGATGGGGCTGATCCCGGAGATCGCACCGCGCTACCGCAGCACCTATTTCAACCATATTTTCGGCGGCA
The DNA here is from genome assembly GCA_002438805.1 of Bacteroidales bacterium UBA6377. Classification (GTDB taxonomy): domain Bacteria; phylum Bacteroidota; class Bacteroidia; order Bacteroidales; family UBA932; genus Cryptobacteroides. Next base: position 62,147 of record DJQV01000004.1, read on the forward strand.
GCGGCTACAATGCCGGTTACTACGGTTACCTTTGGGCCGAGGTTCTCGACAAGGACGCTTTCAGCATCTTCGAGGCTTCGCCGAAGGGAGTATGGGATCTGGAGCTTGCCAAGAAGTTCAAGGAGACCTTCCTCGAGAAGGGTGGCTCCGAGGAACCTATGGTGCTCTTCAAGTCCTTTGCCGGACGTGAGCCGGACTCTGCGGCCATGCTGCGCGGAAGAGGTTTGATCGACTAATTAAGACATTTATGGACAACAAGAAAGTACTTCTGATGATACTTGACGGCTGGGGAGAAGGCCGCCATGATCATTCCAATGCAATATATACCCAGGGAGCTCCATACATTGACAGGCTTCGCGCGAGGTATCCGTTCTCCCACCTCCAGGCCTGCGGAGAGTATGTCGGCCTGCCGGCAGGGCAGATGGGCAACTCCGAAGTGGGGCACACCAACCTTGGAGCCGGACGTGTGGTGTATCAGGATCTGGTCAAGATCAACATCGCCTGCCGTGAGCACAAGCTCCTTGACAACAAGGAGATCCGTGCAGCGTACGACTATGTCAAGAAGAGCGGGAAGAAGCTCCATTTCTTCGGGCTCTGCTCCCACGGTGGTGTGCACTCCTCACTTGACCATCTCTATGAGTTCCTCTCTGTAGCAAAGCAGGAAGGGCTTGAGGATGTGTATGTGCACTGCTTCATGGACGGGCGTGACACCGACCCGCACAGCGGTTTGGGCTTCGTCAGGGAACTTGAGGAGAAGATGGCTCAGAGCACCGGCAAGGTGGCCACTGTCTGCGGTCGTTTCTACGCGATGGACCGTGACAAACGCTGGGCCCGCATCAAGGAGGCCTATGATATGCTCGTGGAGGGCAAGGGAGCCGAGTTCACCTCCGCCACTGCTGCCATCCAGGCTTCGTACGATGCGGATGTCACCGATGAGTTCATCAAGCCTGTCGTGATCACGAAGGACGGAGCGCCTCTCGCCAAGGTCGAGGAGGGCGATGCTGTGATATTCTACAATTTCCGCAACGACCGCGCCCGTGAGCTCACCGCAGTGCTTACCCAGACCGACATGCCGGAGGAGGGGATGCACACGATTCCTCTCTACTACTGCTGTCTTACCCCTTACGATGCTTCATTCAAGGGACTGCATATCCTCTTCGACAAGGAGGATGTCAAGGATACCCTCGGTGAGGTCGTCTCCAAGGCCGGCAAGCGCCAACTGCGAATCGCGGAGACGGAGAAATACGCCCATGTGACCTTCTTCTTCAACGGCGGGCGCGAGGAGCCGTTCCCGGGAGAGGACCGCATCCTGGTCAACTCTCCTAAAGTGGCGACCTACGATCTCCAGCCGGAGATGAGTGCAGTTGAGGTGACCGACAAGCTCTGCGCCGCCATACGCAGCGAGAAGGAGGATCTGATCGTGCTCAACTTCGCCAACGGCGACATGGTGGGCCATACCGGAGTCTACGATGCCATCTGCAACGCTGTGGGCTGCGTGGACGGCTGCGTGGAGGTGGTGGTGACCTGCGCCCTAGCGCATGGCTATGCGGTGCTCCTCACCGCTGACCACGGCAACGCCGACCATGCGGTCAACGACGACGGCACCCCTAACACCGCCCACTCCCTCAATCCGGTACAGTTCATCGTGATAGGGGCCGGGGACGAGGTGAAGACCGTCAAGGACGGGGCTCTGTGCAACGTAGCTCCGACCATCCTCAAGCTGATGGGCATACCTCAGCCGGAGGCGATGACGGCGGAACCTCTGATTTAGGACCATGTACAAGTTCAGACCTATACTCAAGACTTTGGTCTGGGGCACCGAGAGCTGGGTTCTCTCCGGTGTCCCCGGGTCAGAGTCTGTCGTTTCTGAAGGCCCTGAAGAGGGCCGGACGCTCAGCGAAGTCTACGGGCCCGGTTTCCCTCTTCTTATAAAGTTCATCGATGCACGCAAGGATCTCAGCATACAGGTTCATCCCGGAGAGGAACTGGCGCAGAAGCGCCATGGATGCCATGGTAAGACGGAGATGTGGTATGTGATCCGTGCAGACCGCGGGGCCAGGCTTATCAGCGGGTTCAGCAAGGAGATACGTCCGGAAGAGTATGAGGATCTGGTTCGCCGGGACGAGATAGTCTCGGTGCTCGCTTCCCACAGTGTGAAGGCGGGAGATGTGTTCTTCCTGCCGGCCGGACGGGTGCATGCGATAGGGGAGGGGTGCTATCTTGCCGAGGTTCAGCAGTCTTCGGACATCACATACCGTATCTACGACTACGGACGTCCCGGGCTCGACGGCAGGCCGCGCCAGCTGCACACCAGGGAGGCGAAGGATGCCATCGATTATGGTGTGTATCCAGACTACAGGACGCATTATGAGCCGAAGAAGGACGCCGAAGTGACTCTGGCGGACTGTCCTTATTTCAGGACCTGCCTGCTGGATCTTGACGCGCCGTTCAGCCGGGGCTTTGATGAGCGCAGCGACTTTGTGGCGCTCGTCTGCATGGAAGGCTCCTGCACTGTCAGGACAGACAAGGGCTGTGCTGCGCTCAACGCCGGGGAGGCTGTCCTGCTCCTCCAGCCTGACGGAAAGTTTACGGTGGAGCCGCAAGGCGGGGCCAAGCTTCTCTCTGCGGAGAGATAATCAATTCAATCTCAGTCATTATGGACAAGAAGAACAACAGAAGAAACAACAGAAGCAAGAATAGAAACAGAAAATCCCGCCCTGCCGGACGCAGGGTGTTCCCGCAGTGTACGGGAACGGTCCAGATGACCAGAGAAGGATTCATTTTCGTGATAGTGGACGGTGAGGAAGACGATGTGTTCGTCAAGGCGTCCAAGACCCGTCATGCCCTCAACGGGGACAAGGTCCGCGTGGCTGTGACCCGCGAGAAGGGAAAGGACTCCGACAAGCGCCGTGAGGGCGAGGTGTTGGAGATTCTGGAGCGCTCCACCAAGCCGTTTGTGGGCATATTGCACACCGTCGGTTCGCAGGCCTGGGTGCTGATGCAGAGCCGCTCCATGCCTTACGATATTCAGGTGGATGCTGAAGAGGCCTCACGCCTCGGTGCGCAGTCCGGGATGAAGGTGGCAGCCGTCGTGGACAAGTGGGAGCGCAAGTCCCCGTGTCCGTCGGGGCACATCGTGGACGTGCTCGGCGAGCCGGGCCAGAACGACACGGAGATGCACGCCATCCTGGCCGAATTCAACCTCCCGTACCGCTTCGAGCCGGAGGTGGAGAATGCCGCCGATGACATCTCCGAGAAGATTACGGCCGAAGACCTCAAGGGACGCAAGGATTTCCGCGGGACGCTCACTTTCACAATCGACCCTAAGGATGCCAAGGACTTTGACGACGCCCTCTCATTCAAGAAACTGGACAACGGCAACTATGAGGTGGGCGTGCACATCGCCGATGTCTCCCACTATGTGAAGCCGGGTACTCTCGTGGACAAGGAGGCCCGTAACCGCGGGACATCCGTCTACCTTGTGGACCGCACTGTGCCTATGCTCCCGGAGAAGCTCTGCAACAAGCTCTGCTCCCTCCGTCCCTATGAGGAGAAACTCACATTCTCCGCAGTCTTCGAGATCAGCCCTCGTGCAGATGTCAAGTCGCGCTGGATTGGACGCACTGTCATCTGCTCCGACCGCCGCTTCACCTACGAGGAGGCGCAGGAGTACATCGAGGCTGACGGCAATCCTACGGGAGACGCTCTCGTGGAGGCGGTGCAGACGCTCAACAAGCTGGCGCTCAAGCTCAAGGCCAAGGCCCGCAGGGCCGGTGCTATAGACTTCGACCGCCCGGAGATGAAGGTCGAGGTGGACGAGCAGGGACGCCCGATCAATGTTTACGAGAAGATAACCAAAGAGGCCAACTGGCTCGTGGAGCAGTTCATGCTTCTGGCCAACAGGACTGTGGCCGAGTTCGTGGCCACTGACGGCAAGATGAACGGACTTGCACGCAAGAACGCCAAGACCTTCGTCTACCGTATCCATGGCGAGCCTAACGAGTTGAAGATGGAAGGTCTCATGACTTTCGCTAAAGGCTTCGGGTATAAGATTGACAAGGATACGCCTCTCACCGGACGCGGGGCGGCAAAGTCCCTGAGCGCCCTGCTCGACTCGGCCAAGGGAAAGCCTGAGCACGAGGCGATGGAGAACCTTGCCCTGCGTGCTATGGCCAAGGCTTGCTACAGCACGGACAATATCGGGCACTATGGCCTTGCATACAAGTTCTACACGCATTTTACTTCCCCTATCCGCCGCTATCCTGACCTCATGGTGCACAGGCTTCTGGCCATGTATCTGGCCGGAGGGGAGAGTCAGAAGAAGGACTATTACGAGGCTGAGTGCAAGTATGCCTCCGAGCGTGAGGTGATTGCAGCCGACGCAGAGCGTACTTCGGTGAAATACAAGCTCGTGGAGTTCATGCAGGACAAGGTGGGGATGGAGTTCGAGGGCACGGTGTCCGGAGTTACGGAGTGGGGAATGTATGTGGAGATCGAGCCGACAAAGATCGAGGGCATGGTGCCTCTGCGTGAGATTAAGTCCGATTTCTTCTTCTACGATGAGCCGCGATACCGTCTGGTCGGCAGACGCACCCACAAGGTCTATCGCCTTGGCGACAAGGTGATAATCAAGGTCAAGAACGCCAACCTTGACCAGAGGCTGCTTGACTACGAACTGATAGAAACAAAATAAGCCATGTCAAAGGATTCTTCACTTTTCGCTTTTGTGGCCGGAGTGGCCGCCGGAGCGCTGCTTGCCGCCTATGCCCGCACAGAGGAAGGCCGCAAGGCTAAAGAAGCTGTCAAATCTTATGTGAAGCAGGGACTTGACAATCTCTGCGGAGGCCCTGCCGAGGGGGAGCCGCAGGAGTGGGAAGAACCGTCACCTGCTCCGGTTCCAGACGGAAAGTAGCCTATGGCGGGAGAGTTTTTTGACGGATTCGAGCAGCTGGCGCGTGACGCGAAACGCTATGCCGACCTGCGTGTGGACGAGTTCAAGCTCAAGGCTGTCCGGGGGCTTTCCACGGCCCTTGGGAGGCTGCTCTCGTTTCTTCTGATATTCGTGGTGCTCTCGATAGTGCTGGGGCTGCTTGCGTTTGCCATTCTCCAGTGGCTCAACGCCCTGGTGGGTGCGCCGTGGGGCACTCTCATCGTGCTGGCGGTGTTTCTGGTGGCGCTTGTGGTGCTGGTGGCGTGTCGCAAGAGGCTTTTCCGGGACATGTTCGTGAAACTCTTCATCGATGTGTTCTATGATTCTGAAGATGATGGGAAAGCGCTCTGATATACGTAGCGGCGAGCAGCTGGATGCCGCCATCGCCGCCTCCCGGGCTGCCCTTTCTGCGCAGCGCGGTGCTCTTGAGGCGAGTTATGCCTCTCTCAAGAACCGCCTTTCGCCTGTAGGCACGGCCGCCGGCTTCCTAGAGAAGAGCAAGAACGTCATCGCCTGGTCCGCCGCCCTGCTATCCCTGTTCCGCACCCTCCGCCGCCGGAGGAAATAGGCGATCCCGCCTTGTCCGGAGCGAACTGCATCTGGATGTTTCCGGCACAGGTAGCCTTTGGTGCTTAGATGGCATCCGGAGGTATGGGTGTTTGGGGCGGTTTTTGCCCTTTCCCTGACTTCGTCATTTGCTATCGGGAGATATTTAACAACATGCCTTCCATACTCATAGAAACATTGTCATATATGCAGGAAGACATAATACATCTTCATCCTTATGTATATCTTTTGTGTAAACAAGATATTTGTGCTTTATTCTTGAGGAAAATTTTCTGCAAAAAGCATCCAACGAAGCATGTGCCTTATAACCGGAAGATTTTACCTCGATAGGACTTATCTTGTCTCCGTCAGCAATCAGAAAGTCCACTTCGTAATTGTGCTTTCCGCTGTCGGTCGGAAATGTGTAATAATAAAGTTCGTGTCCAGCTGCCTTCAACATTTGGGCGACAACATTCTCATAGACGTATCCTAGGTCGGCCGTCAGTTTGTCACTTAGCAGTTTGTGATAAATCGTATTGTCAGTAAACTTTTTGTCCCAAAACGCGAGAGTGACGAACAGTCCGGTATCGCCTGCGAACATTTTATATTTGTCAGGGTCTTGGTGCAATGCCATTCCTGCGCTTGGGTCATTGGCATGATAGGCCATATTGACTACCATGGACTCCTTGATTTCAGAAATAATTTCAGCGAGTTCGGAGTTGCGTGTACCTTCTGTTGCACTCCATGCCAGATACCTGTTAGCATTGCTCGTCAGCTGTGCCGGAATCTGGCGGAACATCTTTGAAGCGTTGCCAGTCGGATCTATCTTGTTGAAATCGTCTTCATAAAGCGTTATGATGGAACGTTTCGCGCTATCCACCTTTTCAAGATTGTTGGTCTTCAAATAGGAAGCCACAACTTGCGGCATACCGCCGATGAGCATATACAAGCGGAAGTCTCGCATTAGTTTGCGATTGGTGGCGTCTCCCAAAGATGTCTTGTCGTGAAAATAACCATGAAGCAATCTTATCGTAGCCGTGTCTCCCAACGCCCACTTGAACTCTTCATAATCCATAGGATACATGCAGAGCTTCACCTCTTCGCTCGGAATCAGGATGTCCTTGACGTTTTTACGGATTGAAATCAGCGAGCCTGTCTCGATGTAATCGTACCGTCCGTCTTTTACAAGATACTTTATTGCTTGCCTCGCTTTGGGCGCAAGTTGCACTTCATCGAAGATTATGACAGACTTGCGCTCTTTTAATTCGACACCGTATTCCAGTTGCAGGCGCATGAAAATACGGTTAAGATCGGACACGTCATTGAATAAGTCCCGTATTTCAGTGGAACACGCGGCAAAGTCCACCAATATGTATGATTCGTATTCGTTTGTAGCAAACTCCTCGGCGATAGTGGATTTCCCAACACGTCTTGCTCCTTGTATCAGTACCGCAGTCCGCCCCTCATCCGTCTGCTTCCATTGCAGAAGCTCGTTGTATATTTTCCTTTTAAATATCATGATAATCAGTTCTGATGGCGGTACAAAATAGTACATTTTGCACTAATCTCAAAATGTTTATCCCATAAAATGGCATTAATCTCAAAATTTGCTGCCACCTTTGTAGCGGATGCGAAAAGCAGACTTTGTGAACGCGCGTGTTCACAATCTGACTTGGGCGATGTATGTTTTGTGTAAGGAGGACGTGTTCGGGGCTATCTGAATTTCCCGTTCTCTTCGAGCATGCCGAGGTAGGAGTTGTACCTCTCGGGGCTGATGAGGCCCTCGTCTACGGCCTGTTTGACGGCGCAGGCTGGCTCATGGGTGTGCGTGCAGGGGACGAAGCGGCAGTCGTCGGAGTAGCGTAGCATTTCCGGGAAGTATTTGTAGATTTCTTCTTTTTCAAGGTTCACAAGGCCGAAGCCCCGGATGCCGGGGGTGTCGATGACGTACCCGCCACCGCTCAGGCGGTACATCTCGGAGAGCGAGGTGGTGTGGCGGCCCTGGAGGTGTGCGGCGGAGATGCTGCCGGTCTTGGGGTTGAGACTCGGGTCGATGGCCTTGATGAGGCTCGATTTGCCGACTCCGGATTCGCCTGAGAACAGGCTGAGCCTCTCCCGGCACTCTTCCCGGAGTTCTTCTATGCCTTCTCCGGTGAGGCTTGAGGTCTGGATGACACGGTATCCCGCGCCCTCGTAGACTTCTTTAAAGGATTCGACCAGCTCCGGGGCCTCGTCGCGGTAGAGGTCCACTTTGTTGAGGGCTATGACTGCCGGGATCCCGTAGACCCCGCAGGTGACGAGGATCCTGTCGAGAAACGGCCATTTCAGCTCTGGGAAGAGCAGGCTGACGACGATGACGGCTCGGTCGAGGTTGGCTGCTATGGTCTGGGAACGCTTGGAGAGGTTTACCGATTTGCGTACAAGGTGGTTGCGGCGGGGGAGTATCTCCTTTATGACTGCCGGGTTCTGCTCCGTGGTTTCCCCGTCAGTTTCGTAGATCACTCTGTCTCCGATCGCTACCGGGTTGGTGGAGCTGCTGTTTTCCAGCCTGACCTTGCCCCTGAGTACTGCGGGGAAAAGGTCCCACTCGGGCAGGCGGCTCAGCATGTAGTGGCTGCCCGCGTTCTTGACGACTGTGGCTTCTCCCGTCATTTTGCCCTGCCTACGAGACTCTCCGCGAAGCGGTGCAGGACTTCTCTCTCCTGCACCCCGAACTCGGCTTCGGCTGCTGCCTGGAGTGCCATGTCGGTGAAGCGCACGACTTCATCTTTGGCGTCCTGGCCAACACCCACAGAGTCGTATATCTCTTTGACTGCGGCTATCTTGTGTGCCTTCTCCTCGGGGGTGACGGTTTGGGCTGAGAATGCGTCGAGGAAGGCCTTCTTGTCCTGGATCTTCTCAAGAGTACGTACTGTGAGCCAGCTCTTTTTGCTGTTGACGATATCGCCGCCGATCGGTTTGCCGAAGAGTTTCTCGTCGCCGAAAGCATCGAGATAGTCGTCAGCGACCTGGAAGGCCATGCCGAGCTGGTAGCCATATTTATAGAGGGCTTCGCACTGTTTGTCGCCGGCACCGCCGATGATGGCGCCCATCTGTGCCGAGCAGGCGAGCAGGACGGCTGTCTTGAGACCTATCATGGAATTGTATTCGTCCATGCTCACTTCTTCGCGGCTTTCGAAGTCCATGTCGTACTGCTGCCCGTCGCAGACCTGTGCTGCTGTGCGGGAGAAGAGCTCCATGACTCTGCCCAGCACTTCCCGTGGCGCTTTGGCGATGCGTCTGTAGGCATCTATCAGCATCACGTCTCCGGAGAGGATGGCCGTGTCCTCGCTCCACTTCTTCCATACTGTCGGCATGCCGCGGCGCAGCGGTGAGCGGTCCATGATGTCATCGTGCATGAGGGTGAAAGAGTGGAAAACTTCCAGGGCGGCGGCAGGGGAGAGTATCCCATCGTTGAAATTGTCTGCGAAGAACGAATATGCTGTCAGGCAGAGCCGCGGGCGGACTCTCTTGCCTCCGATTTCTATCATGTAGCGGAGCGGGTCATACAGGCCGGACGGCTCCCTGGTGAATGTGATGCCGTCGAACATCTCCTTGATGACGGCGTCGATACGGTTTTCTGTTATCATGTCGGCAAATATAATAAAAAAGTTCTTGCATATTCCAGATAAACTCCCTACCTTGGCAACCGGAAACAAAACAAACAACAAAGAAATGTATTTGTCAAATAACAACTCTTGGTGGTGGCGCTCTTACTTCTTCCTTAAGTCGTAGGAGGCTTTCGCCGTAGTGTTATCCAGACAACAAAGAGATATCCCAAGGCCCCGCCGCGACTGCGACGGGGCCTCTTTTTATGAATCAATGTTTAACTGCTAATATCAAAAGATCATGGAACAGAAAGTACCTTACAAGATTTACCTCGCCGAAAACGAAATCCCGCAGGCATGGTATAACGTCCGTGCGGACATGAGGAACAAGCCGGCCCCACTCCTCAACCCGGGCACCCTCCAGCCGATGACTCTGGACGAACTCAAGGGCGTGTTCTGCGAAGAGCTCTGCCGTCAGGAACTGGACAACGACACCGCCCTCTTCCCTATACCGCAGGAAATCCGCGACTTCTACAAGATGTACCGTCCGTCTCCGCTCGTGAGGGCCTATTTCCTGGAGAAGGCGCTCGGTACTCCGGCCAAGATCTATTACAAGTTCGAGGGCAACAACACCTCCGGCAGCCACAAGCTCAACTCCGCCATCGCCCAGGCCTACTATGCCAAGAAGCAGGGCCTAAAGGGAGTCACAACAGAGACAGGTGCCGGGCAGTGGGGAACGGCTCTCAGCATGGCCTGTGCCTATTTCGGGCTTGACTGCAAGGTGTTCATGGTCAAGTGCTCCTACGAGCAGAAGCCGTTCCGCCGCGAGGTTATGCGCACTTACGGTGCCTCCGTCACCCCGTCTCCGAGCAATACCACCGAAATCGGCCGCAAGATCCTCGCTGAGCATCCCGACACCACCGGAAGCCTCGGATGTGCCATCTCGGAGGCAGTGGAGACGGCAGTGACCCATCCGGGCTACAGGTATGTGCTCGGCTCCGTGCTCAACCAGGTGCTTCTTCACCAGTCCATCATCGGACTTGAGGCCAAAGCAGCCCTTGACAAATACGGCATCACCCCGGACATCATCATAGGCTGCGCCGGAGGCGGATCCAACCTGGGCGGACTCATCAGCCCGTTCATGGGAGAGAAACTGCGCGGAGAGAAGGACTACCGCTTCATCGCCGTGGAGCCGGCATCCTGCCCGAGCTTTACACGGGGGAAATACGCCTACGACTTCTGCGACACCGGAGAAATCTGTCCGCTTGCGAAGATGTATACCCTTGGCAGCCAGTTCATCCCGTCTGCCAACCACGCCGGCGGTCTCCGTTACCACGGCATGAGCAGCATCCTCTCCCAACTTTATGCCGACGGGCTCATGGAGGCGCGTTCTGTGGAGCAGACTTCAGTCTTCGAGGCAGCGGAGTTCTTTGCCCGCACTGAAGGCACCCTTCCGGCTCCGGAAAGCAGCCATGCCATCCGCGCCGCCATCGATGAGGCACTCAAGTGCAAGGAGACAGGTGAGGAAAAGACGATACTCTTCGGGCTCACAGGCACCGGTTATTTCGACCTCAAGGCTTATGAACAGTACAACGACGGCAAGATGAGCGATGTCATCCCGACGGACGCCCAGATCGCCGAGAGCCTCAGTCACCTGCCGAAGGTGGACAAATAGCAGCGGCTTCGTTCAAGAATTCCGCCATGGCCCTTATGGCTTTGCCACGATGGGACATGGCGTTTTTCTGTTCATCAGACAGCTGGGCGAGCGTCTTGTCCGGGTATGCGTCAGGGATGAAGACAGGGTCATATCCGAAACCGTTCGTCCCGGCAGGGGACAGAGCTATGTTTCCGTTCATACAGCCTTCGAAGATATGTTCCCTCCCGTCCAGAATCAGAGTGACGACCGTGCGAAACCGCGCACGGCGCGAAACTCCAGGGCCGAGCCGGGAGAGTTCCGCGAGCAGTTTGGCCATGTTGGCCTTGTCGTCGTGTCCCTCACCGGCATAGCGTGCGGAATACACTCCGGGCGCGCCGCCGAGCGCTTCGACTTCAAGTCCCGTGTCATCTGCGAAGCAGTCCTGCCCGCTGAGCAGATAAAGGTGGCGTGCCTTGATGAGGGAGTTCGCTTCAAGCGTTTCCCCATTTTCCTCTACCTCGGCGTCCAGACCGAGCGAAGATGGTGACACCACCTCAAACTCTCCGCCGAGTATCTCTCCGGCCTCGCGGAGCTTGCCCTTGTTGGCCGTAGCAAAAATCAGTCTTTTCATTTCTCCTGCCATATATAGATCTTGTCGCCGCGGCGCAGACGTCCGTCCGGACAGATTCCCGGGTCAACGGCTACGGAGCAGCGCACGCCCTTGCATGCCTGCTGCACAGGTTTGAGGTTGACCCTCATGTCCTCGACCTTGAATTCGACCACTCCTGTCGTGGCTCCTATGGCCATGGCCCTGTCCCCGACGCTGAGAGGCGAGGACTCGATGGAAATCTCGGCCACACCGATGCGGTCAAACCAGTTGGTGACCTTGCCGCAGTAGACTTTCTTGAGGGTGGCCTGTGAGCCGTAGACGTCGCTCCACTGCCCGAGATACGCCCCCTGATAGTATCCGTCCCAGAAGCCGCGGTTGAATACTTCGGCGAGTTCGGCTTTCAGGGAAGCGGCCAGCTCCGGAGTGTATGTCCCGTCGCATACAGCCTGCGCGGCCCGGCTGTAGCATGAAGCACAGCGCTTGACATATTCTGCCGAGCGGGCGCGGCCTTCTATCTTGAAGACCTTGACGCCGCTCTCTATGATGCGGTCCATGAACTCTATGGTGCACAGGTCCTTGGGGGACATGATGTATTTGTTGTCTATATTGAGCTTGTTGCCTGTCTCCAGGTCGGTGACCTCATATCCTCTACGGCAGACCTGATAGCAGGCTCCGCGGTTGGCGGAAGCGCCGTAGCTGTGCAGGGACAGATAGCATTTGCCGCTGATGGCCATGCAGAGCGCTCCGTGGGCGAACATCTCTATCCTGACAGGCTTGCCGGCGGGGCCGCAGATGTTGTCCCGGATGATGGTGTCGTAGATCTCGCGTACCTGATCGAGATTGAGCTCGCGGGCCAGCACGACGACATCGGCGAACTGGGAGTAGAAACGCAGGGCTTCGGCATTGGAGATAGACAGCTGCGTGGAGATATGGACTTCCAAACCGATTTTGCGGCAGTACATTATCGCCGCCATGTCGGAAGCGATGATTGCGTCCACTCCTGCGGCTGCTGCCGCGTCCAGAGCCTCGCGCATCGGTTGGAGGTCCTCCTGATAGAGGACTATGTTGAGGGTCATGTAGCTCTTGACCCCGGCCTCGCGGCAGATGCGCACGATCTCGGGAAGGTCTTCTGGGCTGAAATTGTTTGCCGAGTGGCTGCGCATGTTGAGATGTCCTACACCGAAATATACGGAGTCCGCTCCGCCTTGTATGGCCGCGTGCAGGCATTCGAAATTGCCCGCCGGAGCCATTATTTCCAATTCATTACGTTTCACGGACGCAAAATTACTCTTTTCAGCGGAATACGCCAACAGCCCAGCCCCGCCCCGCCTCTTCCGTGCCGTGGCGGTGAGCCCCGTGCGCACGGGGGATGCCTTGCCAGAGAAGCGGCAGCGCCCGACAGGGGCCTGCTGAAAAAATGAACTCAAATGAACCGGACAACTTCTTATTCGCCAGAAAAATGTCAGGACTGGGCAGTCCGTTCCAGTTCTCGCACCTCGTCCTCCGACAGGCCGGAACACTCTACGATGACATCCATCGGAAGTCCAGCTTTCAGCATCCGTCTGGCGATGGCAGCCTGCTCTTCGGCTTTGCCCTCCGCGAGCCCCTCAGCTTTGCCTCTTGCTTCCCCGATGGCTTCGCCTTCCGCGAGACCTTCCGCTCTACCCTTGTCCATCGCATAGTCGTAGCGCAATGCCAAATCAAGTTCTGTGATCATATCATTTTCGTATAAAATCCTCTTGTCGGCGGAGAAGCCAGCTATCTCGCAGGCATCTGTGACGCCCTCTGCCAAACTGCTGTGACTCAACTCCTCCGGCAGCTCTTCCATCACTCCGCTGTGGCGGAAAAGCCAGAACAGCGCATCCCTGTCGTCCACGCACTCGGCAGCACTCTTTGTGAACCTCTCCAGCTCCGCAAATATACACAAAATAGTGTCAGGCGCAACTTCTCCCGTGCGGCTCTCGATGAAGCGGTAGCAGGAGACTATGTTGTCGGAGCTCCAGAGTGCCTCGTCCTCGTGCGGCAGGGAGTAGTTGAGTATGCCAACGATATAGACCGGCTTCAGGTCATCCTCGTATGTCTTCCCGCGTACAAGTCCTGTGTGGTAGACTCCGGCGCCATAGTAGATGCACCTCTCGAAGAAGGCGTTCTCGGGCTCGCGTTGCATCTCCACTATGAAAGTCCTTTTGTCCTCGCCCCGGCAGACGAGGTCCATTCTTGTGGTCTTGCTGTTGAGAAATTCAGGTACACTCTCGCGGTCGATATATTCGAGTATGTCTTCCACTTTTGCCTCCGGCGGCAGGAGGACGTTGAGCAGGCCGATGAGCAGGGCCTTGTTGCTCCTGTCGGCGAACACCGCCTTGAATCCGGCGTCAAGCGTCAGGTCCACGTAACGTCCCGGGACTACGGTGGACTTGGCGGCGGTCCTCCTCCTTCCGCCGACATTCGCGCGTCTGTCTCCGCCCCTGTTCCGGCCCGCGTTCCTACCGCCGCTTGCGCTGCCTCTCATGTCTCCGCTTCCGACCTCGGTTCCGCTGCCATTTCCGCTTCCTTTCCCCTCACACTTCTGCCCCGCAGCCTCGCCGCCGGCAGAATCCTTCTTGAAGTCTTTCATCACAT
>DJQV01000023.1:0-1275 GCA_002438805.1 Bacteroidales bacterium UBA6377
AATGCTTCTCCCGCCGGCCTTAGGATTCTCTCCTCATCCCCCTGTGTCGGTTTACGGTACGGGTCGCCGCGCTCTACACGCCCCTGGATTTTCTTGCCGGTATGGTTACCTGCGCTGTCCGCTCCGCCGAAGCCTCGCGGTACTGTCGGATTTCAGTCTCCCTACGTCCTTCAACCGTCTATTCCGTCAGACGGCGGCAGTGTCACTCCCGGGTCTCCAGATAGCCTGCGCGGCGAGTGCCGGAATCTTGACCGGCTCGCCATCGGGTGCGCCTCTCGGCTTCCCCTTAGTCCCCGACTTACCCTGATCCGTTTAACGTTGTTCAGGAATCCTTGGGCTTGCGGTGAGGGGGTTTCCGCCCCCTTTGTCGTTACTTATGCCTACATTTTCTTTTCCAGTCGCTCCAGGAAGTCTCGCGGCTTCCCTTCAGCGCTGGCTGGAATGCTCCCCTACCACGCGTCATACAACGCGTCCTCAGCTTCGGCTGCAGTCTTGATGCCCGTTCATCATCCACGCATCGCCGCTCGACCAGTGAGCTGTTACGCACTCTTTGAATGAATAGCTGCTTCCGAGCTAACATCCTGGCTGTCTCTGCGGCGTCACTTCGTTTCGTCTCAACTTAGACTGCTATTGGGGGCCTTGGCTGGAGGTCTGGGCTCTTACCCTCTCGCCGACGGATATTAGCACCCGACGACTCACTCCCGGTCTCTAGACTGCGCGCATTCGGAGTTTGTCAGGAATTGACAGGCGGCGAAGCCCTCTCTTCCTATCAGTAGCTCTACCTCACGCAGACATGACCGAGGCTGTCCCTAAAGACATTTCGGGGAGTACGAGCTATCTCCCAGTTTGATTGGCCTTTCACTCCTACCCACAGCTCATCCGAGCACTTTTCAACGTAAACCGGTTCGGGCCTCCAGCGCCCGTTACGGCGCCTTCACCCTGGCCATGGGTAGATCACTAGGTTTCGCGTCTGCTCACGCCGACTGAACGCCCTGTTCAGACTCGCTCTCGCTTCGGCTGACGCCCCTTAAGGGCTTAACCTCGCCGGCGTGACGCAACTCGTAGGCTCATTATGCAAAAGGCACGCCGTCGCCTCTCGGCTCCGACCGCTTGTAGACGAACGGTTTCAGGTTCTCTTTCACTCCCCTGTTCGGGGTCCTTCCCACCTTTCCCTCACGGTACTGGTTCACTATCGGTCTTCCGGTAATATTCAGCCTTGCGGGATGGTCCCCGCGGATTCGGACAGGATTCCTCGTGCCCCGCCCTACTCAGGTG
>DJQV01000023.1:1381-97705 GCA_002438805.1 Bacteroidales bacterium UBA6377
GACGCGCACGGTTTAGGCTCCTCCCCTTTCGCTCGCCACTACTCAGGGAATCGATATTTCTTTCTTCTCCTGCAGGTACTAAGATGTTTCAGTTCCCTGCGTTCGCCGCGCTCGCGCGCTGCACGCACTTCATGCGTGCGGGTTTCCCCATTCGGACACCTCCGGATCTCTTCCTGTTTGCGGATCCCCGGAGCTTTTCGCAGCTTACCACGTCCTTCTTCGCTTCCGGAAGCCTAGGCATCCCCCGTTCGCCCTTCTCCTCTTTCTCTCGTGTGAATCGACATTTCTGTCTTTCTCTCGCCTATTCTTCTTTTCTGAAATTGTAGTCCCTCAATTCTTCGGAACCGATAAGACTCGATTCTTTCACAATTTACTCAGACTAATCTAATTTCTATCTTTCTTACCTCGTTTCTCTCTCAGTATTGTCAATGATCTCTTGTTCTCCCCCGAAAGGGATTGCAAAGGTAGTCATTAAAATTGAAAGTGCAAACTTTTTCTCAAATTTTTCAAAAAATCTTGACTCCACGCCCCACGCGGTGCTCTCCGGCCTCCGCAAGAGTGGCATTTCCGGCAAATTTGCTAAATTTACACGATTGCAACGAGAAGACACAAATATTCTATTATATGGAAAATATCAAGGACAGATTCCTGCGCTATGTCGCGATAGACACGCAGTCCAATGAAGAAAGCGAAAGCCAGCCATCAGCCGAAAAAGAGCTCAATTTGCTCAGACTCCTCAGAGACGAGCTCAATGCTCTCGGGGTCAAGGCGGAACTTGATGAGTGGGGTTATGTCATGGCCTCCATCCCCTCAAATATCAGCAAGAAAGTGCCGGCCGTGGGCTTCATTGCCCATGTGGACACCGCCCCCGACGCCTCGGGAGCAGACATCAAGCCTCAGATAATCAGCAATTACGATGGTTCGGACATCCCGCTCAAAGGCGTGCCGGGTCTTAGTCTGAAGACGTCCGATTTCCCGGAACTCCTCACACACAAGGGGGAGACCATCATCACCACTGACGGCACGACCCTGCTCGGAGCGGACGACAAGGCCGGTGTGGCAGAGATAATGGATGCCGTGCAATATATAGTGGAGCATCCGGAGTTCAAGCACGGCGACATCAAGATCGGCTTCACTCCGGACGAGGAGATCGGGCGCGGAGTGGTGAAATTCGATGTCAAAAAGTTCGGTGCGGACTACGGATATACCATGGACGGGGGCGAGGTCGGAGAACTCGAGTTCGAGAACTTCAACGCCGCATCTGCCGTCGTGCACATCCAGGGCCGCAATGTCCATCCGGGCTACGCCAAAGGCAAGATGCTCAACTCCATCATCATAGCCAACGAGTTCATCTCCCTTCTCCCACAGGACCAGAGGCCGGAGTGCACCCAGGACTACGAGGGCTTCTTCCATATCGTCGCCTGCAAGGGCAGCGTGGAAGAGACCACCCTCACCTATATAATAAGGGACCATGACAGGGCCAAATTCGAGCGCAAGAAGGAAGTCATCAACGAATGCGCAGCCTTCATCAACCTCCGCTACGGCAAAGACTGCGTGACCGTGACCCTCAAGGACCAGTATTACAACATGCGCGAGCAGGTGGAGCCTCACTACCACGTGGTGGAGAAGGCGGTGAAAGCCATGGAGATGGCCGGAATCAAGCCGCACATCCAGCCGATACGCGGCGGCACCGACGGGGCGAACCTCTCATTCAGAGGTCTCCCGTGCCCGAACATCTTCGCCGGAGGGCTGAACTTCCACGGACGCTACGAATGGGTGCCGGTGGAGAGCATGGAGAAAGCATCCAAGGTCATCCTCAACATCATCAGCCTCTACACAGAATAACATTGCCAAACGCCTTACGCCGCCACCGGATGTTTTATGGGACGGGCCAGATTGCGGATGTATCGTTGATGCCATTTTCTCCAAGCCCGGTCATGGCACCATAGCCTACATAAGCCTCTGTGGCAGGTGTGCATAACCGATGGGGCCCCTCAGGGTACGTCGGCCACACCTGTCACAGTTGGAACGCGACCAGAGACGGTTACCCACGACCGAGGCTGACGGATTTGCCCCAAATCAGCAGCATGAGGCAATCATGTAGTTGCAGCTGTGGAAAAGCGCTTTTCAAGCAAAGTCGGAAAGCGACTGCTTTCCGGAGGGCCGCGTCAGCGGCGCGGCTGAGCGTCAGCGAATTTGCGAAGCGAATGAGCAGCGAAGACGCCCGGCGAAGGCTTGCAAGGAAAAGGGAATGGCTTGAAGTCCGCATCAGCGGACCGCCCGGGGCCGGGATTTTGCGAATGCAAAATCAGAAAGGCCTTGAGGGCGCAGGGTCCGGGGATATGCCCCGTAAAGGTAGTGCTCATCAGAGCACCGGCGCGGTCGCGGGACTTTGCACCGGCAAAGTCGGAAAGCGACTTGAGCGCCGCAGGAGTCTGAGGATATGCCTCAGCAATATAGTGCCCGGGGCCGGACTCGAACCGGCACATCTTTAGAGGATAATGGATTTTGAGTCCATCGCGTCTACCAATTCCGCCACTCGGGCAAACAGATTGCAAAGGTATCCAAAAATCGCGATTTATCAAATATTTGCACTATCTTCGTTTTTGGCAAAAACTTGACTGGATATGAACAACAATATTTTTGTCGTATATGACCGCAACGTCGCCGACTTCGCTCTGAAGATTGCGGACGGCCGGCCGGCTCTGCCTATCATCGCGGATGAAGAACACAAGACGATGGACAGCGTACTCAGAATCTGCCGCTGGCTGCTCTCCGAGGGCGCAGACCGCAATGCCATCATCTACGCAATAGGAGGCGGGGTCACCACAGACATGGCCGGATTCGCCGCAAGCATCTACAAGCGTGGCGTCAAATACGTCAACTACCCCACCACACTGCTCTGTCAGGTGGACGCCGGGATAGGCGGCAAGACAGGTGTGAACCTCGACTCATATAAAAACATGATCGGCGTAATCCGCTTCCCCTCCGACACGAGAATCTACCCGGAGACGCTCCGTACCCTTCCGGCGCGCGAACTCCGCTCCGGAGCAGCCGAGCTTCTGAAAACCTTCATCATCGAGGACAAAGGCAACTACTCAAAAGCCGTAAAGGCCCTCTCCGGTGAGGTTGACTTCAACGCCCTCGCCCCGCTCATCAAGGCCGCAGCCGACATAAAGCGTAAAATCGTCTCAAAAGACCCATACGAAGAGGGGCCGCGCCGCCTACTTAATCTCGGGCACACATACGCCCACGCCATCGAATGGTACCAGCACACGCACGCCACCCCAAACCCTATGACCCACGGAGAAGCAGTGGCTGTCGGCATCATCCAGGCCGCCAGACTGTCCGAGAGGCTTGGCATCGCAGAAAGCGGAACCGCGGAGAAACTGAAATCCGACCTGTCCGCCTGCGGCCTCCCGACCAGCCTCCCCTGCCCCGAAAAAGAACTCGAACAGGCGATGCACAAAGACAAGAAAGCCGAAAACGGCATCATCCACTTTGTCCTCATCAAAAAAATAGGCAAGGTGATAATCAAAGATTTACATGATCTGCACCAGCATTCAGAACAAGACCTATAAGCAGATACTCGAGATCCTCGCCAACCCTCAGATCGAGATGGCGGAGATAAGGCTCGACCGCTGCGAACTCTCCAAAGAGGAGATTGAAGACCTTTTCGGCAACTCCGACACGCCGCTCATCGCGACATGCAGGATAGACGAAGCAGGCGAAGCCGCCGCCCAAAGACGGTTGCAGGCAGCCATAGAAGCAGGAGCACGCTATGCCGACCTCGAAATCGAGGCCCCCTCATCAATGAGCAAGGAATTCCAGAAACTCTGCCTGCGTCACGGCACTGAAATCATCCGCTCCTACCACAATTTCACGGAAACCCCCGATGACCAGCAGCTCCAGAAAGCCCTGGCCCGATGCTTCCGCTATGGTGCGGACATCGCCAAACTCGCCCTCCGCTGCAACTCCTCATCGGACGCAAGCCGTATAGAGTCCCTGTATTCCATCGTGCTCGAAGACATCCCATCCCTCGAGGGGAGACTGATCGCCTTCGGTATGGGAGAGGAGGGGAAAGACAGCCGTGTTGAGTGCCTGAAACGCGGAGCTCCGTTCAGCTATGCCTCGTTGAGCGAGGAAGAAGCCACCGCACCAGGACAATGGACCACAGCACAGATGCGCCGGGCAGTCTACGGCAACTTCAGCGGCTACCATGCAAAAGACCTCTGCATGCCAGCCTCAAAAAGTTTTGCCCAGAGGGCTATAATCTCCGCCGCGCTTGCAACGGGTACTTCGCGGCTGAGAGGATACAGTCCCTGTGGAGACACGGACGCGGCCATAGAAGCTGCCAGACAGATGGGAGCGGACATCCGCATAGACGGCGGCACCCTGACAATCACCGGCACCTCAGCATCATACGGAAGCCTTGACATGGACACCATAGACACGGGTGAATCAGGACTTCTCACCCGCCTGCTCATCCCGGTGATAGCCGCAGCCGGCAAAGGCAGGTTCACGGTAAACGGACACGGGACACTTCTGCGCAGACCTCTTGACAACGCAGCCGGCATCATGGCGGCCTACGGAGTCCTGCTCTCCAACATACCGGACAAAGATGAGCGCAACCTCTATGTCCCCCTTGAAGTCAAAGGCAGGCTCATCCCCGGCAACGCGGAAGTCCCGGGAAACGGAGGTTCCCAGCTGATCTCCGGCCTGCTGATGGCACTTCCACTCTGCGAACCGGGCTCGGAACTGTATGTCAACGAGCCCAAGAGCATCCCGTATATGTACATCACCCTCGATGTGCTGCGCCACTTCGGGATCAAGACCAGAAGCGAGATGGAGGGAGATGCCGAGATGCTTGAAGCCGATGACTGGTCATCATGCTCCGGCATACGCTTCAAGATAAGAGGCGGCCAGCACTACCATGCCTCCGACTTCGCCATCGAGGGGGACTGGAGCGCCGCGGCAAACTTTCTGGTGGCAGCAGCCATATTCGGCTCGGCGGAAGTGCGTGGACTTGACACGAGAAGTATCCAGGCCGACCTAGCTATTGTGGACATCATCGTGGAAGCCGGGGCTGTAGTCTCACAGCTCGAAGACGACAGCATTTGCGTGCGTAAAGCCCCCCTTGAAGCATTCGAAAAAGATCTAAACAACTCCCCGGACCTCTTTCCTATCGTAGCGGTGCTCGCAGCGTTCTGCGCGGGTGAAAGCCGCATTAGCGGTGTCGGGAGGCTGTCCGGCAAAGAGTCCGACAGGGCCGCCGCGATACTCGAGATGCTTTCACAACTGGGCATCGAAGCCCGGACAGAGGGAGACGACATGTTCATCTGCGGAGAGTCCCTTTCCTCTCGTCTGCTCAGCGGAAGAATGCTGAATGGAGGCGAATACAGTTCGCACCACGACCACCGCATGGCCATGGCCCTCAAAGTCGCGTCCATAGCCGCGAAAAGCCCCGTCACCATAGATGACGAGGCCTGCACGGACAAATCCTTTCCGGATTTCCTCAGAGAATTCCAGAAAGGACTATAAAGCAAAAAGTGGAGGCCTGACAGCTTCCACTTTCATTATTACTCAGCCTTAGGCTCTTCCTTTACCGCCTCTGCCTGAGGTGCCGGAGCCTCGGCAGCCTCAGCTGTCTCTGCCTTCTTGGCGCGGCTGCGACGGGTGGTCTTCTTTGCAGCCTTCTCGGCAGAAGCGAGAGCGGCCTCATTGAAATCAACCAACTCGATAAGAGCCATCTCGGCAGCGTCACCCTGACGGAAACCAACATGGAGCACGCGGGTGTATCCGCCTGGACGGTCTGCGACCTTAGGCGCTACGTTACGGAAGAGTTCAGTCACGGCCTCCTTTGACTTGAGGTAGCTGAACACAACACGACGATTGTGGGTCGTATCGTCCTTGGACTTTGTGATAAGCGGCTCTACATAGCTCTTGAGAGCCTTCGCCTTGGCGACTGTGGTCGTGATCCTCTTGTGGAGGATGAGAGAAGTCGCCATGTTGGAGAGGAGAGCCTTGCGGTGACCGCTCTTGCGTCCAAGATGATTTATAGCTTTATTGTGTCTCATCTTTCGATATTCTTTTTCTTTGGTTCGATATTATACTTTGTGACATCCATTCCGAAAGACAACTTCATCTTCTCCACCAGAAGATCGATCTCATTGAGGGACTTGCGCCCGAAATTGCGGAACTTCATCAACTCAGGACGAGAGTAGGAAACCAGATCGGCGAAAGTGTCGATATCAGCTGCCTTGAGACAGTTGAACGCACGTACCGACAGGCCCACGTCAGAGAGCTTGGTAAGCAGCAGATGCCTCATGCGGAGCGACTCTTCGTCGAGCTCCTTTGTATCAGGCGCCACAGTGCTCTCCATAGACATCTTCTTGTCATCGGTGAACAGGCGGAAATGATAAATGAGGATGTTTGCAGCCTCGTGAAGTGCGGAATTAGGGGAAATGGAACCGTCAGTGATGATCTCGAGATTGAGTTTCTCGTAGTCTGTCTTCTGCTCCACACGATAGTTCTCCACGCTCCAGTTGACCTTGCGGATAGGAGTGTAGATGGCATCGATCGGAATGGTGCCGATCGGCGTGTTCTCGTCCCTGAGCTCCTCCGCAGGCACAAATCCCCTGCCTTTGGTCACTATAAGGGATATTTCGAGTTTGACAGAAGGCTCAAGCGAGCAGATGTGAAGTTCCGGATTCAACACCATAAAGGAAGACAATCCCTTTGAGATATCTTCTGCCGTAAACTCCTGCTTGCCGCTGATGACGATGTTTGCTGTCTCAGAGTCAGCCGTCTCCACCATCCGGCGGAAGCGCACCTGCTTGAGATTGAGGATGATGTCCTGCATCCCCTCAATCACGCCAGGTATGGTCGCAAACTCCTGGTCCACCCCGGAGATCTTGATCTGACTTACAGCAAAACCTTCCAAAGAGGCGAGCAAGATGCGACGAAGAGCATTGCCGATCGTCTGACCGTATCCCGGCTCAAGAGGACGGAATTCAAAACGGCCGACAGTGTCGGTGCTTTCGAGCATGATGACCTTGTCAGGTTTCTGAAATGCTAAGATTGCCATATTATACTGGTGTTAAATGTTACTTGGAGTAGAGGTCGACGATAAGCTGCTCGTTGATGCTCTCCGGAATTTCCTCCCTTGTAGGGACATTGAGGAACTTTCCGCACAGGGTCTTGGTGTCGAATTCGAGCCAAGAATATCTGGTAACGGAAGCCACGCTGTTCTGGATAACCTCAAGGCTCTTTGACCTCTCCCTCACAGCAACAACATCACCAGGCTTCACCTGAGTTGAAGGAATGCTGGAAACCACACCATTGAGAGTGATGTGATGATGTGACACAAGCTGACGGGCAGCTGCACGTGACGGAGCGATGCCGAGACGATAAACCACGTTGTCGAGACGGGACTCAAGAAGGAAGAGGAGGTTCTCACCCTTCTGGCCGGCCATGCGTGAAGCCTTGTCGTAGGTGTTGTGGAACTGACGCTCCAGAACTCCATACATATACTTGACTTTCTGCTTCTCCTTGAGCTGGCTTGAGTAGTCCTTCTGCTTCTTGCGCTTAGCAGCGAGGCCATGCTGTCCTGGAGGGTAGTTTCTCTTCTCGAAATATTTGTCTGAGCCATAGATTGGCTCGCCGAATTTACGGGCGATCTTGGTGCTTGGACCTGTATATCTTGCCATAACAGTCTTACATTTAAAAATTAAACCTTACGACGGCCTTTCGGTCTGCATCCATTATGCGGCATCGGGGTGACATCGACGATCTCGGTGACGACGATACCGGCATTGTTGATGGTACGGATAGCTGACTCACGGCCGGCTCCCGGACCTTTGACATAGCACTTGACCCTTCGCAGACCTGCATCGAAAGCGGTCTTGGCAGCATCTTCCGCTGCCATCTGGGCTGCATAAGGAGTGTTCTTCTTGGAGCCTCTGAAGCCGCACTTTCCGGCGGAGCCCCAGCTGATCACCTGGCCCTGAGCGTTGGTGAGAGAGACGATCACGTTGTTGAAGGTTGATGAAATATGGGCTTCGCCATAAGCTTCAACCTTGACAACTCTCTTGGATGTTGTAGTTTTCTTTGCCATAATTCATCAATTATTACTTCGTAGCCTTCTTCTTGTTGGCGACAGTCTTCTTACGTCCCTTGCGGGTACGGGCGTTGTTCTTGGTGCTCTGGCCGCGGACCGGAAGTCCGAGACGATGGCGGATACCGCGGTAGCAACCGATATCCATAAGACGCTTGATGTCCATCTGGACGGAAGAACGGAGCTCGCCTTCAATCTTGTATTCTGCATTGATCTCAGCACGGATCTTGGCGATCTGCTCGTCGTTCCATTCTCCGACTTTGATTGCAGGATCGATGCCGCACTTCTCGAGAATCCTCTTGGCTGAAGGGCGGCCGATTCCGAAGATATAGGTAAGACCTATCTCTCCGTGTTTGTTGTTTGGTAAATCAACACCGGCTATTCTTGCCATAATTATACTTTACTTAATTTGTTTACTGAATATTATCCCTGGCGCATCTTGAACTTGGGGGTCTTCTTGCAAATCACGTAAAGACGGCCTTTGCGTCTTACGATCTTGCAGTCTTCGCTGCGCTTCTTGATGGATGTCTTGACTTTCATATCTGTGATTTTTTATTTATATCTGAAAGATATTCTGCCTTTGGTCAAATCATAAGGCGATATTTCTACTCTAACCTTGTCGCCAAGAAGAATATGGATGAAGTTCATTCGCATCTTGCCTGAAATGTTGCAGAGCAGGACATGACCATTCTCAAGCTCGACCTTGAACATCGCGTTCGGAAGGGTCTCGATTACCTTCCCATCTTGTTCTATTGCTACCTGTTTTGACATAAAAATATTAAGCACTTAAAAATTGATCCCGCCATCTTTCTCGATAAAATCGAAGGTTGAAAGCTGCTCGGCATGGCCTTTCCGGACAACAACCGTAAGCTCGAAATGGGCCGCATTCTTGTGGTCAGAGGTCTTGACGGACCAGCCGTTGCGGGCGAGGTATACCCCTCTGCCGCCGGCATTGATCATCGGCTCGATGCAGATGGTCATGCCATCGACAAGGTGGGTGCCATGACCGCGTCTGCCGTAATTCGGCACACCCGGCTCTTCATGCATCTGCCTGCCTATGCCGTGCCCTTCAAGTTCACGCACCACAGAGAATCCGAACGATTCCGCATACGATTGTACCGCGTATCCGATATCACCGACCCGCGCACCTGCCACAGCCGCCTCTATGCCCTTGTACAGCGAAGCCTTCGTCACGTCAAGGAGCTTGCGGGTCTGGGCGTCCACCTCCCCTACCGGGAAGGTGTAAGCCGAGTCACCGTTATAGCCCTTATAGAGCGTGCCGATGTCCACCGATACGATGTCGCCGTCCTTGAGGACGTAGTCGGACGGAAAACCGTGGACCACGACATCGTTGACCGAGGCACAGATGGCTGCGGGGAAGCCCTCGAATCCGAGAAAACTTGGGATTGCGCCGTTGTCGCGAATGAAAGTCTCGGCCACCCTATTCAACTCAGCAGTTGTCACACCTGGGGCTACCGCTTTACCGACTTCCGCCAACGTCTTTGAGACGAGTATGGCATTCTCGCGCAAAAGCTCAATTTCTTCTTCTGTCTTAGGCTTGATCACAACCTTTCACTTTTTATTCAAAGAACTACATACCTGAGCGCCCGCTCAGACGGCCGGTCTTCATCAGACCGTCGTAGTGGCGCATCAGCAAATAACTTTCCACCTGCTGAAGAGTATCGAGTACAACGCCCACAAGAATCAGAAGCGAAGTGCCGCCGTAGAAACTTGCAAAAGAGTTGTTGATACCGAAGATCATCGCAATGGCTGGAAGAATGGATATTATGCCGAGGAAGAATGAGCCGGGAAGAGTCACCTTTGACATGATGGAGTCAAGGTACTCTACCGTCTTCTTGCCAGGCTTCACACCCGGGATGAATCCGCCGTCCCTCTTCATGCTCTCGGCCATCATAGTAGGATTTACGGTGACGGCCGTATAGAAGAACGTGAAGACGACGATGAGGATGAAGAATATGAAGTTGTACCAGAACCCGGTATAGTCACCGAGGGTGGCAGCAAGTCCACGTGTCGCATCCCAGCGCGAGAAGATGAGCGGGAACAGCATCAAGGCCTGTGCGAAGATGATAGGCATGACACCGGCAGCATTTATCTTGAGTGGGATGTACTGACGTACTCCGCCGTACTGACGGTTGCCGACCACACGCTTCGCATACTGCACAGGAACACGGCGTACAGCCTGAACCAGAGCAATCGCGGCGATGATGACAAAGAACCATACGAGCAGTTCCACGATCAGCAGAAGCAGACCGCCGTTGTTGACGGAAAGCTTGTCGCTGAACTCGGCAAGGAGGGCGTAAGGCAGACGGGCCACAATACCGATCATGATGATCAATGAGATACCGTTGCCTATTCCCCTGTCGGTGATACGCTCACCGAGCCACATCACGAACATCGAACCGGCCATAAGGATGATGGTCGAAACGATGTTGAACATGAAATTGCTCCAGCCAAGCTGGTTGACAGCCACGAATGCCGCAGCCGGAATCTGGCTGTGCACAGCGGCCATATATGCCGGACCCTGAATACAGATGATCGCGATGGTCAGCCACCTGGTCATCTGGTTCATCTTCTTGCGGCCGCTTTCGCCCTCCATCTGGAGTTTCCTGAAGTAAGGTACGAAAACACCGAGTAGCTGGATCACGATGGATGCCGAAATGTACGGCATCACACCCAGTGCGAAGATAGAGGCGTTGCCGAAAGCACCGCCGGAGAACATATTCAACAGACCGACAAGGCCATCCTGTGTCTTGCTCTGGAGACCCGCAAGCAGAGACGCGTCAATGCCCGGAAGCACCACAAAACATCCCAACCTGTAAACCAGGATAAGGATGAATGTGTAGACGAGCCTCTTTCGGAGCTCCTCGATCCTGAATATATTCTTTATGGTCTCGACGAACTTCATAAACTTATTCGTTTACGACAGCCTTTCCGCCGGCTGCTTCGATTTTCGCGACAGCAGATTTTGAGAAAGCGTCAGCCTTTACCGTGAGAGCGGTCTTGAGCTCGCCGTTGCCGAGAACCTTGACGAGATCGGACCTTCCGGCAAACCCGGCAGCCTTGATCTCTTCAACACCGAACTCCTTGAGTCCGGACTGCGCAGCCACGGCCTCAAGTGCATCGAGGTTCACAGCCTGATACTCGACCCGTGTAGGGTTCTTGAAGCCGAACTTAGGCAGACGCCTCTGGATTGGCATCTGACCGCCTTCGAATCCGATCTTGTGTTCGTATCCGGCACGTGCCTGGGCACCCTTTGTACCACGGGTGGAAGTACCGCCCTTGCCAGAACCCTGACCACGTCCTAATCTTTTGCTTGTGTGGGTAGACCCAACAGCAGGTTTCAAATTGTTAAGTTTCATCTTCAGGGTCCTCCTTAGTCAATCACTTCAACTTTGCAGAGGTGAGCGATCTTTGCCACCTGACCTGCGGTCACCGGGGTCTTCTCCACCTCCACTGTCTTATGCATGCGGCGGATACCGAGGCAGCGAAGGTTGTCCTTCTGACGCTTGGTCTCCCCGTTGCTGCTTATAATCTGGGTAATCTTGAATCTTGCCATAATCGTGTCTCCTTTAACCATTGAAAACCTTGGACATAGGCACACCGCGAAGACCTGCGACAGTATAGGCGTCCCTCATCTGGGTCAGGGCTGCCACAGTAGCCTTCACAAGGTTGTGAGGGTTGGACGAGCCCTTTGACTTGGCGAGCACATTCTGCACGCCGGCAGACTCGAACACTGCACGCATCGCACCACCGGCCTTGACACCGGTACCTGGAGCGGCCGGCTTCATGAACACGCGGGAGCCGCCGAACTTGGCCTCCTGCTCATGAGGGATGGTCGTGTTAATCACAGGGATCTTCACAAGGTTCTTCTTGGCGTCCTCGACGCCTTTGGCGATGGCGGCGGTGACCTCATTTGCTTTGCCGAGGCCATAACCTACCACACCCTTCTCATCTCCCACAACGACAATTGCCGCGAAGCGGAAGTGACGTCCGCCCTTGGTCACCTTGGTGACCCTGCGGATGGCGACCAGTCTGTCCTTGAGCTCAAGGTCAGATGTCTTTACTCTTTTAACATTCGTATTTGCCATTGTCTATTGTATTAGAATACGAGGCCGCCTTCACGGGCAGCGTCCGCCAAACTTTTGACTCTTCCGTGGAAAAGGTAACCGCCACGATCAAAGCAGATGGTGGTGATACCTTTAGCGAGAGCGCGCTCCGCGATGGCCTTGCCGACGATCGCTGCGGCTTCGACACCGGTCTTGCCTTTGCACTGTGCGGCAAGCTCCTTGTCGTTGGATGCTGCAGCGCAAAGGGTCTTGCCCTGCTCGTCATCGACAACCTGTACGTAAATCTGCTTGTTGCTGCGGAATACGACCATACGTGGACGCTCGGCAGTTCCATTGACATGCTTACGTATGCGGTAGTGAATCCTTCTTCTTCTTTCAATTCTATTGAGTGCCATAATTCAATCCTCCTTTTATTTTGCGGCCGCTGTCTTGCCCGCCTTGCGACGGAGCTGCTCACCGACGAACTTGATACCTTTACCCTTGTAAGGCTCCGGCTTACGGAATGAACGGATCTTGGCAGCCACCTGGCCTACAAGCTGCTTGTCGCAGCTCTTGAGCACCAGCACCGGATTCTCTCCTTTCTTGACATCCGGGACTTCAGCCTTCACCTCGGAAGGAAGCATGAGCTGAATTTCGTGTGAGTAACCAAGGGAGAAGGAGAGGATCTGGCCGTTGAGAGCGACACGATAACCTACACCCACCAACTCCTGCTTAAGAGTGAACTGCTCGCTGACACCGACCACCATGTTATGCGCAAGAGCACGGTAGAGGCCGTGCATGGAGCGGTGACGTGGCTGGTCTGTCGGACGCGCGAACTTGATCTGATTGTCCTCAATGGTGACAGTGATGTCCGGATCTATCTTCTGGGACATCTCACCATGAGGTCCTTTAACCTTCAGCACGTTGCCGGGAAGGAGCTCGGCGCTCACCCCGGTCGGAAGGCTTACAGGCAATTTACCAATTCGTGACATTAAATATGAAAATGTTTAAGATTAATATACGTAGCAAATAACTTCACCGCCGATTCCGAGCTCTTTGGCTTCCTTGTCGGTGATGACGCCCTTGGAGGTGGAAAGCACTGCGATTCCGAGTCCGTTGAGGACGCGCGGCATATTGTCCACATCCGTGTACTGACGCAGACCCGGGGTGGACACGCGCTCGATCTTCCTGATGGCGGCGGCTTTGGTCTGAGGGTGGTACTTGAGGGCGATCTTTATAGTGTTGAACGGGGCACCCTCCACTACCTTGTAACTGAGGATATAGCCCTTCTCACAGAGAATCTGGGTAATGGCGACCTTCATCTTGGAAGAAGGCACTTCCACTATCTTCTTGCCTGCACTGTATGCATTGCGAATTCTGGTGAGATAATCTGCAATTGGATCAGTCATATCTTTAATATTCTTTAATTTCTACCAACTTGCCTTCTTGACTCCAGGGATGAGACCGTTGCTGGCCATCTCGCGGAACTGGATGCGGCTGATGCCGAATGCCCTCATATATCCTTTCGGACGTCCGGTGAGGGAGCAGCGGTTGTGAAGGCGGACAGGAGAAGCGTTCTTAGGGAGCTTGTCGAGAGCTGCCCAGTCGCCGGCCTCCTTGAGAGCCTTCCTCTTTTCTGCGTACTTGGCTACGAGCTTGGCGCGCTTGACCTCACGGGCTTTCATTGATTCCTTTGCCATAGTATTTTATTTGTTATGTTTCTTGAATGGCAGCCCGAATGCGGCGAGAAGAGCGTGGCACTCCTCATCTGTCTGGGCCGTGGTTACGAAAGTGATCTCGAGTCCGTGGATGCGCGGATTCTTGTCGATGTCGATCTCAGGGAAGATGACCTGCTCCTTGAGTCCGAGGGTATAGTTGCCCCTGCCGTCCATGTTCTCGGCGATGCCGTTGAAGTCGCGGATACGAGGGAGAGCGACCCTGATGAGCTTCTCGAGGAACTCGTACATCTTCACGTTGCGGAGGGTCACCTTGGTTCCGATAGGCATGCCCTTACGGAGTTTGAAGTTGGAGACGTCCTTCTTGGAAGTGGTCACAAGCGCCTTCTGACCGGTAATGAGAGAGAGCTCCTCTGCTGCCTCCTCGACAATCTTCTTGTCCTGGGTGCCGGCGCCGATGCCTTCGTTGATCGTGATCTTCACCAGGCGCGGAACCTGCATCACGGTAGAGTATGAGAACTGCTTCATCAGCTTGTCCACAATCTCCTCCTTATATACCTTCTTGAGGGCAGGCACATAACCTGCAGGCAGGACCTGAGCCTGAACCGTTGCGTTTTTCTTTGCCATAATTATTTGATCTCCTCCCCAGATTTTTTAGCGAAACGGACTTTCTTGTCTCCTTCCATCCTGTAGCCCACGCGGGTAGGAGTGTTGCTCTTAGGATCGATAAGGTTGAGGTTTGAAATGTGAATGGAAGCCTCCTGCTTGAGAATGCCGCCCTGAGGCTGCTTGGCGTTCGGCTTGGTGTGCTTGCTCACCATATTGATCCCCTCGACGATTGCGCGGTCCTTTGACGGATCCACTGAGAGGACCTTTCCGGTCTTTCCCTTGTCGTTACCGGCATTCACATACACGGTGTCGCCTTTCTTGATATGTAACTTCTTCATAATGCTTGTTCAATTAAAGGACCTCCGGTGCCAGTGAGACGATTTTCATGAAGTTGGCACGAAGCTCTCTGGCCACAGGGCCGAAGATACGCGTACCGCGGAGTTCGCCGGCGTTGTTGAGAAGCACGCAGGCATTGTCGTCGAAACGGATATAAGATCCGTCCGGACGGCGGACTTCCTTCTTGGTGCGCACAACTACAGCTTTTGAAACCGTACCTTTTTTGGCGTCACCGCCAGGTATGGCACTCTTGATTGCAACGACGATCGTGTCACCGACAGTCGCATAACGATGGTGAGTACCGCCAAGCACGCGGATGCAGAGAACTTCCTTCGCCCCGCTGTTGTCGGCCACCTGTAAACGTGTTTCCTGCTGTATCATATATTACTTTGCTTTTTCTACGATTTCTACTAGTCTCCAGTTCTTAGTCTTGCTGAGAGGACGGGTCTCCATGATGCGCACGGTATCTCCGATTCCGCATTCGTTCTTGTCGTCCTGGGCGACGAACTTGGTGGTCTTCTTGACGAACTTGCCGTAGAGAGGATGCTTCTCCCTGATCTTGACAGCAACGATAATGGTCTTGTCCATCTTGTCGCTGACCACCACCCCTATTCTTTCCTTACGAAGATTTCTTTCCATAAGATTCTTTCTGATTTAGTTCTGTTTTTCTTTTTCAGCAAGGATAGTGATCATAAGAGCTATATCCCTTCTGGTCTTACCGATTTTGGAAGTGTCCTCCAATGGAGAAATCGCGTGATTAATCTTCATTGTGTCAAGATTGCTCTTCTCAACCTCAATACGGTCGCGCAGGTCTGCTACAGACATTTCGCGTGCTTCTGATGCTTTCATTTCTCTTTCTCCAATAAATTATTCTGTATAATCCCTGCGGACAACGAACTTGGTCGCGATGGGAAGCTTGTTGGCGCCAAGACGCATAGCCTCCTTCGCTACAGCGAGAGGAACTCCCTCGGCCTCGAAGATGATGCGGCCCGGAGTGATAGGCGCAACGAACGCATACGGGTCACCCTTACCTTTACCCATACGGGTATCGAGAGGCTTCTTGGTGATAGGCTTGACCGGGAATACCCTGATCCAAATCTGGCCCTCACGGTTCATACAACGCGAAATAGCCTGACGGGCAGCCTCGATCTGCTGCGCCGTGAGCCAACAATTTTCAAGGGTCTTGATCCCGAATGAACCGAACGCGAGCTGGTTGCCCCTCTGGGCGTTGCCCTTCATGCGGTTTTTCTGTTCCCTTCTAAATTTTGTTCTCTTAGGTTGTAACATCTCAGTATTACTTTTAAAAATTTATTTCACTAAAACACTCAAAAACAACCACTTACGCGGAAAGAGGCCAATTTTTGGGACTGCAAAGTTAGCAAAAAAACCTGAAATACCATAGTCAAACGGGAAAATTCTGAAATATTTTCGACACGCTGTCTTGATGGTCAACTATGGGGATTTCAATAGTTTGCAGACATTGAGAAAAAAATTTTCCAGGTGTTTTCGACACAGGCGCCAAGCCAGTTTCCGGGCATATGCGGTACGACGGCGTGAAAGGTCGGCAAGTTATTTGCATCCGAGGCCGGGCGCCCTTATCTTTGCACCAAGTGAAACCGGCACCGGTCATATTGACATTCTTATTGCTTCTGGCGGCGGCCATGCCGGCCAGACCTCAGAACGTGCGGCGCGTGACCGGGACGCCCATGTACTATACCGTAACGGAGAGCGGGGATACGGTTTTCCACGACACCATAGACCCTGTATGGGTGTTCCCGAAAGGGAAAGGGATGAAATCCGGGGACTGGAGGAGATACTACCGTCTCGTCCAGAATTTCAACAAAGTCTACCCTTACGCTCTGGTCGGCAGGAAGATGATGGCCCAGGTGGACAGTACGATAGCCGCCGACGTCAGCAAGCGCTCGCAGCGAAGCCGCTACATAAACGACGTGGAGAAGGAACTGTTCAGGATATTCGAGAAGGACATCCGGGGGATGACGGTCAATCAGGGCCTGCTGCTGATGAAACTCGTGGACAGGGAATGCGGCATGAGCGCATACAACATCATCAAGACCTACGAGAGCGGGTTTGCAGCCAACTTCTGGCAGCTCGTCGCGAGACTCTTCTCCCAGGATCTGAAATCCCGATACGATCCCAAAGGCAAGGACGCCAAGGTCGAGGAACTCTGCCGGATATGGGACTCGGGCGAGTGGGACAGCTTCTACTGGTCCATCTTCATGAGCGCCCCTCCCCGCACCATAATCAAGACGGAGACCCTCTCCAGCGAGGTCAAGAAGCGCTAACGCTCACGCAGCTCGAAGCGTTCACCGTCGAAACGTCCGAACGGCTCACCCCCGTCCATCCAATCCTTAAGCACAATCAGACGGGAGCCGGTCGGAAGCACCATGTCCACCGCATCGTGGAAGTGCCCGAACACGAAAAAATCCACCTTGCGCCTCTCAGACTCCCGCAGCGCGAAGCGGTACAGAGGCTCATCGGCGCCACGGAAATGGTAGGGCTTGTGAGTGCGCCTGTTTGAGTTGGACCAGCCAAGCCCGATACGGAAGGCGATCCATGGGTGCAAGGTGCTGAACAATCTCTGCAGCAGCCTGTTGTGAAACACCTTCAGCATGAAGGCATACCCCTTCTTCGCTCCGCCGAGCGCATCCCCGTGCCCCAGACAGAACATCTTCCCGTCCAGCTGCGTGCAGAACGGCTGGTCAAAACGGCGCATGCCGAGACTCTCGAAATACGAGTAGCACCAGATGTCATGGTTGCCCGGACAGAACCACACCTGCACCCCATCGTCCATCAGCGAGATGAGCGCCGCCACGACACGCACCCCACAGCGTGGCACCACATCCCTGTACTCATACCAGAAATCCCAAATGTCCCCGAGCAGAAAAAGGGCCCGCGTCTTCTCGCGCGGAATCCCTTTTATAAATGATATGAAACGCGCCTCGCGGTCCGCCGGATCCTTCAGCTCCAGCCCCAGATGCACATCGGAGACAAAGTAATAATCACCACGCTCCGCCATCTGCTAAGCGAAGATGAAAATAAGGGCCGAGACCACCACGCAATAGAGGGAGAACCATGACAGGCGGGCCTTGCTGACCAGAGCCACCATGACCTTGCAGGCGAAAAGGCCGGAAAGGAATGCCGCCACGAACCCGGTCAGCAGCGGGCCGAAACCCACACCGGAAGCCACCTCCGCCCCGCCTTTGACCATGTCTAGGACGGACAGCAGCTGCTCCCCGAGTATGGGGATCAGAACCATGAGAAACGAAAACTGGGCCATGCTCTCCCGCTTCACCCCGCACACAAGGCCCGTGGCGATAGTGGTGCCGGAACGAGAGAGTCCCGGAGCCACAGCGCACGCCTGCCCGATTCCGACCACGAAAGCCTGCCACCACGAAATGCCGTTACGGCTCGTGTTGCGCGTCTTCACTTTACGGGTGAACACATCAGAGAAGCACAGCAGGGCCGCCGTCACCAGCAGGCAGGCGGCGACAGTGTGCAGGCCATCCCCGAAGAGAGCCTCGACCTTGTCCTTGAAGCAGAACCCGACCACGGCCACCGGGACCATGGAGAGGCAAATCTTCAGGAAATAGTCCGTCTCATCGTTGTATTTGAACTGGAGAACCCCTTTGAGGATACGCCAGATTGCGCTCCAGAACACCACTATCGTGCTCAGCACGGTGGCAAAATGCACAGTGACGGTGAAGTCAAGAAACCCCTCACCGTCAACTCCGAGCAGAGACTTGAAAATCATCAGATGTCCGCTGCTGCTTACAGGCAGAAACTCCGTAAGACCCTGGACGATGCCCAGAACAAACGCTTCCCACAACTCCATCACTTCTCCCCCTTTCCTTCTTTGCCCCGGAAGCCACCGAGAATCCCGACCACTATGACAACAATGCCGGAGAGGATCACGACCGGCGCAGCCACAAGCCTGCGGGCATCGAACATTGCATAATTGAATACTTGAGGATCATCGGAACCTCCGCCCATCATCAGGATGTAGCCGGCCGCCATCACGAGAGCACCGGCCAGCAGGAGCTTCAGTCCCTTAGGAGTAATTGCCATTTTATCCATATTGTCAATAATATAAATCATCCTTGGAAGCATCGGACAACTTGCCGACCACAAAATAAGTGCTGAGCGTGCAGAGCAGCGCACCGGTAAGAAATATGGCCCCGGCGCTGATGAGCAGCGATGAACGGCTCAGCACGGCGAAGAACTCCGGGAAAGAGCGGCTCAGGGCATACAGGGACAGGGACAGCACCCCCGTAGAGAGCACTGAAGCCACAAGCCCTTGGACAAGAGCAGCCCTGAGGAACGGAGCCGTTATGAAAGCGCGTGTCGCTCCGACAAGTTTCATGGTATGTATCGTGAAACGCCGGGCGTAGACGCTGAGCCTCACCATATTGTTGATGAGCGCGAATGAGATGAAAAGCAGCATGGCGATCAGCACGGCGAAGACCGCCGATATTCTGGCCAGATTGGCATCCAGAGCCTCGACAAGACTCTGCCTGCTGTCAACCTCATCCACAAGAGGGGAATCCTGCAGCGACCCGACCACCTTCGACAGAGAGTCGGACACCACATACTCCGCCTTGAGCGACACGTCGGCGGAGACAGGCACGGGCGAGGTCTCGAAGACGCTGAGAAAATCGTCACCGAGCATCCTCGCAAGTTCCCTCTCCCCCTCTTCCCGTGACACCACCCGCACGGATTTGACGCAAGGAAGCGCCGAGACCCTGGACGCATATTCATCGGCCTGGGCATCGGTGACATCCTGGTTGAAGACCACTGAAATCTTCATGTTCTCCTTGAGATAGCGGGACACCTCACCAAGATTGACCGCTACCAGAACTGCAGCGCCGACAAGCAGCAGCACAAGGCTTATGCTTATCACGCTTGACAGGTAGGCGTTGACCATGCGCCTGCGGAGCAACTTGTTTTCCCTTCCGGACATCAGAGTTCAAATCTGGCGTCAAAGATAATAAATATCGCCTTATCGAAAAAAATTATTATCTTTGTAACTATGAGTGCGTTTAAGCAGAAGATACTATTTGTCAATTCCGAGATCTACCCGTATCTCCCGGAGTCGGACATAGCAGACATAGGACGCTACCTGCCACAAGGTGTCCAGGACCGCAAAAGAGAAATCCGTTCATTCATGCCCCGCTTCGGCTGCATCAACGAAAGGAAGAACCAACTCCATGA
Source organism: Bacteroidales bacterium UBA6377 (assembly GCA_002438805.1). Lineage (GTDB taxonomy): Bacteria > Bacteroidota > Bacteroidia > Bacteroidales > UBA932 > Cryptobacteroides. Next base: position 21,415 of record DJQV01000023.1, read on the forward strand.
AGTCATAAGGCTTTCAGGGATGAACATAATCATCGGAGATGTGGACAGGCCGCTCATAATCAAGGTCGCATCCATCTCTTCCGCGAGAATCCAGGTCTATTTCATAGACAACGAGGATTATTTCAAGCGCAAGCAGACATTCTTCGACGCCGGCGGCAACTTTTTCGAAGACAACGACGAGCGTGCCATATTCTTCGCGCGCGGCGTACTTGAGACAGTCAAGAAACTGCGTTGGGCTCCGGATGTGATCCACTGCCAGGGCTGGATATCCCAGATGGTCCCGGTATATCTCAAGAAAGCCTACAAGGAAGACCCGATATTCTCCAGCAGCAAGGTGGTGCTCTCCCTCTATGACGACACTCCGGAGGCTGATTTCAGTCCGGATTTCGCCGGGAAGGCCTGCTTTGGAGGAGTCGGCATGGAAGACCTCAAACTTCTGGCCGAGAAGGCTGATGGCATAAATCTTGCTCGAACGGCCGCTCAGTACTCTGATGGCGTGATATTGGGATCCGCCGGCGTCAAGCCGGAACTCATTTCATGGTGCAAAGAAATCGGACTTCCGGTCCTGCCGTTCAACGCGGAGGCCCTCAAAGACGGAAGTTATGTGGACGAGTACTGCGGATTTTATGATGAGCTTTAAGATGAAGACACGTATTCTGTCAGGGCTGGCGGCACTCGCCTGCCTTGCATCTTGTATAGACAGCAGCAGCAATCTCGGAGGGGATCTTGTCCCGGCGGGCCAGCTGTACAAATTCTACACAGTGGATACTCCGGTGCCGCAGGTCTACGTAAGGATGGCCGACAGCCTCTCCGGACTGAGCAGTTCGAGAATCACGATCGGCGCCATACGGGACAAAGAGTACGGGCTGAGCACCAGGAAAAGTGCGGTGGCCCTGATACCTCTCGCAAGCGAGATGGACTTCGGGAAGAATCCGGAATTCAAGAGCTTCCACTTCGCGGCGAGCCTTGACACGGTCTCCACAGGCGACCCCTCGCAGAAAAACATCCTCCAGAACATCAGGGTGTACGAGTTATCCAGACCGATGGACTACGAAAAGGACTTCGACTGCAACAAACCGTTTCCTCACCAGAGCCGGAGCATAACCAAGGGAACGCCAGTATTCGACGGAAGCGATTCGCTTTCATTCAATTTCAACGAGGAGTTCGGCAAGAAATATCTCACCATCACAAGCGAGGACCTCGAAGACATCGACACCTATCTCAAGAAGTTCCCCGGCATCATGATCGAGACTGACAATCCGTCCGGTGAAGGAGGACGGATTGACATGTTCAAGCTCCAGCTGGATTACAACAGCTCATACGGCTACATTCAGGGCAACTACGCCAGACTTTCATTCTCGGCTGAATACGATGGAGAGCGCAGGGACAGCTCCTTCCTCTTCTACTATGGGGCGGACAAGTTCTACGACCTCGATTCGCTGTTCTCAGCCTCATCCACGGGAAGTTTTCCTCAATACGCGCTCAACCTGTCCGCTCAGGAGACGGAAAGCAGCGTAGGCTATGCGGACAGCGAGATCAAGATTGAAGGCGGGGGCGGTCTGAAACCTGTCATTTCCGCCAAGGAGCTCAAAAGGATCGCCGAGGAGGCAATCGCATCCAAGGGCGGTGACCCGAAGACGGCCGTCATCAACAAGGCTTCCCTCATATTTCCGTTTGCAGCGCCGTCAGACATCGACGAACTTGACCGCTGGCCGGACATTCTTTCCCCTACCTGCAGGATTACCGAAGACGAGATAACGCGCTTCATGGGCTTGACGGACTCCGGCTCCGAATACGAGGACCAGGGAGACATCAACCGTTCGCTCCTTGAATACGCTCCGGACATCACTTTCCATGTACAGGAACTCCTCAAGATAGACGAAACGGACGCCTCCAGCAAAAAAACCGAGCGCCTCGAAAAAGGCTTCTATGACATCTGGCTGCTCATAATGGCCAATGAGGTCATCACGACCACCACATCCGGCTCATCAGACATGAGCGAGATGTACCAGTACCTTGCTTACCAGAGTTATTACAATGACATGTACGGAGGTTACGGCAGCTACGGGGGATACTCCAACTATTACTCCAACTACTACAACTACGCCATGATGGCCGCCTACGCCAGCCAGTCCACCACCAGCACCAGCATATCCACACAACTGGACAAGGACCGTTTCTACCGCGCAAGGCTCAACGGCCCCAAAGCCGCGGACGGAAGAGTTCCGCATCTGGAACTCACCTTCGCCCTGCCGGAGGAATAGACTTGACATAGTCATATAAAGTAAAAGGGCGGCTCTTAGGGCCACCCTTTCGATTTGTCGGAGACAGAGATTACTTGCTTACATTGAGCTTCTCTGCAACCTTGTCACATGCGTCCTTTACGGTCGCAATGGTACTTGTTTCCTCATCAGGAATCTTGATGCCGAACACTTTCTCGAACTCCATAAGGAGCTCAACGGTGTCAAGAGAGTCAGCACCGAGATCATTTGTAAAATTAGCGGTCTCAGTGACCTCTGAAGGCTCAACGCCAAGCTTGTCGACAATTATCGCCTTGACCTTCTCTACAATTTCTGGATAATCCATAACGTTAGATATTAAGTTTTATTAGTACATCCTAACAAGCCAAAAGGCCTACAAAGTAAATCATTTTTTTTCAAATCTCCAAATCAGCTTTCCGCCCCGGCCTCAGGGCGGCTCAATTTCAACCAGATACGCAGGCCGTTGAGGGAATTGAGAAGATAGAAGCTGTACTTGACCAGATAAATCAGGGCATACGAATCAGAGGAATGCGAAAGAGTCGTACTCCACATCACCACAGAAGCAATGTTTACACCTATCCAGAAGAACCACTGCTCCATATACGCCATGGACATCAGCATCTGCCCGAGAATGTTGCACATCATGGAGAGCGCATCCATCAGGATGGTGACTTTCAGGACCTGTTGGGGCTGGGTCGATCCGATACGCAGCAGCACCACATAAGATATGACGAGACCGACGAGGAATCCGCCCCCATAGACAGCCCACTGCCTCGATGTGAGCCGGCGCGCGTGCACCTGCACACCCGATGATGCTCCACGCCGTCTCCACTGGAAGAAGCCGATGAACTGCATAGGCAGGAAATACAGCAGATGAAGGGCCGCGTTGCCATACTTTCCTCCCATAAAACACATGACTCCGTAGATGGTGACATCAAAAAGACCGAAGAGGAATGTCAATATCTTGGCATTGGCCGAACACACAGTGCTCAGCACGCCCATAAGGGAACCGAATGCTGCCACGATAAGCATGGCCTGCCCCGTCTGCGCCCCACGCAGTTTAAGCAGAGTTGCGGCGACCATGACGAGGGTCATCCCGATGAGGATGAAGGCGTTGAAACATCTGTTGAAATCAAGTTTGGTCATCTTCTTCTGAATGGTTGTTTAACTGATCTTTGATTTTTTCCGCCAGAGAAGGGCCCACCAGGGCTGAAATCTCATCCAGCTTGGCGGAGGCGATGCGCGCGACACTTCCGAAATGCATCAGCAGACGCTGCTCCGTCTGCTCGCCCACACCTTTGATTTCTCTCAGGGCAGAGGAAAGCGCAGCCTTGCTCCGCAGAGAGCGGTGGAAAGTGATACCGAAGCGGTGCGCTTCATCGCGTACACGCTGCAAAAGCTTAAGAGCCTGAGAGTTCCTGTCAAGGAAGAGAGGATAGGGGTCTCCCACACGGATCACCTCTTCGAGACGTTTGGCGAGGCCTATGACTGTAAGTTTTTTCTCAAGGCCAAGCTCGCATATAGCCTGGTAGGCAAAGTCCAGCTGTCCCTTGCCTCCGTCGATCACCACGAGCTGAGGGAGATCATCCGGAGCCTCCTGGCAAAGCCTGGAGTAACGCCTGTTGACCACTTCTTTCATGGAAGCATAGTCATTGGCTCCCACGACGGTCTTGATCTTGAATTTACGGTAGTCCTTTTTTGACGGTTCTCCGCCTCTGAACACGACACAGGAGGCCACCGGGTTTGTACCCTGGATATTGGAGTTGTCGAAGCACTCGATGTGCTCCGGCAATTCTGTCATGCCTATCGCCTTACGGAGCTCCTCGAGGACTGCGGCACGGAACTCGTCCGGATTGGTATGCTCCCGCTGCTTGAGGGAATTGAAGCGGAATTCACGAGAGTTCTTGTCGCTCAGTTCGAGAAGCGCGAGCTTGTCTCCACGGACCGGAATCCTGAATGTGACCCCGTCTATGTTGACATCCGGCATAAAAGGCACCAGGACTTCCTTGCTGAGAGCACCGAACTTGGATTCTATCTCGGCTATGAAAGTGCTGAGCACGGAAGCGCGATCCTCCTCGATATTGAGCTTGAACCCGAGATTGAGCGACTGGATGATGGCCCCGCCTTTGATGCGGAGAAAATTGCCGAACGCCTCCAGAGCGTCAAAGACAAGGGAAAACACATCCACGTCCCTGTCGCCGGCTGCCGTGATGATCGACTTGGAATAGTGGCTCTGGAGAGAGTCTATTTTCTGCTTGTACAGGGCCGCCGTCTCGAAATCCAGCTCGTCCGAGGCACGCAGCATCCTTTCCTTATAGTCTTTGATGATATCATTGACTCCACCGCTGAGAAGCCGTACGATTTCATTTATGTACCCGCCGTATTCTTCCTTTGAGATGGCGCCTATGCAGCAGCCGCGGCAGCGGTGGATGTGATAGTCCAGACAGGGACGGAACTTGTGGCGCAGCACCGCATCAGAAGTGATCGCAAGCCGGCATGAACGCAGCGGATATGAGGATTCGAAAAAATCCAGCAGAGTCCTGGCATGCATTGCAGAGCTGTACGGGCCGAAATATCTGCTTCCGTTACGGACAAGCCTCCTGGTAAGATAGACCCTCGGGAATTCCTCATCAGTCACACATATCCACGGATATGTCTTGGAGTCTTTCAGAAGGATATTATAGCGAGGCTTGTACTGCTTTATGAGATTGTTCTCCAACAGGAGGGCATCTGCCTCCGTATCGACCACAGAGTACTGGACATCGGCAATCTTGGAGACAAGCACCCTCGTCTTCAGTGTAAGACGGTCAGGGCTGACAAAATACTGCGCTACCCTCTTGTTGAGGTCCTTCGCCTTACCCACATAAATCACAGTTCCCTCGGAGTTGTAGTATCTGTACACTCCGGGGGAATGTGGTAAAAGGCTTATTTTTTCCTTAACGTCCAAGCGCTTCAGAGACAGCTTTCTCTATATCTGCGCCCCTGAGGTCGCGCTTGAGGATGGTTCCGTCAGGACCTACGAGCATGATATGAGGAATGCCCTGGATGCCGTAGATCTCGGTAGGAATCCTCTGCGCGTTGATGATCTGGCTCCAAACGACACCGTGCTCTGCTGCAGCAGCCTTGGTGTCGGCAGGGTCGTCCCATACAGCCACGCTGAGCACATCGAAATCATCTCCATGGTACTTGTCGTACACGGCTGCGATATTAGGGATCTCACGCTTGCAAGGGCCGCACCAGCTCGCCCAGAAGTCAACGAGGACATACTTCCCTTTCCCGACATAGTCGGAGAACTTGACAGTGCTATTCTCCGGATTCTCAGGGTCCTGTGTCACTGTAAAGTCAGTGAATCTGCTGCCCGCGGCAGTGTTTTTCTTGGCTTCCATAACGGACTTGTACTTGAGGATGGTGGAGTCCTGCGCGGCAGCGCCTTTGAGCAGGCCGAGAGCTTCCTGCTGCTGCGGCTCCTCGATCATGTTCCATATATCGGAGACAACTGCAACGGCAAGCTGGCCTGAAGGATCCTTCTTGAGGATGTCGAACCTCTCGCTTACATACTTGTCCACGGACTCATTGTAGAGCTTCTCGAGGGCGGAATCCCTCTGATCTTCAGTCAGGGCTGAGTCGGCCTGGATCTTCTCCGAAGAAGCCCTGTACTCTTCCATGAACTTCTCGTTGCCGGCCTTGTAGTCGGCAAGTTTCTGCTCTTCAGAAACACTCTTGCAGCCGACTGCGGCAATCAGCAGAGCAGCTGCGGCAAACATTACTTTTTTCATCTCTGTTAAATTTTAAAGCCGGTCCGCAATGCGAACCGGCCGTAAATATAGTAATTTTATTTAAAAATTACTTCTGATTGTTGTCACGACGCGGGCGACGGTCGTCACGACGTCCACGACGGTCACGATCACGACCTCCGCGGTTCTGTCCGGCAGCCTGGGCGTTGGCAGCCGAGAGGGCGGCAGGAGTGAGATCCTGCTTGCCATAGCGCTCGCCGTTGCAGATCCAGACCTTGATACCGAGAGTCCCGACCTTTGTGTGAGCCACCGCAAGAGCATAGTCTATGTCCGCACGGAATGTGTGGAGCGGCGTACGGCCTTCCTTGAACATCTCGTTGCGTGCCATTTCGGCGCCGCCTACACGTCCGCTGATCTGCACCTTGATGCCTTCAGCGCCCACCCTCATGGTGTTGGCTACAGCCATCTTGATAGCACGGCGATATGAGACGCGGCCTTCAATCTGGCGGGCGATGCTGTCCGCCACGATGTTGGCATCAACCTCAGGACGCTTGACCTCGAAAATGTTGATCTGTACATCCTTGCTGGTGACCTTCTTGAGCTCTTCCTTGAGTTTGTCCACCTCAGTGCCGCCCTTGCCGATGATGAAGCCCGGTCTTGCGGCATAGATGGTGACAGTGATGAGCTTGAGAGTCCTCTCGATGATGATCCTGCTGAGGCTTGCCTTGGCAAGACGCTTGCTGAGATACTTGCGGATCTCGTAGTCCTCCGCGATCTTCTCCGCATAGTTACCACCACACCAGTTAGAGTCCCAACCACGGGTGATACCGATTCTGTTGCTGATAGGATTTGTTTTCTGTCCCATATTACTTATTCTCCACTGGTTGTTTTACATCAAGGATGACGGTGACGTGGTTGGAACGCTTGCGGATGCGGCCCGCACGGCCCTGAGGGCACGGACGGATACGCTTCAGCATACGGCCGCCATCGACCATGATGGTCTTGACGTACACATTGCCGTTGTCGAGCTCCTTGCTCTTGTCCGGATTCTTCGCTTCCCAGTTGGCGATGGCGCTGCGGAGAAGTTTCTCGAGACGGACGGACGCCTCTCTCTTCGAGAATTTCAGAAGATCGAGAGCGTGGTTGACCTCAACCCCACGCACTGTGTCTGCGACAAGTCGCATCTTGCGTGGAGATGACGGGGCATCATTCAGTTTGGCAACTGACGTAACCTTCTTCGCCTCCTTGAGGCGCTCGGCCATAAGTCTTTTACGCTTTCCCATAATGATGATTACTTCTTATTGTTACCTGAATGACCTCTGAATGTACGGGTAGGTGCGAACTCTCCGAGCTTGTGACCTACCATCTGCTCCGTAACGTAAACAGGGATAAACTTGTTTCCGTTATGGACGGCGATCGTGTGGCCGATGAAGTCAGGGGAGATCATGCTGGCACGTGACCAGGTCTTCACCACTTCCTTCTTCTTGCTGCCATCATTCATCGCGATGACCCTCTTCTCGAGAGCCTCCTGAATATATGGACCTTTTCTTAATGAACGACTCATAATCTCTAAAGTTTAATTCCTGTTATTTCTTCCTTCTTTCAATGATGAACTTGTTTGAAGATGCCTTAGGATTACGTGTCTTGTAGCCCTTAGCCGGCAAGCCCTTGCGTGAGCGAGGGTGTCCACCGGAAGCACGGCCTTCACCACCACCCATCGGGTGATCGACCGGGTTCATCACGACGCCTCGGTTGTGAGGACGGATACCGAGCCAACGCCTGCGTCCCGCCTTGCCATGGCTCTCGAGGCTGTGGTCTGCATTTGAGACCTCACCTACGGTAGCGCGGCAGCTGACAAGCACCATACGTGTCTCGCCTGAAGGCAGGCGGAGAACAGCGTGGTTGCCCTCACGGGCGGCAAGCTGTGCGAAAGTACCGGCGGAACGTGCCATTGCGGCGCCCTGACCCGGACGAAGCTCGATATTGTGTACGAGAGTACCTACAGGAATTTCGGAGAGAGGGAGAGCGTTACCGACCTCCGGAGCGACTCCGCTTCCGGAAGCGATCACCTGACCCACCTTGAGTCCCTTAGGAGCGATGATATACCTCTTCTCACCGTCTTGATACTGCACAAGGGCGATACGGGCGCTGCGGTTAGGATCGTACTCGATGGTGAGCACTTCTGCAGTGCAGTTGTCCTTGTCGCGGCGGAAGTCGATGATACGGTACATCCTCTTGTGTCCGCCACCTCTGTAGCGTACAGTCATCTGGCCCGTATTGTTGCGTCCGCCGGTGCTCTTGAGAGGCTCGATCAATGATTTCTGAGGCTTCTTGGCGGTGATGTCGTCAAACGCGCTGATCACCTTGTTCCTCTGGCCCGGGGTTACCGGTTTGAATTTTCTTACTGCCATTGTCTTGCCCTCCCTTAAATGTTAGCGTAAAAATCAATCTTGTCCTCACCTGCAAGGGTCACATAGGCCTTCTTGAAGTGATTCATGCGGCCGCGGAGGATGCCGGCCTTGGTGTAGCGGCTCTTCCTCTTGCCGTGGTAATTGACGGTGTTGACTGCAGCGACGGAGACGTTGTACATCTTCTCCACTGCGTCCTTGATCTGAAGCTTGTTGGCTTCACGGTCAACGATGAAGCCGTAACGGTTCAACTTTTCGCCCTGTTCCGTCAGCTTCTCTGTTATGATTGGCTTAATAATGATTCCCATCTTCGTGTTCTTTTAGCGCATGTTTCTCTGTGCGAGGACATCCTGTACGCCGTCCACAAGGACAAGCTTGTTGGCGTTCATGATCGTGTAGGTGCAGACCTCATCGACTGAAACGACATCCACATACGGAAGGTTGCGTGATGAAAGATAGATATTGGTGGAGTTCTGTGGAAGCACATAGAGGACTTTACGGTCACCGGCGCCGATGGCTTTGGTGATGTTGATCATGTCCTTGGTCTTAGGTGCGTCCAGTGAGAACGGCTCGACAACGATGATGGCATTCTCCGCAGCCTTGTATGAAAGTGCTGACCTGCGGGCGAGGGCCTTCAGTTTCTTGTTGAGCTTATTGTGATAGAAACGTGGAACAGGTCCGAACACACGGCCTCCACCTACAAAAATGTTGGACTTGAGGCTTCCGTGACGGGCTCCGCCGCCACCTTTCTGACGCCCGAGCTTCTTGGTGCTGTGGGCGTTCTCGCTGCGGTCCTTGGTCTTGGCGTTGCCATGACGCTGGTTGGCGAGATACTGGATGACATCGAGATAGATGGCGTGATCATTCGGCTGCACGCCGAATACGCCCTCCTCAAGAGTAACCTTCTTTCCGGATTCGGTTCCGTCAATCTTTAATACTGATAATTCCATACTCTTAAGCCTCCAAAATTACATAAGAACCCTTGGCTCCCGGAACGGAACCCTTGACGACGATGAGGTTGTTCTCAGGGATCACCTTGACCACCTGAAGGTTCTCGACCTTCACTCTCTCGTTGCCCATGTGACCTGCCATGCGCATCCCCGGAAGGACACGTGAAGGCCATGAAGATGCACCCATGGAACCAGGGTGACGAAGGCGGTTGTGCTGACCGTGGGTCTGTCCGCCGACGCCGGCAAAGCCGTGACGGTGAACTACGCCCTGGAAGCCCCTACCCTTAGAGGTGCCGATGACATCGACGAAGGCGACGTCCTCGGTGAAGATGTCGGCCACGGTGAACTTGTCACCGAGCTTCGGCTCTCCGGCGAAGTCCGCCTTGAACTCGACGAGCTTGCGCATAGGAGCGACACCTGCCTTTTTGAAATGCCCCATCAGAGGCGCGCTGGCGTGCTTTTCAGTCGTTTCGTCATAGGCAAGCTGTACAGCGGCATAGCCGTCTTTTTCTACTGTACGGAGCTGCGTAACAACGCACGGGCCAGCCTCGATAACGGTGCATGGCATGTTCTTGCCATCAGCACCGAAAACGGAAGTCATTCCGATTTTCTTTCCAATTAATCCAGGCATTGGTTGTTCAATTAATTGTTTATAAATACTTTACAAGTAACCGCATATTTTTGCGGGCTGCAAATATACAACTTATTCCGCTTATTTCCAAAAACTTGAGTTTCGATTTTATTTTGTAATTTTGCGATATGGTTCTGGGAATGCTGGGATTTCTGCACTTCACGCTGGTCGACCTTTTGGACATCCTGATGGTCGCGCTGGTGATTTATTTCATATTCCGGTGCATCCAGGGTTCCACGGCCATAAACATCTTCATCGCCATCATCATCGTGCTGGTGGTCAGGATTGTCGCCAACGCGCTGGGGCTGAAGATGGTGTCCGCCCTGCTGGGGACTCTCATCGATGTCGGCGCGATAGCGCTGATAGTGATATTCCAGCCGGAAATAAGGCGGTTTCTGAACTCGCTAGGGCGGAAAGCCGGCGACTCTCTGGAAAAGAGGCCCCTACTGATGAAACTGATCACGGGAAAAGGCAGCGAGAGCGTGGACAGCCGGGCCGTGTCCGAGATAGCCCAGGCATGCAAGGAGATGTCGGACCAGAAGACCGGAGCGCTCATACTGATCCGCCGCAAGGACTCGCTCGAAGATATCATCGCGACAGGCGACATCATGGATGCGCAGATCAGCAGCCGGCTGATAATGAACATATTCTTCAAGAATTCCCCGCTGCACGACGGAGCGATGGTCATCGGTGACAGCCGCATAATAGCGGCCCGCTGCACCCTGCCCATCACCGACCGCAGCGACCTCCCGGCACAATACGGGATGAGGCACAAGGCGGCCATCGGCGTGTCGGAGCAGTGTGATGCGGACGTGGTGGTGGTGAGCGAGGAGACGGGCGCCATCTCGTTCGTGCGGGGCGGGGTCATCAGGAGAATTGACAGCATAAACAACCTTAAACTTCTTCTCGGGGAGAAAACTGAATGATAAACCAGGGACTGGAAGCCAAGCTCGGCTTTGACAAGATACGCAGGATCATATCGGACAGATGTCTGACAGACTATGCCGCGGACAGGGTGGAGAAGGAAGAGTTCACCACAGACCGCAGCTCCATCATGACGCGCCTCGCCCTGACGGACGAGATGCGGCTGATCATGATGTTCGAGGACAGTTTCCCTACTACAGGCTACATTGACGCCGTCCCGTTTCTGGAGCCGCTGCTCAAGGCCGGCTCATCGATAGACACCCTCTCTCTGGCCAAACTCAAGACCGCCACAGACACCATCCGAAAGATCCTGCATTTCTTCGGGGGCATCAAGGACGGGGTCTATCCGAGGCTGAAGAGGATGGCCGGGAGTGTCAACTCTTTCCCGGAGATACAGCGCAGGATAGAAAGCATACTTGACAAATACGGGGACATCAAGGACTCGGCCTCCGACAGGCTGCTTGAGCTCAGAGGCGCGATACGCAGCCGGGAGGCGTCGCTCTCGAAGAGAGCGGGGGCCGTGCTGCGCAAGGCCCAGGAGGACGGCATAGCCGACTCCGACGCCTCCGTCTGCATCCGCGACGGGAAGTTCCTGATCCCGGTAAGCTCCTCGGCCAAGCGCAAGCTCCCTGGCTTCGTCTACGACGAGTCGGCCTCCGGGAAGACCACCTTTATCGAGCCTGCGGAAATAGTGGAGCTGGAGAATGAGCTGATCGCCCTGCACTTCGAAGAAGAGAGGGAAATCCGCAAGATTCTCTTCGAGTTCACGGAATTCCTCCGCCCATATATCCCAGAACTTCTCTCGGGAGCGAAATTCCTCGGCGAGATCGACTTCCTCATGGCCAAGGCCCAGACGGCTCTGGACTTCATCGCGGGAGTCCCGGTAATCTCCGAAGAAGGCGCCGTGGAGCTGCGCAAGGCCCGACATCCTCTGCTGGAGAAGGCCCTGCGTGCAGAAGGACGGAACATGGTGCCGCTCACCATCACCCTCAGCCCCAAGAAGCGCATACTTCTGATATCCGGCCCTAACGCAGGGGGTAAATCGGTATGTCTCAAGACGATGGGGCTGCTCCAGTATATGTTCCAGTGGGGCATGCTCATCCCGACTTCCGAGACCTCCGAGATGATGATATTCGACCGCATCTTCGTCAGCATCGGCGATGACCAGAACATAGAGAGCGACCTGAGCACATACAGTTCTTTCCTGTCCCAGATGAGGGAGATGCTCTCCTGCGCGGACGAGAAGACCCTGGTGCTCATCGACGAGTTCGGCTCAGGCACGGAGCCCGCCGCCGGCGGCGCCATAGCCGAGGCCATCCTGAGCGAGATGGACCGCAGGGGCGTCTACGGAGTCATCACGACCCACTACACCAATCTCAAACTCTACGCATCAGGGCCTGACACCCGCGTCATCAACGGGGCGATGCTCTACGACGCCGCCAAGATAGAGCCCCTCTTCAAGCTCGAGATCGGGCTCCCCGGCAACTCCTTCGCATTTGAGCTTGCACGCAAGATGCGTCTGCCTGAGAGCATCGTCAAGGATGCCGAGAGACGTGCCGGAGAGGAGTTTGTCGGCATCGAGCGCAACCTGCGCAAGATAGCCCGCAACCGCAAGGCCCTGGACGAGAAGCTCCAGAAAGTCAAGAACAGCGACAAGGCCCTGACAGGACTCACAGAGAAATACCAGAAAGAACTGGAGGACATCAAGAGCCTGCGCGAATCCATCATCTCCTCCGCCATGCAGGAAGCCGAGCAGATCGTCAAGGGAGCCGGCAAGCAGGTCGAGAAGACCATCCGCGACATACGGCAGGCCCAGGCGGAGAAGACTCAGACCAAGGAGGCAAGGGAAGAACTCCAGGGATTCCTCGGAGCACTGGAGAAGCGCAAAGAGAAAGAAGGCCGCAACAAGGAAGACTACATAGACCGCAAACTCGCCTCCCTGCAGAAACGCGTCAAGAAGAAAGACACGGACGAGCGCGAGCAGAAGAGCGCGCCGCTCAAGGTCGGGGAGAAAGTCCGGATCAAGGACAACGGTCTGGTCGGGGAGGTCTCGAAGATCTCCAACAAGGCCGTGACCGTTATCGTGGGCAACATCAGTTCCACCATGTCCCCGGACAAAGTGGAGCGCATATCGTCCAACGAGTTCCGGGAAGCCGCACGCAAAGAATTCAAGCCCGCCGAGCAGAAGGTGGACAGTTCGCTCACGGACCGCAGGCTCAATTTCTCCCCCGAACTGGACATCCGCGGCGAAAGGCTCTCCGATGCACTCAACATAGTGGCAAGGTACATCGATGACGCCGTGATGCTCAACATCGGCACAGTGAGGATCATCCACGGCAAGGGCTCCGGCGTGCTGAGGGAAGAGATCCAGAAATACCTCAGGTCCATCCCGGGACTGGAAGTTTCCGACGAGGACATACGCAACGGCGGGACAGGAGTCACAATCGTCAAACTATGAAAACAGGCAGGCAGATTACCGGACGCAGAGGTGAGGAGGAGGCGTGCCGCTATCTGCGCAACAGGGGCCACGAAATAATCCGACGCAACTGGAGAAGCGGCCACCTGGAGATAGACATCATAACCCTCGACTCCGAAGGGCTGCACATAGTGGAGGTTAAGAGCCGCCGGATACCCTCAGCGGCAGAACCCCAGGCAAATGTGGACAGCCGCAAGATGCGCCGGCTCACCACCGCCGCCAATGCTTTCCTTAACTCTGAGGCCCGCAGCACGCTTCCCGCCGACTTGGAAGTGTTCTTCGATGTGGTGAGCGTGCTCTTCGATGGCCCAAAGTTTGAAATAGAATACTACCCACAAGCTTTTATACCACAATATGCTTAATAACCATCTATACTGCATAATCATGGCCGGAGGGTCAGGCTCCAGATTCTGGCCCATCAGCAGGGCTGACCGCCCCAAACAGTTCCTGGATTTCACAGCGGAGGGACGGTCTTTCCTGAGGTTCACCTTCGACAGGATGAAAGCCGTCATCCCGGAAGAGAACATAATAGTCGTATCGCTCCCGAGATACCGGGAACTCATCAGACAGCAGCTCCCGGAACTCCGGGACGGAAACCTGCTTCTGGAGCCGTATAGCCGCAACACTGCCCCCTGCCTGACTTATGCGACATACACAATCCTCAAGCGCGACCCTGACGCGGTGACAGCAGTGACCCCGTCCGACCTGATAATCAACAAGCACGACATCTTCAACGAGACACTCTCCAACGCCCTCGCCTATGCTGCCGGCTCGGACGCGCTGATCACCCTTGGTGTCGTCCCGACAAGACCCGACCCGAATTTCGGATACATCCAGATGGCCGGGGCCGCAGAGGACGGCAGGCCGGTCAAAGTCAAGACTTTCACAGAGAAGCCGGACACCCAACTTGCCCGGGTTTTCATGGAGACCGGGGAGTTTCTGTGGAACTCGGGAATCTTCGTCTGGAGAGCCTCGGCAATCCGGCAGGCACTGGAAAAATATGCCCCGGAGATCACCAATCTCTGGGCCGGCTGGCAGGAAGCTCTCGGTTCGGAGAGCGAACAGGAATTTCTCGAGAGAATCTACACCGACATGCCGCGCACTTCCATCGACTACGCCGTGATGGAAAAGACGGACAACGCCTGGGTCTACCCGGCCAAGTTTCGCTGGGCTGACATCGGCAACTGGGAGTCTCTCTATGACTATCTCGCCCACCACGATGAGAACGGGAACGCGATGAACCTTGTCAACAAGGGATTGATAAAAGAGTGCAAGGACAATATAGTCTACTCGGGCAACCATGGTAAACTACTGGCCATAAGAGGATTGGAAAACTTTATCGTCATCGACACCAAGGATGTGCTGATGATATGCCCCCGGGACGAGGAAAAGCTTCAGGACTTCCTGTCAAGCCTGGCGATGCCGGAATTTGAAGAATACAGATAAATGGATTACTCAAAGTTTCTCTCTGCTGACACGCACAATTTCATGAGATCTCCCGTCAGGGAGATTTTCAAGCACACGGATCTGAACGCCATCTGCTCGTTTGCGGGAGGGTATCCGGATGCGGCCACGTTTCCCATAGAGGACATCCGCCGCCTGTGCTCGCTCGTGCTCGACAAGTACGGGGCCAAGGCCCTGCAGTACGGTGCCACGCAGGGAGTGCCGGAGCTGAGGCAGGCGCTCGCCTCCCGGTACGGGGTGGAGATGCGCAACATCCAGATAACCACCTCTTCCCAGCAGGGAATAGATGTCTGCGCGAGGATCATGCTCGACCCCGGGGACATTGTCCTGACGTCCTCACCTACCTATCTGGGGGCGTTGCAGTCGTTCAAATCCTATAGGGCTGAGATTGTCGCACTGAAGAGTTTCCGGGAGGGTGACTGCGGGGTGGACGATTCCGTTCTGGACAAGGCCAAGTTCTGCTATGTGATCCCGGATTTCCAGAATCCGGGCGGCACTACCATGACCTTGGGAGAGAGGATGGAGTTGTGCCGGCTCGCGGAAAGGCACGACTTCATCATCGTGGAGGACAGCCCGTACCGGGAGCTTCGATACAGCGGGGAGAGCGTCCCTACAATATGGTCCCTGTGCCCGGAGCGCACCCTGCACCTGGGGAGTTTTTCCAAGATCTTCGCCCCGGGATTCAGGCTCGGCTGGATATTCGGCCCGGAGGCGCTTCTCGACCAGATCTACGTCTGCAAGCAGTCCCTGGATCTCTGCCCTCCCGTGTTTGACCAGTACGTGGCTGCGGAGTTCTTGTCAAGCGGGGCTCTGGACAGGAATCTCGCGAAGAGCATCTCCCTGTACCGCGAGAAGCGGGATCTGATGCTCTCGCTGCTGGAGAAATACATGCCGGAGGGGGTCAGCTGGACAAAGCCCGAGGGGGGACTGTTTCTCTTCCTCACCCTGCCGGAAGGCTGCGACACCGTGGCCCTATACGACAAGGCCTTGAACGCTGGGGTCGCATACGTGGCGGGGTCGTTCTTCTATCCCGATGGCAGCCACCGCAACACGATGCGGCTCAACTTCTCTTTCCTCGACAAGTCCCGCATGGAAGAGGGCGTGCGGCTGCTCGCCTCGCTGCTGTAGCCTTGGCGGTTGGGGATCGCCCATGTGAGGCGAGGCCTGCGCAGGTCGGGGTGCCCATCACGGGCCATGTGAGTCCGGCGTGCAGGTGGGCACCCATCACAAAGTCACGCAAGCCCGGCGTGCAGGTTGGGCATCCATCACAAAGTCACGCAAGCCCGGCGTGCAGGTTGGGGTATTTTTGAGGATTTCCACCCCTACCTTTGAGCACCACCCCTTCTGGACAGGCCTCTGAGCCCGCCAAGGGCTAAAGGTTGGGGTGTTTACGGCACTTTTTACCCCTACCTCCGGAGGGCCGCTGGAAGCCGCTGGCCGTCTCCGCGCCTCACTGAGCGTTTCGTACAGCACAAGGGCGATTTCTGTACGGGACCGTCCCGGAAGCACCTCGCGTACAAAAAACCGGGCATTTTCTGTACGGGCATCCAAGTGGCAGTTGGTGTTTTTACGGTAGGATTTCCCTGTCACCGCCTCCACTACCCCCACAGCTCATTGCTCCATTATGACGCGATACCAATAATCCCAACTATAACCGGCAGACGGATGATACACGCAGATTGCGCGAACCTTCTTTCCGTTAGCAAGCCTATAATATCCGTTCTGGATTTCATATCCGTCTAACTTCTTCTGGGCGCCATCTTCCCATCTCTCGCCGGGAAGATTGTTCCAGAGCCTCACGCCCCAAACGATGAGCAAATCCGGCTGATACTCATCCAGCACGGAGAAGAAAGGCTCGGCAGCCGTCCGATACTGCGCCGGAGTGCCAGCCTGTCTCGGCCCCTGCATTGCTACTTGAAGATAGTTGTAGAACAGCAGCGAGTTCCAGATCTTCTCGCTTTCCTCCGGGGTTGTCTCGTGATTGACAAGAGACCGCTCAAACTTCAGATAGGTTGGCATCCAGCCCTCCCGTTCGTTGTCTGGATCAAGATATGCCCTGACCACGTCCGAGGTGAACCCATTGCACTCGCAGTTGAGGCTCTGGCCGCAATCCTTGCAACCTTCACCACAATAGTGACTATCGCCAAGAACCATTATACGCTTGCCGAAGATGCCACCGGACAGGTAGTCGGGGCCGACCCAGGGGTGGAAAAAGGCTGTCGTTTTCATTCTGATCTGACACTAAGCAAAAAGACCTTTGAACCAAGCAAAAATACCAGCCAGCAAAAGAACTACAAGTCTGATCACGACACAAAGAACTGTTATCAGAATACACGTTTTCAGAGCATTTCCGTTTATCTCAGATAATGTTTCCTCGTCGTCCTCTACATAGCCGACAATTTGATAATAACTCTTTTTGTAAGAACGATAGCAGACGTCAACAAAGTCTCCGATAACCGGGAATAGACCCAAAAGTCCATCAATCAGAGCATTATATATCACCGACAAAGTCAAGGGAACAGACCGCAGTTTAAAAACAGCAGTGAAGATGAACGGGACTGTCATGACGCTTGTAATAATATCACCGCCGCCCGGAATGATAAAGCCTATGATGGGATCAAGAAAAAACTTGTCCATGACAGTATAGATACCCTTGAGCAACTTGAATTCGGAGTCGCCCCGCATCTTTAATTTTTTGTTAGAACTGTATGCCATATTATCACCACCCTACGATTATCGCAGCCACGAGAGCAACCGCGCATAAAATCCACAAGACAAGAGACACGTCAAACCTTTTGATTTCTTTCTCTGCCATATCACAAAAGACTCATCATTGTCGTTGAAATCGTATTCAGAAAAGAATCGATTCTATCCATCATTTTCATCTTGAAATCCATCTCCTGTTCCGTTTTCACATTCATGGTCAGAACAAAGTCGAGCATTTTTGACAGATTGCCGTTTATGGAGTCCAACTGCTTTTCTATAAGAGGGATACGCGTCTTGTATTTATCAAGATTAACATCCAACTCTTTTGAGAATTGTTCAAAATGAAGGCTCATCGCAAGCATTTCCCTGTCAATCTCTTTCCACGACGTCACACTTGAACCGACAGATTCGATTATCCCTTGAACAGAATTCAAACAGTTATTAATGGTATCAAGCGTACCTTCTGCGGATTGCAACGTCCCACTGGAAGCATCCACTTTAGCGGTTTCCGAGTCGGCTTGTTGCTGCGCTGCCCACAACTCTTGGTTTTGATGGAATGTTTTATTATTCATAATGTTACCCTAAAACGTGAAACTCTTTGCAATTCTCTTTTTGTAGTATTTGCTCCCTGAGTTTTTTGAAAGTATTGTTATACTCCTGTATTCTTGATACATACGGGAAGTATTCATCAAAATTTTCCTCGATGGCCTCAATACCAAGCCCAACCCAACAAAAAACTGGAACAAGGAAGAAAATCCGCCAGAATGTCGAATGTTCCCAATGAAACAGCAATAACAACACACCAAAGAGAGCAGCCGGAAGAAGCAAAAGCAGGATCAAATCGCCAATGCCGAAGCCAACCGGAGCTTTCGGTGGCCTCCACTCATCCTTAAAAATTTTTTCACAATGGAGGAAGTAAGGGTTATTTTTCACTATGTCATTCAGGTCTCCGATCTGCCTGCTATCCAAGTCAATGAGCGCATGGGCGCAATTATCGGCCCCTCCTATTTTTATTCCGACAAAATTTCTCAGCAGGCAAGGATCTGCCATAACAGTAGCCAGCGGTATCGGAATCTCTCCTGACGAACAATACATGGCCTTAGTAACCATATCATCAAAAGACGCGTCCTGAAATCCCAGTCTGTCAGGCCACGATGAAAACTCTTGAGAAAGTTCGTGCACAATCGATGGTGGAACTTGTATTGAATTGTGCTTTCCTTTTTTCCATGCTTTCATCTCCTCTATGCAATAGAGCATTGTTGTAATCGGAAAGTACAAATGCAGTGAAATCGGCAAGGAAGGATACAGTAAGAACGGCAACAACAATGCAGCAAAATCGGCAACAAGCGTGCAGTAAAAACGGCAACAACAGTACAGTGATATTGTTATAAAACAGGGAACTTTGCATCGTGACCAAAGAGCAAAGGAATCATGACACAGAGGACCCGCCAATTTTATGAACGCATGTCGATTTACACAGACATCCACCGGCTCAGGGAGTCGGACCACAGGTCAATCCAATGGATTGCGAACTATCTCGGGCTCAACTTCAGGACTGTCCGCAAGTATCTGAGCATGAGCCTTGAAGAGTACGAGAAGTATGCGGAGCGTTACGGACAGAAGCTCCGCAGGCTTGAAGAGTACAAGGACTTCATCGCGGACAAGCTCCGTTCCTTCCCCGACACGAGCGCCGCCCAGATGCACGACTGGTTGAAGGAGGCGTATCCGTTCTTTCCCGACGTCTGTCCTCGGACCGTCTACAACACTGTCATGGAGGTGCGGGCCGAGGCGAACATCCCGAAGGTGTCAGTCACCGGGAGGGACTACCGCGTCCTCCCCGAGAGCCCGTCCGGGCAGTATGCCCAGGTCGACTTCGGGCAGAAGAAGCTGAGGAAGGGTGACGGCACGGAGCAGAAGGTGTACTTCATGGCCATGCTGCTGTGCCGCAGCCGCTACAAGTACATCTGGTTCCAAGACCGCCCGTTCACATCCGGGACGGCGGTGCGGGCCCACGAGAAAGCCTTCGAGTACTTCTGCGGCATCCCGAAGGAGATCATCTACGACCAGGACGCCGTGTTCCTGTGGGATGAGAACCTCGGCGACTACATCATGACGCAGGTGTTCGACGCCTATGTCAGAAGCCGTCCGTTCAAGCCGGTGTTCTGCCGCCCGGCTGATCCGGAGTCAAAGGGCAAGGTCGAGAACTGCGTCAAGTACGTGAAGCAGAACTTCCTGACGAACAGGACATACACCGACCTCGAGACCCTGCAGGAGCAGGCCGAGGCCTGGCTGAAACGCACCGGCAACGCGATGGTGCACGCCACCACCTGCAGGGTGCCGTTCGAGGAGTGGTGCCTGGAGTGCAGGGACCTTCTGCCGTATGCGGCTGTCCAGCTGCCGGAGGAAGAGCCGGGGCACACGGTCCTAAAGACCAACTGCGTGCGCTACAAAGGGAACATCTACTCCGTCCCCATCGGCACATACAAGGGAGAGGGCACGAAAGCCAGGCTCGAGGAGCAGGGCGCCACGCTTATAATAAGCAGCATGTCCGGAGTAGAGATAGCCAGACACATAATGCCGGCGGGCCGCGGCGTCACCGTCACCAGCGACAGCCACAGGCAGGACACGTCAAAGAAGATCGGCATCCTTACGGAGGAGGTCGTGGGGCTATTCAGCGACAAGGACCTGATGACGATGTTCCTCGCCCGCGTCAGGGACCGCTACGGACGCTACATGCGTGACCAGCTCATCGCGATATCCAACGCCTGCACCGGCCGCGGGCAGCAGGACATCGACAAGGCTCTCGACTGCTGCGTAAAACGCGGCCTGTTCAGCGCCAACGACTTCAAGGCCGCGATAAGCGGCACGGAGACCCAGGCCACGGAGGGAAGCGGGCAGGAGAGCGGCTACAAGCCTCTGGGCGACGACCGCACGAGGGCGATAGCCAACTTCAAGCCAGCCACATCCGACATGTCCGCATACGAGGGGATAACGGCGAACGCATGACATGGAGAAGATAGAGACAATACGCAGCCAGGCGCGCAGACTCCGGCTGTCTTCCCTGACGATGAACGTCTCGGAGGTGCTTCTCAAGGCGCAGCGCAACACCCCCAGCTACGACGACTTCCTCGCCGACGTGCTGCAGACGGAAATAGACGGCCGGGACGAGAAGCAGGCCGCGATACGGATGAGGCTTGCGAGACTGCCGGCGGCCCACAATCTGGACCTGTACGACCAGAGCGCCGCGAACGGGCTCAGCCTGACACAGCTGAAGCAGCTGCGCGAGCTGCACTGGCTTGAGGACAGCTACAACATCCTCCTTGCCGGCCCGAGCGGCGTCGGAAAGACCTTCATAGCGGCAGGGCTGTGCCATGACGCGATCAGGCACGGCTACCGCGGGGTCTTCCGGTCAATGGAAAGCATAATCGGGACCGTCAAGAGAAAGGACATCGCGCCCGCCGCGAAAAAGGAGTACAAGACGCTGACCGAGGCACAGGTCATAGTGATAGACGACATCATGAACGTCACCGTGGACCGCGACGAGGGCAACCTTCTGTTCGCCTTCATCAACTCGGTGTACGAGACGACCTCGTTCATCATCACGACGAACAAGTCCCCGGTGGAATGGGCAAGGACGCTCCCTGATGAAGTCCTGGGCACAGCCCTGCTGGACAGGCTCCTGTACAAGTGCGAGCTCATACAACTCTCCGGCGACAGCTACAGGATGAAGCACCGGAAAACGATCTTCAAGAAAGAACAGACAACCAAAGAAAAGCAGACACAGAAATGAAAAGATACGAATATGACGCCCTGCTCAAGGCAGTGAATGACCTGAAGGAAGCGGACGTGGACTTCAACAGCAGCTATGCCGGCGGTGAGATCACCGAAGAGCAGCTTGACCTGTATGACAGGCTCAAGTACCGGCTTGACGAGGTATACATCATGGCCGATATGGTCCTGAGCAACTACAGGGACACCCCAGATGCGCCGTAAACGGCGTCGAAGGTCTGGCCGCTAGCGGCCAGGCCTTCGACAGACTCCGCAATCAGATGACGGAACATAAGAGAAAATCACTACCTTTGCCCGTACTGCAGCATTGTTGCCAATAATACTGTACCCTTGTTGCCGAAAACACTGTACCATTGTTGCCAATCTTACTGCACTTCATCTTGCCAAAATCACTGCACTTCTTTTTGCCGATAACAATTGTATCACATAGGAAACGGGCCTTCATAATCATACACAGATTTTTCTTGAATATAAGAACACGTTTGTCCAACATATCATCACCATAACTGGTTGTTGCGGCAAACTCCTTATCGTAAAGTTTTTCCATCTGCCACGCTATTCCAGACTTGAACTTATTGTATGATTCGGAAACATACGGGAGTTTGGCCTCAGCAACGGCTACCTTCTGCTGAAGAATTGCAGCTTGCTTCTCATTGTATTCCTGAAACGCTGCTTGTTGTTCTCGCCGTCCCGAGACATAACCAAACCCTTTTACCGCAAGTGCCGCAAGACCGACAACGCCCCTCGCCTTGCTCGAATTCCCTTCCATAAACAAACCTAGAAAGGATGTCCCCAGTTTGTCAATACTTTCTGCAACAGCATTACAGGAGTCCCTAAAGGCCGATATGGATTTATCCACCTCTGACAAATCGGACACCAGCAAATTCACCTCTTGCTCAAAGGCATCCAATTTGTTGAGCAATGCGGCAACTTCAGTTGGAGTCTGTTTATCAGCGACAGCACTGATGATTATGTCAGTTTCTTTGTATTTTTGAATGTCAGACATAACTTGTCATAAAAAGTTAAAGGAGCAAAGATGTCACCTCCTCCGTTCCCATGACTGGCCCTGGTTGCGAGAGGCGTACAGGCCTTTGGTAGTTGTCGCCAGCAGCACTGTCCCGTCAGTTGCCAGAGACAGGAACTCCCCGACCCCGGAATTGCTGTACCGTATGGTCCAGGACGTTCCGCCGTTGCGAGAACAATAAAGCCCCTTAGTCGTGGCGGCAAGCACCTCCGACCCCATCACCAGCAGGTCCCGGAATGTCCCCACCGAACTCATGCAGAACCTGTTCAGCCAAGTCCTGCCCCCGTTCGATGAACACTCAATGCTGTTCTTCTGCAGGTTGATCCGCAGAAGTTCACTTCCGTAAGTTACGATTTGCGGCATAGCTAATTATTTTATAAACGAATTAAGGTTATTATAAATATTCACTTGTTCATCAAATGCTTTTTGAATTGCTTTAAGGCAGTCTTGCTCGAATGCATAAAGATACTGCTTATATGCCGCATAATCTCCAGTTTGCTCAATCTTACCCAAGGCTTGCGAAACATTAAGCATAGAGATATCTATAACCGATGTGTTAAGAATGCTTTGAATCGCTCGACTCCTTTCTTCCTCCTGCATATTCAAGTGATTAATATCAGACTTGATCTGGGTTTTGATAGCTGTGGTACAATTATCCCAACCTTCAAACAAATGTTTTTGAATGGATGACAATGTACTGTAGACTTTACTTGAAATTCGGTAATATTCTTGAGCATCTTGTCGCAACAAAGGTTGTTCAGCACGATTGCTTCTCGCATATAAAATACAACCTGCTCCGGCCATAACAATCCCACCGCCAGCCAGTAATGGCCTGCCGGACACCATACCACCAGTTGTCACCAACACACCAGCGACCAAAAGGGTGTATGATATCTTCGATGATTGTGAGCGTTGATTATCACAGCAAGTTGGGTGGATAACCGGTTCCGGGAGTTCGATCCCTTCGATGCTCTCTTTCAAGTAATTCTCAAATTCAGTCTTCCTTTGTTCCAAAATTGTGATGTACTTCTCTGAAACACTCATAACATACCTCCTATTCTTTCATGCATATTTAACGAGTTCTTATACTTTTCCAATTCCACACTCTTATTCTTGATATCCGCCTCAAGTTTCTCCACATGATCCTCAATCGCAGCCTCAACTTTCGCTATGAATTCATCCTTACAATCCTTGAACACAGAGATCGTCTCCTCCTTGGCTTTTCTCAAGGCTTCCTTATACTGTCCCCTAGCGGCATCGATTATCTGAAAAACCTTATCACGAGCTGTCATCTCTACTTCTGAAGCTTTTTTGGCCATCCAGTTTCTTGCGTCCACCTCTGTCATTCTCGGTATCTCTCTAGGAACATCAGGTAAATTCTGCAATTCCATAGCCAAATGGGATCTTATGTCATTTTTAATATCGGATGTCTCAATAGTACTTGAATTACCCATTGAAGCCAAAACTTCTTCAAGTTTTATCCTTAACGCATCGCTCTCTATTATCGCTTCAGTATCATTCAATTCGCACTCAGTAATTATGTTCGCGACTTTGTCGCCAATCTCTGACATTATCTTACCAGAGTCTTCTTTCCAGGCAGCATCCAATTGCTTTGACGAACGTTCTATCTCCGAAACTAAGTTATCTATAAGTCTCTGTTTATTAACAACGGGATAAGAGACATCCATCTTCGCAGAACCTATAAACTTTCTTTCTCGACTGACCGTGATTGGCTCAAGTGTAGTCGGGACATTCCCACTCCAGTTGATTTCAAAACAATTCCAACATTCCTTACGATAACGCTCCGCCTTTTCATCAGAGATGTTCGCCAACGAGTTGATCTCTCGTTTGATTTTGTTTACGATTTCAAAAATTGCCTTGCGAGTCGCTTCAAGTGCAGATATGTCGCTGCTTTCCAACGTATGGATACGTGCCTTTATTTCCTCTTTACCGTTTCTAAGAATCTTGTGCAACTCTCCGGATGAATTGGAGAAATAGGAATCGACCTTACTTTTAATTATGCTGTCTCTGTTCTTTACAAAAAGGCCTTCTAGATAATCGCTCCTGAGCACATCCATCTGTGACAGGTTAAAGAAAGTATCCTTTATGTCCTTATCATTCGAAAAAAAGCTCGGATAGAAGTTTTTCATTCGTGACACGACATGATTCTCCATCGCGTCCCAGCGATCTTTCGGCTTATTGGCAATAGAATACCCTATTCCAGAACTAGCTATGAAAATAGGGTCGTCACCTCTATAGTCTGAAGTCGATAAATTTCTTTGCATCTGCTTTTTCAGTTGTACCTCACAGTCCTCGATAGCATTTCCCAGATCGTCATGGAATTTTGTTCCAACATCCTGAAGTACCGAGTCAAACTTGCTGGCAACCAAGACAACTGTACCTATACCTTGAGAACCGATTCTGCCTGTAAGGAAATTAACATCCGTACTATCAAAGAAACGTCCCGAATAGCTTAAAAAGAACACGCCATGGCATTCACGCAGAAACTCCCTTGTCCTCATCTCTCTCGACACGACAGGATCATTGACACCAGGAGTGTCAACTATCCTAAGATTTCTAAGCCTTTCGTCATTCAGTCTGATTGTCAGGCTTTTCACTATAGAAGTATACCTGCCATCGGCCCCTACATAGTCTTCAAGCACATTTTGTAAATCCCGAATATCAGAGAACTGTTCAGTTGAAACCTTTGACTTGTCACATATCTCATTTTGAGCCACTCTCGCACATTTGACCACGAGTTCTTTTGCCGCGACAAGATCATCCGGGATATTAGCCATCTTGGCCAGATCCTCTTCCGAAAGGGAAGGGGAACATTCCCGTTGTTCGTGAATCATACTGTCATATTCCTTCGCCTTATCTTGAAATGTAGACCACTCCACTTTGTTGTAATACTCGACAGCAAATTCATTTTGTTCCCCGTACTCAAGCAATGTCAATCCTGCTGTCATTGGTGTAGAAGCCCGAGGAAGCACATTCTCTCCATCAAAAAACAATGAATTCAAGAATGATGACTTTCCTGCCTTCACCTGTCCAACGACTCCAATTTTCAGTATTTCATTATCTCTCTTCAATGTGTCGCCACCTTTCTCCACCTCCGCAAATTTATTCTTAATTTTCACGAAGATGTTCTTTATGTTCTCATTATCAACGCTACACTCAGGTTCCAGCTCCCTGCTCAAGTTTGAGAATACCTCTTTGTAATTTTCCAAACTAATTGACATATTACTGAACTTTAGAAATCCACTTTTCGAAATTATTGTTCTTTGCCATCTCTGCTAATGGTTTTGATTTAGCAATCAGTCCTCTATCCGCATCAATCAGAAGCTCACAGATATCTTGATAATGATATGAAGCTGCAGTTTCCAACGCATTATACCCACGGTTGTCTTTCATAGACAAATCAATTCCATGGCTAATAAAAAACTTCATCATTGTATTATTTCCGTTCTTTGCAGTATAAGTCAATGGAGAATACCCTTGAGAATTACACTTTGTCAAATCCACACCAGAGGAACAGCAGTTCAAAAAACGGGTCATATTATCATTGGCAATTGCCGAAAAAATGTCCTTGTCCTGCTCTTTTCGTATACCCTGCATACAATTTATGCGATTATTTATCAATTTAGATGCCGCATCATAGCATTGTTCAAATGACTTAATTACTTTATGCTTCGCATCTAAAAGGAACTCCTTATATTCAGTCAGGCACTTGATTGCTTTGTTCACATCTTTGGTATCTTGAATGAGGGCATCACCAACGGCATCTATGTTCGCCGCCTCATATTTTTGCCTGATGTTCTCGAACAGATCCTTTCTCTCTTCATTTTTATAATAATACGGGATTTCTTCATCGTTCCATAAACCTATGAATCTATTGTAATTTTCACAAGCTTTTTGATACCTATTGGCAATTGACGAAGCATTATGTAATAAACCAACTTTATGACGCCATTCTTCTTCCCGATCAAGTGATTTTGACCAACCTTCAAAGGCTTCACTAACAAAAGAACAAAGATGATCGATACAGTTGATTTGCCTATCATAATTCACTAACAATATGCCTTCAAGGACGGACAAATCATTATTTGACTTTCTACGTTTCGCCCCATTATCCCTAGATGCCGCATCCTTCTTTCTTACTAAATCTTCCCTTATTTCATAGCTTTTTTTCAAGAAAGCATCAGCCTCTGAAATTTCCTTCTCGAACAGTTCTTCAATGTGTTTCACAAAAGAATCTTTATCGTCCGAAAGGCCAACATATTCATTAAGTGTTCTCAGGAATGATGATAATGACTCGTTCCCTCTACCTGTCATAATTGTATCAGGAGTTTCTCTTGAATATGCAACTATGTCCAACAGCTGAACTTCCAATTTTGATTCACAAATTTTTCTTGCTTTTTTAAGAATCTCAGAGACCTCACCAGAAGACTTTTTATCCATTTTATTGAAGATAATAAGTACAGGCTTCTTGCCTTCGATGCTATTAAGGACTTCAATATCTTTCTGGCTTATAGTTCCGGCCTCTATATCGATACACCAAAATACGACATCCGCGTTGCCAATAGCCTTCAACGCCGTATCTTTGTCCGAAATTTTATTCTCAACATTGGAATTATCTGAATTGTTGTAGCCCGGGGTATCGATGAAGGTCATATTTCTCAAGCACTCTTTCCCTTTTGATACCGGAACATACACATACAGATTATCCAGAACAGATGCCACATGTACCTTTGATTTAGAGGAGTGTTGTATGCAGTCAAGGACCTCCTTATCCAACAAAACCCAATCACCCTTAATATTCTTACCCCTTACACATAGGTCTTTAATATTGTCAGATGTATTAATGTAAGTATTAACCATTGAAACCGGTTCGATACCTGTCGGCAACACAGACCCTATGCCTAAAATACTGTTCAGAAATGATGATTTGCCAGAACTATAGCCACCACTCACCGCAACCTTTATTGAGGACTGGGCATTGGATTCTTCCTGTGCCGCAACGGCATCCTTGCAATTTTTTTCACAAAAACTCACAATCTCATCTATGGACTTGCCAATAAGCAAATCAAAGCGATCATTGTCATCCAGTGATCCATTAACCAACTCTGATTTTATCGTATTGAACTTATTGTAGCATTGTCCAAATTGCTCATCTTCATAGAGATCTGAATAGTTCTTTCGGAAAGGCTCATAACTATCCTCGGCAGAAAGATCCGCCGCGGCTGTACAAATATGCGCCACAAGATCCAACGCCATCTGCGGATCTTCATATTTGTTTATTTTCAAAAGTGAGGATATGGGCTTGCGGCCCATATCCTCACTTTTCTTTTTAATAAAACTTAAGCCCATACACTTTAGATGTTGTCCTGTAACGCAACCAGACTTTCTACCGTTACCGTCAAAGAAGCCGCTTTCTTCTCTCTATCTTCTTTCTCTTCCTTTTGTTGTTTTAGAACCGCCTGAATGTTGTCATTATATTTTCTGGTCTCCTCTTCTATCAAGGTTTGAATATTGCTGTCAACCTCCGCACGTTGTGAAGAAATTATCTCCTCAATAGGTGAACGCAGAGCCTCTACAATCTTAGAGACCACTTCAGTTGAAAATTTGAGTTTGATCTCACTAATCTTATTCTCCTTGCTCTTGCCAAAGATCAGTCTCAACACATCAGGAAGAATGTTAACAACAACAGTTATTATTGGCCCAAGGATCTTGGATAATCCTTTGAGAAGAGTAGATAATCCCTTGTAGGCCACAAGTTTTTCTGTAACCTTGTCCAATCCCTTCTTCAGCATATTTTCAAGGACATCTTTACCTATCATATTCTCAACTATATCCGTTGCCCCATTCAAGAGATCATTGTCTTTGTCATTGATGATATCATCGACATTAAGAGTAAATTCTTGCACAGCTCCGCTTATAACATCGCCATACTCAGAAACCTCTTTCTTTAAAGAGTTTACCAAGACAGGGCGAATGACCGTCATTACCTCATTGGCGAACACATTAGAATCAACCTGCTGGTATAGCAACGTGGCTAAATATCCTGATTTTGATTTCAGAGCCACTGTTATATCCTGCAGGATATCATCCGCAGAACCTGAAACAGTCTGCGCAGAATTAGCCCTTTTCTTAACATTTTCAATAGCGGCATCTTTTTCCCTCTGCAATTGTTCGAGTTTAGCCGAATAATCAGATTCACTGGACAGCAACAATTTGATTTGAAGCTGCAACTCTGCAATGAATCCATTGACGAAATTCGTCACTGGCAACTTAAACCTGTTCTCTATCAGTTTATCTGAGTCTATAGAAAACAACATAGCCTCAAGTTCAGAGAAGTTCTTGTCAACAGCGGATGTCACTGCAACGGGAACATTCTTCCCCATATACTTTTCCGCGATTTCGCTGACAGTTTTCTTTACACTGTCGACTTCTTCATTATTCTTTTTGTCGCATTTTGAAATGGCTATATAGACATAAGATCCGTACTTCTTGACTTCATCGATAAAGTTGAGTGTCGTTGCTCTAAGGGTTCCTCCTTCTACATCCGTCACAAGCATAAAGCAAGTCCCGTCCTGAACATAATTCAAAATAGCATTGTTATGAGCCTCAACACCCGAATCAATGCCTGGCATATCAACGATTACTATATGTCTTTCATTAAGGGCTTTTACCTTCTGATTGTTTATGTACACCTTGACAAGGTTTGTCGGGGCAAGCTTCAATTCTGATATCTTAGATAGAGGGAGAGTCTCTTTAACGCGCCCACCATCCAGAACCTCAAGCCGTTCATGCTCTGAATAATATAATTCATAAGACACGGCAGTTTCCGGCAATATATTCGTTGGCAACAATTCTATCCCAAGGAAACTGTTAATCAACGAACTCTTACCGGCATTAAAATCACCCACAAACGGGACCTTGACATAAGCGTGATTGTTCAGGTCTTGTTCAAGGCTATCCTTGTCCATACCAGCCTTAATAATAGAGTCCTGATTATTAAGGCTCTCGATAGCGAGGTCATAGGCTTTCTCTACTAAAGAAATAAAATGTTGTACTTTATCCATGGTATAACTATTGTTCTAAAGATTATTCTGAATTTCCAAATTATTCTTCCTGAAAATTTTAAGCAACCTAATATACCGACCGGATCACTCTAGCTCTGCAGTGGGGGGGGGCAAGGCATGGGCATAGTACTGGCGGTGGCGTTGCCTTCGATTAGGGGGCTTCGAAGATGTGGCCGCAGTCGGAACAACGGAATACGGTAAAACCTCTTAACATTTTCATCGTGTTTATTTAGTCGTTTAACGTTTTCCAGCAACCAACAACATCTACGAATAGCTTATTTAAGACATGACTTGTTCCTTACTTACGGAGCTCTTGACATAGGCAGGTTGCGCACAAAGTAAGCAAGACACAAAAGATAATGAAATCCACAATGCAATTTTTCTCATTACAACTTATATATGTGACAATATTCTCTTGCGATTCAATCAGTTTTCGTAGCACATAACAAAAACTAAATCCAATCTGACACCGCAAATGTAATTATTTACCCCCCCCGTGTCAAGTTCACGTTGGTTCATCTTTATTAATTTTTATTGCACCTTTCAAAAAATTCTTGTTCCTGCCAAGATTTAGCAGCGAGATGGCATAATTTTGCGCCAAGTCGGAAGAATTCTTGAAGATTCAAGCATCCGTCCACGCATAAATAAAAAACTGGCGAACAAAACGAATAACTTTTTTAACAATGGATAGTATTGCTAACAGTAACGGGTCAATCCTGATGGAAAAAGGGCTTGACTTCCTCCGGGATCCAAACGTCTCGAAGACATCGAAGATTGCGGCTGTAGGACTCATTGCGATCGGGGCCGTGGTTGCCATCGCAAATTACACCATGGATAGGATAGGAGAAAATGACTGAAAAATAAGAGATTATGGTAAGATACGTAGGAAAATATGTCTGCAGGGACTGCGGGCATGAGTTCATCGGAATGGACATGGAGTGGAACTGCACTGCCGCCTCCTGTCCGGTCTATTGTCCGGAATGCGGAAGTCCCCACACGGCCCCGCTGTCTGGTTCACTCATAGGCAGGATTTTCAAGCTGCTGAAATTGTAGCACTTCCCAGCATGGTCCATGCAAGGCGACGCCCGGATTGGGGTCATGCAAGCCCGGCGTGCAGGTTGGGGTGTTTTTGAGGATTTCCACCCTTACCTTTGAGTTCCACCCCTTCTGGACAGGGTTCTGAGCCCGCCAAGGGCTAAAGGTTGGGGTATTTACGGCTCTTTTTACCCCTACCTCCGGAGGGCCGCTGGACGCAGTACTTGCGACCTTCTCCACAATAGCGCAAATAGTAATATCTTGTACAGAAAAACGAATGATTGTCGTTTTACTGTACGGAATATCGCTATATTTGTAGTCAAATTAAGATTATTGATGGAGCTATTGCAGAAAATAGGCGCAGTGCCATTTGACATCAATGCCCTCCAGTCTGCCTATCCGGGCTGCAGGCAGATTACGGACAAGGCCAGAAGGCTTGAGGCGGAAGGGCGCATCATCAGACTGAAGAAAGGTTTGTATGTGGCTGGCGCAAATGGCGGCGAATTGTCCCGTGAATTGGTGGCCAATCATTTATATGGCCCGTCCTATGTCTCGATGAGCTGGGCTCTCAGATGGTATGGGCTGATTCCGGAACGAGTTGATCTCATTCAATCCGTCACGACAAAGCATTCACGGGATTTCATCAACGCTTTGGGGACTTTTCATTACCAAAACTGCGCAGCCAGCTATTTCCCGATAGGGATAACAATCAAGGGAGAACTGGACTGTCGTTATCTCATAGCGTCTCCAGAAAAAGCCCTGTGCGACTATATCTGCTTCAACAAGGTGACATTGCGCTTTATGAAAGACGTGAGGCTCTTCCTTGAGGAAGATATCCGGTTCGACACCGATGCGATTCCCGACCTTGATCTGCGGATCATTGAGCAATGCTCAGCGCTGGGACGCAAATCCGGTTCGTTATCTGCACTCCTGAACTATCTGAAAACGCAACAAAAACAGGAATATATATGAGCGAGATCTTCGATTCCATGCTTTCCGCATATCAGATACGCACATCTGATGACAAGCGGAACGCCGTCTATGAAGTTATGCAGCAGGTGATTCTCGCCGGTCTGTATCGTGGAGGCTTCTTTAAGGAGGCCGCATTTTATGGTGGCACTTGCCTGAGGATATTCCATGGGCTGAAAAGATTCTCAGAGGATATGGATTTCTCTCTCTTGAAAAAAGATCCGGAATTCAATCTGGAAAAATACTTCCCAGCCATAATAGAGGAATGCCGAAGCCTGGGGCGTGAGGTCAGCATCACGAAGAAAGACAAAAGAAACTTCGGGAAGGTCGAGTCGGCATTCCTGAAGGACAATACCGATGTGTACAACATATCCTTCCAGACAGAGCAATCCCTTAAAATCAAGATCGAGGTGGACACGCAGCCTCCACTTGGCTTTCAGACGGAGCAGAGACTGCTGATGACCCCTTTCTCGTTCATGGCCAGATGCTTCACCCTTCCTGGTCTTTATGCCGGAAAGATGCACGCATTTACATTCAGGCAATGGAAGAATCGGGTCAAGGGACGCGACTGGTATGATTTCGAATGGTATGTCAGGAACCGGGTTCCGCTGAACTTCGGGCATCTTCAGACCCGGACCAAGGAGTTCAATGGCATTGACTTGACCAGGGAATCATTCTTGGAGATGCTCAAGGGGCGCATCTGTGCGGCAGACATATCTGCAGTAAAACAGGATGTCCTTCCATATATTGTCGACAAAAGGGATCTGGAAATATGGTCAAATGACTATTTCCTCCAGTTGGCTGATATGATACGGTTTGAGAATGATGGTGCTGGCCAAGGTTCCATCGAAGCCGGCAGAGAAGAACTCCGCAAGGGCTGACAGGAGCCTACCTCCGGAAAGCCACTGGAAGCCACTGATCCTTGCGCCATGCAGAGCATTTCGTACAGCACGAGGGCGATTTCGGCGGGGCGGAGATTTATGGCGCAACATGTTGGAAAAATGTGTATATTTGCACAAAACATGTTTGATAAATGTGACAAAAGCACAGTTTAGCCAATGAATATAAGAATTGAACGTGATATCATGAAGGACTTGCTCCGGTGGAAGCAAAGGCCCGACCACAAGCCCCTCATAATCCGCGGAGCCCGCCAGATCGGCAAAACATGGGTCATGCGAAGGTTCGGAGAGAAGTACTTCGACCATGTGGCCTATTTCAACTTTGACTCTTCAGAGGAACTGTGCCGGGAATTTGAGAATACAAAGGATCCCAAACGGCTAATTGACATTCTCCGGCTTTACACGGACTGCCCGATCGAGCCCGGGCGGACATTGATGATCTTCGATGAGATACAGCAGAGCAACAAGGCACTGAATTCTCTGAAATATTTCTGCGAGGAAGCCCCGGATTATCACATACTTGCTGCAGGCTCTCTTTTGGGGGTGTCTTTGTCAAAAGGAGACTCGTTCCCTGTCGGGAAGGTCGATTTTCTGAGAATGTATCCCGTGACTTTCAAGGAGTTTCTCAATGCGGATGACCATCAAATGTACAAATATGTTGAAAGCCTTTCCGAAATAGCCCCGCTCCCGGAAATTGTCATGAACAGACTTGCCGAATCGTACCGTAGATACCAGACGTGCGGAGGGATGCCGACGGCTGTGGTTGCGATGCTTGGCAAGCGCGGCATAAAAGAGATTGAAGAGATACAGACCTCGATATTGACCGCCTATACTCTTGACTTCGCTAAACATGCACCTGGGAAAGACATCCCTCGCATCTCCGCCATTTGGAACTCCATCCCGTCACAGCTGGCCAAGGAAAACAGGAAATTCGTCTATAAACTCGTCAAAGACGGGGCACGGGGGAGGGAATATGAGGACGCGCTTCTGTGGCTGGAACATGCAGGCATGATCTACAGAGTGTTCTGTTCGTCAAAACCGCATTTGCCGCTGAGTGCCTATGATGACCTGTCAGCATTCAAGGTATACCTTTGCGACTGTGGGCTTTTAAGGCGGATGGCACAGCTTCCGGCCGAGATGCTCTGGACAGAGAATCCCCTTTATGTAGAATTCAAGGGAGCTATGGCGGAGAATATGGTATTGCAGTCCCTTGTCCCGCAGTTTGAAGTGATGCCGAGGTACTGGATATCGGAAGCGACCGCAGAGGTGGACTTCCTGCTGCAGAACGGAGCCTCGATCATTCCAGTCGAAGTGAAGTCCGGGACACGGCTCGGCGGCAGGAGCCTTGCTCTCTACATCAACCGCTTCGGGGTGAGCACCGCTTTGAGATTCTCCATGAACAATCTGAAACGTGACGGGGCCATCCTGAACATCCCACTACCGCTCGCCGATTGGACGGCAAGGCTTCTGACATTGTAAGAACTTTTTCGGCCAGGAAAGGCTCTCAGCACTTGCACGCCGCCACTTTCCTGATGGCCCTGACGAGCTCCCCGATCAGCATGACGGCAGATGTCTCCACGATGATTTTCAGAAGGTCGTCAAACTCCAGCGGCTCGACATTGAAGAATGCGCCTCCAAGATAAACTATGACTACCTGCCCGAGGAGTATCACCGCGAGTATCAGCAGAAAACCTCTGCAACCCTTGAAATTCCAGGCGCTTCTGTCTGTACCGTAAGCTTTTGCGTTGAAAAGGTTCCAGAACTGGAGGAAGACGAAAGTCGTGAAAAACAGTCCGGACTCGTATCTGGAGATGCCGTTGTAAGCACCGAGTTCTATCCCGCGGATACCCGGACGTATGTCCGCGTGCTCCATGACATAAGTGAAGCCGACCATGAGCAGGCAGAAAAGGCCGCCGGTGATGATGATGTGCCACAGCAGGTCGTGGTCGATGATGAATTGAGACCTGTCCCTCGGCCTGTTCTTCATCAGCTCCCTCTCGGGCGGGAGAGATGCTAGGGCCATGGCGGCGAAGGTGTCCATGATCAGGTTTATCCACAGCATCTGTGTGACCGTGAGCGGCGACTGCACACCCATGAACGCGCCGCAGAGCACGATGAGGCAGGCCGATACATTGACCGTCATCTGGAAAAGGATGAAACGCTGTATGTTTCTGTACAGAGATCTTCCCCAGAGGACCGCCCTCCCGATACTGGTGAAAGAGTTGTCGATAATCGTGATGTCGCTGGCTTCTTTCGCCACCGAGGTGCCGTCCCCCATGGAAAGCCCGACATGGGCTGCTTTCAGCGCGGGGGCGTCATTTGTCCCGTCACCGGTCACCGCCACCACATTCCCCGTGGCCTGCAGGGCCTTTACAAGCCTCTCTTTATCGGTCGGCCGCGCTCTCGCGATGATTTTAAGGCCGTCTGCGACCTGCCTCAGTTCTTCGTCCGTCAGAGAGGCGATCTCAGGACCGGTGATGATGCTTGAACGCGGGCTTCCATCGGTCCAGATGCCTATCTGACGTCCTATCTCCATGGCTGTGCGGGCATTGTCCCCGGTGACGATCTTGACATTGATCCCGGCATCAAGGCATTCCCGGACTGCGGCCGGCACATCTTCCCTCACCGGATCGGAGATCGCGAACAAGGCTATGAGCCTGAGCCCGGAGACATTGAGCTTCCCATTGTCAATAGCCTCCTCCCCCGCCTCAAGGTCCTTGGTCGCAAGGGCCAGCATCCTCATCCCCCGGTTCTGGCAGTCCTCGGTGTATTTGCTCACGAGGCCCTGTTCCCCTGAGGGGATGTCACAATAAGCCCCCACGATCTCCGGCGCCCCCTTGACAAAAAGCGTCAGTTTGCCGCCGGCATCGCGGGTGAGCGTCGCCATGTACTTGTTCTCCGTGGAGAACGGCAGTTCCTGGACAACCTTCCCGGAAGAGCGCAGCACGGCATAGTCCACACCCTGCTGCCCTAGCCACAGCAACAACGCCCCCTCGGTAGGGTTCCCGATCACCTCATCCCCCTCCACGGAAGCGGTGGAATTTATGGCAATTGACTTGTACAGCAACGCGTTGTCCACATCTTCCGGCTTCCAGAAGTCCGCCACCTTCATCTTGTTTTGAGTGAGGGTGCCGGTCTTGTCGGTGCAGATGACCGTCACCGCCCCCATCGTCTCGCAGGCGTGCATCTTGCGCACAAGGTTGTTGGTGGCCAACATTTTACGCATGCTGTACGCCAAACTCAACGTGACCGCCATAGGCAAGCCTTCCGGGACGGCCACGACAACCAGGGTGACAGCTATCATTATGGACTGCAGCAAATAAGAGAGGAAATCCACCCAGACAAACGGGGCAGCATCCAGCGTATGCACGTAGAGGATGATCCTCCCTGCTAGGATGAGGACAGCCAGGCCGTAACTGATCCTGCTTATCCATGTCCCGAGCCTTTCAAGCTGCTCGTTGAGCGGGGTCTTCACACCGTTGTCGATCTGGGCCTGTTTGTAGACCTTGCCGTATTCGGTGGCATCGCCCACAGCAACGACCCGGCACACGGCGTGCCCTCCCATCACCTTCGAGCCCCGGTAGACCCTGTCTGTAGGATAGGTGGCATTGGGATCGGCCTCGGAAGGGTCGGCACTCTTGCGGCATTCCGGCTCGCCGGTAAGCGTAGACTCGTTGATGACAAGTGCCGTGGATCCAAGCAGTTCGGCATCGGCAGGGACTTCGCAGCCGCTGTCAATGACAACGATATCGCCAACCACCACGTCTTTTTTGGGAACCCTGGCGTGCTTCCCGTCACGGACAACCACGACAAGTTCATCATCGTCAACCTGGTTGAGAAGGGAGAACTCCTTGTCCGATTTGAGCTCAAAAATAAAGGCGAGTGTCGTGGAAAGGAGGATGGCCAGCAATATCCCGGCAGGTTCGAAAAAAGCGTTCCACGAATGTCCGAGGCCCAGATATTCATACAACGATATGCCCAGAGACAATGCTCCCGCGATAATCAGTATGATGATGAGGGGATCCTTGAATTTTTCGAGGTAACGCTTCCATATAGGCACCTTGCCGGTCGGTGTCAGTATGTTGTTCCCGTATTTCTGGCGGCTTTCCAGGACCTGCTCCGCCGTGAGGCCTTTTATATTATCTGTCATGGCTGTCGCCTTCTGCTTTGTCAGTAAAAACGGAGCGAATTTATAAAAGTTCTTGATAATCTGCAAAGCGCACGAGTTGCAAAAAGTTGCAAATCGGGCGATGATTTTCTTGAAAAAAGTTGTAATATTGTGCGGTTAAAACCCGCAAAAAGTCGCAAAATAATGCTTAAAAGGAAGATTGTCAACGATTTAATACAGTAGAAAAGAGAATCCACAAATAAGGCTCTCCTCATCAAAGGAGCCAGACAAGTAGGAAAGACTACTGTTGTACGTCAATTCGCCAAAGAGAACTATAAGAATTTCATAGAGATCAACTTCGAACAGATGCCTCTGGCAAAACAGGCATTTGACGGAAACCTTGACGCGCGCACCATCCTTGTCAATCTCTCCGTCATGGGCTTCGGCCCGTTGGAGCCTGGCAAAACATTGATTTTTTTCGATGAGATACAATCCTGTCCGAATGCCAGGACAGCTATTAAATTCTTGGTGGAAGACGGGACTTATGATTATATTGAATCAGGCTCCCTGCTTGGCATCAACTACAAGGATGTATCCTCGTATCCAGTTGGATTCGAGCACGAACTGAATATGTATCCACTTGATTTCGAGGAATTTCTTTGGGCATGCAATATAGGGGAAGATGTGATCAGTCTTCTAAGGAAGTGCTACGGGGATATCAGTCCCGTTCCGGTTTTTCTTCACAAGCAAATCATGGAACGTTATCGGCAATACCTGATTGTGGGAGGCATGCCGGAGGTTGTGACGACATATCTTGCCAATGAAGACTTCAACAAGACCATCACAAATCAGAAAGACATTCTTTCCGGGTATCGCAACGACATTTCCAAGTATGCCGGAAAGGATCAAATGCTGGTAAAATCAGTATTTGACGCTATTCCGGGGCAATTGAGCAAACAAGACAAACGCTTCATACTGGCATCCATTGAGGAAAATGCATCCCGGCGTAAATATGGAGCTCCCACTCAGTGGCTGGTCGATGCGGGCATAGCGTATTACTCATTCAATGTGAATGCTTTTGAACTGCCGTTCCCCAGCCATGAAAACCTTAGACTATATAAACTGTTCTTTGTTGACAGCGGACTCATGTGCGCAATGATGCTGGGCAATATACAGGCAAAGGTTTTGACGGGTGACATCCTCGTGAATGAAGGCGCCCTCGCGGAAAACCATATAGCCGGAGAACTTGTAAAGCATGGCATATCACTGAATTATTACGACAGAAAGAGCAGACATGAACTGGATTTCGTCTTTCCGGAAGGAGACAGAATCAGCATCCTGGAGATAAAATCGGGCAAGGACTACAAGAAGCACGCATCCCTTGATATGGCCAGAAGCCTTTTCCCCGACAAAATCGGGAGAATGATTGTGATGAGCGACAATAACGTCGAAATTGAAAACGGCATACAGTACCTGCCTTTCTACATGAGCATGTTCATCTGAGTATGTATTTTATCCACAAGATTAAACCACCCCCATCTCATCAATCTCTTTCCTGATTCGTAGTCTGAAGGTAGGGATGAGAATCCTCAAAAACACCCCGACCTGCACGGAGGCTTCCACGAGGCAGGCTCATCAGGCAAGCGACGCGCCTTATTCCATCCGTCGCCTCGTTACTCTAATGTAACCATAAATCCATTGCAAATCACTACCTTTGTGAGCATATAGTCGGATCAAAAAAATGGAACTGAAAGACCTTATAGGAGAGGCGACAGCCTATGACAAGAAAGAGAGACTTGAAGTCAGCAAGCCTAAGAGCTGGCTCAAGAGCGTCTCTGCATTCGCGAACGGCAATGGCGGGACATTGGTATTCGGCATCAGCGATGATGAACGGATAGTAGGGCTTGCCGATGCAGAAAGCAACTCCGAGGTTATCAGCGAATGCGTCAAGACCAAACTTGATCCTGTTCCAGATATTCATCTCGAATTCAAAGAGATTGATGGGAAGAAACTAATACTGCTCCACGTCAAAGCAGGAAGCGAAACACCATATTACTACATCGGCGACAAACAGCGTCTGGCATACATTCGCATCGGCAATGAGTCCGTCATCGCAGACCGTCTTCAGTTGAAGGCTTTGGTGCTGAAAGGCTCAGGACGGACTTATGATGCGCTCCCGTCGCCGTACAAGTTCACGGATATGGCCTTCACCCAGCTGCGTTCCGCCTGCTACAAGAGACTTCACCGCTCATTCGAAGACAGCGAGTTCACATCTTGGGGCATAATCGACGAGAACGGAGCTTTGACCAATGCCGGAGCGTTACTCGCCGACGATTCTCCGGTCCGTCAGTCCAGAATCTTCTGCACTCGTTGGAATGGCCTCACGATGACAAGCGGACTCGGCGAGGCTCTTGACGATGCCGAACTGGAAGGCAGCGTCATCGGTCAGCTGCAAGATGCCGTCGCATTCATCCGCAACAATTCGCACAAGCGCTGGTGGAAAGAATCAGACCACCGCGAGGAACTTCCGGACTATCCGGAAAGAGCCGTGGCAGAGGTCATCTGCAACGCCATCATTCACCGCGACTACCAGGAACTCGGCAGCGAGATCCACATTGACATCTACGACGACCGGATGGAAGTATATTCACCGGGCGGAATGATTGATGGCCGCCTGATTCAGCAGTTGAACCCGCTTTCAGTTCCGTCCAAGCGTCGCAATCCCCTCCTCGCCGATTTCTTCAGCCGTCTCGACCTCATGGAGCGTCGAGGCAGCGGAATGAAGAAAATCCTCGGTGAATATGTCCGATTTGAGTCCTTGAAGGAATACCACGCCCCAGAGTTCACTTCCAATGCCAGCGAGTTCCACGTGACCCTCTGGAATCTCAACTACGGCACCGATGTCGTAAAAGATGTCACAAATGACTTCACTAAAGAGCCAACTCAGTTCACAAAAGAATTCACAAAAGAATTCACAAAAGCCCAAAGACGCATCTATAAGCTGATTACTATGAACCCCAAAGTGAACATTGATATGATTGCAGAAGATCTAAACCTGTCTACAAGGCAAGTCAAGACATATATGAAACGCCTCTCCGACCTACACCTTATCGCCCGTGAAGGTGGACGTAAAAACGGCATCTGGAAGATTATCGACAAAGACTACGACGACTTCTTTGAACGGATATAACACAGAATCTTATTTGCAGAATAACTCCGAAATATCGGTAATACACTGAATTTCAAAGATATCTTATTTGCAAAGTAAATCCGTGTACACCATTTAATCTTCCACAAGCCCAAAAATGGAATTCTTTGCTCTTATAGCTATTATTATCCTTGTCGTTTTACTTCACCGCCTCCTGCCCTCAAAAGGCAAAGTCGGGGAAAAGCGAGTAACCTCCATCCTGAAAAAGCTTCCCGAAGACAGCTACAAAGTCATCAACGACCTTCTGCTCTCAAGCAACGGCTACAGCACACAGATAGACCACATCGTAATATCCATCTATGGCATCTTCGTCATCGAGACCAAATTCTATCAAGGATGGATATACGGAGGCGAGAACAGCGAATACTGGACGCAGAACATCTACGGCAACAAATACCAGTTCCGCAACCCCATCCACCAGAATCAGGGACACATCCGAGCATTAAGATTCCTCCTGAAAGACTACGGGAATATCCCCTACATCTCAATCGTCGCATTCTCAAGACAGGCAAGCCTCGGCATAGATGCTCACACTCCGGTAATATACTGGGATCAGATTCCCCGAATAATCAATCAGTTCGAGACCAGAGTCCTCTCCGAAAGCCAGATACAGAGCATCTATAAGCTCCTGCTCGCAAACAACAACGGAGCCAAAGCCGCCAAGAAGCAGCACATCTCCAACGTCCGTCACAACGAACTCAAGCGTGACATTGCCGTTGCCAACGGCTATTGTCCGCTATGCGGAGGCACACTGACACTGCGTCAAGGCAAGTATGGCAAATTCTACGGCTGTTCAAACTATCCACGTTGCCGGTACACCACACCATATAGCTAAAAACGCCAAACCCTGCAAAAAGTTGCAAAATCATGCTCTCGCGCACGTCTGGGCAACTTTGATCTTAGCGAGGAATTTCGTATCATTACAGCCCGAATACAAAATAACA
The DNA here is from genome assembly GCA_002438805.1 of Bacteroidales bacterium UBA6377. Lineage (GTDB taxonomy): Bacteria > Bacteroidota > Bacteroidia > Bacteroidales > UBA932 > Cryptobacteroides. Next base: position 62,030 of record DJQV01000023.1, read on the forward strand.
GTTAAAGATGAAAAAGTGCATTACCTTTATCGCAGCGGTATCATCGCTGCTGCTCTGCGCATCATGCAGCAAAAGCCAGGACGGAAAAGAAGCGTTTGAACGCATCGACGTGGACTGCAAAGCTCTGTCCGGAAGTCTCGGATCCGAATTTGCAGAGTTCGCATCCAAGAACACATCCTACATCATCAGCGAGCTCACGACTGAAAGTTCAGTCACACTCGGAGGGAAATTCAGTCTGAATGACGAAGAACTTCAACTGCATGTCACAGCGACAGAGGATGTTTACGGAAATGTAGGCAGCATCAGCATAGTCCCGGAGGACGAGAAGCTGGACAAGGACCTGTTCGCCTATTTTCTCAACAACTACGAGAGCCTTGATCTCGGTCAGTGGCTGGGAGCAAAATACAATGTGACTGCAGAAGACGGAAGCTCCACCGGAGGGGTTTATCAGACAGTGGATGAGACTCTTAAACTGGTCGAGTCGTCAGCCGACCTGGACAATCTACTTGTGCACGCCGTGTTCGGAGTCGCTCCAGGCAAGGCTTATGCAGTCCCTTCCATCAAGGACGGCCGCTTCTGCGTGCTGATAATGGACAACTTCCTGCGCCTCGACTATTCAAGGCTGTATGAACTGATCGGCAGCGACTACAACACCTTCGCCGCAGACAACTACATCATCGGTTCAAAGATGTCGCTGTTCGGCACCAACTACTTCTATTGTGACTATGCGCTCGACTTCGCCGGTTATGCATTCAACTGCGATGTCAATGCGGACGCGGATGCCAAGCTCATCACAGGCATAACCCTCAACTTCGCCAGCACTAAGACCGATGAGCAGCTCTCAATGTGGAAAGCCTACGCCGCCGGCACTGAAGCCCTCAGACTCGGCACTTTCAAAGAGGCCTACACCAGTTCTTTCGGCTCAAAGGGCAAGACCTTCGACTCCCCGGAAGCCGTCCTCGAGTATGTCGAGACCAAAGGCAGGCCCGCAAGCGGCTTCGACCCTGATATTGTCGTGGTCTATGGCAACGACAAGGCGAGCCTCACCATCACCCTCAAATCCCTTTCGGTCACGATGAGCATAAAATAACCGTGATTGAAAATACAAGTCATTGACTTGCCACTAGGGTTTTGATCCGATCGACTTACAGTATACCGGGCGATTTATCATGTTTTTTGCATGTATTTCGCCCGGTATACTGTAAAATTGATTATCTTTGGGAAAACTAATATATGAAGAAAATTTTCGGAAGGCAGGAAGAAATCGCCGAACTCAAAGGATACTATGACTCCGGGAAATCGGAATTCATCGCCGTCTACGGTCGCAGACGCGTAGGAAAAACCTACCTCGTGGACAGTCTGTTCGGGGAAGAATATGCATTCTCCACCTCCGGCATCATAGGAGGGACACAGGAAGAAGAACTTGCCGCCTTTACTGAAGACCTTCGCAGAGCCGGCTACAAAGGGAGCAAACCGCGGTCCTGGATGCAAGCATTTGAAGCGCTCCGCACGCTTTTGGAACAGAAACTGGTTCCAGGGAAACGACTGGTCGTATTTATTGACGAACTACCTTGCATGGCCACTCCCAAAAGCAGTCTTGTTAAAGCTGTTGACCGTTTTTGGAATACTTGGGGAAGCAAACATTCCGAAGTTTTCCTAGTCGTCTGCGGCAGCGCCACTTCATGGATTATCCGCAACATTATCGACAATAAAGGAGGATTGCACGATCGAATCACCCACGAGAAGCACCTTTTCCCATTCACTCTGGGGCAAGCGCGTGAATATCTCCGCATGAATGGATTCAGATGGCCAGACATCAGCGTTTTGCAAACATATATGATTCTTGGCGGTGTGCCTTACTATCTTGATATGCTTGACAGAAACAAAAGCCTTTCCGAGAATGTAGACATGCTTTTTTTCGGGAAAGAGGCTCCGCTCACCCGTGAATTCGACAGACTCTACAAATCTTTGTTCAGTACTCCGGATAAATATAAAGCAGTCATCAGAACTCTTTCCGGCAGCAGAAGAGGAATGACCCGTAGAGAGCTTGCAACGAAAATGAAAATCAATGATAACGGTCACTTCGGAGACATTCTTGAAGATCTGATCAATTGCGATTTTATCCGCTACTACAACCTGATGGGGAAGAGCGTCAAAACTACTGGAGGCCTCTACCAGCTGGTGGATTTCTACTCCATTTTTCATCAGACTTTTCTCACAAAAAAGATAACGGACACACACTATTGGAGCAACACGATGAATACTCCGGCTCAGAACACGTGGTACGGCCTCAGCTTTGAGCGCGTTGCTATGGCCCACATACCGCAGATTTTGAAAGCCCTAGGCGTTGACCGCATCCTGACGCAGTATTACTCATGGCGCAGTATGGAATCCCCACAAGGAGCTCAGGTGGATTTAGTCATCGACAGAGCCGATGGGATTGTCAATCTCTGCGAGGTTAAGTATTCCAACGGCACCTATGCCATTTCCAAAGATGAGTTCATAAAACTAAACAATCGCAGCGAAGCATTTCGTAGGGAAACCGGCACCAAGAAAGGCTTGTTTATTACTTTCATCACGACATACGGGCTGAAAAAAAACGGATACTCAGATACTATCAACAGCCAAGTCACAATGGCAGACCTATTCGTATAACGGGCGAAACATTGTGTTTTTTGCATGTATTTCGCCCGGTATAGCGTAATTAATCAAATTTTGCCTACAAGATTAAATCACCCCAATCTCATCATCCCCTTCCTGCTTCACAGTCTGAAGGTAGGGGTAAAAAATGCGAAATCTACCCCAACCTGCAAAGCGGGAAAGCCACAGAACGCCGTATACGGGCAGTGGCCTCTGAAGGTAGGGGTAAAAACAGCCAAAAACACCCATACCTGTGAGAACATGGCAACTGCTGGAAAGGTTAGAGCATAATGGCATCATCATGCTCTAACCTGAACGGAATTCATACTCCCGGAGGAAGCAGAGCGCACTACCTCATACGCCAGATGAACAGATCATAGCCGGGCCGGTGAGGTAGACATCCCGGAAGAGGTCGCCGTCCGGAGTGAACTCCACGGAAAGCATGTCCTTACGCGCCTGCACATCGTATTTGACCGCTGCGCCGGCGCTCCCGCCATCGCGCAGGTAAGAAGCGATGGCGGATGCCGTGATGCCTGTGCCGCAGGCCAGGGTCTCAGCCTCGACACCCTTTTCGAAAGTGCGCACACGTATGGAGCGCAGACCAGGGGCCGCCGACACGAAATTGACATTGACCCCGTCCGGGGCGAAGATAGGGTTCCAGCGGTACGCGCGCCCCGTCTTCTCCACATCGACCGCCTCGACGTCATGGACAAAGAGCACAAGATGCCGCGTACCCGTATCGACATACCAGCCTCCGAGTTCCCGCCGATACTCAGACACGTCTTTCATCTTGAGCCTTACGACATAGCGATTCCCCTTGCGGGAGAGGATCTCCGCATAATGCAGCCCGTCCGGAGCCTCGAACAGAAAGGCCTTGCCGGCGGCGGGCCTAATGCCTAAAGCATCGGCGAATGCCGCTATGCAGCGGCCGCCGTTGCCGCACATCATGCCGGAAGATCCGTCAGGATTGAAAAACTCCATCTTGAAGTCACAGATCCCGGACGGGCTCAATATCATAAGTCCGTCCGAACCCGTACGCCCGTCGGCGGCCTTGAATCCGGACTTCCGGCTGCATAGGCTGAAAATCCTCTCGGGCTGCCTGTATTCGGAGACATCGCCAGAGCGGCCGTCGAGCACGATAAAATCGTTGCCCGCACCGGAATACTTGTAAAGTTCCATCACCTGAGCAGATCTTCGAGTGTGACGGAGCCGGAAGTCTTCTCGTCCCGGTATTTCACGATCACCGGGCAGTACAGGTTGACCCCGCTTCCCGCACCGGGTCCCTTGCTTATCGGACGGCTGCCGGAGACAACCACCGCTCCGCGCGGCACGACCACCCTGCCGTCGGAGTTGCGCGGCACAAATTCACCCGTTGTCGCATCGTACAGGGCCGTGGAGGCCGTGATGATGACCCCTGATGCTATCACAGCCTTTTCCTGCACTATGGTACCCTCATAGATGCCGCAGTTGCCGCCCACGAACGCCCCGTCCTCGATGATGGTCGGCATCGCTCCGGCCGGCTCAAGCACCCCGCCGATCTGGGTCGCAGCCGAGATGTGGATATTGCTTCCCACCTGGGCGCAGGAGCCGATCGTGACATGGCTGTCCACCATCGTTCCTGCCCCCACATAAGCGCCGACATTGATGTAGGACGGAGGCATCACAATGGAACCCGGGGCCAGATATGCCCCGCGGCGTATGCCGGTACCGCCAGGCACGATGCGCACCCCGTCTTCCTGGCGGAAACTGCGCACCGGGTATGTGTCCTTGTCGAAGAACGGGAACTGCCCCTCGCTCATGTCGACCATCTTCCCGAGGCGGAAACCGGCAAGAATAACCTCCTTGACCCAGCTGTTGACTTTCCACTCTCCGCCGGTCTTCTCGGCGACACGGAGTTCCCCGGCCTCAAGGGCGGCGAGCACCTCACCGAATTTTTCAAGTGTCACTTCCATAATTCATCAAGCGTAAGGGACATTATCTCTTCCGTCATCTGAGTGGCATCAGACAGGGGCGGACGGACTTCCCCGCTCATCAGGCCCAGTTTTGCCATCGCAGCCTTTACAGGGATCGGGTTTGACTCCAGGAAACAGTTCTTGAAGAGCGGAGAGAGCCTGTGATGGAGGGCGCGCGCCTTGAGAAGATCACCCTGCAACATCGCATCTGTCAAGGCTTTGACCTCGCGCGGTGCCACATTGGATGCCACGCTCACGACACCCTGCCCACCTGTAGCCATGAAGGCAAGGGTCATGTCGTCATCACCGCTGAGCACAGAAAACCCCTCCGGAGCACGGCGGATGATCTCGCTGACCTGAGAATAGTTGCCGGAGGCCTCCTTGGTGCCTATGATATTCGGGCAGTCCCCGGCAAGCCTTATGGCTGTCTCGGCTGTCATGTTGGCCCCGGTCCGTCCCGGCACATTATATATCACCACAGGCTTGTCGGCCGCCTCGCTGACCGCCTTGAAATATCGGTACTGCCCCTCCTGGGTAGGTTTATTGTAATATGGGACTACAACCAGATAGGCATCCGCCCCGTGAGGGCCGAGAAGACGGATATTGTCCAGTGTGCCCTGAAGGGAATTGGTGCCGCAGCCCACAAGAAGCGGCAAGCCGGCAGCACAGTTGCTTGTAATGTCCAGAAGACGCAGTTTCTCTTCCACGGAAAGAGTCGGGGTCTCTCCCGTAGTGGCAAGAGGCACAAGAAAATCAACCCCGGCCTCAACCTGTCTCTCCACGCAGGACCGGTAAGAGTCATAATCCACCGCCCCGCTCTTGAACGGAGTCACCAGAGCTGTACCGCAACCTTTGAGATATAATTTGCTCATAATATCAGATCTTTAAATTCGTGTACGCCTTCGAGACCCTCGGTCATCAGCGCCGCGCTCACTGCACCCTCGGCAAAACCCTGCCGGGAATAGGCCTCATGCGTAAAAGTCAGGCAATCCACTTCGGAGCGCAGACGTACTATATGGGTTCCGGGAACCTCCCCCACGCGCTCCGAGACTATCTCCGGTTTCTCTCCGAGCGCAGCCTCGACGATGCCGCCCACAGTCTTGGCCGTGCCACTCGGGGCGTCAAGCTTGTGGATATGGTGAATCTCCTTGACATCAGGGGTGTAACCGTGTCCCTTGAGGACAGTACAGGCCCGCTCCACCGCGGCAAAGAAAGCATTCACCCCTATCGAGAAATTGGAGGACCAGACGAGAGTTGTCCCACTGCTGCGGAAAGCACGGAAAACATCATCCTTGATGTCGTACCACCCCGTCGTGCCGACCACTACAGCCTTGAAACGTTCCGCCAAGAAAAAGTAATTGGCCCTGAACGCGTCCGGTGTGGAGAAATCAATGCACACCGCCCCGGACGTGACATCCTCCGGAAGTGAACACACATCATCAGTGGCACATGCAGCTTCAATCCCTCTGCTGCGCAGCACCGATTCGACCATGTGCCCCATCTTACCGTAACCGCTGATCACAATTTTCATATATCCTGATATAATTATCTATTGCTTCTTCCAAGTCCTTGACGGCAACCTGCTCATTGTCCCGGTGCGCCGTCATTATCGACCCCGGGCCGCATATCATCTTGTGAGAAAACCCCGTAAGATGCGGAGCATCGCTCCCGAAAGAGGCCGGAGCGGTCCGGAATCCCGGCAGGGTCAGATATTCGGCAGGAGCATCGCCCCCGCGGGAGCGCACCTCAACATCCGGACAGGCAAGGCCATCCATATATGAGCACACCTTGGCATCAGAGGCAAAAGTTGTCCGGAAATACAGACGGCAGTCAAGAGATGGGCTGAGTATGTTCTGGGGATTGTCGCTCCGGAGCAGGCCGACGTTGAAGGTTGTCCCCCCGAGAAGCGCGTCATCTCCGAAATCCTCGGCACGCAACTCATCCATGAAATCCACAAACATGTCCACCGCGCTGCGTCCATACTGCGGATAACCCGAGTGGCAGGCTTTCCCCGTAAAGTGCAGGTCAAACGATTTGGTGCCCTTGGAGGCGCTGACCATGCAGTTGTCCGTTGGCTCGCCTATCACAAGATACGGGGCTGTAAACCCGGTACGGGAGAAAGCCTTCGCCCCGAAAGAACCGGTCTCTTCCCCGCTGAGCAAGAGCAGTGCAAAGCCGTCATGACCGCTGGCCGCAAGAGCGCGGCAGGCCGAATACATCGAGAAAATCTGCCCCTTGGCATCGCAGCTCCCACGTCCCCGAACAATACCTCCGTCAAAGACGGGGGCGATATATGGGGGGACGGTATCCATGTGGGTGCAGAATACTATCTCCGGCTCGCCCCAGCCGAGCAGGAGGTTGAGTGTGCCGTCGCCGACCTCATGGAGTGTCTTTCGCGGCGCGTCCAAACTCTTTTCCAGCCAGAGCGCGAAGTCCCTCTCCCGCCCGGAGGTGGAATCGATGGAAAGCATCTGGCTGAAAAGTTCTGTCATCATAGCAGCACGTCCCTGATTATACCGGAAGCGGCAAGTCTGACACCTTCGCCCGCACCCCTGATGACAAGAGGTGCCGAATATTCACTTTTTATGATGGTCACATTCTCCGTCCCGCTGAGCCAGTAGAACGGGCTGTCTGCTCCGACATCGACCATCTTGATCTCTGCCCTATATCCGAGACGTGCAGACGGGTCACGGCGCATCATGGCGACAAAACGCTGCCTCTTGCCTTCGGCGGCAAGCTGCTTTTCCCTTATCTGTATCTTCGGCTCCAGAGCCTCCAATCTGGAATAAAACTCCTCAATCGGACAATCGAAAAATTCCTGGCCCAGCATCGGCGTTATCTGCACATCGCCCTCTTCGAGCGGCACCCCGGCCTCTCTGGCGAGGATAAGCAGTTTGCGCAGCACATCCCTGCCCCCGAGGTCGGTACGCGGGTCAGTCTCCGAAAGCCTCTCTTTCTGCGCCCTGCGAAGAAGGGCGGCAAGGCTCTCTTCGCACTCGGGGCGCTCATGGGTGGTGAGCACATAGTTTAGTGTGCATGAGACTACCGCCTCTATGGACTCGATGCCGTCGCTGCAATTGGCGCCGCTGGCTATGGACTCAAGGATAGGCAGGGACGTGCCGACTGTGGTGTCGTAGCGGAAGAACGTGCCGTTTTCCCGCGCTGCGGCTTTCAGGGCTGCATACTGCACATAAGGGACTGCCAGAGAGCGGCGGTTGGAAGTCACGACTCCCAGACCGCTGCGGAACAGTTCCCCGTATCTGAGGTAAAGGCTGTCGTCATCTGTGCAGTCGATGAACACCGACTTGCGCGGAGCAGCCTGGCAGACAGCCGTGATGAAAGCCCCGTCCTCGGCGCTGTCGGAATCGCGGAGCCGTGAGCTGATGGCCTCCTCTCCGAGACCGCGCATATCAATCATATAGTTGCGGCTGTCCGAGACACCTGCAACCCTGATTGTCCTGCCAAGACGGGCCTCAACTCTCTCCCGGCTGGCGGCAATCAGCCTCACAAGAGCCTTGCCCACCGCCCCGTAGCCGGCTATGAAGACGTTGACCTCAGTGATGCTGCGCTCCTCGAAAAACTCCCTGTGTATGGCCGCCACGGCCTCCCTGGCCACGATAAGCCTCACATCCACAAAGAATACCGAAGCTTCTCCGTCTACCTCCGAAAGCGGCTTGATGCCGGCTTCCGAAAGAGCCGAGAATATCCTGCCGGAAGCGGACTTGCGGCTCACTACCCCCTCTCCGACAAGGCATATTCTCGAGATGACGTCCTGCGGCCTATCAAGACTGGTCACGCCCATCCATGACTCCGGTCTTCCCTGACGGATATCCCGGACCACCGTCCCCGGGTTGCCCGGATCGAAGGTGTCCTTTATATTGATTGCGATACCGGCAGACATGGCAGGAAGCACGGTGGGCGCATACAGGACCTTCGCCCCGTTTTCGGCAAGCTCAAGGGCTGCACGGTATGAAATCTCGGGAATCGTCACGGCAGACGGGACGACCCTCGGGTTGGCCGTCATGATGCCCGGCACATCTGTCCAGATCTCAAGGGCTCCGGCATCAAGGGCCGCAGCATAAAGAGCTGCACTGTAGTCTGATCCGCCACGCCCAAGGGTGGTCACATGGCCGTCCTCGTCTGAAGCGATGAATCCCGGGGCAACAAAGAGCCTCACATCGGGGCACTCATCGACAGCACCGCGTATGGCATCATAACTGCGGTCCAGATCCACCTCTCCGCAGCAGGTCCTGATGAGGCGACGCGAGTCAAGCCAACAAGTGCTGACAGAGTCGCAGGTGAACTTGCGGGCGATGATGACTGTAGAGAAAAGTTCTCCGAAAGTGACGCAGTCCTGAGGGACCGCATTCTGGAGTTCCCCGAAAAGCACATCCACCTCAGCGCTTACAGCACGCCGCTCCTCTCCGGTGAAGAGCCTTGTCACTATAGCCTGATGACGCAGGCGGAGAGCCTCGACCTGGGCCTCCCGCTCCTCCCCTTCCGGCAGCGAGCCGATCTTGAGCAGGGCATCTGTACATCCGCTCACAGCAGAGCACACCAGAACCACCCTGTCGCTGCGAAGCTCTTCAACCACGATGTCCATGACTGATGAGATCCGTGTCGCATCTGCGACTGAACTTCCTCCGAATTTTAATACACGCATCACACTCTCTCTATCTTGGCTCCAAGGGCGTTGAGCCGCCCCTCTATATCTTCGTAACCCCTGTCTATCTGCTCTATATTGTCTATGCGCGATGTCCCGTTTGCAGACATGGCCGCGAGAAGCATGGCGATACCGGCCCTGATGTCAGGGGAAGTCATACGGCCGGCTTTGAGGCTTATCTTGTGATCGTGTCCTATGACCACAGCCCGGTGCGGGTCGCAGAGTATGATCTGCGCCCCCATGTCGATGAGCTTGTCCACAAAGAACAGCCTGCTCTCGAACATCTTCTGATGTATCAGCACACTCCCCTTACACTGGGTGGCCACCACGAGCATCACACTGAGCAGATCCGGGGTGAGCCCGGGCCACGGGGCGTCGGCGATGGTCATGATGGACCCGTCTATGAACGACTCTATCTCATAGCTCTCCTGGGCAGGGACATAGATATCATCACCCCGCTGTTCAAGCTTGACCCCAAGCCGCCGGAAACACTCCGGAATGATGCCCAGATTCTCCCAGGAGACGTTGCTTATGGTGAGTTCGCTCCGGGTTATGGCGGCCATGCCGATGAACGAGCCGACCTCAATCATATCCGGAAGTATGCGGTGCTCCGTCCCGTGGAGAGACTCTACTCCGGTGATGGTGAGCAGGTTGGAGCCTATCCCCTCAATCCTCGCGCCCATCCTCACCAGCATCCGGCACAGCTGCTGTATATAAGGTTCGCAGGCGGCATTATAGATGGTGGTGACCCCCTTGGCGAGAGTTGCGGCCATGACTATATTGGCAGTACCGGTGACCGAGGCCTCGTCAAGCAGCATGTAGCAGCCTTGCATATTCCGTCCGCAGGACAGGAAATAGGCACTCTTGTCCGTGTCGTATGCACACTTGGCCCCGAGTTTCATAAATCCGTCAATGTGCGTGTCCACACGGCGGCGGCCTATCTTGTCTCCTCCGGGTTTCGGGAAATACGCCTGGCCGAAACGGGACAATATCGGGCCGACGACCATCACCGAGCCGCGAAGCTGTGCGCAGCTGCGCACAAAATCCGCACTCCGGATGTAGAATTCGTTGACGTGGCCGGCGGTAAATCGGTACTCCCCTTTGCCGAGGCGCTCCACGCAGACACCCATGCTCTCGAGAAGCGCGATCAGGTTCTGCACATCCAATATCTCAGGGACATTGGAAATCGTGACCGGCTCCGGCGTGAGCAGGGTGGCGCTGATCACCTCCAGGGCCTCGTTTTTTGCGCCCTGCGGCTCGATGGCCCCGCTCAATGCGTGTCCGCCCTCTATGACGAACGAGCTCATATATGCTCCACCTCCGGGATCAGTTCGACCGCGAAGCGCTCACGGACGCTGTCCCGCACCCTCTTTTCAAGGGCGAGCACATCGGACGGGGTCGCCTCCCCCGTGCTGTTTACAATCACAAGCGGCTGTTTCTCATATATGGCAGCACCTCCTTGCGAAGCGCCTTTCAGTCCGCAACTGTCTATCAACCAGGCGGCTGGAATCTTCACGCTGCCGTCCGGAAGGTCATAATGCGGGGCGCTGCCGTCAGTGGAAATGCGTCTGAACTCTTCAGCGCTCACGACAGGGTTCTTGAAGAAACTTCCGGCATTGCCGATCTCTTCCGGATCCGGAAGCTTGGCGCGGCGCAGTTTGATCACGGCCTCGCGCACTTCCACAGGAGATTGAGGGGTCTTGCCTTCAAGTGCTTCGGTAAGGCCCTTGTACTCCAGCCTCGGACGTGGGATGCGGCTGAGCCTGAAGAGCACGCTGGTGACGATGTAGCGGCCTTTTTTTTCCGGCTCCTTGAACATCGACATCCTGTAGGCATATCGGCACTCGGAGGCACTGAACTTGACTTTTTTCTTTTCCTGCAGGTCGTAACATACCACCCCGGATATTATGTCCTTGACCTCGACCCCGTAGGCCCCGATGTTCTGCACGGCGGCGGCACCGGCTTCACCCGGGATGAGGGAGAGGTTCTCCGCCCCCCATAGCCCGTGACGGCAGGTCTCGGCCACGAAAGAGTCAAAGTTGACCCCAGCACCAACCATCACCGGCACGTCGTCGAACCCGACATCCACGTATTTGATGTACTCGATGTTGGAGTGCAGCACCGTCCCGGGGAAATCTCCCGTGAAAAGCAGGTTGCTTCCCTCCCCGATGTGCAGAAACGGCTTGGGGAGCTTCTCGAAATTGAGACCCTCGAGTTCCTTGACACTTTCGTATTCCACGAAGCACGCGCATGACACCTTCATCCTGAAGGTGTTGAGCGCACTCAGATCATAGTTGAGCTTGATTCTCACTGCTGCCCGTATGTTGATTTGAGGTAAAGTTCATCCATCTGGCTCTGATCGATCTTGGATGGGGAGTCGATCATCACGTCGCGGCCCTGGTTGTTCTTAGGGAAGGCGATGTAGTCACGAATGGTCTCCTGCCCGCCGAAGAGTGCGCAGACGCGGTCGAAGCCGAAGGCAAGTCCCCCGTGAGGAGGGGCTCCGAACTTGAAGGCGTTGATGATGAAGCCGAACTTGTACTCGGCGTCCTCGCGGCTTATGCCCAGCACATCGAACATCCTGCTCTGCAACTTGGCGTCGTGGATACGGATGGAGCCGCCGCCGAGTTCGGTGCCGTTGAGCACGAAATCGTATGCGTTGGCGCAAACCCTCTCAAGATCCTCTTTCTTGTCAGAATAGAACCACTGCTCATGCTCCGGCTTCGGCGCGGTGAACGGGTGGTGCATGGCGTAGAAGCGTCCGTCTTCCTCGCTCCATTCGAGAAGCGGGAAGTCCACTATCCAGAGCGGTGCGAACACCTTCGGGTCCCTCAGGCCGAGACGGTTCCCCATCTCGATTCGCAGCACTCCAAGCTGGGTCTGGGTCTTGCGTTTGGCTCCGCAGAGCACGAGGATGAGATCGCCCGGCTTCGCCTCGCAGGCCTGAACCACCTCATGAAGTTTCTCCGGGGAGAAGAACTTGTCCACGGATGACTTGATGCTGCCGTCGGAGTTGACCTTGATGTACACAAGTCCTTTTGCGCCGACCTGCGGGCGCTTCACCCACTCGGTAAGCTCGTCAAGCTGCTTGCGGGTGTATTCGGCGCAGCCTTCTGCGGCGATGGCGCCGATGTATTCAGATGAGTCGAACACGCTGAATCCCTGATTCTTTACCAGCGGTGTGATGTCGTGAATCTTCATTCCGAAGCGGACATCCGGCTTGTCGGAGCCGTAGTTGTCCATGGCATCGTACCACCTCATGCGAGGAAGCGGATCCGGGATGTCCACGCCGAGGGCGTTCTTGAACATGCGGCGCATCATCCCCTCGAATGTGTTCAGCACATCCTCCTGCTCCACGAAGCTCATCTCGCAGTCTATCTGGGTGAACTCCGGCTGACGGTCAGCACGCAGATCCTCGTCGCGGAAACATCTCACAATCTGGAAGTAGCGGTCGTACCCGGCCACCATGAGGAGCTGCTTGAATGTCTGGGGGGACTGCGGGAGGGCGTAGAAAGTGCCCGGGTTCATACGGGACGGCACCACGAAGTCGCGGGCCCCCTCCGGGGTGGATTTGATAAGATAAGGAGTCTCTATCTCCATGAATCCCTGCTCATCGAGGTAGGTGCGGATCTCCTGGGCGAGGCGGTGGCGAAGCGCAAGTGCCCGCTGGAGAGGAGGACGGCGCAGGTCAAGATAACGGTACTTGGCCCGCAGGTCCTCGCCTCCGTCGCTGTTCTCCTCGATGGTGAACGGCGGGGTCACGGACTTGTTGAGCACGTTGATGCTCTCCAGGCGGATCTCTATGTCGCCGGTGGGCATCTTCGGGTTCTTGCTGGCACGCTCCACCACTTCGCCCATGGCCTGTATCACATATTCGCGGCCAAGGCCGGCGGCGGCCTCCACCAGAGCCGGATCGGCATCAGTCTCCACTACAAGCTGCGTAATGCCGTAGCGGTCACGCAGGTCGATAAATGTCATTCCGCCCAGTTTGCGGGTCTTCTGCACCCAGCCTGCCAGGGTGACTTTCTTGCCTTTGTCGGAGAGCCTAAGCTCACCGCAGGTGTTGCTTCTGTACATATAGCGTTTTGTATTATATTCCAAAAGAGCAAAGATATAAAATTATCCCATATTAAAGTAATCGCCGACCTCACGTGAATCTGTGCCGCGTACAGAAAAGGCCCCGTTTTCTGTACGGGGCCGTTCCGGCAACATGTCCGGTACAATAAGAGGCCTTATTCTGTACCGGAGAAAATGAGTCTTAAAGCTTGTAGTACAATGACAGAACCCAGGCGAACATCCGTGGCGGCAGGATGGTCTTGGCAAAGACGGAGAGTCTCTGCAGGAAAGTGGCCACGATATAGTTGTATTTTGGGTTCTTCTTGCGGACTATCTCTGATATTTTCGCCGCGAGCACATCGGGCTTGAGTCCGGATGTCTCGTCGTGCTCTATGCTGGCCATGGACTTGGCGTAGGACTTGTAGACCTCGAATGCCTCGGGATTGGCGACCGTGCTGCGGGTCGCGGTAAAGCCGGTGGAGAAGTCCCCCGGCTCGATGACCACCACCTTGATTCCGAACTCCTTTACTTCGAGTCTCAAAGCCTGGCAATAGCCTTCTATCGCAAACTTGGAAGCCGAGTACAGCCCTTGATAAGGAAGACCGATAAGCCCACCTATCGAACTGATGCAGATGATCTTGCCTTCTCTCTGCCTGCGCATCACAGGGATCACGGAATGCAGGAAACGCACCATCCCCATCCAGTTGACATCCATCTGTTTGCGGGCATCGTCAAGGGAGCTGAACTCCAGCGGACCGCCGACTCCCATGCCGGCGTTGTTGATGAACACGTCGATTCTGCCCTCGGCCTCCACGACCCGGGAGACCGCAGCCTCCACCTGTGCGTCATCGGAGGCGTCCGCCTTTATGTAGGTGACACCTGGAATCTGCGGCACATCACGTCTGTGCGTGCCGTAGACCTTGTGCCCGTCGGATGTGAGCCGCTCGGCCATCGCCTTGCCGAAGCCGGAGCTGATGCCTGTGATAAGGATGACCATGGCCGGGATGTTATTCTATGACTCCGAGTTCCTTGAAGATCTTGGTAAGCTTCTCCACAGCTTCGTCCACCTGCTCGGTGGTGTGCGTGGCCATGAGCGCAAAGCGGATGAGCACATCGCTCTCCGGTACAGCCGGTGCGATGACCGGGGTGATGAACACGCCCTGCTCATAGGCCATACGTACGATCTTCATAGCCTTGATGGTGTCGCGCACGAAGAGAGGTATGATCGGGGACTGGGTGTGGCCCGTATCGAAGCCGTTGTCCTTGAACGCTTTCTGCGCGTGGTGGGTCACCTTCCAGAGGTGTTCGCGCCTCTCCGGCTCGTTGATCATGATTTCGAGGGCCTTGGATGCTGCCGCCACTGCTGCCGGGGTCATGGATGCGCTGAAGATCAGGGAGCGGGAGTTGTGCTTGAGGTAGTTAAGCACTTCCTTGTCGCCGGCGATGAATCCTCCCAGCGAGCCGAAACTCTTTGAGAATGTGCCCATTATAAGGTCAGTCTCGGCTGTGAGGCCGTAGTGGCTCGCGGTACCGGAGCCGTTCTCCCCGATCACTCCGAGTCCGTGGGCATCGTCCACCATCACGGAGGCGTTGTATTTCTTGCAGAGTTCCACGATCTGCGGAAGCGGGGCGATGTCTCCCTCCATGGAGTAGACTCCGTCCACGACGATGAGTTTGAGCGCGTCCGGAGGGGTGAGGGCAAGCTTTTTCTCGAGGACGGCCATGTCGTTGTGCGGGAACTTGCGGACTTCCGAGAAGCTCAGGCGGCTGCCGTCGATGATGCAGGCATGGTCAAGAGCATCGAGGAAAACGTATCCGCCCTTGACTCCAAGGCAGCTGACCACCCCGAGGTTGACCTGAAAACCGGTGCTATAGGTGACGGCCTCGTCCTTGCCGACAAACTTGGCGAGCTTGGCTTCAAGCTCCTCGTGGATGTCGAGTGTTCCGTTGAGGAAACGGCTGCCGGAGCAGCTGGTGCCGTATTTGCGTATCGCCGCGATGGCGGCTTCCTTGAGACGTGGATCGTCTGAGAGTCCGAGGTATGAATTGGAGCCGAACATCAGGACTTTCTTGCCATCGGCCATGGTGACGACCGGATCCTGACCTGAAGATATCGGGCGGTAGTACGGATAGATTCCTAGAGCTTTAACTTCTTGAGGGACTGTGTACTTGGCACAAATCTCATTCAGTATTTTCTTCATCTGGCTTAGATTTAATAAAGTAGTACAACGCTGCAAATATACAAATTTAATTTTATTCGCAACCTGCCACCGGGGCGGGCCGGCGGGATAGAGACGGACTGGCCATGGCAACCGGTTTGAGCACATCGCAGGTGGGAGCGGATTTCGGCATTTATGCTCCCACCTGAACGGGGCACATGCCCTGCGAGCCTCCCTGAGGCAGGTCGCTTTGGCAAGTAGGAGCCTTTTTCGGAGAATCCGCTCCCACCTATTCTCCGGTACAGAATCGGGCACGGGGCGGCATAAATCAGGGCATCTAAAAAATATTTTAATTTTTTGCAAAAGTTGCACTATGTACCCAACTTTGCATGGTGATTAAGACAAAGACAGACATAGCGGTGATCGGGGCCGGGGCGGCAGGATGCTTCTGCGCCATAGAGCTGAAGCGCTTGCACTCCGGGCTGTCGGTCTCCCTGTTCGAGGCCGGCAGGGTTCCCATGGCCAAACTCGCCCTCACCGGAGGGGGAAGGTGTAATCTCACGAACAGTTTCGCCGGGGTGCGCAACCTTTCTGAGGTCTACCCCAGAGGGGAGAGGCTGATGAAGCGGGCGCTCAAGGAGTTCAGTCCGAAGGATACGATGCGCTGGTTTGAAAGGGAGGGCGTCAAGCTGGTGGTGCAGGAAGACGGATGCGTGTTCCCGCAGAGCCAGGATGCGATGCAGATAGTGCGTGTCTTGGAGGGTTTAATCCATCGTTTGGGTATCGGACTTGAGT
Organism: Bacteroidales bacterium UBA6377; assembly: GCA_002438805.1. GTDB lineage: Bacteria > Bacteroidota > Bacteroidia > Bacteroidales > UBA932 > Cryptobacteroides. Next base: position 78,295 of record DJQV01000023.1, read on the forward strand.
GTAACAAAAAAGTTATCGCCATCTCTCCGCCATCCCACGAAAATGACCCCGAAGGTGGTTTTTGCATCGAATTTTCCGATGGGGCCATGGTCGAGGCCAACAAAATTGTTTTCACCATCGGAGGGTGCTCTGCTCTGTCCTTGGAAAAGATTCTGCCTCAAGGGATTGAGATCGTTCCGACAGTGCCGTCTCTGTATACATTCAAGATTGCGGATGACGGGCTGCGCGCCCTTATGGGGACGGTCGCACCAAGGGTTTCGCTTGCCATTGCCGGCACTTCTTTCCGCTCGGAAGGCATATTTCTGATTACGGATTGGGGTGTCAGCGGCCCGGCGACACTGCGGCTCTCCTCTTATGCGGCACGGTACCTCGCGGAGAGGGAATACAAGGCCGGACTTGTCGTGAATTGGCTCGGCATCAGTGAAACTCAGGCACGTGCAACTCTCGCCGGGCTTGCAACCGCGTCCCCCAATAAGTTCATCGCCAACACGCCGCCGGAGGGAATCCCGGAGCGGCTGTGGAAACATCTTTTACGCCGCTGCGGGCTGAGGGATGATCTCCGTTGGGCGGAGCTCGGCTCGAAGGGGCTCAACCGCCTGATTGGCAGGCTCACGGCTGATGAATACAGGATAGACGGAAGAGCCCGGTTCAAGGAAGAGTTCGTCACCTGCGGGGGCGTGGCCCTGTCCGGGATAGATCTTCAGACCCAACAGAGCAAGCTTTATCCGGGCTTGTATTTTGCAGGTGAAGTCCTTGATGTCGATGCCGTCACCGGGGGATTCAACCTGCAGGCCGCATGGTCCACGGGGTGGCGGGTGGCACGGAAAACAACTTCTTAATCCCGACACAATGAAAAAACTCATCTTTTGTCTGTCCATCGCCCTTGTGGCCATGGGCGCTGCTGCGCAAGAGGTGCAGCCCTACGATTCCACGACCGTGAGTGAGCAGATAGACTCCGTGACCGTATCTGCCAGGAGGAAGACTGTCAATCTCAGGTCCGACCGTCTGGTGGTTTCCTTGGACGGAATAGAAAAGGACGGGAAGAATGCTGCGGACATGCTGAAACTGGCCCCGTCCCTGACCGTCTCCAATTCCGGCATCAGCATGGCCGGGCGCGACAAGGTGCTTGTCTATATAGACAACCGTCAACTGGTCTACAGCGGGGCGGAGCTTGTGTCGTACTTGAGCAGCATGCCTGCCGGCAAACTCAAGAAAATCACGGTCATGTCCATGCCCTCATCCGGGCAGGACGCAGAAGGCAACATAGCCGTGGTCCGCATCACAACCTCCCATAGGGACGGCTGGTTCGGGATGCTTAATGCCAGTTATGGCTTAAATTCATATTCTTCATACATGGGTTCGGCCTACCTGAGCTACGGAACGGGACGTTTCCAAATAGACGGGCGTCTGTCGTATGACGATCTGAAAAGCAAGAACGTGACAGACTCGAAAGCGTTTTACCCTGCCACCACGGTGTCAACATACAACCCCCGCGCCGTATCGTCACTCGGGGCCGACTTGGATCTGACGATGCGTTATAAGGCAGGCGAAAGGACTTGGCTGACCTTGACATTGGCAGCCCCGCTTGTGGACAGGAGTGAGACGAAAGATATCGAGAACCGGGCAGAGTACTGCAGCACCAGGCTCGACTCCTGTCTGGTGTCTGACGGCATCTACCGGAGTCGTCGCGGCCAATTCAATTCGGGCCTGTACCTCGACCACGAATTCTCTGAATATGCCTCCCTGTCATTCAAGGCCAATTATCTCCGCCGTCAGGACGAAAACACAAGGGACTTCATCTCCGTCATGGAACATGAGGACGGGGATTCACCAGAAGAGCACTATGAGACGGCAGGCAAAACGCGCTATGACATATTGACCGCCTCCGCAGACCTGCAGTTAGACCTATGGGGGATTCCTGTCACGGCAGGGGGCAAGCTGTCGCACATCAAGACGGGCTCGGACGACAAATATACCGGGACGGTCGAGCAGTCCAACAGGTTCGACTACACCGAGAATATAGGCGCAGTATATCTTCAGGGCGAGAAATATTGGAGACATGTGCAGCTCTCGGCCGGTCTCAGGGCGGAGTTCTCCGGTACGGAAAACGCCAACAGCGAGATGCCGGAAACATACAGGCGCAGGTACGCGAACCTGTTCCCGTCGGCGAGTGCCATGTACCGCTTCGGCAAAGACGACAGCCACAGCCTTTCCCTGCAATATTCGCGTCGCATAGGCAGGCCGGCTTACCGCTATCTGAACCCCTTCAAGAAATATCAGACCAAATACAGCTACACCTCCGGCAACCCGGATCTGTCCCCGTCGTTCTACAATCTCGTGGACTTGAGTTACATGTACGGGGACTTCCTGATGGTCAGGGGCTATTACAACGGGAACACGGGGAAAATAGGCAGTCTGGTCAATCTTGACAAGTCCGATACCGACAAGATAATAGAATATGCTGACAACTACCTCGATGTGCACAGCTTCGGCATCAACCTGTACGCCATTGCCAACCCGGCCAAATGGTATTCCATTGTCTTCCAGGGAGATGTCTCGTATGACAGATATTTGTCGCGGGTGGAGAGATTCCAGGATGTGTCCGGATTCTGCGGATCTTTATGGCTGCAGCAGAATTTCAACATCCTCGATGGCCTTCAGGCCAGCATAAGCGCTGTGGACTACCTTCCGAGCGTGAGTGACTACCGCCGGAGGGAGCATGCGTTCGGACTTGATCTGAAGCTGGAATACTATCACCGCAAGACCGGACTAGGCATATCGGCTGAACTCACGGACTTGTTGGGGACGGCGGAGCCGAGATACTCCTATGTGAGTGACGGTGTCAAACTGGAGTACGACAACCACTACGACAGCCGCAGCCTCATGATAAGCCTGAGCTGGAGTTTCGGGACGCGGCAGCGTCAGCGCCCGGCACGTGCATCCAACACCGAGGAGCGCAGCCGCCTGTGACGGCTTCTTACACTGCCTTTTCACGGCTATTTTCACCTTTTTGAGATTATCGCAAACCCCGCGTACAGAAAAGACCCCGCTTCTTGTACGGAACCGCTTCAGAAACGTGTCCCGTACAGCAGAAGACCAGATTCTGTACCGGAGAGCAGGTGGGAGCGGATTTGCCCAAAAGGGCTCCTACCTGTCGAAGCAATATGCCACAGAGAGGCTCGCAGGGCATGTGCCCCGTTCAGGTGTGAGCCTAAATGCCGGAATCCGCTCCCACCTGCGATGCGCTTCAATGGCTCACGCGCATCCACCTGTTACACTGAAATTCCGCGACAGCCCATGACCGATAGTTTGAGACCTTCTTGAGGGGAGGACATTCGCTCCGTACAGCAGACCCCGCCTTTCCCGTACCAAAGTTGCTTTGTGGGCCGTTTTGTACGGGAAACGGCCTTTTCCCGCACCGAATGCGCATGAAGCGAAAGTGGCTGAGGCTCAACACAAAAGTGATACATCTACAATAGAAACTCTTCGAGATTGTCAGGGCTTATGACTTTGAACGTCGCTTCCGGATACGATCTTGTGAATGTCAACGGGGCGCGGGCCGTCCTTTTCGGATTGAATTTGAACTCAAAGGCCGACAGTTTCCCATCCTCCTCCTCAAGGTAATCAACTTCCTGCTGCTGGGCCGTTCTCCAGAACCAGCCATTGCAAAACCTTCCGCCGTAGCTGTTGGCCTTGACCCTTTCCGACATGATGTAGTTTTCCCACAGCGCCCCGGTATCGTCCCTCAACTCCACCGGATTGAAATTGGCTATTATTGCGTTGCGTATGCCGTTATCGTAGAAGTACACCTTGCGGGAAGACTTCAGTTCGTTCCGGAGATTCCGGCTGAAAGAGCCAAGACGGAAAACAATGTAGCATTTCTCCAGAATATCAATATAATTCTCAACGGTTCCGCTTGACAGTCCACAAATCTGTCCTATCTCATTGTAGGAGACTTGCGAGCCGGCCTGAAAGGCCAGGGCTCGCAGCAATTTCACAAGTTTGTCAGACTTTTTTATCTTGTCGAATGCAAGGATGTCCTTATAAAGATAGTCTTCTGACAGTTCTCTGAGAATCTTTTTTTCATGTCCTGCATTCATGACAACATCCGGGTATGACCCATAAACCAGACGATGAGAGAGCAATCTTTTTTCTTCCAACAATCCATTGTACCCGACCAGTTCACTGAAAGACAGCGGAAACATTTTGTGTTCCCATTTCCTTCCGGTCAGCGGTTCGTTGATTTTGTTGGCAAGCTCGAACGATGAGCTCCCGGTCGCAATGACCTGAACACCCGGAATATTGTCTATGATGAGTTTCAACTTCAGGCCAATATCCGTAATTCGCTGAGCTTCATCGATTATGATTGTTTTCTTGTCACCTATGACAGCCCTCAATCCGGTGGATGATGATTTTTCGAAAAGAGCCTGCACATCCGCCTCATCTCCATTGAGAAAAAGGACTTGTTCTCTGTCTTTGAACAAATCATTCAAGAGCGTCGTTTTCCCGACTTGGCGCGCTCCAAGTATGATTATGGCTTTCCCTTTGCCCAGTTCGTCTGTGATTTCGGGCTCAATAGTTCTTTTTATCATGCTATGTCGATTCTTCGTGAGGCCAAGATACCGAAAATCCCACAAAATCGCAAATTATTATATTATTTTTGAAATTGATTCGAAAAATATTATAATATTTTACAGATGCACCAATTCCGGCCCGCCCCTGCCCGATTCTGTACCGGGACATGCCTGCCAAAACAAGCGTTTCCCACAGCGCCCGGTTGACAATCTTGATTTTTATGCCGAATTTTGGGCCGTTATTATCCAAGACGGTCAATGATCACAGAAGAACAGGCCCGGCAGGACATCCGTGAACTGCTGGAATATATAGGAGAAGACCCGGACAGGGTCGGTCTGCAGGGCACTCCAGACAGGATGCTCCGGATGTTCAAGGAGATTTTCAGGGGCTACGACCCGGCAGAGGCTCCGCTCATCACGACTTTTCCCAACGGTCAGGACGGCATCATATACGATGACATGGTGGTGGACAGCGGCACTTTCTACTCTGTATGCGAGCACCACTGCCGCAGTTTTTTCGGAGAATACTGGTTCGCCTATCTTCCCAACCCCAAGGGACGCATCCTGGGACTCTCCAAGATAGGCCGCGCAGTGGACTATTGCTCCTCCCGCCTACAGGTGCAGGAGAGGCTCGTACACGATGTCGTGGACATGCTCACCAAGGCCCTCGGAGATGAGAACCCGCCACGAGGGATGGCCCTGATGATGAAAGGACGGCATCTGTGCAAGGAGGGGCGCGGCTCGCGCAAGAGCGGCGTGATGACCACCACCTGTCTGACCGGAGCATTCCGGACAAGCGCCCGGGTGCGCAGCGAATTCCTGTCCTATATCAAGTGACTATTCCAGCCAGGAGAGGAAATCATCGACCTTGGCACGCGAGACGGTCAACTCCACAGGCGGTGCAGGCTCCATGAATATCCCGAGACGGGAATTTCCCAGTCTGGTGACGCTTTTCACAGCCCCGCGCGAGACTATGCAGCCCCGGGACACCCGGAAAAACATCTCCGGGTCGAGTTCCCCGTCAAGAGAATCTATCGTCATGTCAATCACATACTTGCGGCCATCGGCAGTCATCAGGCAATTGGACTTGCCCTCGGAGAAAAAGCATGCCACATCCGATATCCGCACCGGAATGATCCTCTCCCCTATCTTGACTATCACGCGCTCGCGGTACTGCTTCTTCTCACCTAACCCAAGCCGGGACAGCAGGGCGTCTATGTCGCCAGCCCCCGGAGAAGCCGCCCGCTCCCGGCATCTCCCGACTGCCCTTTCCAAAGCGGAATTGTCATAAGGCTTGAGCAGATAGTCGATGCTCCCGGCCTCGAAAGCCTTGATGGCGTACGAATCATAAGCCGTCGTCATGATGACCTGCGAGGATATTTTGCGCTGACGGAATATCTCGAAACAGTTGCCGTCAGAGAGTTCCACATCCATGAATATGATGTCAGGCGAGGGATTGGCATCAAGCCAGCTCAGCGTTGACATCACGGAGTCCGTCATGCCCACGATGCTCAGCCCCGGGAACAGGGTCTCTATCTTACGCGCAAGCCGGGTGCGCGCCATGGCTTCGTCTTCAACTATCAGAACTGTCATAACAAAGGGAGTTTTACCGAATATAGTCCAGATTCCGACTCGACCTTGACGGCCCTGCCGGAAATGTCCTCATACTGCCTGCGCAGATACTTCAGCCCCAGGCCGGTGGAATCAGCGCCGGAGAGTTTGGGGCATATATTGTTCGTCACCGTCACAGCGGTCTCGTCCGCCACCACCGAGATGCGCAGAGGTGACTGGACACTGACGGCATTGTGTTTGAACGCGTTCTCGATAAGAAGCTGGACACTGCACGGTACAACCCTTCCCGACAGGCAGCGCTCCGGAATATCCACCTTCAGGACAAAGCCTTCCGGGAAACGGACCTTGAGAAGCCCGACATAGTCCTCCACGAAGACCATCTCCTCCCTCAGGCTCACCAGAGTCTCCTCCTCGTGCCTGAGCATATACCGGTAGATCTCGGCAAGTTTGTGGGTGTATCGGCTCGCCTCGGAGGGCGACTGCTCCTGTATCAGGCAGTCCAGCACATTGAGGGAGTTGAAGAGAAAGTGGGGATTGACCTGCTGCTTGAGCTTCATGTAGCGGAACAGGGCAAGGTTGGCTTTCTCCGCCTCCTTTTCGGCCTGCTCCCTGGAACGGATGGCGTACTCGGCCACCCATACGATGATCACGCAGCTGAATATATAATCGAGAAGGATCTCTATCATGAAAGTGCGCGGCCCCTGGAAGCCGGACACGGCGAACATCAGTATGAGCCGGATAATTATAATAAGCACGAAAGCAAACAGAAGCCAGCGCAGGTTGCGCCCGTCGCCGGCACCGGGACCTCTGGATCCGAAGCGCGAGGCGCACAGTTCAGTGCTCCAGCCCAGAATCTCAGTACAGATCAACGTGGAAAGAGGATGCACCACAGTGACAGGGAGAGAAATCAGAGACAGCAGCGAGGCGAGCCCCATCCCGACACCGAAGCCCACAATGTTGACGAGGATCACGGCTATCGCCATGAAAGGCATGCTCACCCTGCGTCTCAGGCACAGCATCACGATCATGAACATCGTGAGCAGGGTCAACATCAGATCATCCGCAATGCCAGTGGCGTAGCAGACAAATGACACCAATGCGTGGAGGGCGGCAAAGACGTGTATCAACCAGCTGTTTTTCGAAATAATCATAATAATCACCGTGAAGGTAACTATAAATCTTCAAAATACAACCGCTCATCCCGAAATCCGCGCAATTCGTCTCCACCGTCTTTCTTGAAAATATAATTATTCGTTTATTTGCTCACCAACATGATAATGACACTATAATGCAACAGCGTAAATTAAGTTTCTGGCAGATGTGGAACCTGAGCTTCGGTTTTTTCGGAGTCCAGATAGCCTATGCTCTCCAGAGCGCCAACATAAGCAGGATTTTCGCCACCCTCGGAGCCGATCCGCACCAGCTCAGCTTCTTCTGGATACTGCCCCCGCTGATGGGCATGATCGTCCAGCCGCTGATCGGAAAGTGGTCCGACAGGACATGGTGCAGGATGGGACGGCGCAAACCGTACCTGCTCGCCGGGGCGGTGACGGCAGTGGCGGTGATGGCACTGCTTCCCAATGCCGGGAATCTGGATTTCTCCGCCCGTGTGTTCCTGGGGCTCAACGGGGCGATGTGGTTCGGCCTGTTCTCCCTGATTTTCCTTGATACATCAATCAATGTCGCGATGCAGCCGTTCAAGATGATGGTGGGCGACATGGTGGACGAGTCCCAGAAAGCTCAAGCCTATTCAATACAGTCCCTGCTCTGCAACGCAGGCAGTCTGGTCGGCTACCTCTTCCCTATTTTCTTCACCTGGATAGGCATAGCCAACACGGCCCCGAAAGGGCAGATACCGCCGTCCGTGATATGGAGTTTCTACTGCGGGGCGCTGATATTGATCGCCTGCGTGTTGTTCACTTTCTTGAAAGTCAAGGAGATGTCTCCAGCGGAGTATGCCAGTTTCCACGGGATTGACCCGCAGAAGCAGGACGCGTCCGGCACAGGGCTCGTGCAGCTGCTGCTCCATGCCCCGAAGACATTCTGGACCGTGGGGCTGGTGCAGTTTTTCTGCTGGGCGGCGTTCATGTACATGTGGACCTACTCCAACGGAGCCGTGGCCCGCAACTGCTGGGACAGCACCGACCCTTCGTCGCCGGGCTATCAGGCTGCCGGCAACTGGATAGGGGTGGCGTTTGCCGTACAGGCTGTTGGTTCTATCATCTGGGCCATAGTCATCCCGAGGTTCCGCTCGCTCAAGACCGCCTACGCCGTCAGCCTGCTCATCGGGGCAGCCGGGTTCATCTCCGTGGCGTTCGTCCATGACCAGTACCTGCTCCTCGGCTCATACCTGCTCATCGGGGCAGCCTGGGCCGCGATGCTCGCGATACCGTTCACCCTGCTGACCAACTCGCTCTCCGGGGAACACCTCGGAAGCTATCTGGGCCTTTTCAACTGCACCATCTGCCTGCCGCAGATCGCGGCCGCCGCCCTGGGAGGCTGCATATTGAGACTCGTCGGCGGGGTGCAGGCCAACATGCTGATAATCGCAGGGGCGCTGCTCATCTGCGGATGCGCGGCCACTGCCCTCGTAAAAGAACACAACTCTAGTAACTAACCATTCAATATCAAATGAAAAGAATCCTAACTCTCCTTGCGGCAGCCGCCATCAGCGCGGTGATGTCCGCCAACGTATCGGCCCAGAGCGGCGGATACGAGGTCAAGGGCACAGTTGCCGACCAGGCAGGGCCGGTCGTGGGGGCCACGGTGATGGAACCGGGCACCTCCACAGGCACAACCACAGATCTGGACGGCAATTTCAGCCTGAAAGTATCCTCAGCCTCCGCCACGGTGGAGGTCAGCTGCATCGGATACACTACCCTCACATTCAAGGCTTCCCAGCTTCCCGCCAGGATCGTCCTTAAGGAAGACAGCGAATTCATCGACGAAGTCGTCGTGATCGGCTACGGCACTGTCCGCAAGAGCGACATGACCGGCTCCGTTTCAGCTGTCAAGGCCGATCAGCTCAACAAGGGCGTCATCACATCCCCTGCCGACATGCTCCAGGGCAAGACCGCAGGCGTGGTAGTGACCGCAGGTGATGGTGCCCCGGGCTCCAGCAGCACCATCCGCATCCGAGGCGGCTCATCCCTCAAGGCCAACAACAACCCTCTCATCGTAGTGGACGGCCTGCCTCTGTCCGAGACCGCCATCAGCGGCGTGTCCGATGCGCTCGCATCCATCAACCCCAACGACATCGAGACTTTCACCGTCCTCAAGGACGCCTCCGCCACCGCCATCTACGGTTCGAGAGCATCCAACGGCGTCATCATGATCACGACCAAGAAAGGCTCCAGGACCAAGGGACTGCACGTCAGCGCGGATGCCACGATGTCCGTCAGCCAGAACACAAAATATGTCGATGTGCTTGACGGGGACGAGATGCGCGAACTCATGAAGTGGTACCTCGGCGACCAGGGAGAAGCCTACAAGGCGCTCGGAAGCGAGAACACCGACTGGCAGAAAGAGATCTTCCAGCTCGGAAAGAGCCTTGACGGCAACGTGGCCCTGTCCGGTAAAGTGGGTGGGTCACGGCTGTTCAGCATGCCGTTCCGCGTATCGCTCGGCTACCACAACCAGGACGGTACCCTCAAGACATCCAGCTTCAAACGCGAGACCCTCGCCCTCAACCTCACCCCGACCCTCTTTGACGAGCACCTCACCATCAACCTCAACGGCAAGGGGATGAACATGGACAACCGCTTCGCAAACCAGGACGCCATCGGCAACGCCGTCAAGATGGACCCGACCCAGCCTGTCTACGACAGCAGCGAGAACGGGCTCAACGGCCTGTTCTGGTGGAACAACGGCAAGGGCACCCCTACCATCGACAATGCCAACACCATGGCCATACAGAACCCTGTCGCACTGCTCAACGACAAGAAGGACATCTCCAACGCCAAGCGCTTCATCGGCAACGCGCAGTTCAACTATAAGGTGCACGGCCTCGAAGACCTCCAGCTCAACCTCAACCTCGGCCTGGACTGGTCGAAATCCAACGGCACCGTGGACATCACCCCCGGCTCGGAGCAGTCTTTCCACGCCAAGCAGCAGTCAGGCTCCGGCTCGCACTCCGACTACAGCCAGAAGAAGATCGACAAGACCCTCGAGTTCTACGCCCAGTACAACAAGCAGCTGGGCAAGCACAGCTTCAACGCCATGGCAGGTTACTCATGGCAGCACTTCTACAACGAGACCTTCAACGTGGCCTACAAGGCGGACGGCACTCTCCCGAGCGACGCAAGCTACTATCTGAGCAACCCTAACACCTTCAAGACGGAGTACTTCCTCGTGTCGTTCTTCGGCAGGGTCAACTACAGCTGGGACGAAAGGCTCCTGCTCACAGCGACCCTCCGCAACGACGGCACTTCACGTTTCTCCAACAACAAGTGGGGCCTCTTCCCTTCCGTGGCCGCCAGCTACAACTTCGGCAAAGAGGACTTCGTCCGCGACAGCGACATCCTCTCGGCCCTCAAGCTCCGCCTCAGCTATGGACAGACCGGACAGCAGGACCTCCAGTCAGGCAACTACCCTACCCTGGCCTCATACAAGTACAACACCAACCAGTCGATGTACCACTTCGGCCAGACCATGATCATCCCTATCACCCCGCTCGGATACAACGCCGACCTGAAATGGGAGACCACCACGACCTACAATGTCGGTGTTGACTACGGCTTCCTCTCCGACCGCATCAGCGGAAGCGTCGATCTGTACAAGCGCGACACCAAGGACCTGCTCAACCGCACTCCTGTGGCTGCCGGGGCCAACCTGTCCAACTATCTTGACGCCAACATCGGAAACCTGACCAACAAGGGTTTGGAGTTCGAAATCAACGCCATCCCTGTCCAGACACGCGACTGGAGCTGGACTCTCGGCTTCAACGCATCCTACAACAAGACCGTCATCACCAAGCTCACCACCGATGACGAGCGTGCGGACTACTACGGCATCACCACGGGCGGCATCTCCGGAGGTACCGGCAACACCATCCAGGTGCACCAGACCGGGCACGCCCCTAACTCTTTCTTCGTATACCAGCAGGTGTACGACACCGACGGCAACCCTATCGAAGGAGCATACGTGGACCGCAACGGGGACGGCAAGATCAGCACCGCCGACAAGTACTGCTACAAAAAGGCCGCTCCGGACTGGACATTCGGATTCAACACCTCCCTCTCATGGAAGGAGTGGACACTCGCGATGAGCGCGCACGCCAATGTCGGCAACTATGTCTACAACAACGTCGAGTCTGACTGCGACCTGCTCACCGACCTGTGGACCAACGGCTTCGTAAGCAACCGCTACAGCACCGCAAAGAAGCACAACTTCGCCAGCTTCGCGCAGTACTTCTCCGACCTCTATGTGCAGGACGCCTCATTCCTTAAGATCGACAACATCACCCTGAGCCGCAGCTTCAGCCTCAACCAGGGGAAGGCTGTCCCGATGAGCTTCAACGTCTTCGCCACAGTGCAGAACGTCGCCTGCCTCACCGGCTACAACGGCATCGACCCGGAGATCTTCTCCGGCATTGACAACAACATGTACCCGAGGCCTCGCACCTGGATACTTGGTGTCAAGTTCAACTTCTAATCATCGAAAACAATGAAAAAGATAAAGATAATATCTCTGGCCCTTGCGGCCTGCCTGACGGGAGGCCTCGCCTCCTCCTGCGTCGGCGACCTCAACGTCACGCCGATCGACCCCAACACCGTCCTTCCGGAGGATGTCCTCAACAGCCAGGACGCATTCACGGCCCTGCTCTCAAAATGCTACCAGGGACTTTCCTGCTCAGCATCCGACGGTCCAGACAGCGACCCTGACATCGAGGGCGTGGACGGCGGATACGGCCAGTACATGAGAGCCCTGTTCAACATGCAGGAACTCACTACCGATGTGGCCACCTGCTGCTGGAACGACGGCAACCTTTTCGACATCCACAACCTGAGCTGGAACTCCTCCAACGAGTTCGTGCTGTCGATGTACTACCGCATCTTCTTCCAGATAAGCCTCTGCAACGAGTTCATCCGCCGCTCCAACGCCACGGAGATCAGCGGCTACGACCTCAAGGCTGCGTATATAGCCGAGGCTCGTGCGCTCAGGCTCTTCAGCTACTACCACGCCATCGACATGTTCGGCAACGTGCCTTTCTCCACCGAGAACGACTCCGTAGGCTCCACCGGGCCTCAGCAGATCTCCCGTCCGGACCTTTTCGCCTGGATGGAGACAGAAGCTCTTGACCTGCTGAACGGGACCGACCTCGCCGAGCCGGGCAAGAACGAATACGGCCGCTGCGACAAGGGACTCGTGCAGATGATCCTCGCAAAACTTTACCTCAACGCCGAGGTATGGGCCGGAACCCCGAGATATGAGGATGCCGCAAAAGTATGCCAGCAGATCATCAGCGAATACCCTCTGCACACCACGAGCAGCGGCAAGTACAGCGCATGGCAGGAGCTCTTCTGCGCTGACAACCACCTCTGGACAGCCAACACCACATATAGTGGTGACGAGATCATCTTCGCCGTCGAGCAGGACGGCATCCTGACCCGCTCCTACGGCTGCACCAACTTCCTGATCTTCGCAAGCACCGGCGCAAAGAAGCCTATGGACGCTTCCGCCATCGGCATCAGCTCCGGATGGGGCGGACTCTCACTGACAGGAGCGTTCACCAGCAAGTTCGAGGACGGTGACGCCCGCGCCACCTTCTTCAAGGACCCGCAGTACGAGCAGTACATCGACGCTCTCCGCCGCGAGTCTGACAGCTGGTCAAACGGCTGGAAGTCCATGAAGTTCCTCAACATCAACCATGACGGAAGCGCGGCCCAGAACGCCGGCTTCGTGGACACTGACTGGCCTGTATTCCGCAGCGCTGACGCATACCTGATGTATGCCGAGTGCGCAGCCCGCGGAGCCGCCGACAAGGCTTTGGGACAGGAATACCTCAACGCCGTACGCTCAAGAGCCGGAGTGGGATCTCTCACCCTCACCCTTGACAACATCATCGATGAGCGCGCCCGCGAGCTCTACTACGAGGGCTTCCGCCGTCAGGATCTCATCCGTTTCGGCCTCTTCACGTCTGACAAATACCTTTGGGAGTTCAAGGGCGGAGTCAGGGAAGGCAAGGCGGTAGACGATCACTTCAACCTCTTCCCTCTCACTGCGGGAGATGTCAACGCCAACGGCAACCTCAAACAGAACCCTGGATATTAGAATACAATGAAAAAGTTTATATACAGCACTTTGGCACTTTTCGCCGGTCTCTGCGCAGCATCCTGCACGCAGAGTGAAGAACTTGCCACATACGACCCGGACAAGGTCGTCGCGCCGACGCTGGGCAATGTCAGCGGCATCAGCCTCTCCGCCGACGGGGATGACGTGACCATAGAATTCGGCAAGGCCGATTTCGGCCTGTCCGTCTCCGACACCTACACCCTCTACGCCTCTTCATCCGAGTCTTTTGACAAGGAGGAAAAAGTAGGGGCCACCATAGCTGACGGAAAGATCACCATCAAACAGTCAGCGCTCAACAGCCTCATCCTCAACCTTGAGGGACAGCCTGGAGAGTCATTCACCCTCTACTTTAGGCTCTCAGGCTTCATGACCAACGACAAGAATTCGGCCATCGAGAAGACCCTGACGTACTCCAACATCGTCTCTGCCGCGTTCGTGCCTTACAACCAGAACGTTCTCGACAAGGATGCCTATGAGCACATCTGGGTACAAGGCTCATACTGCGACTGGTCGCATGACAAGAGCCAGTTCCTGTACAACTACAGCAAGGACGGGGTGAAATACACAGGAGTGATCGACTTCGGCAGCAAAGCCTCCGAGGGCATCAAGTTCACCGGAACCGGCTCATGGGACGATGCCACCAACTGGGGCTCGGCCGACAGCGGCGAAGAGGCTGAAGCCGGCTCGATCCAGCTTGTCTCCGGTGGCGGCTCCAAGAACATCGTCTGCTACAGCAAGCGCTTCTACATGTTCTCATTCGACCGCAAGACGCTCGTGCTCACCAAGGAGTGGGGAGCCAACAGCATAGGCATCGTGGGCACCATCAACGGATGGGGAAGTTCCCCGGACATAGAGATGAACTACAACAAGGACTATGTCCGCTTCTGGGCCGACCTCGAGACGACCCAGGACGAGGAAGTCAAGCTCCGCGCCGACTCTGACTGGGCCCTCAACTGGGGAGTGGACGGCAAGGAGGGAGGCGACAACATAAAGCTCGCCCCTGGCAAGTACCGCGTCTACCTCGACCTCAACAAGGGAACCCTTGAGTTCAACGAGAAGATGTTCGGCAAGGAAGAACCTACAGCCGACAGCAAATAGTTTCCTTTTTTTTCGGATGCGTCCGGGCCGATAACCCGGATGCATCTGATTTTATTATCTTTACACCATGATAAGATTCCGTTTCTCCCTTGCTCTGCTGCTTGCGCTCTCTCTTGTATTCGCGGGCTGCGACAAGAAAGGCGCCGCTCCAGTGGAACCGCCCACACCGCAGATTCCCGAAAGTAGCGGAGAGTCCGGCATCAGCTACCAGATTCTTGTCTACTCCTTTGCGGACAGCGATTCTGACGGCTGCGGAGACTTCAAGGGCATAGAGCAGAGGCTTGACTACCTCAAGCAGATGGGTGTGCAGGCCCTGTGGCTCTCGCCCATCCACAAAGCGGCATCCTATCACGGATATGACGTGCTCGACTACTCGAGCATCGACCCTGATTTCGGAAGCGAGGAGGACTTCAAATCCCTTCTGGACGCGGCCCACGCCAAAGGAATCAAGATCTACTTAGACTACGTGCTCAACCACACGTCCAGAGACCACCAGTGGTTCCTGGACGCCAAGTCCAGCCCGGACAGCAGATACCGGGACTGGTACATATTCTCCGACAGCCCGCAGGAAGACATAAGGGACGGGAAGATAGCCATGATCTCCACAGAGGGTGCCGCCGGCTACGACTCCGGGCAGTGGTTCCCTGCAATCAGCGGGGGCAAGCAGGAAAAACTCAGATTCACCCTGAAGCTGGACTCCTACCGCAAACCGTCAGAACTGACCGTGGAAAAGACGGAAAACATAGAGAATGAAGGCTCGGCTGACAGCGGCGTCTGGCTCTATTATGGAGACGGCAAGCTCGCTCAATTCTACACTTCAGATGAAAGCACCTGCACACTGTCTCTGGAAATGACGAGTGACTGGGGCATTCTCGTCAGGACAAGCACCAGTGAATGGGGTTCACACAAATACGGAGCGCCTTCAGGCCACAACCACATGGTCTGGGGTCAGCCGCTACAGCTGTCCAACAGCGACAGTCAGGACATCCTGCTGCCGGACATGAGCTCCACCATGTACCACTCGCACTTCTGGACCGCCTGGTTCGCCGACCTCAATTACGGCCCGGCCTCCAGTTGCGAGGAATCCGGGCCCTTCAAGGCCGTGTGCGAGTCCGCCGACAAGTGGATAAGGCTCGGCGTGGACGGATTCCGCCTGGACGCTGTCAAGCACATCTACCACAATGCCGGCTCGGACGAGAATCCGACATTTCTCAAGAAATTTTACGATCACTGCAATGCAACCTATAAGGCCGCCGGGGGCAGCGGCGAATTCTACATGGTCGGGGAGCAATTCAGCACGGCATCAGAGGTCGCACCATACTACAAGGGCCTGCCCGCCTTTTTTGAATTCAGTTTCTGGTGGACTCTGCGTGATGCTGTCAACAGCGGCCGCGGCAGCTCTTTCGTAGCTGACATCCAGGGATTCACCTCTCAATACGCCAAATACAGACCCGACTACATCGAGGCCACCAAGCTCTCCAACCATGACGAAGACAGAGCCGGCAACGATCTGGGCAGAGACCGCGACAAGATGAAGCTCGCCGGCGCGGTGCTCCTGACCGCCGGAGGACAGCCGTACATCTATCAAGGCGAGGAGCTGGGCTACTGGGGAAGCAAGTCAGGCGGAGACGAATTTGTACGCACCCCGATCATGTGGACCTCGGACGGCTCTGGACTCGCATCCGCAAGGCTTACGGGCAAGATTGACAAATCCATGCTGACCGGCGAAATCTCCGTAGAGAAACAGGAGCGGGACAGCGGGTCCGTACTCTCCCTCTACCGCAAATTCGGAGAACTCCGTGACCGCTACAAAGCCCTGGCCAAAGGCAGTTTCGAATACTGCCCGTCAGCCGCGGCAAACCCTTCCGCTGCGGCATGGTACCGCGAATACGACGGGCAGCGCATCCTCGTGGTGCACAACTTCGGCCCGGGCCTTGTCAATATCACTTTCTCCTCAGACAAACTTGACAACATGATCGGCTCCAACGGCAGCGCCTCCGTCAAAGGGGAAAGACTCAGTCTCGGAGCATATTCCTCAGCCCTGTTCCTGCAATGACAATAAACACCAAGACAATGAAACGCATATTCCTTTTACTCGCCACAGCCGTCCTCGCATTCTCCTGCACGGACAGGAAAGCCCAGGAGACGGATTCCGCCTACCCTGCGGACGCGACGGTATACGAACTCAACGTCCGTCAGATGACTCCGGAGGGGACCTTTGCCGCAGCGGCGGAACATCTGGCCTCCATAAAAGACCTCGGGGTGGACATCGTATGGGTGATGCCGCCGTATCCTATCGGAGAGAAGGGCCGCAAGGGCAGTCTCGGCTCATATTATGCTGTACGCGACTACTGCGACATCAACCCGGAGTTCGGCACGCTCCAGGACTTCGACGCCTTCCTCGACAGAGCGCATGAACTCGGGCTAAAGGTGATTCTCGACTGGGTGGCCAACCACACGGCCCCGGACCACCCGTGGGTCACGGAAAAAGACCCGGACTGGTATGTGCGCGACAAAAACGGCAACACCATAGTGGAATATGACTGGACCGACATCGCAAAGCTCAACTATGCCAACTCCGACATGCGCCGGGAGATGGAGAAGAGCATGCAGTTCTGGATAGACCGCGGAGTGGACGGCTTCCGCTGCGACGTGGCCTACAAGGTGCCGGAAGATTTCTGGAAACCTGTCATCAGCCGCCTCAGGGAGAGCTGCTCCCGCAAGTTGTATTTCCTCGCAGAGGGAGAGGAAACCTGGCTGCACGCCGCCGGATTCGATGCCACCTATGCCTGGAAACTGCACCACATGCTCAACAGCATAGCACAGGGCAAGGCCGACTCCGACAGCCTCAAAGCCTACATCGACTGGAATGCAGGCAACTACCCATCCGGTGCCATGAGGCTCAGTTTCACCTCCAACCACGATGAGAACTCCTGGTCCGGTACAGAGTTCGAGCGCATGGGAGACGCCTGGCAGGCCATGGCCGTGCTCTGCTGGACTCTCCCCTCTTCGCAGCCATTGATCTACACCGGCCAGGAGATAGGCTACGACCACCGTTTCGAGTTCTTCGAGAAAGACCCGATCCCCGACTGGAAGACCAACTCATTTACCGAATTCTACCGTTATCTCAACACCCTCAGGCACAACCATCCTTCACTTTACGCAGGTGAGGGAAAGTATGAACTGCTCTCCACAGAAGGCAACACTTTCGTCTTCTCAAGGACTTTGGGAGACGACAGCGTCACCGTGAGCGTGCAGCTAGAAGCCCCGTGGAAATGGAGCATCAGCAGCGGAAGCGACCGCATCTCCCATCTGGAGCCGCCATGCTGGTGGACCGGGATGCGCACCCCTCTCCAGCTCATGGTCAACGGGGATGACATCTCAAACTACAATCTCAGCCTCGAAGAGAGCAACGGAGTCAACATCAAAGAAATCCACAAGGCCGAAAGTCCGGATTATCTTTTCGTGGACATTGAGATCGCCGCCGATGCCGCCCCGGGAAGAAGGTGGCTGGTGTTCAGCCGGGAGGGGGACAGATTCCGCGTCCCCTACGATATCCTCGAACGCCGTGAAGGCTCGGCGCAGCGGCGCGGGTTCGGTACATCCGACGCCATCTACCTGATAATGCCGGACCGCTTCGTCAACTCCGACAAGACCAACGACAACTCCCCTCTCACCACGGAAAAAGCCGACAGCAAAGCCTTTTTCGGCAGGCACGGTGGCGACATACAGGGCATAATCGACCAGCTGGACTACATCTCCGGCCTCGGCATGACGGGCATCTGGTGCACACCCCTCCTTGAGGACGACGAACCGTCGAGCTCATACCACGGCTACGCCTGCACCAACTACTACAAGATAGACCCGCGCTTCGGCAGCAACTTCAAATACCGCGAACTCGTCCGCGAGGCCCATTCCAGAGGCCTCGGGATGATCATGGACATAGTGACCAACCACTGCGGAGACGCCCACTGGTGGATGGAGGATCTCCCGTTCCGGGACTGGGTGCACCAGTGGCCGGAATACACCCATTCCAACTGCGCGTTCTCGGCCCAGAACGACCCGTACTGCTCGAAACTCGACCATGAGAACATGGTCGGCGGCTGGTTTGACACCAGCATGGTGGACATGAACCTCGACAACCCTTATCTCCTGCAATATTTCAAGCAGTGGGCCGTCTGGTGGACAGAATGGGCCGACCTTGACGGGCTCAGGGTGGACACCTACCCGTACAACGAGAAAGAACCGATGTCCGAGTGGTGCAAGGCCCTGATGAATGAATACCCGGACTACAACATCGTAGGCGAGGTGTGGTCGTCCAACGTGCCGCAGGTCGCCTACTGGCAGGCTGACAACCCCAACAGGGACGGGTTCAACTCGCACCTCCCGTCGATAATGGACTTCTGCCTGATGGATGCGGTCCGCTCCAGCATCAACACCGACAATGAAGACTGGGACAACGGCATCACCAAAGTCTACGACTCCATGGCCAATGACTTCTACATCACCGACCCGGACAATATGATGGTGTTCCCCGGCAACCACGACACCGATCGCATAGGGGACGTGGTCCGCAAAGACCCCGCAAAACTGAAACTCGTGATGAGCCTCATGGCCACGGTGCGCGGGTTTCCTCAAATTTTCGCCGGAGACGAGATGATGGCCGTCTCGGATGACCTCTCCCAGGGCCACGGAGGCCTCAGGGTGATGTTTCCTCTGGACTGGGAGTCCGATTCCGTCTCCAAAGACCTGCACGACTACGTGAGCACACTCTTCCAATGGAGAAAGACCTCCGATGCCGTGCACCACGGCAAGACTCTGCATTTCCTCAGCCGTGACAACACCTACGCCTTCTTCCGATACACAGGCAGCGA
>DJQV01000023.1:97800-202838 GCA_002438805.1 Bacteroidales bacterium UBA6377
CAGGGACGCAACATAATGGACGGCAGCGAATTCCATCCCGAGAACTGCCAGGTGCCAGCCAAATCAAGCTTAATCATTGAATTCAAATGAACAGACTGAAATACCTCTTCGCGGCAGCCTGCCTCGCCGGCGCCTGCTCCGCACCTGTAAGCAAATTCGCCGAGAGTGAAGCTCTGGACTCACCGGACGGCACCCTCCACTTGTCGTTCTCCATTGAAGACGGCATCCCGATGTACTCCCTGCAGAAGAACGGCAAGGATGTAGTGCTCCCGAGCCGTCTGGGCTTCGAGATGCGCGGCACGGTGAAATCCGAGAAGATAGACATCACGGGAGACGATATCAGCAAGACCGACGCCCTCCCGGGATACTTCATGGACAGGGACTTCGAGCTTGTATCCAGCAGACGTGACAGTCTGGACGAGACCTGGGAGCCGGTATGGGGCGAGGAGTCAAGCATACGCAACCACTACAACGAACTCCTTGTCAGTCTGCGTCAGAAAGAAAGCGGACGCAGGATGGATGTGCGCTTCCGCCTCTTCGATGACGGACTCGGATTCAGATACGAGTTCCCCAACGGGCAACCCATGGTATATTTCGTCATCAAGGAAGAACTCACCGAGTTCGCCATGGCCGGTGACCACATGAGCTGGTGGATTCCTGGAGACTATGACACCCAGGAATACGAGTACGGCGAGTGCCGCCTGTCCGAGATCAGCTCCCGTTTCAAAGAGCAGGTGTGCGGCAACAGCTCACAGACCCTCTTCAGCACCTCAGGAGTGCAGACCTCCCTGCAGATGAAGACCGATGACGGACTTTACATCAACATCCACGAGGCGGCCCTAGTAGACTACCCGTGCATGCATCTGCTCGTGGACGGCAGGACGCACAGGCTCCGCTCATTCCTCACCCCGGACGCACAAGGATGGAAAGGCTACATGCAGACCCCGTGCACAACCCCGTGGAGGACGGTCCAGGTGGCCGAATCAGCCGAGAAGCAGCTTGCCAGCCGCCTCGTGCTCAATCTCAACGAACCATGCGCCTACGAGGACGTCAGCTGGATAAAACCGGTCAAATACATGGGCGTATGGTGGGAGATGATAGCCGGCAAGGGCAGCTGGTCCTACACCGACGTCCCTTCCGTCAAACTTGACAGTTTCGACTATAACTCCGCCAAACCGAACGGACGCCACAGCGCCAACAACACCAATGTCCGCCGCTACATCGACTTCGCGGCGGAAAACGGCTTCGACGCTCTCCTCGTGGAAGGCTGGAACATCGGCTGGGAGGACTGGGCCAACTGCAGCAAAGACTACGTCTTCGACTTCGTCACCCCATACCCGGACTTCGACATCAAGGCGCTCAACGAATACGCCCGCAGCAAAGGCATAAGGCTCATGATGCACCACGAGACATCAAGTTCAGTGCGCAACTACGAGCGCCACCTCGAAGCTGCCTACAACCTGATGGACAAGTACGGCTACAACGCCGTAAAATCGGGATACGTGGGCGACATCCTCCCGCGCGGCGAGCACCACTACGGCCAGTGGATGGTGAACCACTACCTCTATGCCGTCACCGAGGCCGCAAAGCACCATATCATGGTCAATGCACACGAGGCCGTACGCCCTACAGGCCTCTGCCGGACATACCCCAACCTCATAGGCAACGAATCCGCCCGCGGCACGGAATACCAGGCCTTCGGAGGCACCACTCCAAAGCATGTGACCATACTGCCGTTCACACGCCTCAACGGCGGCCCTATGGACTTCACCCCGGGCATCTTCGAGCAGAATCTCAAGGAATGGTGCGGCAACGACTCCCACGTCAACGCCACCATCGCCAACCAGCTCGGCCTCTACCTCACCATGTACTCCCCTCTTCAGATGGCAGCCGACACCCCAGAGCACTACTCCCGCTTCATGGACGCCTTCCAGTTCATCAAGGACGTGGCGGTGGACTGGAGCGAGAGCCGCTACCTCTTCGCCGAGCCGGGAGACTATGTCATCGTGGCCAGGAAAGCCAAGAAAGACGGGCAGTGGTTCTGCGGCGGAGTCACGGACGAGCAGGCGCGTGAGTTCGACATCCCTCTCGGATTCCTCGGAGAGGGCCGTTTTGAAGCCACTGTATACGCCGATGCCGACGACGCTCACTACCTTACCAACCCGCAGGCCTATGTCATAAGCAGGAAACAGGTCGAAGCCTCTGACTATCTCCATGTCAAGATGGCCCCGGGCGGCGGGTTTGGAATATCTTTCAGAAAACTATAAATTTGAACCTATTTTAGAGTTTATGCAGGTCACTTTCAAAATCAAATACTGGACAGAGTGGGGAGACAGCCTCACCCTCATCCTCGGAGAGGAAAAATATCCCATGGAATGGAGCGACGGCGCCATCTGGCATGTCACCGTCAAGCATTGCACAGCCGCCATGCTCAAGGACTACAGTTATGTCGTCATGCGCTCCGGGCTCATCTGGCGCACGGAATGGAAACACCACAGCGCCAAACTCGCCAAGGAAATAGATGACAACTGGATCGACTGCCCGATTCCGGGATGTCCTTTCCCGAGGGAACATCAGGCCGGCATGTTCGACCGTCCCGGATTCCGCGGCGCCGGCACCGCCATACCGGTGTTCTCCCTGCGAAGCGAAGACGATTTCGGCATCGGCGAATTCCGCGACCTGCATAAACTCATAGACTGGGCCGCATCCACCGGACAGTGCATCCTACAACTCCTGCCGGTCAACGACACCACCCGCAAGGGCGGCTGGGAGGACTCCTACCCCTACAGTCCGGTGTCGTCATTTGCCCTGAACCCGATGTACATGCACCTGCAGAGCCTCGGAATCAAGGAGAACGCCGAATTCAAGAGACAGCAGGCAGCGCTGAACGCCCTGCCGGAAATCGATTATCCGAGGGTCTTCGAATCCAAGATGAAACACATCCGCAAAGCTTTCGAGGCCCGAGGAGAGAAAGACATGCAGACCCCTTCCTTCATGGCTTTCGTAAAGGAAAACGAATCATGGCTGCCGGAATATGCGAAGTTCTGCGCCAAGAGGGATTCCCTTGAAGAAGAATACTACTGCTGGATGCAGTGGCATCTTGACAAGCAGTTCCACGCCGAGGCGAAATATGCGCGCAGCAAGGGCATCGCCCTCAAGGGAGACCTCCCTATCGGAGTCAGCGCCGACAGCGCCGAGGCATACTGGCATCCTGAACTCTTCAACCTTGACTCCACGGCCGGAGCACCGCCCGACTATTTCAGCCGCGACGGGCAGAACTGGGGTTTCCCGACATACAACTGGGACGAAATGGCAAAGGACGACTATGCCTGGTGGAAATCCCGCCTGCGCAAGATGGCAAGGTATTTCGATGCTTTCCGCATAGACCACATTCTCGGGTTCTTCAGGATATGGGAAATACCGGCAGACAAGAAAAGCGGCCTCTACGGGCACTTCAATCCGGCCCTACCCTACTCTCTTGAAGAGATCCACGCCATGCACCTCCCTGTCGAGGGCCTCTTCCACGAAGATCCGCGCAATCCGGGGAAGTACCAGCCGCTCATCAATCCGGCCTCACAAGGACTGCCGCAGTGGCAGCAGGAGAAGTTCGGTGCCCTGTACAACGACTTCTTCTTCCACCGCAACGACGACTTCTGGCGCCGCAACGCAGAGAAGAAACTGCCGGAGCTGCTCGGCGCTACAGGCATGCTAGCCTGCGGGGAGGATCTCGGCATGGTACCGTCCTGCGTACCGGGAGTCATGGCTCACGAAAGGATTCTGTCCCTGAAGATGCGCGGCATGGAAAACGAAGGCGAGTGGGGACATCTGAGCGTCTGCGCCACCTCCAGCCACGACATGCCGACCCTGCGCATGCAGTGCAGCACCGATCCGCAACCATGGGAAGTGCGCAACATGCTGTGGGAATTTCTCAACTCCCCGTCCATGCTGGCCATCTTCCCACTTCAGGACTGGCTCGCGCTTGACGGGAGGCTCCGCCGTCCGGACCGCAATGAGGAGAGGATCAACGAACCGGCAGACCCGCACCACCACTGGCGCTTCCGCCTGCATCTGGACATCGGCACTCTTCTCCGCGACGCCTCCTCGCTCAACGTCACCATCTGCGGCCTTATCAAAGACAGCAACCGGTATATCGGCTAAGACTGTCTCCTATTGAAGCTGTAGTTTATCTGCAGCCGGTTCACCGCATCGATTAGAGGCTGGCCGACGCTGACGGAGAACTTCTTGGAGCGGAAGTCAATCTTGTATCCGCTTGTGTTGTCCGTGAGATTGATCGTGAGAGGAATCTTGCCTTTGGATTCTTTCAGCAGCTTGACAAGCTGCTTGCGGAAGTCCTGACTGAGACGGGATGAATCAATATGCAGGACGAACTCTGAGACCATGTCCTCGCTGACATTGCCAAGAAGCGTCACGTTCTTGAATTTGAACGTATATGGTGAAGACTTGCCGGCAGCACGCTCCTCGGGCTTGATGAAATACCTCTCTTCCACGGAACCTTCTATGAAGAGCTGGGTATGCGGCTGCATGAACGGCATGAACGCCTGATAGTCCTTGCCGAAAAGGGCGAACTCATAATTGCCGTCGAAGTCCTCAAGAGTCACCTTCGCCCCCGGTGATCCGCTCTTGGTGGTGATGGTCTTCATGTCTGTCACTATCCCGGCTATACAGACCCGTCTTGTCGTGTGCTGAGACTCACATTCATCTATCACAGAATCGAGTTGCGAGAGCTGACAAGTGGCAAAATTCTCTATCTCGAAGCGATACCGGTCCAGAGGGTGCGCTGAAAGGTACATTCCCACAAACTCCTTCTCTTTCTGGAGCACTGCGAGGACGTCCTCCTCCCCCACGGACATGGGAGCTTCAGGACGTACGGGTTTGAGTTCTTCCACATCCCCGAACAGGGACGAGGCGCTGTCCAGTTCATCATCCCGGTAGAGGGCGGCATAGTGCATGAGTTCGTCAATAAACTGCTCCCCGCTCTTGCCGGTCTGGAAATATTGGGATCTTTTCAGACCGAATGAATCAAGTGCCCCGGCATATACAAGGGTCTCAAGCGAGCGTCTGTTGAGCACGGCTGACATCCTCTCCACAAAGTCGTA
This sequence comes from Bacteroidales bacterium UBA6377, assembly GCA_002438805.1. Taxonomy (GTDB): domain Bacteria; phylum Bacteroidota; class Bacteroidia; order Bacteroidales; family UBA932; genus Cryptobacteroides. Next base: position 102,918 of record DJQV01000023.1, read on the forward strand.
GAGGTCGGCAAACAGCCCGTTTGCTTCCCGCTCGTTTATTATGACTTCGACCACGTTGTCCCCGAACCCCTTGAGGCCGCTCAGGCCGAAACGGACATCACCCTGCTTATTTACGGAAAACTGTGCCTCGGACTCGTTGACATCAGGGCTGAGCACCTTGATCCCGCTCTTGCGGCAGTCGGCCATGATCTCCTTCATCTCCTCCATATTGGCCGTGTTCTGGGTGAGGTTGGAGGCCTGGAATTCAGATGGGTAGTGAGCCTTGAGCCATGCGGTCTGATAGCTTACCCATGCGTAGCAGGTGGCGTGCGACTTGTTGAACGCGTATTTGGCGAAAGCCTCCCAGTCCTTCCAGATTTTCTCCAGGGTCTGTTGCGGATAGCCTTTGGCAAGTGCTCCATCCATGAATGATGCCTTGAGTGAATCGAGCACGTCCTTTTTCTTTTTTCCCATCGCCTTGCGGAGCTTATCCGCCTTGCCCTTGGAGAAGCCTGCGAGCTTCTGCGACAGGCGCATCACCTGCTCCTGGTAGACCGTGACACCGTAGGTCTCTTTGAGGTATTCCTCCATGTCGGGGAGATCGTATGTGATCTTGGACGGGTCGTTCTTGCCGGCAACAAAGTTGGGGATATAGTCCATAGGGCCCGGGCGGTAGAGGGCGTTCATGGCGATGAGATCCTCGAATCGCTCCGGATGCAGCTTGATGAGCCACTCCTTCATGCCCCCGGATTCGAACTGGAAAATGCTCTTGGTGTCACCACGCGAGTATAGGTCAAATACGGCCGGATCATCTATCGGTATCTTCTCTATGTCTATCTCGTCTCCGAACCTCTTCTTGACAAGAGCGATGCAGCGGTCTATGATGGAGAGGGTCTTCAGGCCGAGAAAGTCCATCTTGAGCATGCCCACATCCTCTATCTTCGTGCCCTCATACTGGCTCACCCACACTTCCTGCCCGTTGGCCTTGTCGGTACCCAGAGAGATCGGGATGTAATCGGTGAGGTTGCCGCGGCCGATGATCATCGCGCAGGCGTGGATACCTGTCTGGCGGATGCACCCCTCCAACTGGAGGGCATAGTTGAGCACCTCCTTGACCAGAGGATCCCCGTTCTCGTACTCGTTCTTGAGTTCTTTTATGTACTTTACGCTGTTGGCCAGCGTAGGCTTGTACTCCTTGTCCTCCCCGTTTTCCTTGACCACTATCGGCTTGTCGGGGATCATCTTCGTGAGGCGGTTGGACTCCGGAAGCGGCAGGTTGGATATGCGGGCCACATCCTTGACCGCAAGTTTGGCGGCCAGGGTGCCGAATGTGATGACACGGGATATATGGTCGGCGCCGTAGTGCTCCTGCACATACTGGATCACACGGTAGCGCCCGGCATCATCGAAGTCCACATCGATATCCGGCATGGAGATTCGCTCCGGATTGAGGAAACGCTCAAAGAGGAGATCGTAGCGGATGGGGTCGAGGTTGGTGATATGGAGGCAATATGCAACGCAGGAGCCGGCGGCGGAGCCACGTCCCGGTCCCACGGACACGCCGTTGCGCCGTCCCCAGTTGATGAAGTCCTGAACTATGAGGAAATAGTCCGGAAAACCCATATAGGAGATGGTCATCAGCTCGAAGTGGATGCGGTCGCTCTGCTCCTTGGTGAGGGTCTCCCCGTAGCGCTCCCGCGCGCCCTCGTACGTCAGATGGCACAGAAAGGCCACAGAACGGCAGAATTCGTCGCCTCTGTAGCTGCGGCTGAGCTCACGTCCATCTTGGTCCTTAACAACCTCGTATTTGCCGTTTTCTATAATGTCGGCGTACTTGTCGAAATAGAAGTCGATTTTGTCAAGGAAGCTCTGTTCTATCTGGAACTTCGGCAGCACATGTCCGCGGTCTATGGCATAGTTCTCCACCTTGTCCAGGATCTCCATGGTGTTGGCCAACGCCTCCGGATGGTCCGGGAAAAGCGCGGACATCTCCTCCTCGCTCTTGAGGTATTCCTGCTGCGTGTAACGCAGTCTCTTGGGGTCATCTATTGAAGCATTGGTGGTAAGGCATATCAGCCTGTCATGTGCCGGGCCGTCTTCCTTGCGCACAAAGTGCACGTCATTTGTGGCCACGACCTTGACTCCATGCTTCTCCGCAAGGGCAAAGATCTGCGTGCAATACTCCTTCTGACGCTCATAAAGGTCAAGCGACATCCCGGGCACCTCGGTCTTGTGAAGCATCACCTCAAGATAATAGTCATCCCCGAATACCCTCTTGTGCCACTCGATGGCCTTATCCACGCCTTCAGAGTCGCCGGCCAGTATCCCGCGGGGTATCTCCCCCGCCATGCAGGCTGAGCAGCATATCAGCCCTTCGTGGTATTTCTCCACCACTTCATGGCTCACCCGGGGCTTGTTGTAGTACATGCCTTCGATGTGCCCGGTGGAGACTATCTTCATCAGGTTACGGTAGCCTTCGTAGTTCTTGGCCAGAAGGATGAGGTGATAGTACTTGCGATGCTCGTTGTCCTTGAGGTGGTGATCGTAGTGCTGCGTCACATAGATCTCGCAGCCTATGACCGGCTTTACGGAGGGGAACTTCGCCGCCACGTCTTTGAAATCCTTGACACCGTACATGTTGCCATGGTCGGTGATGGCAAGGCCGGGCATTCCAAGCTCCTCGGCACGGGTGAACAGTTTCTTTATATCACTCATCCCGTCAAGGATGGAGTATTGCGTATGAACATGCAGGTGTACGAAAGACATGCCGCAAATATACGCAAAACGTCCGACCTTTGAAGAGGCCGGACGCTTTTGATATTCAGAAAAAATTACTTCTTCGCACTCTTGAGGGCTGCCTTCTTGCGGGCGCTCATCGTGGCGTCGTACATGATAGGAGTACCGATCATGATTGAGGCGTAAGTACCGATGCAGATACCGAGGCAGAGGGCCACTGACAGACCTCTGATGGACTCTCCTCCGAAGATCGCGATGGCGAGCATAGGCAGGAGGGTTGACACTGAGGTGTTGACCGTACGGGTGAGGGTCGCGTTGAGTGACTTGTTCACAGTCTCCTTGAAGTCCTCATTCGGATGCAGGCCGAGGTTCTCACGGATACGGTCAAATATTACCACATTGTCGTTGATGGCGTATCCGATGATGGTCAGGATGGCCGCGATGAAGGTCTGGTCAACATCAAGGTTGAACGGCAGGATTCCGCTGAACAGGGAGAAGAAGCCGATGACTATGATAGAGGTGTGTGCAAGTGAAACGACACCACCAAGACCCCATGTCCAGCCCTTGAAGCGGATCGCGATATAACCGAATATCACTATGAGCGCAAGGATGATGGAGATGAGAGCGTTGCGCTTGATGTCGTTGGCGATGGAAGCGCCTACCTTGTCGGAAGATATGATACCGTTAGGGTTGTCAAGCGTCGAAGTGAACTCGGAGAGTGTCAAATCTCCTGAATAGAATCCCTTGAGTGACTCATAGAGCATACCTTCGATCTCGGTGTCCACAGCTGAAGACTCATCCTCGAACTTGTATGAAGTGGTTATCTTCATCTGGCTGTCACCACCGAACTGCTTGACCTCAACTGAAGCCCCGCTCACATTGTCATCCTTGGCGGCAGCGGCCTCGAATACCTTGTTGGTCGCCTGACGGACATCTTCAGCCGTCACAGGCTTGTCGAAACGTACCACATAAGTACGGCCACCGGTGAAGTCAACACCATAAGTGAAGCCTTTGAAGCACATGGAAGCGATGGCAATCACAATGAGTGCTCCAGAGATTGTGTAAGACCACCTCTTGCCTGAAAGGAAATTGATTTTGGTGTTCTTGAGGAAGTTTCTGGTCAACTTCGTTTCGAAACTGATGCTCTTGCCTGCATTGATGCGGTCATCGAAGATGAGGCGCGTGATGAAGATGGAGGTGAGCACGGATGTGATGATACCGATGATAAGGGTCGTCGCGAAGCCCTTGATAGGACCTGACCCGAAGAAGAAGAGCACGAGACCGGTGAGAAGGGTGGTCACCTGACCGTCGATAATGGCGGAGTAGGCGTTGGAATAACCGTCCTGGACGGCCTTACCGAGACCCTTGCCCGCCTTGAGTTCCTCCTTGATACGCTCATAGATGATCACGTTGGCATCCACCGCCATACCCATGGTCAGCACGAGACCTGCGATACCCGGCAGGGTGAGGACGGCTCCGAAAGCCGACAGGGTACCGAAGAGGAGCACGACGTTGGTAAGCAAAGCGACATCAGCCACGAGACCGGCACCCTTGTAGAAGAGCACCATGTAAAGAAGAACGAGGCAGAACGCTATGACGAAGGAAATGAGACCCGCATGGATGGAAGCTGCACCGAGGGACGGTCCAACAACCTGCTCCTGCACGATGGTCGCCGGTGCCGGGAGCTTACCGGAGTTGAGCACGTTGGCAAGGTCGGTAGCCTCCTCGATGGTGAAGTGTCCGGTGATTGAAGATGAACCTCCGGTGATCTCGGTCTGTACGGTAGGATAAGAATATACGGTGCCGTCGAGCACGATGGCCACCTGGCGTCCGATGTTCTCCTTGGTGAGACGGGCCCAGATGTTTGCACCCTCGGCGTTCATAGTCATGGATACTCCAGGCTCGCCGCCGCGGCTGTTGTCATACTCCACGCGTGCGTTGGTCACCACTCCTCCGTCGAGAGGGGCCTTGCCGTCACGGGAAGAGGCCTTGATGGCCACGAGTTCGTAGATATTGCTGTTCTGAATATAAGAAGTAGGCTTCACAGACCACATCGGGCGGAACTCGGCCGGGAAGAGGGCGGCTACCTCCGGCATGCGGAGATACTGGTTGATGAGAGCCGTATCTGCTGCGGCAGCAAGGCCGATGCAGGCGTTGTCACGGAACTGTGACGGGGAAAGCACCGCAAAGAGAGGGTTGGCTTTCTTGTAGGCTTCGATGTCGGCATTGTCAGCCTCTCCGCCCTGGGCCTTGATCTCCTGGGCCACGAGGTCGTCTGACTCGGCACTCTCAGTAGCATCGTCAACCTCCTCTTCCTCCGTGGTGAGGGTCTGGGCGAGCACTGAATTGGCTTCCTCAAGATAAGGAGCTATCTCCTGGCTGGCGTACGTTGTCCAGAATTCGAGAGATGCTGTGCCCTGAAGAAGCTTGCGCACACGCTCAGGCTCCTTGACTCCAGGAAGTTCGACGAGGATGCGTCCCGTGTTGCCGAGTCTCTGGATGGAAGGCTGGGTCACGCCGAAACGGTCGATACGGTTGCGCAGGACGTTGAACGAGTTGGCTACTGCGCTCTCGGACTCCTCGCGGATTACGCTGAGGACCTGCTCGTCCGTAGATTCAGGCTTGATACGGTCACGCATCTCATAGGTGCCGAAAATCTGCGAGAGCCTCTGTCCTCCGCCTACTTCTTTCCACGCCTCGGCGAAGAGAGAGATGAAGTCCATCTGGGAGTTGACGCTGCGCTCCTTGGCAAGAGCCACAGCCTTCTGGAACTCCGGAGAAGGGTTGTTGCCGGCGAGGGCCTTGACGAGGTCCTCAAGCTGCACCTGAAGCATCACGTTCATACCGCCCTTCAGGTCGAGGCCAAGGTTGATTTCCTGATTCTGTACACTCTTGAATGTGTAGCCGAAATAGATTTTCTCCGTGGAGATGGAGTCCGTGTAGCGGCGGGCCTCTATCTTCCTGATGGAGTCAAGGTAGTAGGCCTTGTCCACATCCGGAACTTCGGCGAATGCGGCTGACTTCTGCATCTCCGCCACAGCCTTGTCGGCAGCGGCGTCGGCCTTCTTTGTGCAGATGCTCGTCACCAGAGTGAATGAGAGCTGCCAAAGGCAGGCGAGAATGAGGCAGATAGCCACAAATCTGATAGCACCTTTACTTTGCATAAATATGGTTTTTAAAAAATTATCCGAAATAGTTCGCAAAGTTAGTATTTTTCTCAGAAGAAAGAAACTTTGTGTCAGCTTTTTGTATATTTGCAGAACAACAAAAAACCTGAATTGTATGTGGTGGATAACGGCATCACTGATCTTTGCGGGCATACTTTTCATGCTCGTCGAACTGCTCCTTGTGCCGGGAGTAGGCATAGGTGGAATCCTCAGTCTGACATCGCTCGGCGCGGCATGCTGGTACACATTTGCTTACATCGGCTCCGGCCCGGGCTGGACCGTGCTTGTCCTGGTGCTTGTCCTGCTTGTCGTCTCCATCTGCACCGCATTGAGGGCCAGGACTTGGAAGAGGTTCGAGCTGAATACCGAGGTAACCTCCAAGGTCAACACCGAATCTTCCTCCCTGCACCCTTCCGACCGGGGGACGGCACAGACTCGACTCGCCCCCATAGGCACCGGACGCTTTGGGGACGTAGTCTGCGAAGTCAAGAGTTATAACAACTCCCTCATCGCGGCAGGGACAGCCTTGGAAATAGTCGCCATAGAGGACAACCAAGTGATTGTAAAACCTTTAACACAACAATAGATGAATCCTATCCTTCTTGCGGCCATCGTCATCGTGTCGCTCATCATAGTGCTGTGGTTCTTCCCGGTGGCACTGTGGTTCCAAGCCGTCCTATCGGGCGTGTACGTCTCACTCATGCAGCTGGTGCTCATGCGCTGGAGAGGTGTCAACCCGCATACCATCGTGATGGCCATGATCACCGGCACCAAAGCCGGCCTCACGCTTAAAGTCAATGAACTTGAAGCCCACTACCTCGCCAAAGGCAACGTACCCAAAGTGGTAATGGCCCTGATCTCAGCCAACAAGGCCAACATCGCCCTGGATTTCAAGATGGCGTCAGCCATCGACCTCGCAGGCCGTGATGTGCTGGAGGCGGTGCAGATGTCCGTCAATCCCAAAGTCATCAACACCCCGCCTGTGACGGCAGTCGCCAAGGACGGGATCCAGCTCATAGCCAAGGCCCGCGTGACAGTGCGCGCCAACATCAAGCAGCTCGTCGGCGGCGCGGGTGAGGAGACCATCCTCGCCAGGGTCGGAGAAGGCATCGTGAGCAGCATCGGCTCTTCCGAATCCCACAAGTCAGTCCTTGAGAACCCGGACAGCATCTCCAAACTCGTGCTCAACAAGGGCCTCGATGCCGGCACGGCCTACGAGATCCTCTCCATCGACATCGCAGACATAGATGTGGGCAAGAACATCGGAGCAGTGCTGCAAATGGATCAGGCAGATGCGGACAAAAACATCGCACAGGCGCGCGCAGAGGAGCGCAGGGCAATGGCGGTAGCCCTAGAGCAGGAGATGAAAGCCAAGGCCCAGGAGGCACGCGCCAAGGTAATAGAGGCAGAATCAGAAGTGCCGCTGGCCATGGCAGAAGCTTTCCGCAACGGCAACCTCGGCATCATGGACTACTACCGCATGAAGAACATCCAGGCGGACACCGACATGCGCGAGACCATCGCGAAATAACGCCGCAATCGCATACCGAAAAGAAGCCGGCAGGAAATGATTTCCTGCCGGCTTCTTTTTTCCTGATTATCAATTAATAGAACCTCTCGCGGTTGTCCCTTACATTGTCGTACTCAGACATCACAGACATGATCATCTGTGAGAGATACTGACTTCTCTGAGCATTGAGGTTCTTGGCGTCCTCCTCGGTATAGAAGCTGCCCGTCTGACGGTTTGCAACACTCACCACATAAACTCCCATGGAACCCGGAACTGGGCCGTATACTGCACCGTCTTTGGCCACTGAAGCGGCGCCAAGGACTGCCGGATCCACGTTGGTGGAGGAGAAAGACAGCCCCTCGTTATGGTCTACGGTAACCCCGAGAGCTTCGGCCACAGCATCGATACTTGTCAGGCCCTTTATCTTTTCTGATACCTCTGCAAGTTTCTTGGCCTGGGCCTTCTCTGCATAGAGTTTCTCGCTGATCATAGGAGCCACCTGCTTCACCGGCGCATAGCCTTCCTTATAGACCTCCTTGACGGCGGTGATGAAGAAGAAGCTGTTGTTGACAGTGATGATATTGGAAGCCTTGCCGGCCTTGTTGTCGAATACCCAGCGGGTAACCTCCTTTGCCTGATCCACCGCCCCGTATGAAGAAGTGGCTTCGGTCACGTTGAGTGAATGGGAATAAACCTTTGTGGAATCCACTGCCTTCCTGTACCCTTCATAAGTACCGTTTGTAAGCGTTGCGAAAGTATTGGCTTCAGCATAATACTTGTTGAAAGTCTCCTTGCTCGCAAGGGCTGTCTTCTCGAGGATAGCCACCTGCTTCTTGGCTACCGGCTTTGTCTTCTGTGAGACGAGAACGACATGGGTGCCATACTGTGTGGTGAGAACGAAAGGCTTGCCCACCTGCGCCTCTATCACGGATTCCATGCCAGGAATCATATACGTCTGGGTCATCCAGCCGATGCTTCCGAGTTCACCGTCAGCGGCAGAACCCTTGTCTTCAGAGTAAAGGGAAGCGAGGTTGGAGAAGTTCGCGCCGCCCTTGCCGAGAACATTCACAAGACTGTCTGCAGTGTGCTTCGCATCTGCACCGACGAGAAGGATATGCTTCACATATACCGAATCAGGCAGCATCTTGCTGTCCATCTCACGTGCCGCATAGAAACTGTCTCCGGATTTTACTATCTGTGTGACCTTGTCTCCTGAAAATATCTGTGAGTTGAGCTCGCTGTTGACAGTATTGAGCTCTCCTGCCTTATACCAGTATGTGGAAAGTTGACGCTCGGAGTTCTTCAGGAGGAAAGTCTTCATGTTGTCGGTAGTTTTGAACTCCTCGTATGCCTTGTCCATCTCCTCGCTTGTCTTCGCTATGTCTTCAGCCGAAGGAACCACCTCAAAGACTACATACTCAATATCCCTGCTTGCATTCTGCTTGAAGAAATTCTTGTGTTCGCCGTAGTACTTGCGGATCTCATCCGAACTTACGGTGATAGTGGAATCCTTTGTCATAGGATAGTAGGCCAGACACCAGTCCACGTCAGCGGTGGTATTGCCGTCTGCGACGTCCTGCTTGAGCTGGAGGGCGTTTTCTATGTCGCTGGCATTGAAGAGGGCACCATACTTCAGATAGTACTGCTGGTTGTAGACAGTGTTCTGGAGGTAGTTCCAGTAGGTGCGGAGCTGGCCTGACTGGTCGCTGTTGACATTGTCTATGAATGCTTTGAGCATATCTGAAGAGAAGTTGCCGGACTCGTCAAGGAAGACAGGATTCTGGGCCATGACAGGGGAGAGGGTCTCTCCAGAGACAAGGGAAACCATCTCGTCCTCACCCACGCAAAGACCGGCAGCCTTGGCGTTCTTGACGAACATGTACTTGTCAAGCAGACCCTGCCATGCCGCATTCCTTATCTGACGCTGTGTCTGCTCACTCTGTGAGGATGAACCGGAAAGCATCTCATTGATCACCGTGTATTTGTCAACATCCTCCTGGAAATCATTGTATGAAATGTTCTTGCCCGCAATCTCGCCGACATCATATTTGGATGACATCGAGTTCAATGCAGACTCCAAAGTGCCAGGGTCGATAATAAATGAGAGAAGGGCCAGCGCGATGATGATCGAGATCACGAGGCCAAACTTAACGCGTATTTTTTCAAGTACCGCCATTTTATTTTAATTTTTGAATATTCACGATAGGGCTGCGAATTTAACTATTTTTTTGGAAACGGGCCAATAAAATTCACAGAATCAATAATAACCGCCGCCGTATCCCTGACAGTCACCACATAGCCGTCGAACGGGCTGTCCAGCTTTGCATTGCGCATCCGGTCATCTGAACGCATGCCATAGCCCTGTGCGAACATGTCGCGGGAATACATCTTGACATAGCAGTCGGTATATATCTCCTTTTTGCTGCTGTCCCAGAAGATGGTGTCTGTCTCCATAGTCTCCTGCTTAAGGACGTTGTGCAGAATGACATTGCCGTACGCTTTCCATATTTCATCGCCCGACGAAGGCACCGTATGCTCGGCCTCGTCGGCCACAATGACAGATTCCAGAAGCCCTTCTTCATTGTACCCGAACACAGAGACGCCTTCAGGGAACAGATCCCTCTTTTCTCCTTCCAGACTGTACCTCTCTAGCAACCCGGTCTCCATCCTCATCTCAATCTTCCCGTTCTTGCTCTGTACGGCGAACACATTTTCCACAGTCTGCACAGGAGCTGAACCCAAATCAATCTTCTCGGCCTCGGCTATCCCTTTGCTGCAGGAAACGAAATTACTGGCAACCGCGATTGTGGCTGCCAGTAATCCTTTGATCCTGTTTTTCGAATCTCTCAAGTCCTACTTGGATGTGCGGACTGTGGTCGTTGCGCGCATTCCTCCGCAGACTACGGTGTATGACTGTCCGTTGGTGATATCGTACATGAACGCCTCGGCAGCCTGAGGGAAGTAAGAGCTGTACTGTCTGATGTGCTCGTTGGCGCTGTCAGCGAGCGTAGGATCAGCATTCTTGGCCTTGTTCATATAGTCACAAGCTACCCAGAAAGGAGCACGGCTTGAGATTTCATCCCCACCACAACGTGTTGAAGCCCATACGGTTCCAATAAGGAAATAAGCTTTTCCGGCAAGTTCCTGGGAATTCTCCGCAACCTGTGTCGCATACTCTACAGCCTTGGCGTTTAGACCGCTCTTGAAGCAGAATGTGGCAAGCTCGTATTTCCACTCTGTGTCAGTGTTGGCATCAGACTCTTCACTTGCGATAGCTTCTTCCATATAGGTGATGGCCTCATCGGTGTCACCCTTGGCAGAATGCAGTTTGAAGAGGTAATATGCTGAGTTGGCAGAAGGCTTGAGCTTATTCATAGTGGTCACAGCCCTGAGGAAGAGATCGTTGTCTGTGCAGTCCTCGGCTATGCTCATGGTCCTTACGATGCTTGTGGCAAGTTCGAGGTTGTCAGGTTCCGCATCCATTCGAGGCGTGTATATGGCCAGAAGATGCTCACAGCTTGCCACCTTGCTGGAGGCGAAGAGGTTGCCCATGTCTGTCTTGACATTGCCGTTCTGCTCTTTTTCGATATCGTTCCTTACAGGGGCCTTGTCGATGAAGTCGTTGTTCCTCTGATAAAGGTTGATTACAGTCTCGGCATCAAGGGTCCCGGCCTGGAAGAGCTCTATGGCCGCCTGGAGGTCAAAAAGGAATATGGACACTTTTGTCTGCTCCTTGTTGTTGGCTATGATTCCCTCGTAGCCGTCATACAACTTCTGCGGGTCAGAAGTCAAGTACTTTGACATGTCAAGCCCCTTGTTATTGAGAGCTGTCACCGCATACTTAGGGTAATATTTGGCTCTGGTGTCGTGCAGAGTCAGCAGAGAATCCACAAGCGCATCTTTGTATGCCGCATTCGAGGCATTCTTGGCGATCAGTCTACGAAGCAGGGATGTACCGTCGATAAGCATGTTCTGGCTGGCGGTGGCAGGGCAGATCGCATAGGCCTTTCTCCAGTTCGGGAGAGCCTCGTCATAAGCTTTCTGCTTGTAGTACTCTTTGTAATAGGACATATACTTGATACATTCAGCACTGTCCGCACCCCATTTTCCCTGGGCAAAAACATCTGTGCCGCTCAATGCCAGAGCAGCACAAGACAGGATTGCAAGTGTTATTCTTTTCATTATTGTTGGTGTTTGTTTTACTCGTATCGCGGTTTTTGGAACCATATGTCAAAAATGTTCACCCCTACAGAGAAGCTGAAATACCTCTCCCTGATCAGACCGTCCGAAAGAGAGCCCCTCTGGCCGAGATCCACTCCAAGAGTGAGGCCGTTGTACCATCTGTATATCGGGAGAGTGACACCGAGAGTGAGGCCCATGGAAGAAATGGTCCTGCCGTTGAGCAGGAAGTTCTCCGTCTTGTAATATGCTCCGGCACGGTATGCGACCTTGTTGAAATAGTATCGGATATCATTCCTGTTCGGAACCAGTTCGAAGCCGAGCCTGAAGGACTCGGAAAGGGAAGTCGCAAAAGGAGAACTTGACGAGAAACCGCTGATGCTCTCTATTCCGGAACTCCTCCAGTCCGCCCTGCTGTAATCAAAGGCTATCATCCACTTGTCCGCATATCTGAATGAAACTCCAACTCCTATTTCAGAAGCGATGCGTGCGGACTTGGATACCCCCAGAGTGTCCATCTTGTAGTACAGAGTATCCGAGGCTGCATAACCCACCGAATAACGTGCATCCTCATAATATCCTTTCATCTCCGCCCCGGTAGAGTATGTAGCTCCGAGGACCAGTCTGGACTTGCTGCCTATCGGCTGCTCATACTGTAGACCGAACTTCCCGCCCACAGCGCTTGCCTGAAGAGATGTGCTTCCTTTTATGCTGTTGTAGGAGGCGTCCGATATGGATGTGTTGAACGTCTTTGTGAGATTGCCGAAGTATAAATCCATCTCGGCCCCGAGAGAGAGCCTGTCCCAGAAAGTGATCCCGGCGGCAGTGAAGAGTTTGTAGATGCTTCCGCTTCCAGCTGCGCTATAGGATATATTGCCGGTGTGTCCTATGACTTCAGGGTCTGTATAGTCGAATGAGTAGCCGAAGCCTGTGTCGCTGTACGGAGATATGCCGAGCATCATTGCCGACGTGCTCCAAAGCGGGAAGGAAATTACACAGTCGTTGATATTGAAAGTGTTGTTCACAGACTTTATGTCGTTCTGCGCAAAGACCTTGTTGTCCCCGTAAAGGGAGAAGTCTGCCATGAACGCGAGAGAGTCCCTTGCTGTCACGGCAGCCGGATTGAGAATGTTGATGAACCTGTTGCTCCTTGTCGCCACTCCGACACCTCCCATCGTCCTGTTGTAGGCAGTGCCCTGACGGCTCAGATCACCCACCCCGAATATGGAATAGGGAGAATAACCGCTATAAGCCTGACCGTGCGCCACAATGGAGACGCACAGCAGGAGAACAAGAGCCGATATGCTTTTAAAAGTTCTTGCTGACATAATCTTCTGTAATGATAGCCAAGCCCATCAATTCAAGATTGCAGACTACAAAGATGGAGTTTTTCATCTTCTTGGCAAAATAAATTGCATCTCCACCTGTAAAAATCACGATATTGTCCTGACGGGATTTGATGTAGCCCTCTATTTCAAACATTATGCCCAAAATCACCCCTGACTCTATGGAGGATTGCTCGGAACTGCCTTCCGGAGCCACATTTTCCGGAGTATCAACAAGCGGCAGAGCCTTGGAGTAACGGTTGAGCGCCTTGAAACGGGTTCTGCACCCTGGAGATATATTGCCGCCAAGATACCTCCCGTCCGAATCCAGGAAATCAACGGTGAGCGTGGTGCCGAAATCAAACACCGTGCACCTTTTTCCTTTGAAAAGAAACCTAGCCGCAACAAGCCCGGCAGCCCTGTCCGGACTCAGATACTCAGGGAAGTCATATTTGAGAAGATAGTGAGTATGAGCCTTGTCGAGTATTATCAGATGCCCGCAGCAGCGGCTCAGGACAGCCTCTTCTTCAGGAACAATACCGTATACGGAAGCTATGGTAAGCACTTCAGGCTTGTCTTTCTCCATCAGGGAGAGCAGATAGTCGAGCATCTTCTCTCCTTGATAGCGAAAAGTCTTGCCGATTGTGACACCGTCAGACCAGGCAGCTTTAAGAGCTGTATTTCCCGTTACTACCAGAAGGTTGGCCATAGTTCAACACTTAACCTGCAAATTTAGCATTTTTAAGTATTGCATGTACCGGTGTCAAGAAAAAATCAACTGATGCTGTTGAGTATATTGAAGGCTGAAGCCAGAGTAGGCACTCCACGTGCGACTATCTTCAGTTTGTTCTCGACCTGCTTGAGTTCCACCCTCCCTTCCATGGCACTTATCCTGCCCATCAACCTCTCAAAAACCTCAGATTTGTAGTATGGAGACATCGGATTGGAGACGAAGAATCCTATAAGTATGCCGTTCTTGATTATGATCTTTTCAAAGCCGAGAGCGGCTCCGCGGTTGCGTATCTTGACCACAAGGAAAAGATTTCTGACCTCATCGGGGAGAGCTCCGAACCTGTCTTCAAGACGTGCTGCATAGTTGTCTATCTCCTTGTCTGAGGACATGGAATCTATTGCCCTGTAAATTCTTATCTTCTCGGCAGTTATGTCCAGATACCCGTCCGGGATGAGAGCCGGCTGGTCGGTCTCTATGGTGCACTCGGTGACAAAAAGGCCACGCTCGCTGCGGAGGTTCATGCCGGTCTCGACACCAAGTTCCTCCATGGCTTCGACCAGGATTTTCTGGTACGTCTCAAGCCCCATCTCGGTGATGAAACCGCTCTGTTCGGCTCCCAGCAGGTTGCCGGCACCGCGGATGTCAAGGTCCTGCATCGCTATGTTGAACCCGCTCCCGAGGTCGGAGAACTCCTCGATAGCCTTGAGTCGCCTGCGTGCATCATCGGTGATGCTGACAAGCGGAGGCACTATAAGGTAGCAGAACGCCTTCTTGTTGGATCTTCCCACCCGGCCTCTGAGCTGATGGAGATCGCTGAGTCCGAAATTCTGCGCCTGGTTGATGATGATGGTGTTGGCGTTCGGAATGTCAAGACCGTTTTCTATGATGGTCGTGCTCAGCATCATGTCATAGTCACCACGCATGAAGTCAAGCATTATCTTCTCAAGTTTTGACGGCTCCATCTGCCCGTGAGCCACGCATATTTTCATATCCGGCACGAGGCGGTGAAGGATCTCGTATATGGACTGGAGTTCTTCGACCTTGTTGTGCAGAAAGAACACCTGCCCGCCACGGTTGAGCTCGTAGTTGATGATGCTCTTTATCTCGTTCTCGTCAAACAAGATGATTTCTGTCTGTACGGGAATCCTGTTGGGCGGGGGAGTGTTGATTATGCTGAGATCCCTGGCTCCGAGCAGGGAAAATTGCAGCGTACGTGGGATCGGGGTGGCTGTGAGGGTCAGCGTGTCCACGGAATGCTTGAGTTCGCGGAGTTTTTCTTTGGCACTGACACCGAATTTCTGCTCCTCATCGATGATAAGCAGTCCCAAGTCCTTGAATTCAAATTCCTTGCTCAGTATCTTATGCGTGCCTATCAATATGTCTATCTGTCCTGCGGCTAGTCTTTTTTTGATGTCACTTATCTCTTTCGGAGTACGCAGGCGGCTTACATAATCAATGGTGCAGGGGAGATTCTGAAGACGCTGCCTGAAGGTGTTGTAGTGCTGGAGAGAAAGGATGGTCGTCGGGACGAGCACCGCCACCTGCTTACCGTCCGTGGCAGCCTTGAACGCTGCGCGTACCGCAATCTCAGTCTTCCCGAACCCCACATCCCCGCAGACAAGCCTGTCCATCGGGCAGTCGTCTTCCATGTCGTGCTTTACCGCAGCCGTGGCAATCTCCTGGTCGGGAGTATCTTCGTATATGAATGAAGATTCCAGCTCCTCCTGAAGATAAGTGTCCGGGGAGAAAGCGAATCCCTTGGAGGAGCGCCGTTTGGCGTATAGCTGGATGAGCTGTTTGGCTATGTCCTTGACTTTGGATTTGGCGCTCGTCTTGAGCGCACCCCATGTCTTGGAGCCGAGTTTGCTGATGCGCGGAGGTTCCCCGTCGCTGGAGCGGAAACGCGATATCTTATTGAGAGAGTGCACTGAGACGAAGACCACATCGCCGTCTTTATATGTGATTTTCACCACTTCGCGCATCCTTCCCTTATCATCCCTCATGCGTACAAGACCTCCGAAAATCCCGACACCGTGGTCTATATGCACCACATAGTCTCCTATGTTGAAAGAATTCAAGTCATTGATGGTGAGCTGCTCACTCTTCTCCACTGTCCGCCTGAGGCTCACCCTCTGGAAACGGTCGAATATCTCATGATCCGAGTAGCAGCAGACCTTGTCATCAGAATCCATGAAACCGTTGTGGATGTTCTTCCCCTTCACGAACTGCGGCATAAGGCCGCCGTTCTGGGACAATATGGACTGGATCCTGTCGAGCTGCGAACCTTTGTCCCCGAATATCATCACCTTGTAGCCGCTTTCTATGCGGGTGCGTATGTCTTCGGTGAGCAGTTCGAAGTTCTTGTTGAAAGACGGCTGCGGCTTGATGTTGAACACTACCGGATCTTCGCACTGCATCCCGAGCGGCACATCTATATATACTCTGCGGTATTTCCCCGTCAGAGAGTAGAATTCCCTGCCTGAATACATGTCGGGAGAGTCGAGCCACATCACGCTGTCTGCCGGCAGAAGCTCAAGAACGCTTTGTCCGCCCATGCTCCCTGACGACATCAGATCAGAGACTATGTCGGCCTGTTCCACTTCCCCGGTTGAAAGCTGAGTGTTGCAGTCGAAGGTATTGATCTTCTCGATCTCGTCTCCCCAGAAAGATATGCGGTACGGGTAATTGTTTGAATACGAAAATATATCCACGATAGAGCCCCGGATAGCGTACTGCCCTGGCGCAGACACGAAATCTACCCTCTCGAACCCTCCGGACGAAAGGGCCTCCACTATCTTCTCATGAGAGATCTCTTCGGACTTGTGCAGGTTCATCACAGAACCGGTTATTTCCTTGACAGGCGGCACAAGCTCCGCGACGGCTTCCGGGTACGAGACTATCACTTTCAGACCATCTCCGCCGGCGAGGATGGAACTTATAGCTGCTGTACGCTGTACGGCAAGCGAGGATTTGTAATTGCTGCGCTCCACGTTCCTGCCGGACTCCGGCAAGAAGAAGACCCTGTCCCCATCAATGAAACCATACAGGTCGGAAGTACAGTACTCGGCAGCCTCCATATCCGGAAGCATTATGAAATGCACGCCCTTCTTTACCGCCTGCGAGAGCACTATCCACCTCGCGGACAGGAAAAGCCCCCGACAGAATATGTCCCTCCCCCCGGATTCAAGTCTCCTCTGAAGTTCGAGACTAGATTTTGTACTTATCAACATTTACCAGCAAAAAGCTGTTGATAACCTGTGAAAATCCTGTTGATTCCGCCTCCCCGATTGTTGAAATCGCGATCCGGCATCTTGTCAACATGCGGATGAACACCGTTTCAACAGTGTTTTCAACTTTTTAAAACAACCACAAAAAACTGATATTCAAAAGTTTGTTGTAGTTATCAACAAAATCAACAAGCATTAAGAATACTCAATTTTTATAAATAAAAGAACTATATTTGTATCCTGTATTGATTTTTCGCAATGTCGGATTTTGACCCGCACGATACAAACGAGGGCAAAGATAAGGATTTAGAGGGAATTATCAGGCCCCACGAATTGGAGGATTTCACCGGCCAAGGTGAGATTGTGTCCAATCTCCGTGTGTACATAGAAGCGGCAAAAATGCGTGGCGAAGCGCTCGACCATACCCTTTTCCACGGTCCTCCGGGACTGGGAAAGACCACTCTTGCGCATATCATCTCCTCCGAGATGGGAGTGAACATTAAAATAACTTCCGGCCCTGTCCTTGACCGGCCAGGAGATCTGGCCGGCCTTCTCACCTCCCTTGACAAAGGCGATGTGCTCTTCATCGATGAGATACACCGGCTTTCTCCGGAAGTGGAGGAGTACCTTTACTCAGCGATGGAGGATTATGTGATAGACATAATGATAGACAAGGGGCCCGGCGCCAGGTCTGTGCGCATTTCCCTCAATCCGTTTACACTGGTCGGGGCCACGACACGTGCCGGCCTGCTTACTGCACCGCTACGTGCGCGTTTCGGGATTAATTGCGGTCTTGAGTACTACGACAAGGCTGATCTTGTGAAGATCATACGGCGAAGCGCCTCCATTCTGAAGGTGGGGATAGATGAGGATGCCGCCTCAGAGATAGCCCTCCGCAGCCGCGGCACGCCCCGTATCGCCAACTCGCTTCTGCGCAGGGTACGTGATTTCGCTCAGGTGAAAGGAGACGGACATATAGACATGTCCATCGCCAGATTCGCCCTTGACAAGCTCAGGATAGATACCCGCGGTCTTGATTCCATAGACAACAAGATACTCCGTACTATCATCTGCACCTTCAAGGGTGGTCCTGTGGGTGCCAATACCATAGCCACGGCGATAGGGGAGGACCAGGGCACTTTCGAGGAAGTCTACGAGCCTTTTCTCATCAAGGAGGGGTTCATAGTCAGGACACAGCGCGGCAGGATAGCCACGGATCTCTCCTACCGGCATCTGGGGCTGGACAGGGGATCGGAAGAAGAGAGCACACTGTTTTAAGAGATAACAATATTTAAATAAGTACAATGTCTGACAAGTTAATTTCCAAAATCCCTGATGGACCGCTTGAAAACAAGTGGACGAAGCGCAAGGCCGAAATCCATCTGGTGAGTCCGAACAACAAGAGAAAACTTGAAATCATTGTGGTGGGTACCGGTCTGGGAGGGGCTTCTGCAGCCGCCTCTCTGGGTGAACTTGGCTACAATGTCAAAATCTTCTGTATCAGCGATTCCCCGCGGCGTGCCCACTCCATCGCGGCGCAGGGAGGTATCAATGCGGCGAAGAACTATCAGAATGACAACGACTCCGTCTATCGTCTCTTTTATGACACCATCAAGGGCGGTGACTACCGCAGCCGTGAGGGGAATGTCTATCGTCTTGCCGAAGTCAGTGCCGCCATCATCGATCAGTGTGTAGCCCAGGGAATCCCGTTTGCCCGTGAGTATGGCGGATATCTGGCCAACCGCTCTTTCGGAGGGGTGCAGGTGAGCCGCACTTTCTATGCTAGGGGACAAACCGGACAGCAGCTCCTTCTCGGTGCTTACGCTTCTCTCAATAAGGAGATTGCAGCAGGCACAGTGAAGTCATACCCGCGTCACGAGATGCTGGATCTTGTACTTGTAAACGGTCAGGCCAAGGGTATCATCGCCCGCAATCTCGTGACCGGCCAGCTTGAGAGGTTTGGCGCCCATGCCGTCGTGATTGCCACGGGAGGCTACGGCAACACTTACTTCCTCTCCACCAACGCTATGAACAGCAACGGATCAGCGGCCCTCCAGTGCTACAAGAAAGGTGCTTATTTCGCCAATCCTTGCTTTGCGCAGATCCATCCGACATGTATACCTGTCCATGGTGACCAGCAGTGCAAACTCACGCTCATGAGCGAGTCACTCCGCAATGACGGACGTATATGGGTGCCTAAGAAACTTGAGGATGTAAAGAAGCTCCGCAAGCATGAGATCAAGGCTTCCCAGATTCCGGAAGAAGACCGTGACTACTATCTCGAACGCCGATACCCTGCATTCGGTAACCTTGTCCCTCGTGACGTGGCCTCACGCGCTGCCAAAGAGCGTTGTGATGCCGGGTTCGGTGTCAATGAGACAGGTAAGGCCGTGTTCCTCGACTTTGCTGACGCCATACAGCGCCTCGGCCACAAGAGGGTTGCTGAAAGATACGGCAACCTCTTCGAGATGTACGAGAAGATAACCGCGTCTTCTCCTTGGGAGGAGCCTATGATGATTTATCCCGCTATCCACTATACAATGGGCGGCATCTGGGTTGACTATGACCTGCAGACCACCATCCCGGGACTTTACGCAATCGGGGAGGCCAATTTCTCCGACCACGGCGGAAATAGACTCGGAGCATCAGCCCTCATGCAGGGACTTGCTGACGGTTATTTCATTCTCCCTGTGACCATCGGAGACTACCTTTCCAAGAAGTTCGCAGAACCTAAGACTGATGTCAATACTCAGGAGTTCATTGATACGGAAAAGGCTGTACAGGCCCGTATAGACCGTCTCTTCTCCATCAACGGCACGAAGACAGTGGATTCAATACATAAGAAACTCGGCAATATCATGTGGGAGTATGTAGGCATGGCCCGTGATGCTGAAGGTCTTAAGAAGGCGATAAAAGAGATTGCCGAACTCAAGGAGGACTTTTACAAGAACGTCAAGGTTCCCGGGAGCCAATACGAGTTCAACCAGGAGCTGGAAAAGGCTCTCCGTCTTGAGGATTTCTTTGAGATAGGGGATCTCATGGCACGTGACGCACTCAACAGGAATGAGTCCTGCGGTGGTCATTTCCGTGTAGAAAGCCAGACTGAAGAGGGCGAAGCCAAGCGTGACGATGAGCACTATATGTATGTTGCGGCCTGGGAGTATAAGGGAGAGGGGGTTGAACCTGAACTCCATAAGGAGCCTCTCAAGTATGAGTTCATCAAGGTTGCCACCAGAAACTACAAAGACTAATCGAAGATGGAATTCAATTTAAAGATATGGCGTCAGAAGAACGCCAAGTCAAAAGGTCATTTCGAGACTTACCACATCTCAGGTATTGAGGAGGACGCTTCTTTCCTTGAGATGCTCGACATTCTCAATGAGCAGCTTATCCGTGAAGGATCAGATCCTGTAGCGGTGGAGCGTGGCTGCCAGAGCAGCGGTCCTGTTTCTTTCGACCATGACTGCCGTGAGGGCATCTGCGGAGCATGCTCCCTTTACATTGATGGCCGTGCGCATGGTCCTGACGACCATGTGACCACCTGTCAGCTTTTCATGAGGCATTTCAAAGACGGGGCTACAATTACAGTGGAACCTTGGAGGAGTGCAGCTTTTCCGGTAATCAAAGACCTTGTTGTGGACCGTACTGCTTTTGACAAGATTCTTCAGGCCGGCGGTTTCATCACCGTCAGGACAGGTTCCGCACAGGATGCCAACAATATCCTCATCTCTCATGAAAGGGCGGAGGAGAGTATGGATGCAGCCGCTTGTGTCGGGTGCGGCGCTTGTGTCGCAACTTGCAAAAATGGCTCTGCAATGCTGTTTGTAGCTGCAAGGGTAAGTTCCCTCGCTCTTCTCCCTCAGGGCCGTCCTGAGGCGGCTAAAAGGGCAAAGGCTATGGTCGCCAAGATGGATGAGCTCGGCTTCGGCAACTGTACCAACACGCGCGCGTGTGAGCTTGAATGTCCTAAAGGTATAACCGTGGCTCATATCGCCCGCCTGAACAGGGAGTTCCTCAAGGCTAAATTCTCTGACTGAGAGGATTGTTACCGATAAATCAAAGGGTGGCCTTCGGGCCACCCTTTGATTGTTTTACCACAGGAAGTTGTTGAAAGGATACCTTCCGGCATGGATTTCCGCCACCATCTTGTAGATGTCTTCCTTGAGCTTGTCAATGCCTTCTTTTCTAAGTGCGGATATGAAAATGCATGGTATTTTCTTCTCGTTGATCCATTTGTACTTGACTTCTTCAAGAGACAGGTTCCTGTCGGTCTTCGGCTGAAGTGAAAATTCATCGTACTCCTCGTGTTTATAAGCATCTATCTTATTGAATACTATAAATATAGGTTTATCGGATGCTGATATGTCCTTAAGAGTTTTTTCCACCACTTCCATCTGTTCTTCGTAGTCTGAGTGTGAGATGTCAACCACATGTATCAGAACATCCGCTTCGCGCACCTCGTCGAGCGTGCTCTTGAATGCCTCTATGAGCTGGGTTGGAAGTTTTCGTATGAATCCGACCGTATCGCTCAGCAGAAAAGGCAGATTCCCTATGACAACTTTCCTGACAGTGGTGTCAAGCGTTGCGAACAGTTTGTTCTCGGCAAATACATCTGATTTTGCGAGTAGATTCATAAGCGTTGATTTGCCCACATTGGTATAGCCGACAAGGGAGAGTCTTACAAGCTGACCCCTGTTGCCGCGCTGTGTGGCCATCTGCCTATCCACCTTTTTCAGCTGCTCTTTGAGCCTGTCAATTCTCTCTCTGACGATTCGGCGGTCTATCTCTATCTGGGTCTCACCCATTCCTCCACGCATCCCGACACCTCCTCTCTGGCGTTCAAGATGTGTCCACATTCCCGCTAGGCGGGGGAGCATGTAGTTGTACTTTGCTAGTTCCACCTGCATTTTGGCATAAGCGGTCTTTGCTCTTTGCGAGAAAATCTCAAGGATGAGGCTTGTACGGTCAATGACGATGGAAGTCTTGATGATTTTCTCGATGTTCCGCTGCTGCATGCCGGTCAGTTCATCATCGAATATCACGTACTTTACCCCGTTTTCTTCGCAGTACTGCGCTATTTCATCAAGTTTTCCGCTCCTTATGTAAGTCGCCTTCTCAGGTTTGTCCACTCTCTGTATGAATTGCCTGTCTCCGACCAGTCCGGCAGTTTCTGCGAGAAACTCCAGTTCATCAAGGTATTCCATTACCTTGTCTTCATCGTCGTTCTGTCTGATTATGCCGACAAAAATCGCTTTCTTTTCTTCTTGGATGTCCATAGTATGCTTTTCTAATCAAAAAAGGCCATCCTTTTTGAGGGACAGCCTTCTTTATCCTATTATGGATTATTATCTCAACTGGAAGATAACAGGGAATGTGTAAGTTACCTTGACTGCACGGTCTCTCTGGCGTCCCGGCTCCCACTTTGGTGAACTTGAAACAACGCGGACAGCTTCTTTGTCAAGTGATGAATCCACACCTCTGAGTACTTTTACATCTGAAATTGTGCCGTTAGGGTTAACGGTGAACTGGAGCATTACACGTCCGCTTACACCGTTCTCTTTCGCGATTTCTGGATAAACGAGGTTCTGGGCTACCCACTTTGAGAAAGTGTTGGCGTCTCCACCCTGGAATGTCGGCTTTACTTCCACGATCTGGAAAGGAATCGCTTCCTCCTCGACTTCCTCTTCCACTACATCTTCCACATAGTCCATGATCTCGACTCCGATGTCATCATTGTCCTCAAGGTTGATGATGTTGTCCTCGACTTTGATGTCATCATCCACAATGTCGATCTGGTCTGAGAGGACTACTGTCTTAGGAACTTCTGGTGGCGGTGGGGGAGTCTCCTGGGTGATAGGGACCATTTCCTCTTCCTCCACTACGACCGTCTCTGCGACGAGAGTGGCCTCCTCCTTGTCTTTTGTAGTCCATTCGAACGCTGCATAGACGAAGAGAAGTGCAATTACAAAGCCGATTTCCGCGAACAGCAGTTTCTTGTTGTTCAGATCGGCTTTCGGTGATTTCTTGACTTCCATTTTATCAGTTTCTTTAAATATTCACTTTACGCTCCAAAGATATAAAGAATTCGATTTAATTCCAATTTTTCGAGTAGAACTTTGTTTTCCTTTTTTTTTGTTCAGTCCATATTTTTCTCCATTCTGTTTTCAAAGTCCGCTCTTTAGTAGTAGATTTGCTTAAATTTTCTCATTTATGATTCGGTATTTCAACGAAGACATCAGGTTTGTCTTCAAACAAAAACTGTTGAACAACAGGTGGCTGAAGACTGTGGCCGGCAGCGAGATGCGCAGGATTGGTGATATAAACATCATTTTCTGCTCGGACAACTATATTCTGGATGTCAACATCAAGTACCTCGGGCACGATTACTTCACGGATATCATCACTTTTGATTACTGCGAGAAGGATGTCATTTCGGGGGATCTGTTCATCAGCATCGATTCTGTCAGAGAGAATGCGGTTTTCTATGGGACTGCATTTGAAGATGAACTCAACCGCGTAATGGTTCACGGGATTCTTCACCTCATAGGATATGATGATCACACTGATGTGGAGATGAAGCAGATGAGAGCCAAGGAGGATTATTACCTTGAAATGAGAAAGTCTCTTGTATGACAGAGCAGCGCTATGATGTAATTGTCGTCGGGGGAGGACATGCCGGCTGCGAGGCTGCGATGGCGGCGGCTAATCTCGGTTCTTCTGTGCTTCTTCTCTCTGCGGACATGACACTTTTTGCAAAAATGTCGTGCAATCCTGCTGTGGGAGGTATTGCTAAAGGACAGATAGTCAGAGAAATAGATGCTCTTGGCGGATATACCGGATTAGTTACTGACGCGTCAACTCTCCAGTTTCGCATGCTGAATCGTTCCAAAGGCCCCGCCATGTGGAGCCCGCGAGCGCAGTGCGATAAAATGCAATTTTCAGCCGTATGGAGAAATTATCTTGAAAAGTCCTGTAATTTAGATATTTACGCCGATTTTGCAACTTCTTTTCTCTTTGAGAATTCAAAAATCTCGGGTGTCCGTACATCCACCGGCGCAATTTTCACCTCTCGGGCACTTGTTTTGACTGCCGGAACCTTCCTTCATGGCAAGGTATTCATAGGACAGACTGTTCTTTCGGGCGGGAGGATCGGAGAGAAGTCCTCGGATGGTCTGACTGCGCAGCTTGTTGACCATGGCATAAGGTCGGGCAGGATGAAGACAGGCACTCCTCCCCGTATCGACATATATTCTGTCGATACTGCTTCTCTCCCTCTTCAGTTCGGGGACTCTGTTCCGGCACGCTTCTCTTATCTTGACATCCCGTCTTCGGTACAGGCTGGAAATACGCAGATGCCTTGCTTCATTCTGCATACCAATGAGAAGGTTCACGAAATACTGAGGTCGGGCTTTTCCGAGTCGCCTTTGTTTACCGGACTCATCAGCGGCAAGGGACCAAGGTATTGTCCGAGCATTGAAGACAAGTTGAGGGTATTTCCGGAAAATAATGCACATCAGCTTTTTCTTGAACCCGAGGGGCGCAATACTTCTGAATATTATCTTCAAGGTTTTTCTTCTTCTCTTCCTCTTCAGGTACAGATTGATGCTCTCCATGCAATTAAGGGGCTTGAGAATGCGAAAATCTACAGACCGGCGTATGCGGTGGAGTACGATTATTTTGATCCTTCCCAGTTGAAACCCACCTTGGAGTCGAAAGTCGTCGAAGGTCTTTTCCTGGCCGGTCAGGTAAACGGTACTACCGGGTATGAAGAGGCGGCGGGCCAGGGGATTGTAGCGGGAATCAATGCCGCGCTTAAGGTTCAGCAGAAAGATCCGTTTATTTTGAGCAGGGACAGCTCGTATATCGGAGTTTTGATAGATGATCTTGTCACCAAGGGTGTCGATGAACCCTACCGTATGTTCACTTCCAGGGCTGAGTACCGCATTCTCCTCAGACAAGACAATGCTGATTATCGTCTGACAGGTTTATCTCACCGGATCGGTCTGGCAAGTGAGGAGCGTTACTCCAGGATGATGAGAAAGTACGAGGAGATAGAAAATCTAAAAAACTATTGCTGCACTCATAACATCAGCCCGTCTGTGGCAAATCCTTTCTTGGAGTCTCTTTCTTCGAGTCCCATACTCGAATCAAAGAAGATTTCTGATATTGCAGCGAGGCCTGAAGTGAAGCTCCCTGAGTTGATGAAGATTGTTCCACGTGGAACATCTGAAGAGGAGGTAATGGAGAGCGTTGAGATATCAATAAAATACAGCGGGTATATAGACAGGGAAATAAAATCTGCTGAAAAAATACATCGTCTCGAGAGCCTTGCAATTCCGGAGGGCTTCGACTTTGACAGGATAAGCGGACTCTCTACGGAATGCCGTCAGAAGTTCAAAAAATACACTCCACGTACAATCGCTCAGGCCCTGAGGATTTCGGGAGTGTCACCTTCGGACATTTCTGTCCTGCTTGTCTATTTCGGACGTTGATTCTATAGCATCTTAAGAGCGGTCTTTATTATGTCCTCGAGGCTTGCGGATGGATTGTCTTTGAGGATTGACTGGATCGCCTTAGTTATGTTCGGTTTTGAGAAACCGAGATTGAGCAGGGCTGTGGCTGCTTCATCGGCTGATTTGTTTGCTTCAGCTTTTATGAGGGTGTCGAAGTTGGCGTTCTCTCCTTTTACTATCTTGTCCTTAAGTTCCAGCACAAGCCTTTGAGCACTCTTGAGTCCTATACCTTTGATTGCTTTGAGGCGGTGGATGTCTTCTGAAAGTATCGCTTCATTGAGTTCTGCGGGGGAGAGGGAGGACAAGATCATCCTTGCAGAAGCCGCTCCCATGCCAGATACGCTTGTTATGTTCCTGAACAGTGTCCTCTCGTCTTTGGTGGCGAATCCGTAATCAACTTCTGCTCCGTCCCTTTGGTTGATCTGGCGCTGGATAAAGATTGTCGCTTCGGCTTTGCCGTCGATGGCATCGTATGTCTGGAGAGAAATCTCAACTGAATAACCTATGCCATGATTGTCTATTACGGCTGTAGTAGGTGTGAGTTCTGTGATTTTTCCTGAGATGTAGTCTATCATGTTCTTTGTGTTTATCTGCTTCAAAAATAAGGAATAAATGGACATCTGCGCAAAAAATGTTATTTTTGTGTTTATGAATTTAGTTGATTTTAGAGGAGAGTTTCCGGAACTCTCAGAGACTGTATACGGTAAAAAACTCGTTTATCTCGACAATGCCGCCACTTCGCTCCGGCCTCTGAGCGTAATCCGCGAGTGGGACGAGATGTCAATGAAATATACAGCCAACCTTCATCGTGCAGTTCACCATATCGCAGAAGTCGCCACTCAGAAGTATGAGGCTGCAAGAGATGCTGTAAAGGATTATATCAACGCCGGGAGCATGGATGAGATCATTTTTACATCCGGGACTACGGCGTCAATCAATCTGGTTGCATTCAGTTTCGGCGAAGCCTTTGTGGAACCCGGTGACGAAATAATGGTTTCGGAGGTTGAACACCACTCGAACATAGTTCCGTGGCAGATGATGTGTGCGCGCAAAGGTGCTGTCCTGAGGGTCATCCCTGTGGATGATGAAGGACATCTGAGGCTTGATGAACTCAAGAGAATGCTCAGCTCACGTACAAGACTTGTCTGCGTCGCCCAGGTATCCAATGTGCTCGGGCTTGTTAATCCGATAAAAGAAATAGTCAGCATCTGCCACTCACGCTCTTGTCCTGTGCTGGTGGACGGTGCTCAGGGCATAGTCCATTCCGGGGTTGATGTACGCAAACTTGATTGCGATTTCTATGTATTCTCCGGACATAAAGTCTATGCCGCACCGGGGACGGGAGTCCTTTATGGAAAGAAATCATACCTTGACAGGATGCCTCCTTATATGGGTGGGGGAGAGATGATATCAGAGGTCAAGTGGAGCGGAACGACTTATGCAGCGTTGCCGCACAAGTTTGAGGCCGGCACCCAGAATATTTCCGGCACGCCGACTCTGGTCCAGGCACTCCGTGTCGCTGAACTTTCGCATACTGCTGAAATACAGAGCAATATGGCCGACATTGTAGACTATATGCTGAACGCTTTTTCTTCAGACAGCCGTTACCATCTTTACGGGCTTCCAGATGACGGGTATGAGAAAATACCTCTGTTCTCGTTCTCCGTGGAACATTGTCATCATGAGGATCTGGCCCTGATTCTTGACAAGATGGGGATAGCTGTGAGATCCGGGCAGATGTGCGCTGAACCGGTGATGGACAGGTTCGGGGTGACCGGGATGCTGAGGGCTTCCTTTGCCCCTTACAACACTGTCGATGAAGCTAAGTATCTGATGTCCTCGCTCGGGAGGGCCATTAAAATGCTTGATAGGAAATGAAAAGTTTGAAAGAAGTTCAAGCCGATGTCGTTGAAGAGTTTTCAATGTATGATGACTGGCTTGACAAGTATGAATATCTTATAGAACTTGGCAATAATCTCGAACCTTTTCCGGCTGAATCCAAGACTGATGATAAGCTTATAAAAGGTTGTCAATCAAGAGTTTGGCTTGATTATAAAGTCGATGACGGCCGTGTCTGGTTCAATGCGGACAGCGATGCCGTCATCACGAAGGGGATAATCTCCCTGCTTGTCGGCATCTACTCGGGCCGTGAAGCGTGCGAGATAGCGTCTGATAATTTTTCTTTCATTGATAAACTTGGCTTGAGGGAAAATCTGTCACCTACGCGGGCTAACGGTCTTGCTTCAATGATTGATACCATCAAGAGTATAGCAAGTAAAAACTGTCTGAAATGAGCGAAGAGAAAAATGAGGTTCTGACACCGGAAGATGTCAAGGAGCTCGCTCCGTTGTATGAAAATGTAGTGCTGGCTCTAAAGCAGGTCTATGATCCTGAAATTCCGGTGAACATCTATGACCTTGGCCTTATATATGAGTTGAATATCAACAAGGAGCATGAAGTCTACATCAAGATGACATTCACGGCGCCCAACTGCCCCATGGCGGATGAGGTGCTGGCGGAGGTTAAGCATAATGTGGAATTGACTCCGGGGGTGAAGAACTGTACGATTGATCTGGTTTTCGAGCCTGCATGGGATCAGAGCCTGCTTTCTGATGAGGCGCGTATAGCTCTTGGGATGGATCCGGAACTCGATGGGGAAGAAAACTGACATATACTTGTCTCTAGGCACGAACGTCGGAGACCGTCGGGCGAATATCATTTCGGCTCTTAATGCTCTTGATGAGGGGATCGGCTGTCATTATTCTGCTCTTTCCAGCATTATGGAGTCAAAATCATGGGGTTTTGACGGGGCCGATTTTCTCAATTGTGCGGTTCTCTATAAGAGTGATATTCTGCCGCATGAACTGCTCGTCCTTTGCAAGTCGATAGAGCATGATATGGGCCGCCGGGAAAGAATCGAGTACGCTGCTGACGGCTCCAGGATATACCATGACAGGATCATAGACATTGACATCCTGCTTTATGGAGACGAGAAGATCAATACTCCTGGACTCACCGTTCCCCACCCGAAGATGCGGGAGAGGGAATTCGTCATGGTGCCGCTCAAGGAGATATTTGACCAAGAGAGAGGAAATGATTAAATTTGCGAGTTGTCGCTGAATATTAAAACGAAACATATATGACACAAGAAGAATTATTCAAGGTGCTTGTCGCCCACTGCAAGGAATACGGATTCATCTTCCCGTCCAGTGACATCTACGACGGGCTGGCCGCAGTCTACGATTACGGCCAGATGGGCGTGGAGCTCAAGAACAACATCAAGCAGTACTGGTGGAACGCGATGACGCGTCTCAACGAGAACATAGTCGGCATCGACGCATGCATCTTCATGCACCCGAAGACCTGGGTCGCATCGGGCCACGTGGCAGCCTTCAACGACCCGCTCATCGACAACAAGGACTCGAAAAAGCGCTATCGTGCCGATGTCCTTATCGAGGACTACCTGCTCAAGATAGAAGAGAAGATCAACAAGGAAGTCGAAAAGGGCCGCAAAAAGTTCGGCGAGGCCTTCGATGAGGCGAAGTTCCGCGAGACCAACCCTAACGTGCTGCGCGAGAAGGCCCAGTACGAGGCTGTCCACAACCGCTATGTGGCTGCCGAGCAGGCCAACGACCTTGCAGAATACAAGCAGATCATCCTTGATTGCGGCATCGTCTGCCCGATCAGCGGCACCAAGAACTGGACCGATGTCCGTCAGTTCAACCTGATGTTCTCCACCCAATTCGGTTCCGTGGGAGACGAAAGCAGCAAGATTTACCTCCGTCCGGAGACAGCCCAGGGCATATTCGTGGACTACATCAACGTCCAGAAGACCGGCCGCATGAAGATCCCTTTCGGCATCGCGCAGATCGGCAAGGCTTTCCGCAATGAGGTCGTGGCACGTCAGTTCATCTTCCGCATGAGGGAGTTCGAGCAGATGGAGATGGAGTTCTTCGTCCGTCCCGGGACGGAGATGGAGTGGTTCAAAAAATGGAAGGAGAACCGTATGAAGTGGCATGTCAACCTCGGTATGGGTGCCGAGAACTACCGTTTCCACGATCACGAGAAACTGGCCCATTATGCCAATGCCGCCACGGACATCGAGTTCAACTTCCCGTTCGGTTTCAAGGAGCTTGAAGGTATCCACAGCCGTACCGATTTCGACCTCGGCAACCACCAGAAACTGTCAGGCAAGAAACTCCAGTACTTCGACCCGGAGACCAACGAGAGCTATGTCCCTTACTGCGTGGAGACATCAATCGGCGTGGATCGCATGTTCCTTGCCGTGCTGAGCCACTCTTACAAGGTAGAGACGCTTGAAAACGGGGAAACCCGCACCGTGCTCAGCCTTCCGGCTCCACTCGCACCGGTAAAGGCCGCAGTGCTTCCTCTTGTCAAGAAAGACGGTCTCCCTGAATTCGCACAGAAAGTGATGGACGAACTCAAATATGACTTCTACTGCCAGTACGACGAGAAAGACAGCATCGGCAAGCGCTACCGCCGTCAGGATGCAATAGGAACCCCGTACTGCATCACCATTGACCATGAGTCGCTCAATGATAACTGTGTCACTGTACGCGACCGCGACACCATGCAGCAGGAGAGAGTCCCTGTCAGCGAACTCAGATCCATGATAGATAAGAAAGTCAATCTCAACAATCTTCTCAGAAACCTGTAATGGAGGCTACATTCTCCGAACTCGGCAGAGTGGAGGCTATACGGCAGCTCTTCGAAGGCAGCGGATACACTCCTTTCGGAGAGCCGCTGTGTTTCAAGTGCGGCAGCGGCTCCTGCGTGTCCGCATCGCGCCTCCTTCTTGAGGGGACAGACTTCAATCTTGAATATTTTCCTCTCAAACATCTTGGCTATAAGAGTGTTGTAAGTGTCACTGGTGAACTGTACGCCGCTCTTGCGCATCCGGAGACTCTTGTGGTGACTCTTGGTGTGTCTGCAAAACTTGATTTTGAACAGATCAAGGAACTTTGGGCCGGGGTCATTTTTGCTGCAATGGAGCACGGGTACAAATCTTTGGGACTTGAACTTGAGCCGTCCCGCAACGGGCTTGCCATCAGTCTCTGCGCTTCAGGGGAGAGAAAGGAAATGAGCCGGCCTGCGGCCGCAAGCAAAGATCTTGTCTGTGTGTCCGGCAGCCTCGGGGCCGCTTATCTCGGGCAGCAGGTTCTTGAGCACAAGAGGGATGAACTTGAGAAATACAAGATGCTCGTGGGATCATATATCAAGCCGGAACTGTCCCCGGAAGTGGTCCCGCTTGTGGAATCCACCGGCATAATGCCTTCATTTTCTTATTTTGTGTCTCGGGGACTTTCTGATGCTCTCTTGAGATTGAACCGGGATTCGGGATTCGGGGTCAAGGTTTATGCTGACAAGATCCCGTTTGAAGGCAACAGCTTCGCTCTCGGCAAGGAACTTGATATTGATCCTGTTTCTGCAGCTATGAACGGAGGGGATGATTTCCGCCTTATGTTTGTTGTCCCGATAGGGGAGTATGAAGCTTTCCGCAAAGAGTTCGGCAGCTTTGACATAATCGGGCATCTGGCCCGTCCTGAGGTCGGAGCCGTGCTCGTCACCCCTGACGGACTGGAACATCCCGTATCGGCTCAGGGCTGGTAGTGTAAATAATTCAATATAAGTTGGTAACCAAGATGAAAAAGACAATCATCATCGTGGTCATGTCACTTGTGACCATGACACTCGGGGCGCAGAACAGCTCCGATATCCTCAATGCCATCAAGAATGTGGCTTCAAGTGTTATTTCTGTCCCGGCGGATCTGTCCGGCACATGGACTTACCAGGGAGTTGGCGCTGCCGTCAAAAGCGACAATATGCTGACCGCAGCTGCCGGCAATGCTGCCATCAGTACCGTTGAGAGCAAGATGGACAAGGCCCTTTCACGTATAGGCCTCAAGAAGGGCTCGGCCACCCTCACTTTCTCGCAGGACGGTTCTTTTGCCCTCAAGTTCGGCAAAGTCAATCTCCCGGGTACATGGACACAGAATGGCAGTGCTGTGACTATCAAGTTTGGAAAGGTGTTCTCTTATCTTCAGCTCGACGGTACCGTGACTGCCACCACTGATGGCTGCAAGGTCCTTTTCAATGGAGAGAAGTTCCTTGAGTTCACGAAGAAACTTGCCGAATACGCCTCCAAGATCTCATCCAACTCCACTGTAAAAAGCATCAACAGCCTCCTCTCCACCGCCAAGAGCGTGGATGTGGGCTTCAAGCTCAGCCGGTGAGTTTATGCTGCCGGGAGCGATGTATTTGTTATCTTTGCAGCAAAACAGATGATCAGATGCCGAAATCTATAATTGAAGAGAAATGCAGCCGTTGCGGCAAGGTACACAGGATGGAGTTTGAGGGGAGTGTGGATGCCTTGGCAAGTCCGGAAGCGAAAGAGAAGGTCAAAAACGGGGAGTATTTCGTGTGGCGCTGTCCGGAGTGCGGCTGCGCCAACCTTGTTCACGGACCGTTCCTCTATCACGACCCGCAGGAGAGGCTCATGATATTGATGACTGATGCCACGATTAAGGCTGAAGGGCTTCCTGAAGGCTATACCGGGCGGATTGTCAGCAGTCCAGGTGAACTCATCGAAAAGATAAAGATATTCGACGCCGGACTGGACGATGTTGCTGTCGAAATGTGCAAATTCGTGACTCTCAAGGAGATGAATAAAGATGTCCGCCTGAAGTTTTTCAAGATGGACGGGGCTGACTCCGAGATGACTTTCACATACCCGCAGGATGGACAGATGGAGATGATTTCTGTCGGGTTCAATGTCTACGAAGACTGTGCCGGCATCCTCCAGCGCAACCCGTCCATAAAAGAAGCAGCCCGAGGACTTGTCAAAGTCGACCCGGACTGGCTCTCAAATTATATAGGATAGGATACTTACTACTCCAGTTTCCTTGCTCCGTCGGAGATGATCACGTGGTATACCTTAGGTTCGTGACCGAACTTTTCCGCAAACTTTGTCTTGGCCTCAGAGATGAACTGCTCGTAGAGTTCTTCCTTGACGAGGTTGATGGTGCAGCCTCCGAATCCGCCGCCCATTACGCGTGATCCGGTGACACCCATCTTGCGGGCGAGATCGTTGAGATAATCCAATTCCTCACAGCTGACCTCGTACAGGTGGCTGAGTCCGAAGTGGGTCTGGTACATCATCTCACCTACTGTCACATAATCGCCTCTTTCGAGCGCGTCGCAGACATCAAGGACTCTCTGGACTTCTCCTATGACGTACTCTGCACGGAGGAAATCCTCTTCAGGAATCTCGCCCCGCACCTCATCAAGCCACACTCTCTTGCAGTCGCTGAGGCACTCGATTTCCGGGTGATTCTTTTTGATTGCGGCAGCCGCGTTCTCGCATGACGCGCGGCGTTTGTTGTAGGCCGATGAGGCGAGCTCGTGCTTTACGCAGGAGTCAAGGAGAACAAGTTTGTACCCGTCGGGTCTGAATGGGAAATACTTGTATTCCAGTGTTTTGCAGTTGAGCCTTATGAGTTGGCCCTTCTTGCCGAAGCATGAAGCGAACTGATCCATGATGCCGCAGTTTACACCGCAGTAGTTGTGTTCCGTGGCCTGGCCTATCTTTGCGAGCTCGAACTTGTCGATGCCATTGTCGAACAGGTCATTGATGGCGTAGGCGAAGCAGCTTTCGAGTGCGGCTGAAGAAGACAGGCCGGCTCCGAGAGGCACATCTCCCGCGAATACGGCATCGAATCCTTCGACTGTTCCTCCTCTCTTCAGCGTCTCACGGCATACGCCGAAAATATACCTTGCCCAGGTCGTCTGAGGCTTGTCTTCTTCGCTGAGTCCGAATGAGCAAGGCTCATCGAAGTCGATTGAGTAGAGATTGACCGTGGCGGTGCCGTTTTTCTTGATTTCGGCCACGATCCCCTTGTCGATGGCTCCCGGGAACACGTATCCCCCGTTGTAGTCAGTATGTTCTCCGATGAGGTTGACTCTGCCTGCGGCAGCATAGAAAGTGCCAGTCTCACCGAACAGTTCGGTGAATTTGGCGTGAATTTTATTTTTCATTTCCATTTTTATGTGGCATTAAATTTTTGCTGAGAGCAAATTTATCAAAAAGTAAGCATTAGAGCAATAGGCAGGTGGTCGCTCAATCCTCCCTCGTATCTCGGACCTACAAAAGTCCTGCGCGGTTTCTCTCCCCCGAATGTCTTGTCTGCGGTCAGCAGTGAGGGGGTATCGAATATCTCCTCCCGGACGGTGGCATTTCCGTATATGAAATGACCGTCGATTTTTTCCCAATTTCCATTGTATTTGATTGTCCCGAGACCATGCTGGTGCCAGAGGTCATCGTTGAAATCACCTATTGACAGGATTCTTGCTGCACCGGCAGCCATCAGCGAATCGGCTGTCTCCTCCATTGTCGAGAAGGCGGCCCTGCGCCTGTCTGACTTGCCTCCGATTTTGGAAGGGTGGTGGTTGACCATCACAGTGAGGCTGTCGAAGCGTGCGACCAGGATGTCTCTGGTTGCCATCGGTGTACCGCTGCTGTCCGTGATATGTACCGGGAAACTTTCGGCAAGATGCAGGCGTGAGCGACGGTACAGCAGGGCACAGTCTATGCCTCTGTGGTCAGGGGATTCGTAGTGCACAATGGTGTAGCCCAGTTTTCGGAGCAGTGTTGAGGACAGAAGGGATC
Source organism: Bacteroidales bacterium UBA6377 (assembly GCA_002438805.1). Classification (GTDB taxonomy): domain Bacteria; phylum Bacteroidota; class Bacteroidia; order Bacteroidales; family UBA932; genus Cryptobacteroides. The sequence goes on from DJQV01000023.1 coordinate 136,973, forward strand.
TGAGCACCTGCAGATTCTCCACTTCGGCCAATCCTACGATGTCGGGAGGGCCACCGTATTTGTCCGAGAATGCGAGGATGGTCTTGGCGATGCCGTCGCATTTGGCATGGAATCTTCCACGAGTCCAGTACTTTGGTGCAGACGCGGAGCGGTAGTCGAAAAAGTTTTCCACATTCCAGAACATCACCCTGAGTGTGTCGTCCTGCGCCCGGCAGAGGAATGTCGTCAAAAGTGCGAGAAGTGCAATCATAGTCCGTTTCATTCTGCTAATATGGCGATTTTTTGAGTAAATTTGCGAATTAATTTTAGATTTATGTCTCTGAAGTGCGGCATTGTAGGACTTCCGAACGTGGGAAAGTCCACTCTTTTCAACTGCGTCAGCTCCGGGAAGGCCCAGAGCGCAAATTTCCCTTTCTGTACCATCGAGCCGAATCTCGGCTCAACCAATGTTCCCGACAGGAGGCTTGATGTCCTCTCGGAGATATGCAAGCCTCAGCGCACCATCCCGGCCACCGTGGACATAGTGGACATTGCGGGCCTCGTCAAGGGCGCCAGCAGGGGAGAGGGGCTTGGCAACCAGTTCCTGGCCAACATCCGCGAGTGCGATGCCATCCTGCATGTGCTGCGCTGTTTTGATGACGGCAATGTGGTGCATGTGGACGGGAGCGTGGATCCCGTCAGGGACAAGGATGTGGTGGATCTGGAACTCCAGATAAAGGATCTTGAGACGGTTAATGCCAGACTTGCCAAGGCTGAAAAGGCAGGCAAGGCCGGAGACAAGGAGTCAAAGAAACTCGCCGACCTTCTCACCCGTTATAAGGCGGCCCTTGAGCAGGGAAAGTCCTGCCGCAGCGTGCAGCTCGTCAACGAGGAGGAGGCGGTCATCGCGCGGGATCTTTTCCTGCTGACCAACAAGCCGGTGATGTATGTCTGCAATGTGGATGATGCTTCCGCGGTGAGCGGAAACGCTTACGTGGATGCTGTCCGCGAAGCTGTCAAGGACGAGAATGCCCAGATACTTGTGATTTCCGCCAAGACGGAGTCCGAGATAGCTGAGATGGAAGACTATGAGGACAGGAAGATGTTCCTTGAGGAGATGGGGCTTAAGGAGTCCGGGGTGGTGCGGCTCATACAAAGCGCCTACAAGCTGCTCGGGCTTCAGACGTTCTTCACGGCCGGCGCGGACGAGTGCCGCGCATGGACGGTCAAGGTTGGCGACAAGGCCCCCAAGGCGGCAGGTGTGATACACTCCGATTTCGAGAAGGGGTTCATCCGTGCCGAGGTAATAAAATATGATGATTTTGTCAAATACAAGACGGAATCAGCCGTGCGTGCCGCAGGGAAGATGGGTATAGAGGGAAAGGATTATGTGGTGCAGGACGGGGATATAATGCATTTCTTATTTAACGTTTAATAAATGGAAAAAACTTGGAGATGGTTCGGGCGCAAAGACAGCATCACGCTGAACATGTTGCGTCAGATAGGAGTAGAGGGGATAGTCACCGCACTGCACGATGTTCCCAACGGGGACATCTGGACAGAGGAGGACATCCTTTCGCTCAAGAAATACATTGAAGATGCCGGCCTGCGCTGGTCGGTGGTGGAGAGTCTTCCTGTCAGCGAGGCGATCAAATATGCCGGCCCGGAGCGTGACAGGCTCATAGACAATTATATAGTGAGTCTGCGCAATCTCGGCCGCTGCGGTATCAAGACGGTGTGCTACAACTTCATGCCGGTGATAGACTGGGTGCGCACAGATCTCGAGCATCCTCTGCCAGACGGCACGACAGCCCTGTATTTTGACTATTCCCGCTTCGCATATTTCGACATCAGGATCCTTTGCAGGGAAGGGGCGGAGAAGGATTATCCGGAGCATATACTCTCCAAGGTGGCGGAACTGGACAAGACCTTGACGGAGGAGGACAAGCATCAGCTCATAGACTCCATCATAGTGAAGACGCAGGGATTTGTCAACGGCAACATTTCCGAGGGGGACCGCACCCCGGTGCAGCATTTCCGTGCCCTTATGAGCCATTATGAGGGTGTCAGCAAGCAGGATCTGCTGGACAACATCACGTATTTCCTCAAGGCCGTGATGCCTGTGTGTCATGAGGTCGGAGTAAACATGTGCATCCACCCGGATGATCCGCCTATGCCGGTGTTCGGCATGCCGCGAATCGCGGGGAACGCCGAAGATATCCGCAACATTCTCTCTTCTGTGGATGATTTCCACAATGGTCTCACCTTCTGTGCCGGCTCGCTATCCGCAGGGGCTCACAACGATGTGCCCGCGATGGCCCGGGAGTTTGCACCGCGTACGCACTTCGTGCATCTGCGCACCTGCAAACTGCTCGGTGACGGCAACTTCATCGAGGCCCCGCACACAGCGGGAAGGGTCAATCTTGTCGAACTTGTCCGCATATTCGAGCGTGAAGGCAGGAATATCCCCATGCGTGTGGACCATGGCAAAGACATGCTCGGAGACATCATCAAAGGCTATAATCCGGGTTACAGTTTCCACGGGCGCATGCTCGCCCTCGGCCAGGTAGAGGGCATGATGGCCGCAGTCAAGGATGAATTTGATAAGAAATTGATATGAACGAGCTCTATTCAGTAAAAGGCAAGGTGGCAGTGATAAGCGGAGCCGCCGGTGCCTTGGGCGGATCTCTTGCCCGTCACTTCGCTTCGCAGGGCGCAGATGTGGTCGCTCTTGTCCACAGGGAAGAACAGCTTGCTCCGGTGGTGGAGCAGCTCCGCAGCCTTGGCGGAAATCCATGCGGATACGCATGCAACGTCATGGACACCGATGCCGTAAAGGCCATAGCCGACGAGGTGGTGAAGAAGTACTCCCGCGTCGATATCCTCATCAATGTGGCGGGAGGCAATGTGGCAGGGGCCAATGTGATGCCTGACCAGAACTTCTGGGACATGAAGCTTGAAGACTGGACCAAGGTGCTGGATCTCAACCTCAACGGTACGGTGTACCCTTGCCATGTGTTTACGCAAGTGTTTGCCTCACAAGGATATGGATGTATTCTTAATATCTCTTCCATGGCGGCTTACGATGCTCTTACGCGTGTGGCCGGGTATGGAGCGGCCAAAGAGGGGGTCTCAAATTTCACGCGCTGGCTCGCTGCGGAGATGGCAATCAAGTACGGGGAGAAGATACGTGTCAACGCACTTGCGCCGGGCTTTTTCATCGGCAAGCAGAACCGTGCCGCTCTTCTCAATGAGGACGGGTCTCTGACAGAGCGCTCAGTCAAGGTGATAGCCAAGACCCCGATGCGCCGTTTCGGTGATCTGACAGAACTCAACGGTGCAGCCCAGTTCCTGTGCAGCGATGCGGCAAGCTTCGTTACCGGCGTGGTGCTGCCGGTGGACGGAGGGTTCAGCTCCTTCAGCGGAGTTTAGCCCTCTACATATCCACGCTCATGATGAGCTGCAGGCTGTGACGGTCCGCTGTCATGCCTGCTGCCCTGAAATTTTCCAGACAGTTGCCTCCGTTATAGTCATAGCGGAGGCCTATTCTTGTAGTATAAGGAATCCAGATCAGGTTTTCGAGTCTGACGTTGAGGTCGGCCCCGATGCTGTACAGATTAAAAAGATTTCTCTCGGAAGGCATGAGTGTGAAATCTGCGTGCGGTATCAGTTCCAGATTGCGGATATAGGCTGCCGGAGAGAGGAAAGACCAGTCCATGGCAGCGAAAGGGATTGCATAGTCTGCACTTACTTTGGTCCTCCACGAGAGGCCGCATATATAGGAATTGACAGTTGAAAGGAAACCGCGCGGAACCATGTTGGCGAAACTGTCTGCGAACTGTCCGCCCTTGCGTCTGATCTCATGTATGCCGCTGAGTTTCAGACCGTGGGTAGGGAATAAGCCGGGGGCGTAGCCGTACAGGTGGAAATAATAGCTTGGACTGAAAAGGTACAGGAGTCTTGTGCGTTCGCTGTAGGCGAATTCCCCGCCGAGGCCCACTCTGGGCCATATTCTCGATGATGGTGTGCTCTCCATCAAATATGCCCGGACACTGACGATATTTCTCCTTACGTATCTCGCGTTGCCGTAGGCATCGGTCCAGTCGTTGGTGGAGCCGAGGCTGATTTTCGGTATTATGCCGCTGTTCCACCCGCCCGAAGACAGGTTGAGCGGCAAATACGCATCGAGTCGTGTATAGAGCATAGGCTTACCGGTATCCTGTCCGGACAGGCGGCTGCTGGAGGCATCGAGACTGTATTTGATGGAGTTCCTGTCGTTGAGGTCCACATTGAGTTCCAGCACCGGGGCCAGCCCCCGGTAAGTGAGGTTGAGGTGTCCGGAGTTCCTCCATCCGGCGCTGTAGTCCCATGCCTTGTACCCCAATGAGCCATAGAAACTTCCGAGGTCATCCTGGAAGAAGACGGTGGCGCCCGGAGCTGCGGCGGAGCCGATCTCGGACATGCTCAGGCTGCTTGCGGCATCATAATCCACATATATCGGGGCCCATGAGTGCAGACGCACAAGGTTTTTCAGTCTTGAGTAGTTCTCCGGTGAACTTATCTTCACTTCCGCACCATAGTCCGGCTGTGCTGTCTCGCCTGCGCTCAGCCTGTCTGCAAAGGGGTAGGCGGGGAGACGGGTGAAATCCGCGCTGCGCTCCGTAAGATCCGAAGCGGCAGTGTATGCCGGGAGCTTCCCTTTGGTGGACAAGCTGGTGTAATACAAGGTCTTCCCGTCGGGACTCAGCTGGAAATCATCTGCTCCGAACCTGGTGGAGGTAAGCTGTACAAGCCCGCCATCTGACAGGTCGAGGGCGTACAATTCATTCACTCCGGTCCTGTCACAAGTGAACATCAGTTTTCCGTCGTTGCTCCACAGGTCTTTTATCTTCACCGGCTGCGGATTGAGCACACATGAGTAGTCCTTGACTTTCCAGATCCCGAAACCTTCCGAGGTGATGGCGCTGGCATAGAGTTCTTTACCGGCCCATGCCGTCTCCACGACCTGCATCCCGTCCGGTGCGGGGTAGTGGAAGAATTCAATGCCGGTCACGATGTCCATCACGGTGACGCTGCTGCCGCCTTCCAGAGGGTATTCTGTGACGGAGAGCAGAAGGTCATGGTCGGCGGGGGCGGGGTGGTAGAATCTCTTGCCCCTGCTGATGCGCCCGGTCTTCCCGGCTCTGGTCAAGTACATGATGTCAGAAGAGGATTTCTGCTCCCAGCGGATGTCCGGCTTGTATTCGCTCCAGTATAGCCTGTCTGTCAGGCGGCTGTATATGAGTCCTGTGGTGCTGGCGCTGAAAAGGGATACGGTCCTTTCTTTTCCATCCTTGTCTATCCGGACCAGTTCTTCCGGGGCGGTAAGGCTCTTGCGTATTGCGTAGAGGGTGTCGCCGGCCACGGCAAGGCTTCCATATTCGGTGAATCGCTCCGGCGGGCTGACCATCGCCGTGGAGGGGATGAACGGGGCCCTTGCCTTCTCGTCACGCTTCCAGAACGCCCCGAGGCTGTCACTTACCTCGCGGAAGGCTTTGTTGAAGCTCTTTCCCGCCACTTCTCTCGCTGTTCCGTCAAGGTTGAAGAATGCGATGCCGTGCTTGTCCTGTATGCGCCTGAAGTACCTTGCTGTGAAGTCCGGCGCATTGTACAGTGTCCTGATTCCGGCCATGGCCACGTAGCCGGCGCGGTAGTAGTCCGGGGTGTAGTGCTTCTGTGAGCCGTATCTCCATTTCCAAAAATCCCTGTAGTCCTCCTCGGCGAAGGCCACCCTGTAGTATTCGAGAAAGTCTGCGGTACGGCCCCTTCCCGCCCGGCTCAGGGCAGTCTCCGTGACCACCGCGTCGCCCTCAAGGAAGGCCGGTCCCGGATAGATGGCGGAAAGTGCCCCGGGGGCCAGCTGGCCCGTAAGGATGTTCCAGAACCTGAAAGGCCTCCCGGCTCCGAACTGCATCTGGGCGGAGTGCCTGGATTCGTGCACGATGAGCTGCTTTTCCCACGGGGTAGGCTCCGGGTCATAGGGGTCGGGCTGGGTCTGGAGTTCCATCCTGCGCGGAGTCCAGGTCACCTGGCCGTTGGAGTTGGCGGAGCAGGGCCTGAGGATGACCGGCATTCTGCGCCTGTAGTTCTGGTTTGGGGAGAATCCGGCACTGTTTCCCACCACCTGACCTGCCTGTTCAAGCGTACGTGCGTAGACTCTTGCCAGGGAATCAAGCCCGCGCGGGTAGATCACTTTGTAGTTGTCAGTCTGTATCTGGCTCCACTTTACGGAGAAAGGTTCTGTCCCGTTGGTGTAGAACTGTGCCACCGCGCCCGGACCGGCCAGGCACAGGGCGGCCGCAATCAAAATCTCTTTGGCTCTCATGGGGGCAAATCTAACATTTTTTCATAACTTTAGAACTTGTTTTGAACGACTCGGATGAAAAAGACACTGTTATTTGCATCTTTGCTGGTTGCCGTCATTTCCTGCGGCAGCCGTCCGGACTCTGAGCATCAGGAGGATTCGATCCGCCCTTTCCCGAAAGTTGAACTGCCGGCGATGATAACTGACCCGGCGGAGCAGCTCGACTATATTCTTGACCACTATTGGGATACTTTCTTTTCGGGTGAGTGGCCCACCGACTCGGCCGAGGTCCTCGGAGTACCTGACAAGGAGGTCGAGCAGAACATTTCTTTATACATAGCTCTTCTCGACAAGCTGCCTGTCCCGGAGGCGCAGCAGAGCTTGAGGGGCACGTTCTCCAAAATAGAATCCAGGCAGCAGCGGGACACGGCATCCCTGTTTTACATGCGTTTCACGGAAATGCTGGCCTCCTGCCTTTACGACCCCAATTCTCCCCTGCGCAGCGAGGACCTGTATCTGCCGATAGTCGAGGGGCTTGTGGAATCCCATTTCACCAGGCCCGACAGGCTTGCCGGCTACCGCTTCGAACTCGACAAGTGCCGGCTCAACCCTTACGGGGCAAAGGTTCCGGATTTCAAGTTCAAGGATGCTTCCGGGCGCCTGCACCACCTATACGGAGAGAAGGCCGGATACACTATGCTGTTTTTCAGCAATCCCGGCTGTACCGCCTGCAAGGAGATCATAGACCAGATAGGCAGCCGGGCCTATGTGCCGGGGATGATAAGCAGGGGCGAGCTTGCCATAGTCAACATATATATCGATGACGAGCTGGACAAATGGCGCGAATACGAGCCCTCATACCCGCGCGACTGGGTCAACGGATACGATTTCTCCCAAATCATCAACACTGACTCCCTATACTACGTCAGGGCCATACCGTCCCTTTATCTTCTTGACTCGCAGAAACGTGTCATATATAAGGATGCACCGGTGGAGAGAGTCCTGCTGTTCTTGGACAATATTCAGACAAATCAATAATTATCAATAATATGACCAACATTACACGTAAACTTTGGGGCAGGACCCCTGACGGAACCCCCGTCTACAGATACACGCTCAAAAACTCCAGCGGCGCCTCCGCGACCCTGTGCAGCATCGGCGCCGGCATCGTGTCGATAAACGTTCCCGACAAAGATGGGAAACTGGGCGACGTAGTGCTCAGCTACGCCAAGCCTGAGAGCTATTTCGGAGACGGCCCATGCATGGGCAAGTGCCCGGGACGCTACGCCAACCGCATCGCGGCGGGAAAGTTCACCCTTGACGGCAAGGAATACAGCCTCCCGATAAACAACGGCCCGAACCACCTGCACGGCGGTCCGGACGGGTTCCAGAACAAGGTTTGGGAGTCCCGCAAGCACAAGGACGGAGTCGAGTTCAAGTGCAGCGCAGCCGACGGGGAGATGGGATACCCCGGCAACATCACCGTGGTAGCAAGATACGAGTGGAGCGAAGAGAACGAACTCCGCCTTACATTCTCAGCCAAGAGCGACGCCCCTACGGTGGTGAACCTCACCAACCATTGCTATTTCAACCTCAATTGCAAGGGTTCCGTGCTCAGGCAGTACCTGAAACTCAATGCTTCCGAATACCTGCCTACGGACAGCAGCCTGATTCCTTTAGGGGACTCCGAGCCGGTGGCCGGCACGCCGATGGACTTCCTCACCGCCAAGACGCTGGGCAGGGATATAAAGAAAGATTTCCCGGCACTCAACATCGGCAAAGGCTACGATGCCTGCTGGCTGATAGACGGTTATGTGCCCGGGCAGCTACAGGAGGCGGCCGAACTCTATTCAAAGCAGAGCGGAAGGGAACTCAAGGTATACACCACCCAGCCTGGCATACAGGTCTACACAGGCAACTGGCTTGAAGGATGCCCGGAGGGCAGGAGGGGACGCATCTACCACGATTATTATGGTGTGGCCCTTGAGTGCCAGCACTTCCCGGACAGCCCCAACAAGCCTGAATATCCTAGTACCGTGCTCAGACCGGGAGAAGTTTACCATGAGGCCATAATCTTCGCATTCGGGGTGAAGAAATGAGACAGTACCTCGATCTGCTCAAGACGATAATGGATACCGGTACGGTCCGTCACGACCGTACCGGTGTCGGTACAAAGAGCATATTCGGACACCAGATGCGCTTTGACCTTTCTGAAGGCTTTCCGCTCCTGACGACCAAGAAAGTCCATCTGAAGTCCATCATCTACGAACTCCTGTGGTTCATAAGCGGCGACACCAACATCAAGTACCTCAAGGATCACGGAGTTTCCATCTGGGACGAATGGGCTGATGAGAACGGTGACCTTGGCCCTGTCTATGGCCACCAGTGGCGCAGCTGGCCAGCTCCTGACGGTAGAAAGATAGACCAGCTTTCCGAGGTGATAGACATGATTCGGAACAACCCGGACTCTCGCCGCATGATAGTCTGTGCCTGGAATCCGGGTGAAGTGGACAAGATGGCTCTTCCTCCGTGCCACTGCCTTTTCCAGTTTTATGTGGCGGACGGAAGGCTTTCCTGCCAGCTTTATCAGCGCAGCGCCGACACTTTCCTCGGGGTTCCGTTCAACATTGCATCCTACGCCCTGCTGACCATGATGATAGCGCAGTGCTGCGGCCTGCAGCCGGGGGAGTTCATCCATACGACCGGAGACACGCACATATACCTCAACCACTTTGATCAGGTGCGCGAGCAGTTGTCCCGTGAGCCGCGTGCCCTGCCGAAAATGAGGCTCAACCCTGAGGTGAAGAGCGTCTTTGACTTCCGCTACGAGGATTTCACTCTTGAGGGTTATGACCCATGGCCTGCCATCAAGGCCCCGGTAGCTGTATGAGCATGGAGAAATGTCTTATAGTGGCCGTGTCCGATGACATGGCCATCGGCAGGGGTGGAGACATGCCATGGCATCTGAGTGAGGATCTGAAGTATTTCAAGCGTGTGACCATGGGTTGCCCTGTCATAATGGGACGCACCACATTCGAGTCCCTCGGCCGTCCTCTGCCCGGGCGTAAAAACATAGTTCTTTCACGTCGTGAGATTCCTCTGCCGGAGGGGGTGGTGAGGGTTGGCTCGCTGGATGAGGCGTATGTGGCAGCCGGATCTGCGGAGCGCTGCTTCATAATGGGCGGCGCATCCGTCTATGCTCAAGCAATCGGGGATATGGACACGCTCTACATCACGCGTATCCATACCACCGTACCTGATGCTGACGCATTTTTCCCTGAGATTGATCTTACCCTCTGGAAAGAGCAGTCCCGCTCCGACACCCTCACGGATGAGCGGAGCGGGATACGCTTCGAGTTTGTGGTCTATAAGCGGAGAGTTTAGATCCCGAGTTCCTCTTTCATTCTCCTGAGCAGGTCAAATGCCTGCATCGGGGTCATATTGTTGAGATCCGCCCCCTCTAGCTTTTCCTTGAGCGAGGAGAGGGTGGGGTCGTCAAGCTGAAAAAACGACAGCTGCATGCTCCCGTCGTCTTCGAGTTCCATCTTCCCTGCATGTTTCTCGCGTGCCTCAAGCTGACGCAGGGTCTTTTCTGCGGATTCTACAACCTCCCGCGGCATTCCGGCCAGTCTCGCCACATGTATTCCGAAGCTGTGTGCCACCCCTCCGGGTTCGAGTTTTCGTAGGAATATTATGTTTTTCCCGTCTTCCTTGATGGCTATGTGGTAGTTTTTTATTCTCGGGTATTGTTCTTCCATGTCGTTGAGCTCGTGGTAGTGCGTGGCGAACAGTGTCTTGGCACCTTTCCCTTCGTTATGTATGTACTCCACGAGGGCTCTGGCTATGGACATGCCGTCGTATGTGGACGTGCCGCGGCCTATCTCGTCGAGCAGCACGAGCGAGCGGGCGGAGAGGTTGTGCATTATCATCGCCGTCTCGGTCATCTCCACCATGAAGGTGGATTCTCCACGGGAGATGTTGTCGGTGGCCCCTACTCGGGTGAAGATCTTGTCGAAATATCCGAATCTGGCCTCCTGCGCGGGGACGAACGAGCCGATCTGGGCCATAAGCACGATGAGGGCGGTCTGGCGGAGCAGGGCTGATTTTCCGGCCATGTTAGGGCCCGTGAGGATGATGATCTGGTCGCCCTTGCTGTCCATGGATATGTCGTTCGGGACATATTCTTCACCCGGCTCCATCAGGGTCTCTATCACGGGGTGTCTTCCCGCCTTGATCTGCAGGGCGGAGGACTTGTCCACTTCGGGGCGGCAATAATGTCTGTCAAGCGCCTGTTGTGCAAAGCCCTGCAGGACATCTATCTTTGATATGATGCGGCTGTTGCCCTGGATGTCCTTGATGGATTTCTGCACATCCGCCACGAGGGCGGCGTAGAGCCTGCTCTCGAGTTCATAGATGGTGGATTCGGCATTGAGTATCTGCTCTTCGTATTCCTTGAGTTCGGTCGTTATGTAGCGTTCCGCATTGACAAGGGTCTGCTTGCGTATCCACTCGGAGGGCACCTTTTCCCTCGCGGAGTTGCGGACCTCGATATAGTAGCCGAAGACATTGTTGTAGCCGATTTTCAGAGTGCTGATGCCGGTGCGTTCCGTTTCCCGCTGCTGCATCTTCTGCAGATAGTCCTTGCCGCCCCGGGAGATCTCCCGTAGTTCATCCAGCTTGCTGTCGACTCCAGTGGCGATCACGTCGCCCTTGCCTATTTGGGCTGCGGAGTTTTCGGACAGGGTGCTCACTATCCTCATCATGGCGGAGTCTGTGTTGCGCAGGCCGGAGGAGAGCTTTTCAAGCGCTTCGCAACCGCTTTCTGTGCACCTTTCCATGATGGGGTTCATCCGCCTGAGGGATCTTGCGAGCTGAATCATCTCGCGTGGCAGGATCTTTCCTGTGGCGAGGCGTGATACGGCTCTTTCCAGATCCCCGATTTCGCTGATATCCTCCTGCATACCGGAGAGAGCCTGACTGTTGTCGATGAAAAACTGTACAATGTCGTATCGCGATCCCAGTTCCTTGAGATCCATGACGGGCATTGACAGCCACTGCCTGAGCAGGCGGGAACCCATGCTGGAGCAGCACCTGTCTATCGTGTCCACAAGGCTTACTCCTTCCTTGCCGGCATTGCTCTGGAATACTTCAAGGTTGCGGAAAGTGAATCTGTCCATCCACACGAATTTGTCGGAATCTATCCTGGAGATGGAGCAGATGTTGCCGAGTCCTGCATGGTGAGTCTGCTCCAGATAGACTAGAAGAGCACCTGCGGAACAAAGGGCGAGCGGAAACTGCTCTACGGCGAACCCCTTGAGACTTTTGACTTTGAACTGGTTTCTGAGTTTTTCTTCCGCAGCTTCCTGCACAAAAGCCCATTCGTCCAGAGATGTCAGGTAGTAGTCTCCGAAGAGTTCTTTTACCCTTTTCGCATCTTCTCTTTTGACTACAAGCTCTTTGGGCCCGAATGAGGACATCAGGGTGCTGATGTACTCCACCGGGCCTTGTGCGACCTGGAAAGTACCGGTAGAAGCGTCCAGGAAGGCGGCTCCGCAGTTGTTACCGTCCAGAGTCAGCCCCGCAAGGTAGTTGTGTTCTTTCTGCTCGAGCATCCCGGCGCCGAAAGCTATGCCGGGGGTGAGGATTTCCGTGACCCCGCGCTTGACAAGTTTGTTTTTTACCAGTGCCGGGTCTTCAAGCTGGTCGCACACTGCCACCTTGTAGCCGGCGCGTATCAGTTTCTGCAGGTATGATTCGAGGGCATGGTGCGGGAAGCCGGCCATCTGTGTGCTGCCTTTGTCTCCGTTGGAACGCTTTGTCAGCACGAGTCCGAGAACCTTGCTTGCAAGGACCGCATCGTCCGCGTAGGTCTCATAGAAGTCCCCGACCCTATATAGAAGCAATGCTTCGGGGTTCTGTGCCTTGATGCTGAAATAGTGTTTCAGCATCGGTGTGTCTTCTCCGCTTTTCGCCATAGTTTACAAAATTAATGATTTTTGGCGATGATTCATTATCTTTGACCTCATGAAACGACTGCTGATAATCACTTACTATTGGCCGCCCACCGGAGGATCCGGTGTGCAGCGATGGGTGAAATTCAGCAAGTATCTTCCCGAGTTCGGATGGCAGCCTGTCATATATACGCCCGAGAATCCGGAGCGTCTCGCCTATGATGAGAGCCTGCTCGGAGACATTCCAGGCTGTGCCGAAGTGATAAAGACCCGTATATGTGAGCCTTATGAGCTGTACCGGCGTCTGACAGGCTCCAAGGCCGGGTCCGAAGTGAACCCTCTCAATTCGCAGAAAAAGTCTCTCAAAAAGCGTATTTCGTTGTGGCTCAGAGGTAATCTTTTCGTCCCCGACCCGAGAGTGTCGTGGGTTCGGCCGTCTGTGCGCTTCCTCTCCAAGTATCTGCGAGACCATCCCGTAGATGCGGTTGTGACCACGGGACCTCCGCAGTCTATGCATCTTATCGGTCTGGGGCTCAAGCGGCGGCTCGGCGTGAAGTGGATAGCGGATTTCAGGGATCCGTGGACAGAGATGTTTTACTACAAGCACCTTTCGCTGACACGCTGGTCGGACAGGAAGCATCATCGTCTGGAGCAGAGCGTGCTGGATGAGGCTGATATGGTGATTGCGGTTTCACCGCGTGTCCGTGATGATTTTGCTGCAAGAACCTCTACACCTGTGAGTCTGATTACCAACGGTTTCGATGAGGATGATTTCTGCCTGGTCCAGCCTCATCCTCATCCGGGCAAGTTCACTCTTGTACATACCGGGCTTTTCGCCTCTGACGGGAATCCTATGTGCCTGTGGGATGCGCTATCTCGCAAATGTGCTGAAAATGCGGAGTTCAGAGAACGTCTCCAGATTAGACTTGCCGGCAAGACGGACCCTCAGATCATTGCCTCGATACGGGACAGGGGCCTTGACGGGAATCTGGTCAATCTTGGCTATCTTCCCCATACGGAGACGGTGAGGGAGCAGAAGAGTGCGGATGTGCTCCTGCTGCCTCTCAGGCAGGAACCGGAGTATTCCAAAGTCCTGCCCGGCAAGATATTCGAGTATCTGGCTTCGGGCCGTCCGGTACTGGGTATAGGACAGGTGGACAGCGCCGCCGCCGATATTCTGAGAGACAGCGGGGCGGGGGAGATGTTCGATTGGCAGGACTGCCGGGGAATGATGGATTTCATCTGCTCGGCGCACACACCGCCACACGGTACGGAGCGCTATTCGCGACGCAGCCTGACGGCGCAACTTGTAGAATTGTTATGAAGAAAAAAATAATCTATTGCATCTGCACGGTGCTGGGACTGCTCCTGTTGTCCTATGCCTATGTACCGGAAGTTCTTACTGGCAAGATAGTGAACCAGAGCGACATATCAGGCTGGCAGGGGATGGCCAAGGAGATGATGGACTGGAACTCGGCCCACCCGGATGACCAGACGGCATGGACGGATTCGATGTTCGGGGGGATGCCTACGGCAACCATCCACGCATCCACAAAGGGCGACTGGACCCAGAAGATCTACGATTTTCTGCTTGTCGGCAGGAGGCCGGCCACGTATCTTTTCATCTCCCTGCTCGGAGCATGGCTGCTCATGCTTTCGTTCGGGGTTCATCCGTTGCTTGCCATAGGAGGGGCGGTGGCTGTCACATTCTGCTCCTACAATATGCAGATCATACAGGTAGGACACAACACCAAGATGCAGGCCATAGCCTTCCTTCCATGGGTGCTCGCCGCGCTTGTGTTCACATACCGCAAGGCGCTTGGGGATAAGGCCAGATGGTTGCCTCTGTCATGTCTAGGGGCGGCGCTTTTCGGTCTGGCCTTGAGTTTCCAAGTCAAGGCCAACCATCCTCAGATCACCTATTATCTGGCACTTATGATTTTGCTGTATGTAATAGTCATGGTGGTCTGGATACTAATGGACAAGACCCGTCGCAAGTCCCTTCTCGGGCGGTTTTTCGCTTCCTCTGCACTGCTGCTGGTGCTTGGAGTGACCGGTATCGCGACCAATGCCATAAAGTTGCTGCCGACCTATGAATACACCCCGTATTCCATGCGCGGCGGCAGTTCAGCCGCCTCTGAAGACGGGAGCGGCACCAAAGGACTGGACATCGATTATGCCACAGCCTGGTCTTATGGTTGGCAGGAATTGCCGAATATGCTGATCCCGGATTTCAACGGAGGCTCGTCTGCCGGGGCTGTCAATCCTGACCGCTCGGCAACCATTGACCTGCTCCGCTCCGCCGGACAGGGCAATCTGCGGGAGACCGCCAAGAATCTGCCCCTTTACTGGGGGCCCCAGCCGTTCACGGCCGGCCCGATGTATATGGGGGCTGTGACAATATTCCTCTTTGTACTAGGGCTTTTCTTCTACAAGGGCAAGGAGAAGTGGTGGCTTGCCGCTGCGACCCTGCTCGCCGTGTTCCTTGCGCTCGGAAGCCATTTCCTGTGGTTTACCAAGCTCTTCTATGACTATGTGCCGTTCTACAACAAGTTCAGGACAGTGTCCATGGCTCTGGTGGTGCTCCAGTTTACACTGCCTGTCCTTGCTTTCCTGATGCTGGACAGGATTGTCCGGACAGAGGAAGGCGCTGCCGTGTTCCGTTCCAAGGGCTGGATTGCACTTGCTGTCACGGGAGGTTTTTGTCTGCTCTGTGCGGTATTCCCTGGTATCGCCGGCTCTTTCACGGGTTCTTCTGACGCGTCTTACCCTGATGCTCTTGTGGATGCACTTGCCGCTGACAGGCGGCATCTGCTTGCTATGGATGCGCTTCGCTCGGCGCTTCTGACAGGGGCAGCGTACCTGATGCTCTTGTGGGGGTGCACGGTTCCGAAGTCCGCGGCAAAGACTTTCGCCACCCAGCCTCAGATGGGCTTCGCGCGCCGGCGTACCGCTGCCCTGCTTGTCTGCCTGCTAGTTCTCGGTGATCTTTTCATCCTGGACAAGAGGTACCTGAGTTCTGATGACTTTATCACTCCGCGCTCTTTCCAGAGCCAGTTCAACAAGCGTCCGGTCGATGAGGCGATACTTGAGGACAAGGATCCGTCCTACAGGGTTCTGGATTTGACTGTCAATGTGTTCAATGACTCTCATCCGTCTTACTGGCACAAGAACATCGGAGGCTATTCTCCCGCCAAGCTCCAGAGGTATCAGGAGTTCATCACGGACACTCTCACGTCCGAGATAAACAGCCTGTATTCAGTGCTTTCTGGAAAACAGACCGTTCAGGAGATGGAGCAGGCCCTGCCTTATCTTCCGGGGTTGGCGGAGATGAACTGCCGCTATATAATAGTAGGAGGGGAGTATCCTCCGTTGAAGTACTCTCATGCCAAGGGCCCGGCCTGGTTTGCCGATCCTTCCGCCGGGGAAGTGGAGATGCTCTCTTACGCGCCAAATGAACTGCGTTACAAGTATTCTTCGGCAGATGGCGGCAAGTTGGTATTCAGCGAGGTCTACTATCCGGTAGGATGGACGCTTGAAGTGGAAGACAGCGGGGAAAATCTTGAGATGATTCCGGACGGAAAAGTGCTACGCGCGGCGGAGGTTCCGGCCGGGGAGCACACTCTTGTGATGCGTTTCGACCCTCCTTCCTATAGGATAGGGGAGAGGGTGTCACGCGCGAGTTCCATACTTATTCTGATTGTGGTACTTCTTGCGTCAGGTTTTGCCGTGAGAGGGACAACTGTTGTGTCAAAGCGATAAAATCTTCTACCGACAGCCGCTCGGCCCTGAGGTCAAAGACTTGATCCGAAGAGTCGAAACCCTCCGGCAGCATAGGCTTGAGGGCGTTGCGCAGGGTTTTCCTGCGCTGGTTGAACGCGGTTTTTACCACCTGCCGGAACAGGCGCTCGTCGCAGCCGAGTTCCGTGCGAGAGTTGCGCCTGAGTCTTATCACGGCTGACTGCACTTTTGGAGGCGGGAAGAATGCGCCCGAGCCCACAGAGATGATATAGTCGATATCGTACCAGGCTTGGAGCAGGACTGACAGGATCCCGTATGTCTTGGAACCTGGCTTTTCCGCTATGCGGTCAGCCACTTCTTTCTGTATCATGCATACTACTTCCGGCACTTTGTCCTTGTCATCGAGAATCTTGAAGAATATCTGGGACGAGATGTTGTAAGGGAAGTTGCCGATCACCCTATAGTTGCCGCTGAAGATTTCCCGCATGTCCAGTTTGAGGTAGTCAGCGCTGTAAAGCCTGCCCTCGATAGCCGGATAATGTGTGAGAAGATAGTCCACGGATTCGTTGTCGATTTCGACAAGTTTCAGGTCTATGTCTTCTCTTTCAAGCAGGTAGCGGGTAAGAACTCCCATGCCCGGCCCGATTTCCAGCACGTCCCTGTCCCCGCCCTTGGAAAGGGAGGAGACTATGGTGCGTGCTATGCTCTGGTCGGTCAGGAAATGTTGGCCCAGCGCCTTTTTCGCTCTGACTTCCATTCTCTCAGCCGAGCTTTTCGGCAATTTTCGCCGCCAATTCCACAAATGCCACACCGTCCGGGCGTGAACTCAATGCCGCCGGTTCACCGGCATCACCGCTCTCGCGTATGCTCTGTACGAGCGGAATCTGTCCGAGAAGTTCTATGCCGAGGTCTTTGGCCATGTCGGCACCTCCGTCTTTGCCGAAGATGTAGTATTTCTCATCGGGATGTTCTTCCGGTGTGAACCAGGCCATGTTTTCCACAAGCCCGAATATAGGGCGGTTGACGTTCTTGTTGCGGAACATGTCCACACCCTTCTCCACATCGGCGAGCGCCACTGTCTGAGGAGTTGTCACGATCACCGCCCCTTCCATCGGTATGTCCTGCACGAGGCTTATATGGATGTCTCCGGTTCCCGGAGGCATGTCGATGAGAAGAAAATCGAGATCTCCCCATTTGACCTGGAGGATCATCTGCTTGAGGGCGTTGCAGGCCATGGGGCCTCTCCATATAAGAGCCTGTCCCTTCTGGGCAAAGTAGCCTACGGACATCCATTTCACTCCGTACTTTTCTATCGGGATGATGAGCTCCTTGCCTTCTTCCCCCTCTGCCTGTGGGGTTACGCCTTCCGTTCCGGTCATTGTCGGTACGGAAGGTCCGTAGACATCGGCATCGGCAAGCCCGACCTTATATCCGAGCCTTGCGAGGGCGCAGGCGAGATTGACGGCGACTGTGGATTTGCCCACTCCACCTTTTCCTGAGGCTATTCCTATTATGTGACGCACGTTACGGAGCTGATCAAGCCCGAGTTCATCAATGCCGCTCTTCTTGGGCTTCGGGGTCACTTCGTCCACCACTACAGTCTTTACTTCAGATTTGAAGCCCTCCGGCAGGTGACGGATGAGTGCGGCACGGGCGCTGCCTATGAGGTATTCCGACAGCGGATCCCGCCTTTTCGGGAAGGCCAGGGTCACAGTGACAGAACCGTCCGCGATATCGATTTTGTTTACCATGCCCAGTTCCACGATGTCAGCATCTTTCTTGGCAGGATGCTTGACATCGCGAAGGGCCCTGAGTATATCTTCCTCATTTATCATCTTACAATATTCATTTCATCGAGAAGCCATCCGGCTCCGCCGAACTTGTCCATCATGAACAGCACATATCTGATATCCACGCAGATGCACCTCTGGAGGTTAGGTTCGAAGATTACATCCCCGCTCATCGCCTCCCAGTTGCCGTCGAACGCGAGGCCTATGAGGTTGCCGTCGGCATCCATCACCGGGCTTCCGGAGTTGCCTCCGGTTATGTCGAGGTTGGTCAGGAAACAGGTTACCAGTTCCCCTTCCGCATCCGCGTACTGGCCGTAGTCCTGAGCGCTGTAAAGTTCCTTGAGCCTTGCAGGGACGCGGAACTCGTAGTTGCCCGGATCTTCCTTTTCCATGACACCCTTGAGGGTCGTATAGTATTTGTAGATGACTCCGTCTTTCGGCTCATAACCCTTGACTGTCCCGTATGTCAGGCGGCAGGTAGAGTTGGCGTCCGGGTAGCTCGGCTTGTCTTTCTGCCATTCGAGCAGGGCGGCGGCGTACGCCTTGGACGGGGCTTCCAGCGAGTCGGCCCATGCGAGGATCTGCCCGAAAAGAGGACCGGTCTTGTCCATCATGGCCGTACGGAGCTGTGCTGCCGGGTCGGCCTCCAGATCGGCTCCTGCGGCGCGTGCCGCCTCAAGTTTCCCGTATGAGGTGAATACACTCTCATCGAACATCTTGTCCACCATCTCCTCGCAGATTTCCAGCCTGCCCTGAGGGGCGGCGTTCTGAAGATAGTGACGTACCATGGCGTGAGCCACTTTGCGGTCTACTTCCGCATCATAGTTTTTGTAGACGAAAGCGTCTTTGGCCCTGGCCAGTCCGAGCAACTCGATCCTGCCGATGGTCTCTGACAGCAGCGTGTAGTCCTTGTAAGCCTGTTTGCGCCCTTCCACGGCCGCAGCGATACCGGAAACAGGATCCCCGTATTTCTTGATCCGGCTCTTCTTGCCGTTTATCCATGCTCCGAGTTCGGTTTCCTTTTCTTCCTGGCGTCCGATGACGTTGAGTTTGGCGAAGGCCTCTTTCATGCCGATCCATTTTTTCCACCCGTTGGATGAGGAGGCGTACTTGCTTGCATACTGCAGGCCGACCTTGTCGTCCGCCCTCATCTCTTTCCACAGCACATCCTGACGGACCCCACGTGCGGCGATGCGGATGTCGTTGATTTCGAGCATGTCTTCGAGCTGGGAAGCGGTCTGGTAGCGCTGGGTGCGGCCCGGGTATCCCATTATCATCGCGAAGTCGCCTTCCTGAATCCCTTTCAATGAGACATTGAGGAACTGCTTCGGGGTCATCGGTACGTTGTTCTCTGAGTAGTCTGCCGGCTCATTGTCCGGTCCGGCGTAGACCCTGAACATCGAGAAGTCGCATGTGTGGCGCGGCCACATCCAGTTGTCCGTGTCTCCTCCGAATTTGCCCATGGATGCCGGCGGAGCACCCACGAACCTGACGTCGCGGTAGATTTTGTACACTATCAGGTACTGTACATTGTCGTTGAAGAAACTGACGATCTGTGCCGTGCAGTGCGGGTTTTCCTTGATGGCTTTCTGGATGAGAGCTTCGCGGGACTTGTCGTCCTTGACCTTGCCTGTCACGTCCGTCATCTTCTGGAGAAACTTCACGGTAAGTCCCGGTACCGGTATCTCCTCACTGCGGTCGGAGGCCCAGTAGCCGTCCTCAAGGTAATTGTGCTCCTCGGAGGACAGAGCTTGGATGCTGCTGTAGCCGCAGTGGTGGTTGGTCACGAGCAGTCCGCTTCCGGAGATGATCTCCCCGGTGCAGCCGCCTCCGAACTGGACCACGGCATCCTTGATGGATGAATGGTTGACACTGTAGATCTGGTCGGCCGTGAGCCTGGATCCAAGATTACGCATGGCGTCGCTGTTGATTTTCTCAAGCAGCGGCAGCATCCACATCCCTTCATCGGCCCGGGCCGGTGTCATCAGAGCCGCGAGAGCGGCGAGTGTGAGTAAAAACTTTTTCATATCATTGAATTTCAAATAAACTTGGTTCGAGGGCCTTGGGGTGAAAGGAGCGGCGGTGCTCCGGGGTGAGACCGAAGCGGCGTATCGCATCGATATGCTCCTTGGTGGGGTAGCCCATGTTGCGTGCCCAGCCGTATCCGGGGTAGAGTTTGTCCAGTTCCCTCATCCTCTCATCCCTCCAGGTCTTTGCAAGCACTGAAGCCGCCGCTATCGAGGCGTAGGTGGCGTCCCCGTGCACCACGGTGGCATAGCTATACCCCTTCATGGGGCGGAAACGGTTGCCGTCCACCAGCAGGAAGTCCGGTTTGACACTCAGTTTGCGCACAGCACGCTGCATGCCCTCCACTGACGCCCAAAGTATGTTGAGAGTGTCGATTTCTTCTGCGCAGACTTCTTCCACGGCCCATGCCACGGCCTCCCTCTCTATCACTTCCCTCAAAATGTCACGAGATTTTTCGCTCATCTGCTTGGAGTCGTTGAGCAGCGGATGAGTGAAGTCCGGGGGCAGAATCACAGCTGCGGCAAACACAGGCCCCGCAAGAGGGCCGCGTCCCGCTTCATCGCATCCGGCCTCGATGAGATCCGGGTGCATGTTGCCCGATAGATGGATTTCTTGTGGCATTATACCACAAATTTAAAAACATTTCGGGATTTTCCCCTCTCATTGTTCGTCTTTAAGACGGGACATCAGGAATGCGTTGGTCTGGGTGAGAGTCTTGATGGTCTGGTCCTGGGACTGGATGAGCTGTGTGGCGGTCTTGAGTTTCTCCATAAGGATCTCAAGACGGTTTTCGTATTCGCGTATCAGTTCTTTTTTCTGACTATCAAAATCCCGGCGCTCTTCCAGAAGGGTATCTTTGCTCCCGCAGGAGATCACGTCCTCTTCCTTGAGGCCGAAGTGGAGCGCAAATTTTGTCAGGGTCTTGCAGAAAAGGTTGGTCTTGCCGGTCTCGAAATTGATATAGGTCGTGCGTCCGATACCGAGTTCATCTGCCATGGCGGCTTGTGACAGGCCCGAGTCCTCTCTTATCTTCCGTATGCTTATATGTGTCTTGTCGGCTCGCATCATCGCAAAAATAGTCAGTATGCAAGGATGACGTGTGACCGATTTATCGTACAATGTTCATAAAAATTAGACAAAAAGCATAAGAAAGATAAAAAAGTGACCGGTTGGCATTGTCTTCCTGTTGTTTATTTATGGACAAAAGTCCAACTTAGCGGACATGGAAAGAGAAAGAGAGATGCTGCTCCTCAGACTGGGGCGTATGCTAGATGACGGAGAACTGGTGCCGGAAGGAATCACCAGTCTGTCGGACGTATGTCCGGGTGGCCTGGGGGTGAGCCCGCGTGACCTTGACGAAGTGCTGCTTGAAGAACTTGGTGTCACTGGTGAAGAATTTTTTGCCTTATATGGCAGAAAGGTTATTGACAATGGAAACAAATTTTATTAGATTTGTGAACTTTGCTTTAAAAACCAAATATTTTTAATAACACCAGACAATGAAAGAATACACAACCAAAGAGATCCGCAACGTGGTACTTCTCGGAGCGACAAAGTCCGGAAAGACCACGTTGGCTGAAGCTATGCTCTATGAGGGCAAGGTAATCGACAGGCGCGGAAGCGTGGAGGACAAGAATACAGTCTCCGACTACAACGAGCTGGAGAAGATCAACCAGAGATCCATCTACGCCACCCCTCTGTATGCCGAGTTCCTCGGAGCAAAGGTCAACATCATAGACGCCCCGGGAGCAGATGACTTCATCGGGGGAGCGTATTCAGCATTCAGAGTGTGCGAGAGCGGCCTGCTCGTGGTCAACGCACAGCAGGGGGTCGAGGTGGGCACCGAGAACTTCATCCGTCTCGCATCGGACAAGAAGCTTCCTCTCGTGGTGGCTGTCAACCAGCTCGACGCTGACAAGGCCGACTGGGAAAGCGTGCAGTCCTCCCTTCAAGAGGCCATGGGTAAGAAGCTGGTATATATCCAGTTCCCGGTCAATGTGGGCCCGGCATTCGACGGGTTTGTGGATGTGCTTACAAACAAATACTATCATTTCAAGGATGCCAACGGCACCCGCGAGGATCTTGAGATCCCGGAGAACCTCAAGGAGCAGGCCGAGGAGATGCGCCAGGAGCTCATAGAGCGTGCCGCCGAATATGATGACACCCTGATGGAGAAGTTCTTCGAGGCGGGAAGCCTTACAGAGGACGAGATCCGCAAGGGGCTCAACCGCGGCATCGTGGCAGGTGAGGCTTATCCGGTGTTCTGTGTCAGCGCCAAGAAGGACATAGGTGTAAAGAGGCTTCTGGAGTTCACCAAGAACGTGGTTCCTGCCCCGTCCTGCAACCCGGAAGGGCCGGCGTCCCTTTTCATATACAAGAACGATGTCGAGCCGCACCTCGGAGAAGTTTCTTTCTTCAAGGTGATGAGCGGAACCATTACTCCGGGCATGGATCTGGAGGACCCCGCCACCGGCAACAAGGAGCGCCTCTCCGCCATTTATGCCGTGGCCGGACTGAAGAAGGAGCAGGTGACAGCGCTCAAGGCGGGCGATCTCGGATGTACCGTGAAACTCAAGAACGGACGTTCCAACATCACCCTTTCCGCTCCGGGATCCGGGCTCGAATGGGACAAGATTGTCTATCCGGCACCGAAATACCGCTGTGCCATCAAGGCCAAGGTGCAGCAGGAGGAGCAGAAACTCGGCGATGCACTCAAGAAGATCGCATCTCAGGATCCTACCGTGATTGTCGAATATTCCAAGGAACTCCGCCAGACCATCCTCAGCGGCAACGGCGAGCAGCACATCAACATTGTCAAGTGGCGTCTGAACAACGAGTTCAAGGTTGAGGTCGAGCTCTTCGCACCGAAGATCCCTTATCGCGAGACCATAACCAAGGTTGCCTGTGCGACCTACCGCCACAAGAAGCAGTCCGGCGGGGCCGGCCAGTTCGGAGAGGTATCCCTGCTCATCTGCCCTTACGAGGAAGGTGTCGAAGCTCCGAAAGTGTTCAAGATCAACGGCAAGGACATGGTGATGAACATCAAGTCGTCAGAGTCCTTTGATCTGGAGTGGGGCGGCAAACTCGAGTTCTACAACTGTATCGTGGGCGGTGCCATCGATGCGCGCTTCATGCCTGCTATCCTCAAGGGCATCAACGACAAGATGACCGAAGGTCCTCTTACCGGTTCGTACGCACGCGACATCAGGGTCTATGTATACGACGGCAAGATGCATCCGGTTGACTCCAACGAAATCTCATTTGTGCTCGCTGCGCGTAACGCGTTCAAGGAGGCGTTCCGCAATGCCGGCCCTAAGATCATGGAGCCTATCTACAACGTTGAAGTGATGACTCCGGCGGACTATCAAGGGGCCTGCATGTCAGATCTCCAGAACCGCCGCGGTATCCTCGGAGACATGGGAGCTGACAAGGGCTTCTCCATCCTCAAGGCCCGCGTGCCTCTTGCAGAGCTTTACCGCTATTCGACGACTCTCAGTTCGCTGACATCGGGAGCTGCGACTTTCTCCATGTCTTTTGCTGACTATCAGCCTGTTCCTGGAGATGTGCAGACCAAGCTGCTCGCTGAGTACGCGGCGGCGGAAGCTGACGAAGACTAGTCGAGACACAGACGATATGACGGCGGTGACGGCAATGGCCGGAGCCGCCGTTTGTCTTTGTTGCACGGAATCGATAACTTTGTGCAGATACTTTGACTGATGGACAGAATCAAGATTCTTTTTGCCTGCTTTGCTGCCCTGTTTGCGGCATCCCAGCGCGCAGATGCACAGTTTGCGCTCAGCCTCGGGGCCTCTTTTCCCGGGACCGTATATGTGGACAACGGTTACGACAACTATTACGCCCGGCTCCGCATCGGCTTCGATGTGGGGGCGCAGTACAATATAAGACTCAACAAATATCTCGATGCTGTGCTCAGCGCCGACTTCATCCGTCACGGGCAGGGGAAGATGGCAAAGGCCCAGATGGGCTACAACTACGCCAATTATCCGTCCTATCTCAATTTCCCTCTGATGGCCGGTCTGGCCGTCAAGATAGATTTCGACGGGGAGGGGTTCATCAACCCTTCCCATCATGCGTTCATCGAGCTCAAGGCCGGGGCCAACGCCTCCACGCTTACCCGCGCGGTCTTTACTGACGAGAGCGGCGTAAGGCACACGGTACACTACGATATCGGTTTTGCTCCCGCCTTGTCTGTCGGCGCCGGCATGAGATTCTCGGACCATGGGGCTTTCTCTATCCGCTTCGTTGATCTTGGCGACATAAGGATGACGGAAAAGGGGAACAGCGGTTCCGAATTCCGCTATTCCCCCCGTATGGTGGATATACGATATACGTATTTCTTCTAGAATATCAGCACGTCGCTGTCTCCGTAGTTGTCGTATGAGGAGGTGATGACTTTCTCTCCCGGCTCCAGACCCTCGAGCACTTCGTAGTATTTCGGGTTCTGTCTGCCGATGCGGATTTCCCTCTTGACCGCCTTGGATCCGTCAGGGGTCAGCACATAGATCCATTTGCCTCCTGTCTTCTGGTAGAAAGTGCCGCGCGGTATGATGATGCCTTCTTCCGGCTGTCCGAGCTGGAGATTGAGGTAGTAGGTCTGTCCGGTGCGGATGTTGTCAGGCTGCTCACCTTCGAACTTGAAGTCCGCCTGGAACTTGCCGTCCCTCACTTCAGGGTATACCTTGCGCAGGATCACTGAGAAGTTGCCGCCCTGACGCTCGAAAGTGGCCTGAAGCCCTGCGGTGACCCTGTCGATGTAGTGTTCGTCGATCTTGGCCTCCACCTTATAGTCTCCGACAGAGTTGATCTGACCTATCTTCATGCCGGAAGACACGCTCTGTCCGAGCACCACGTCCAGAAGTCCGAGCTCCCCGTCAATCGGGGCCTTGATGGTCAGGTTTGACTTGCGGTTGCGTATCATCGCCATATTCTGCCTCATGTTGTCGAGGCTTTCCTGCATCTGCGTGATTTCCACGCTTCTGTAAAGGCTGTCTTGTACGGATCTTTCTTTGATCAGGGTGTATTTCTGTTGTGACAGGTCATAGTCTTCCTTGGCCTTGAGATATTCTTCTTTGGCTATGAGCTTGTCCTGATAGAGGGCTGACTGCTGTTCGTAGTTGCGGCGGTTGCGTCGTACGTCCATCTCGTAGGTCATCTCGTCCTGTCTGACTGAGAGTTTCTGCTGCTCCATCTGTATCATTGTGTTGCGCAGAATGTTCTCTTTCTCTGCGAGTTCCGCTTCGGAGTTGAGGATTTCGAGGTCGAGGTTATCGTTGCTCAGAATCAGCAGCGGTTCGCCCGCACGTACCATGGAGCCTTCCTCGACCAGAATCTTCTGGACCGTACCGCCTTCTTGGGGGCTGAGCTGGATTGTTGTCATAGGCTGCACCTGGCCGCTTACCCTGATGTAGTCGTTGAACTCTCCTCTCTGTACCTCGCTGATGCTGACGGTGTCCTTGTCCACCCTGAACGAACTTGAGTTGTCCCTGAACACCAGGTAGAGCACAAATGCCACAACCACGGCTCCGAGCCAGTAAGGCAGGGCTTTTTTGGTGAACACGGCCTTCCAGCCGGTTTTCTTTTCGATAATCTTGTCCATATTGAATTTTTCTTTATTTCTGGTCGATATACTTTATTCCTCCGTAGTATTCCACTACGCTCTTCTTGAGAAGGTACTTGAACATGGAGTTGAGCCTGTCTGCCCGTGCCGCGAGGTAATTGTCCGTGGCTGTCTGGTATTCAATCCCGGAGATGAGCCCCTGCTCGTACTTGCGGCTGTTGAGGTGCCATGATTCTTCCTGCACTTCTGATTTGCGCTCTGCCTGCATGTAGGCTGATGCGGCCCCGTCACGGTCCTGTATCGCCCTGCGCACTTCGGACTCTATGTCCCGGAGTTTCTGGTCGTATTCGGCAGAGGCTTTCTGGTATGCGTGCTTTTTGCGTGAGATGTTGCCAATGTTCTTGAGGCGGTCATAGATCGGGATGCTGACAGAGACCTGGATGTATTCACCGCCGTTGTTTGTAAACTGTGTCCGGAACGGGTCGGTCTCCCTCAGTCCCGGGTACTCGAAGTATGTAGTTGACCAACCGGCGTATAGATTGACTGTCGGCAGGAGCTGCCATTTGGCAGTGTTGAGAGCCAGACGGGCATTCTCCATGGCACCGTATGCTATAAGTGCGGAAGGCTGGTTGGCAAGGGCGAAATCTACTATTGCTGTCTCGTCTTCGTCCGGGCTGGTGGCGAGGGCATCCCCGTCGGCGAAGGCTGTGTCTATCACAAGAGTGGAGTCGAGAGGCCAGAACATCACGTCCTGCAGGGTCATCATGGCATCACCGCGCATGTTTTCGGCGTTGGTCAGGTTGTACTGCCTGTCTGCGAGATCGGCTTCCGCCTGCACGACGTCCGCATAGCCCTTCACGCCGAGTTTTTCCTGCCTGCGGGCCAGTTCCAGAGAGTTCTGGGCTGTCTGTACCTGGCTGCGGTATATTTCACTTATCTTGGTGTAGTACACTGCGTTGTAGTAAGCTTCCATCGTGGCGAGGCAGATGTCGGCTTCGACCTGGTCTTCCTGTGAATTGCCCATCGCGAGGGATGTCTTCGCTATCTTGATGTTGTTGAGCGCGGAGAAGCCATCGAAGACGGTGATGCCGGCGGAGAGGCTGTAGTTGTTGTGGAACGAAGTCGTGTTGATGTAGGTGTTGGTCTGCGGGTCGATGGCACGTCCGAAGTTGTAGTAGGCTGATACACCTGCGCTTACCTGAGGAGTGAATGCGCTAAGGATCGCTTCGCGGCGGTCCAGTCTGGCATCCCCGACCGCAGCCTGCTGTATGCGGACCTTGGTCGAATTGGATACCGCATATTCCATGCACTCTTTCAGCCCCATGACTTCCGCGTCCTGGGCTGGAGCCTGCAGGGCGAGGCCTGCAAGCAGAATGGTGAGTATACTATGTCTTATCATGTCCATATTGAATTATCTTGACACTTGAAACAGTATCAGTGATTGTGCCAAAAATGTAATATGTTGATTGCTAAGACTTTGTGTTACGTGGCTCGGGCGAGTCTTGTAAAGAAACCTTACACCTTGTGTAAAAAAACTTTACACGGGGCTTATTTGAAGACCAGAGAGAACACTGTGCCGTTCTCGTCGCTGCGCAGCAGACGCAGGTTGCCTCCGTGCTGGCGCATGATCTGGCGTGAGAGGCTCAGGCCGATTCCGGTGCCTTCCTGTTTGGTGGTGAAGAACGGCACGAATATCTGGGCCTGGCTTTCCGGGCTGATCGGCGGGCCGTCGTTGCCCACGTCCACCGTGGTGCAGTCCTTCTCGTCTATGTCTGCGGTGATGCTTATGTGCTTTGCACCGGCCTGTACGGCGTTTTTCATCAGGTTTATGAGAATCTGGGAGATCTGCCCCTCATCGGCGTAGAGGAGGATGTCGCTCTGCTTCTCGGTGAAACTTGCACTTGCCCCATGCTCTTTGAGGAAGCTGTCGTTGAGTTCGATCACCTTTGCGGCGAGGTCACGCACGTAGAATGCCTTTTTGACCGGGGGTGCCACGCGGGTGAGGTTGCGGTATGATTCCACAAACTTTATCAGGCTTCGGGAAGAGGAGGATATGGTCTCCAGGCCGGCCTTGAGTTCTTCGCCCTTCACGTCTTTCAATGCTTCGCTTAGTGATGCGATAGGGGAGACCGTGTTCATGATCTCATGGGTCAGAACCCTGATAAGGCGTGTCCATGAGTCGCTTTCGGCTTCTTCGAGGGTGGAGCTCATGTCGTTGAAGACGATGATTTTTACATCCTTGCCGTTGATGCTGTCAGAAGTGGCGGAGAGGACTATGCGGTGCTGTGAGCTTTCGCTGTAGAACGATACCCGCTTGTCCTGACCGTGCTCGACGGATAGGAAGGCCTCGTAGACCTCTGTGCTGATGTTGCTCAACTGCCGGATGGCGTTGATGTTCGAGAGACCCAGCAGGCTGCGGGCCATCCTGTTGGAATATGCTACGCGGCCGGTCTTGACCTCCGAGACTATCACTCCTGTGGAGACGTTGTCCAGCATCCGTCCATAGTAGCGCTCTGTCTCACGGATGTACTTGGTCTCTTTGTCGAATATGTCACGGAGTCTGTTCAGAGTACGGTTGAGCCCGCGGTTGAGCAGATGTCCCCGTCCGAAGCGGAAATTGGTCTCCCCGTCGTCGAGTGCGTCGAGCATGTAGTCCACCTTGTGTTTGACTCTTCCCGTAAAGAAGATTCCGGAGAGGAAGGTGGTGACGATGACCGATAGCGCCACGACCAATATGACGGCCGGCCACGGGATCATATCCCGTATTTTTTCAGTTTGCTGTAGAGGGTGGGCCGGCTGATATCCAGAGCCTTGGCCACCATGGAGAGGTTGCCGGAATATTTGTCCATCGCCGCCCGGATGGTCCTTTCTTCGACTTCTTCCAGCGTCCCGACCGAGTCAGAGGTCTTCAGGACAGGAGTTGAAGGCAGTTGGAGGTCTTCTTTCTTGAGGAGATTCCCCTCGGAGAGGATTACAGCCTTCTCGATGCAGTTCTGCAGTTCGCGCACATTGCCTGGCCAAGGGTAGTGCTTCAGTTCTGATAATGCGTCATTGTCCAGACCGGTCACGTCCCGGTGATATTGCTCCGCGAAGCGTGCTATGAAGACTTCTGCAAGGTGGCAAATATCGTCCGGGCGTTCGCGCAGGGACGGGATGGACAGGTGCACGGTGTTGATCCGGTAGTAAAGGTCTTCTCTGAAAGCGCCTTTGGCCACGAGCTGCTCAAGGTTCATGTTGGTGGCGCATATCAGCCTGATATCCACCGGGATGCTCTTGGTGTCTCCGACCCGGGTGACGCTGCGGTTCTGGAGCACGCGCAGGAGTTTGGCCTGTGAGGCCAGCGGGATGTTGCCTATCTCGTCGAGGAAAAGCGTCCCGCCTGATGCCTGCTCGAACTTGCCCGGATGGTCGCTGACCGCATCGGTGAACGCCCCCTTGACGTGCCCGAAAAGTTCACTTTCGAAAAGTGTGTCCGGGATGGCTCCGGCATCCACGCTCACCAGCGGTTTGGCGGCACGCAGCGATGAGCGGTGTATTTCTGAGGCGAGCACGTCTTTGCCTGTGCCGTTTTCTCCCGTGATCAGCACGGTGGCGTCCGTCGGAGCTATCTTGCTTACTGTCCGGCGGATGGCATCCATCTGGGGGCTGTCTCCCCAGTATATATGTACGATGGAGTCTTTCTCTTCGGACTTGCGGGCTTTCTTCGCGGCCTGGCATGCGGAGCGCAGGGTGGAGATGAGCCTTTCGTTGTCCCATGGTTTCGGGATGAAATCGTACGCCCCGCGCTTCATCCCCTCCACCGCGAGCTGGACATCGGCATAAGCAGTGAAAAGAACTACTTTCAGTTCCGGGAAACGGCTCTTGAGCTCCCCGAGCCAGTACAGTCCCTCATTGCCGGTGTTGATGTCGGCGTTGAAGTTCATGTCCAGCAGCACAGCATCAGGCTTGAATCTCTCCACCGTGCTGACAAGGCTCACCGGAGAGGGCAGCAGCTCCACTTCGGCGAAGTGCAGGGGCAGCAGTATCTTCAGAGTCGAGCGGATGCCGGCGTTGTCATCGACTACAAGTATTTTCCCATCTTTCTTCATACAACGCAAAAGTAGGAAAAATTATTCTTTCTTCAGTTCCGTGGCAGGGTTGGTCCTGGCGGCGCGAAGAGTCTGCCACAGTACGGACAGGAAAGAGATGACAAGAGAGATGATGCAGGCGAGGGCGAATATCCACCAGTAGCCGCTGATCCGCCAGGCAAATCCCTGCAGGTACTTCCCGGCGAGGAAAACGGCGATCGGCACCCCGATGATGCAGGCCGCCAGTGTAAGGATGAGATAAGACTTCACGCTGCTTATGGTCTCCGCCTCCACGGTGCTGCCGAACACCTTCCGGACGGCGATCTCCTTGGCCCTCTGGTCTGAGTACCAGGTGCTCATGGCTATGAGCCCGAGCAGGGCTATGATGATCGCAAGGACCATGAATATCTCCACCAGTCTCATTGTTCGCACTGCCGGGGCAAGGCCGCTGCGCGTGTTCTCGGAGATGAACCAGTTGCAGTTCGCCTCGTCATAGTCTCCCTCATCTTCCTGATACTTGCGGAAAACCGAGTCTATCGCTCTGGCGGTGTTGTCGCTTTCGTCCAAAGTCTGTATCAGCAGGCCGCAGGCGTACCGGAGATCCTCGTCTCTCTGCACCGATATGGCCATATACGGGTTCGGGTTTCCGTCAGAAGCGCCGCTCACCGGAATGTCCTTGATGATGCCGCCGATGCTTTCGACCTTGGAGTTGTTGAAGCCGCTGAATTTGCGGGCGTAGTAGGCTTCCGTACTGTCGGTGAGGCTGATGGCTTTGGAGAGGGTTTCCCCGAGCCACAGGCTGCGTTCGAAAGGATGTCCGAAATCTTCAATCACCTCAGGCTGCAACATGCGGAAGAAAGTCGAGTCGCAGAGCATCAGCTGTACGGTGATGGTCTTGTCAGAGGCATCCTTCATGCCTATGCCGAAATTGAAGTGTCCCGGTACGGCGTTGCCCAGGCCGATCTTCTTCACTTCCGGGAGGGCCTTGAGCCTGTTGGCAAGCACTGAAGCCGATGCCGCATCCCGGAAAGAAGCGTCCAGATAGTACAGATTGGAAGTCTGCGCATTCATAGGCCGTTCCATCATGTGCTTCATCTGTAGCTCCATCAGCAGCCCCATGGAGAGCAGGACCACGGCGAGGGCGCTTTGAATAACGATGAAAATCTTGCTGAACACCATCTTGCTCCGCACTCTGAACCCTCCCTTGACAGTATCGATCGGGCTGTATTGCGAGATGATTCTTGCAGGGATAAATCCCGCCAGGACACCGAGTACCAGGATGAGCAGCAGGTAGATGGCTATGCTGCCGGGGCTGAAGGCGATGGAGAGAGGGGAGAACAGGGCCGCATCCTCCCCGACGAGAAGCGAGTTCATAGCCGGAGTCAGTGCTACAGCAAGCAGCAGCCCGGCTATGCAGCAGACGGCGGTGAACGCTACGGACTCAGCCACGCTGGAGAAGAAAACTTTCTCTTTTCCGGCACCGAGCAACCTGCGAACCGCCATCTCCTTGGCCCGCTTGCCGCAGAGGGCAGTGCTGAGGTTGATGTAGTTGAACACAGATGAGAGCAGCAGAGCCAGAGCCACAATCGTCAGCACTTCAAGCATCGATTTGCTGGTGTGTTTCAATATGTAAGCGTCATCAAGGAAATAAAGTTCATCCAGGCGATGAAGCTTTGGACGTATCCAGCCGCTTGAATAGTTTTTCTCGCACAGAGCTGCGGTCTTCTCTTCTATGGTCTTCCTGTCGACACCTTCCCGGGTCAAGAAAAGGGTCATTATATTCCCGATCACGGAGAACTTGCGCGCTCCGCGGTATACTGGATTCAGATTCTGTATGTTCAGCAGGATGTCACAATAAGGGAATATGGAGTCCTTGAAATCCTCGAAGACACCGGATATCACGTATTCCTCTTCATCGAGGGTGATGGCCCTGCCTGTGATGTCCTCTCCCGCTTTGGCGATGGTGTTGGCGAAAGTCCGGCTGACAAGGACGTTACCCTTGCTCTCGAGTTCATCGATGAGGGCCTTGTCCACACCGGTCGGGAACATGTCGAAGAACTCCCTGTCCACGCTTGTCGCGTGGACATTGTAGTGGTTGTCAGCCACCTGCGCCGTGCTTTCCTCCCAACGGTATCTGGTGGCCATCTCCACTTCAGGCACCTCGTTTTCAAGGGCATCCTTGTCATCGAAGCTCAAGGCTACAATGTCCTCGGCACTGAGGGAGTAGATTCGGTCGTAGTCGGGATTTCCGTAAGCGATGCTGTACTGTTGCCAGACGTAGCTGCCGATCAGTATTGTGAAGCACAGGCTGACTGTGAGCCCGAAGGCTTCGATTATGGTGTAAAGCCTGTTGCGGCTGAGAAACTTGATGTAAGATTTCATTTTACTCTTTCTTTAATTCTGTGGCCGGGTTGGTACGGGCCGTGCGTATGCTCTGCCAGAGGACGGAGACTCCCGCTATGATGGCGGTTGCGAGTCCGGCCAAGGCGAATATCCACCAATACAGACTGATATGATAACTGTAGTTCTGAAGCCAGCGGTTCATGAGGAGCCAACCTATTGGGACGGCGATGACGAATGCCACGCCCACGAGTTTCACAAATGACAGCACAAGCTGTATGAGGACATTTCCGTAAGGTGCCCCGAAGACTTTTTTGAGCGATACGGTCTTTCTCTCCTGCTGCATGTAATATGAACTCATGGCCACCAGTCCGAGGGCGGAGATGAAGATGGACAGGATGGAGAAAAGAAGCATGATGCTGCTTACCTGTCTTTCCTTGGCGAAATGCTCTTTAAGTATGTCTTCTGCCCAGTCCACATCGAACAGCTTGTCCGGGAACATCTCCGAGCAGATTGCCCTTGCTCTTTCCATTGCGGTCTTGTGGCTTCCGACTGTCTTGATGACGATGGTCCACGGCCAGTCTTTTCCCGAGTAACCATCATCAAAACGTTTGAGCATCGCCGGCTTCTGTGCGTTCAGAATGTTGCCGATGCGGAAGTCATACCAGATGCCGCCTATGGCCATAGGTTCTCTGTTCTTGACATAGATAGCCTTGGCATCATCGTCCAGACCGGCTTCTCTCAGGGCTTCTTCGTTGAATGACCATGCGTCTGCGAGGTGGTTGTCCAGCTTCTCTCTCAAACCCAATATCTCGAAGTATGCCTTGTCCCCCTTGATCATCTGGAACGATATCCAGTCCCCGTTCTCGAGCTCCATAGTCTGGTTGTTGGTGAAAGACAGCGGATGTCCATCGCCGAGGCCCACTGCACTTACAGAAGGGTCTGATTGAAGTTTGTCAACAAGCGGCTTTACGGCATCGGCATTGCCGAATGCATTGTCGATGACCAGTTGGTCGGAAATGTCATAGCCGAGAGGCGCATCGATAAGATGCTTTATCTGAAGTTGCATCGTCAGGGCAACGGTCAGCATCACTACCGACAGGATGCACTGCACCACTATTATGACTTTGCTGTAGAGGGTCTTTGTCTTTAGTTTGAGAGTTCCGCGGACGATCTCGATGGGCTTTACCCTTCTTGTCATGAGGGATGGTACAAGTCCGGAGATTATGCTGACAATCGCTGTGAATATCAAGCACACTCCGATGGTTTCCGGACTGAGCGAATTGAAGATTGAGATGTTGTATTCAAGCAGCCTGCTCATGGCAGGGGAAATGGTCTGGGCGAGCAGGGCAGCCACTATGGTCGATGCTCCGCAGATGACGAGGCTCTCCAACATGCTTGTCCGGAAAATCTCCCCTTTGCTTGCCCCGACGAGTCTGCGTGTCGCCATCTCCTTGGCTCTGAAGCCTGAGAGGGCGGTGGTCATGTTGACATAGTTGAGCACGGAGAAGAGCAGCAGGAGCAGACACATGGTGAGAAGGATCTCCACTATCGAGAGGTCTCCGCGCAGAAGGCTCCCTGTAGGGTCAGAAAGGCCGGAGGAGTGGAAATATATGTCTTTGAGCGGCACTACCTCCACGCTGTCCCATATCCCGGCGTTGCGGTATGGCCAGAAAATCTCCTTGTAGTACTCCAAGATGTCATCCGTGCGGGAACGCA
The DNA here is from genome assembly GCA_002438805.1 of Bacteroidales bacterium UBA6377. Lineage (GTDB taxonomy): Bacteria > Bacteroidota > Bacteroidia > Bacteroidales > UBA932 > Cryptobacteroides. Next base: position 170,509 of record DJQV01000023.1, read on the forward strand.
GATCCGTCCCCGGATAAGTCATCACGAAGCAGATTGAACCGGCGGCGTTGTTCATGGAAGAGTTGTTGGACCGGTTTTCTTTTTCCATCTGCTCTCCTCTGACGATGATGTCGGTCGGCTTGATGACGGAGTTTTCAATGTCTTTGTATGTGCCGGCTACGGTCAGCTCTCGTCCGTAACGGAGAAAAACCTGCCCGAGCGGATCTGCGCCCGGGAAGTTGGCTTTCGCGAAACTTTCGCTGAGCAGAATCTTGTCTTCCCCGCTTTTCCACGCCTCCTTGTCAGCCTCTGATATCCGGAAACTGAACATGTCGAAGAACGAACTGTCGGCGTATGCTGTCGTGGCATAGATTGTCTGCCCGTTGAGGCTGTATTCTTTGCTGCCTCCCTCCGAGTATGAGGCGGAGCGCTCGATCTCGGGAAATTTCTGCTTGAGGTATCGGGGCATGTAGTAGGCGGAAGACAGATGCGGGCCTCCACCCACGGCATATATCCGGTCTCCATTCTTCTGGAAAGAATCGGTGTTGAGCTGGCGGCTCACATAGATGCCGAGGAGCATCACGAAAGCGATCGAGATGCTGAATCCGATTATGTTGATCGCGCAGTAAAGCTTGTTGCGCTTAAGGAAGTTGAAAAAACTCTTCATTGCATTTTTTTTGTTGCAAATGAGATTATCCACTTCCGTGCCTGAAAGCGCAACATGCTTATTGTTAATATCTTGCTGGTGAGTCCTTGCGCCGGCTTATGTAAAGTTCTTTTACACTTGATGTAAAAGAACTTTACAAATGTTCCTGATGTGCCCTGACGGTGCGCAGAATCTCCTCGCGGCTGCTTTCCGTATTGGCGGCTATCACCATGGACGGGCCGTCAAGAGGTGGCAGACTGCCGTCCGGCCCGCAGATGGCACCGCCGGCTTCCAGCAGGACGAGCATCGCGGCGGCGTAATCCCATGGCTGGAGCTGCCTCTCGAAGTACAGTTCCACCCTCCCGGCGGCAAGGTCGCATATCTCAAGCGCTGCCGAGCCGAACCGCCGCACATCATTGCAGCGCATATAGATGTCGTATATGACATCGGAGCAGAACTTCGCCCATTCCTTGTGGTATGCGCACATCGCGGTGCAGAAGATGCCGTCCTTGAAAGGGCGTTCTGAAACTTTTATCGGCTTGCCGTTGAGGAAAGCGCCACACCCTTTTTCGGCAGTGAAAAGTTCGCCTCTCCACGGGCTGTACACGACCCCGAGCTGAAGCACGCCTTTGCGGGCCAGAGCCACCGAGATGCAGCAGTCCTGAATGCCGCGCGAGAAATTGGCCGTGCCGTCGATGGGATCGATTATCCATACGTATTCTTCTGCCGTATCCCTGAAATCCTCTTCCTCGCAGAGAAATCCGCAGCCTGGAAGTATCTCTGCGAGTTTGCCGGTAAGGAAATGCTGAACCGCGATGTCCGCGGAGGTGACGATATTCTCCACTCCGCCCTTTTCCCTGATCTGGATGTGGGATCTGTCCATCAGTGATGCGGCCTGCCTGACGATGTCGATAACTTTTTCTAACATATTGTTCCTGGGGTCCGCTTGGGGAACCCGCCGCGAATATATGCAGAATTTTCTTACCTTTGCCGGATATGCCTGCCTTTTATGCAGACAGCTGATGTCTTATGTTTGAAAAAGAAGTCTATGTGGCGCGCCGCAAGGCGCTCGTGGAGAGACTCCGCGATGAGAAGGGAATCATTCTCTTTCTTGGCAATGTTGATGCTCCCGCACAATATCGGGACAACTGCTACAAATGGCGCCAGGACAGCAACTGGCTTTATTTCTTCGGCATCGATGAGCCGCGATTTGCTGCCACAATCGATCTGGAGAGCGGAGATGAAGTCATCTACGCCGATGATTTCAGCCTCGATGACATCATCTGGATGGGTCAGATGCCATCCGTGAAATCGCTTGCCGAAGCGACCGGTGTTCATAAGACCGCCGCGTATGATGCCCTTCCGGGGGCATTGAAAGGCCGGAAAGTGCATTTTCTTCCTGTTTCCAGATACTATAACGCCTCATATCTTTCCTCTCTGCTGGGGCTGAACCCGTCGGCGGTGTTCTCTGCAGGCAAGAAAGGCTGCGCAGTGGCATCACTGGCACTGGTGAGGGCTGTGGTCTCGCTCCGCCTCGTCAAGGAGGCGAGGGAGATAGCCCTTATCGATCAGGCCTGCAACCTCGGATATGAGATGCATACCGTGGCCCGGCGCGGAATCCGTCTGGGGCGCGTTGAGCAGGAAATTGTGGGGGAGATGGAGGGAGTCACCCTCGGCAAGGGCTGGGGAACCAGTTTCGCCACCATCCTCACCCAGCACGGGGAGATTTTCCATTGCCACAGTCATGAATGCATCATAGAGCCGGGAAAACTCATGGTGATCGACGCCGGTGCCGAGAGCAATGTCCATTACGCGTCGGACTTCACGCGCACCTATCCGACAGGGGGGAAATATACAGCGAAACAGCGCGATATATATGATACCGTACACGAATGCAATGAGTTGGCATTCAGCCTTATCCGTCCGGGCGTGGCTTATCGCGACGTGCATCTGGCCGTGGCCGGACACATGCTTGAGAACCTCGAGTCTCTCGGGCTTGTCAGAGGTGATGTCTCCGATATGGTTGACGAGGGCATAGCCGGACTTTTCATGCCTCACGGGCTCGGACACAACATGGGCCTTGATGTCCATGACATGGAAGATCTCGGGGAGGACCTTGTGGGCTACGATGATGACCAGAGCCGCTCTCCGCAGCTCGGCCTCGGCAGCCTGAGGATGGCGCGGCGTCTTGTTCCGGGCAATGTCATCACTGACGAACCGGGTATATATTTCATCCCCGCGCTTATCGCGGAATGGAAACGTGAGGGGACGGACAAAGGGTTCGTGAACTACACCAGATTGGAAGAATATCTTGACTTCGGCGGCATCCGGCTTGAGGATGATGTCCTTGTGACTGCGGACGGCGCGCGCCGTCTTGGCGGCAAGAGACTCCCGATAGCCGCAGATGAGGTCGAAGCCGCAATGTCAAATAGTTAGTATATGGGATTACTCGAAGGAAAAGTCGCCCTCATCACGGGCGCTTCCCGGGGCATCGGCAAGGCCATTGCCCTGAAGTTCGCATCTGAAGGTGCGGACATCGCTTTCACCGACATCAAAGTCAACGAAGATACGGTCAAGGAACTTTCAGATCTTGGCGTCAAGGTAAAGGCGTATGCCTCCAACGCCGCCGATTTCGCTGACACCCAGGCTACAGTGGAGAAAATCCACGAGGATTTCGGGCACATAGACATCCTCGTCAACAATGCCGGCATCACCCGCGACGGGCTCATGCTCCGCATGGAGGAGTCCCAGTGGGACGCTGTCATCAATGTCAACCTCAAGTCGGCGTTCAACTACATCCACGCCCTCACCCCGATCATGGCGCGCCAGAGGGGCGGCAGCATCATCAACATGTCGTCCGTGGTGGGTGTAAGCGGCAACGCCGGACAGTGCAACTACTCCGCTTCCAAGGCCGGTCTCATCGGACTTGCCAAGTCCATCGCCAAGGAGATGGGGCCGCGCGGTATACGCGCCAACTGCATTGCTCCAGGCTTCATCATCTCCGACATGACCGCCGCTCTCCCGGAGGAGGTGCGTGAGGCATGGGTCAAGAGCATTCCTCTCCGCCGCGGAGGCACTCCTGAGGATGTGGCCAAAGTCGCGCTTTTCCTCGCGAGTGATCTTTCTTCTTATGTCAGCGGACAGGTCATCAACTGCTGTGGCGCGATGAACTGCTGATGGATCCGCGCCTGACCGGACTTGACTTGAAAACTTCACTCTCGGCGCTTGCGGACATCGTCCTGCCGAGAGTGTGCGTAGTGTGCGGACGACCTCTCCTGCTTCAGGAGAAGCATATATGCTTGTGCTGTCTTGCTGACATGCCCCAGGCCCGTTTCGCTGCGCAAAGTCATAATCCGATGGCGGACAGGTTCAACCGCGCCATCTCCGTTTTGTCAAGTCCTGCTCGGGAAAGCGATGAATATGAGCCGTATGCGTATGCTGCGGCTCTTTTTTATTATACATCGGACAACGGCTACACTCATATCACACAAACTCTCAAGTATGAGAGGAATTTCGGTGCCGGGAAGTTCTTCGCCTCTATGTTTGGAAGGGAACTTGCGGCCTCACCGTTGTTTGCGGATGTGGATATGGTGGTGCCGGTCCCGCTTCATTGGACGCGGCGGTGGAAGAGAGGGTATAATCAGGCGGAAGTGATAGCCGCCCAGATGGCCATGAGTCTTGGATGCAAATGTGTGCCGGGGCTGCTGCGGCGTGTCCGCAGGACTTCCACACAGACGCGGCTCTCCGGAGAAGAGAAGCGGAGCAATGTCACCGGCGCATTTGTCGCTGCGCCCCGTCCGGCTGTCATCCCGCGTCACATTCTTCTCGTGGACGATGTTTTCACATCCGGTTCAACTTTAGCCTCCTGCCACTCGGCTCTCCGTGAGGTCTTCGGTCCTCAGACCAGAATCTCAGCCGCCACCCTCGCCTTCGTCGGAGAAGAATGAAGACCCCCTGGCGGCTGAGGCCGCCGTCCCCTCAGGGGAACAGTTGAGGTCACGGGTCATGTGGGTATACCGTAAACGAAAAACAGCCACCCGAAGGTGACTGATCTTTGAGCGGAAAACGGGACTCGGACCCGCGACCTCAACCTTGGCAAGGTTGCGCTCTACCAACTGAGCTATTTCCGCAATAAATCCCAAGTCTCATCGGCTTGGGATTACAAAGGTAATCAGAATTTTTGTTTCTGCAAAGATTTCAGAACAAATTTTGATTTATTTATTCTTCAGAACCGTCTGTCCGTTCACACTGTCCACTTCGATCACTGAATCCTTGTGAACCTTGCCCTCGAGGATTTCCTTTGCGAGCTGGTTGACAAGCTCCCTCTGAATCAGCCTCTTGACAGGACGGGCACCAAACTCGGGATCGTAACCGTTCTCGACCATGTCGTCCTCGAACGCCTTTGTGAAGGTCAGGGATACATTGTCCTCTTCAAGTTTCTTGCGGAGTATCTCCATCTGCATCCTGACGATCTTGCGGATGTCGTCTTTGGTCAGAGGGTCGAAGGTGACGATCTCGTCGATACGGTTGATGAACTCAGGACGCATACGCAGCTTCAGATCCTCCTCCTTGAGGTTGGAGGTCATGATGAGTATGGTGTTTTTGAAGTCCACGGTGCGGCCCTTGTTGTCCGTCAGACGCCCGTCGTCCAGCACCTGAAGCAGGATGTTGAACACATCCGGATGGGCTTTCTCGATCTCGTCAAGCAGTACTACTGAATAAGGCTTGCGCCTTACGGCTTCGGTGAGCTGGCCGCCCTCATCGTATCCTACATATCCCGGAGGCGCACCGATAAGTCTGCTGACTGTGTGGCTTTCCTGGTACTCGCTCATGTCGATACGTGTCATCATGCTCTCATCGTTGAACAGGAACTCGGCCAGAGCTTTTGCCAGTTCGGTTTTACCCACACCTGTTGTACCGAGGAAGAGGAATGAACCGATAGGCCTGTGCTCGTTGGAGAGTCCGGCGCGGTTGCGCCTTACGGCATCGGATACGGCCTCGATGGCCTTGTCCTGTCCTACGACCCTCTTGTGGAGTTCGCTCTCCATCCTGAGGAGTTTCTCCTTTTCGCTTTCCAGCATCCTGTTGACCGGGATGCCGGTCCAACGGGCCACTACCTCGGCGATGTCCTCCGGGGTGACTGCCTCTGTGATGATAGGATTCTTGATGGCTGCCTGCTTGGCGCTGAGTTCCTCCACCTTCTTCTGGGCTTCGGCCATCTTGCCATAGCGGATCTCCGCTACCTTGCCATAGTCACCGGCACGTTCGGCTATAGCCGCATCGCGCTTGTAGTCTTCGATGTTCTGGCGGAGGTTGTTGAGCTCCGTGACGATGCCTTTCTCCTCGTCCCAGCGCTTGGTGAGGGCATCCCTGTCCTCCTTGCACTTCTTGAGCTCCTCGTCAAGCTTCTCTGACTTCAGGCTTGTCCCCTCGCGCTTGATGGCTTCCTTCTCAATCTCCAGCTGGCGTATCTTGCTGTTGAGGTCATCGATAGGCTCCGGTACGGAGTTCATCTCGAGACGCAGTTTGGATGCCGCTTCATCGACAAGGTCGATTGCCTTGTCCGGGAGATAACGGTTGTTGATGTATCTGTGGCTGAGGTTCACTGCTGCGATAAGGGCATCGTCCTCGATGCTGACGCGGTGGTGGTTCTCATATTTCTCTTTAAGTCCACGCAGGATGGCGATTGACTCCGCCGGGCTCGGCTCGTCCACCATGACCTTCTGGAAACGGCGCTCCAGAGCCTTGTCCTGCTCGAAATACTTCTGGTATTCGTCAAGGGTGGTTGAACCTATGGTCCTCAGTTCACCTCTTGCCAATGCAGGTTTGAGGATGTTGGAGGCATCCATCGCGCCTGAAGATCGGCCTGCGCCCACAAGCGTATGTATTTCATCTATGAAAAGAATGATCTGTCCATCGCTGTCCACGACTTCTTTGACCACTCCCTTGAGTCGTTCCTCGAATTCGCCCTGATATTTGGCACCTGCGATAAGCGCGCCCATGTCAAGGGAGAAGACCTTGCGGTCCTTGAGGTTCTCAGGCACTTGTCCGTTGACGATCTTCGTGGCGATGCCTTCGGAAATTGCCGTCTTGCCCACACCCGGCTCACCTACGAGAATCGGATTGTTCTTCGTGCGCCTGCTCAAAATCTGCAGCACGCGGCGGATCTCCTCGTCTCGACCGATCACCGGGTCAAGTTTTCCGTTTGCCGCAGCCTCATTGAGGTCTATGGCATACTTGCTTAAGAATTCGTACTTGCTGTTTTCCATAATAAAATCACCGGCCTCGCTTAGAGACCGGTGAAAGAAATTTCAAAATATATTCCACTGACAAACTGTCAGCGGAGCTGCGCTATTCCGCCGGTGTTCCGGTGGCGGGAGCCTCAGTCGCCGGAGTCTCGGTGGTAGGGGCCTGCTGTACCGGAGCGGTCGGGAATGCCGGCTGCTGGTCGCCTGCCTTGTTCTCGATCTTGTTGGTGATGTCCATATTGGCACCGTTGCTCCCGGTAGTGAAGGAGGTGATGACTGAGATGACGAGGATGAAGGCTACAAGTCCCCATGTGACTTTCTCAAGCAGATCGGCCGTCTGGCGCACACCGAATGTCTGGTTGCCCGCAACGAAGTTGCTGGCCATCCCGCCTCCTTTGCCGTTCTGGAGCAGCACGACGATGATCAGAAGGATCGCTGCAAGGATGATGAGAACGGTCAAAATTACAAATACGGTATTCATTTGTTATTTTCTTTTTGTTTTATTTCTTCAATAAGGGTTGCAAAGTAAACACTTTTTTCCGGATATCGCAAACTTAACTTTGAATAAATTTCAATCGCCTGTTCGGTGTAATCCTGCTCAAGATAAATCTTTGCGAGCGTCTCTGTGCAAAAATCGGTCTGATCTTCCGCGGGCTGGTCCGTGTAGCCTTCTTCGCGGGCTTTGCTTGCGAAACGGGAGAATATGCCGTCATCCGACCGGCGTGCCTCGTTGTACTGGTTTTGTGAGAAGTAGTCACCGCCGACCACATAGATTTTCCTCTCTTCTTTCTGCGGGGAGGGCAGATATGCTTTGGCAAGTTCTTCCAGATCCTTGTCCGTACAGTCCACCTTGCGTCTGGATCGGACCATGTCCGACAGAAGCCTGCGGGAGCCCATATAGAGTGCGGATTCCGAGAGTTGGCTTTCCGACAGTGCGCCAAGTTCCGCCATTCTGCGACACAGTTCTGCCCTGGCTCCGGCGTACCAGGGGTATAGGGAGATGACCCCGGATAGTTCCTCCAGGGTGAGGCTGTGTATGTCTATGCTTTTTACCATTGCGCAACGGTGGCATTGAAGATGTCCTCCACTATCTTGTCCACAATCTCGGTCGTGAGACCGGCCTCCACGGAGTCGAGCGAGAGCGTGGAGTCGTAGTCGGCATATCCCGAGAAACTCTTGTCCTCGAAGTTGTCTTCCGGGTATTTCCTGTTGGTGAATGTCACTTTGACGGTGATGGTAAGCCTGTTTTTCGATGCCACGTCACCGGCGGCTATCGCGGATGCGGCCACCGTATATCCTGTCACTTCTCCTGTTATTTCCAGATCCCCGTCGGTGTCCACCTGCTCCAGGCGTGTCATCTGCCTGAATCTCGTGCGCAAAGCTTCGGTGAGTTCATTGCTCAGCGAGGGGTTGACCTTGAGGGCCTTGTATTCGAAGTAGTTGATGGTGATGGTGTTGACATCCGGCTGGATGGAAGTTCCGGAGAACGAATAGATACCGCACGAGCATACGGCGAACATCACGGAAAGCAGTGACAGGATTTTTTTCATTTGCCCTTCTTTTCAGCTATGCGTCTGTATATTGTCCTCTCCGATATGCCGAGTTCGGCTGCCGCCGGCTTGACTTTCCCGCCATGTTTGGCAAGGCATTTCTCGATCATGTCGTCCTGGGATTCCTTCAGAGGTCGTATTTCCGGAGAGTTCTCCGACTCACGTGAGGCCGGGATGTCCTCTTCTTCCCTATCGAAACGTGACAGGTCGATGAGTTTAGGGCCGCCTCCCTGCTGGACTTTTCCGCTTGACGCCTTCATCTCCTCGACGGTCTTCTTGAGCGCGTCAACTTCCTGCTTGAGGTAATGCAGGGCTTTGACCAGTTGCTGTTTCTCATCATCCGAGAGTGCCGTGGAATCAGCGCCGCGTGTCGGGACCATGATGGCCCCCTGGTCCTGTGGAATATATTTTATAAGTGTCTCAGGGCCGATCTCGACCCTTTCGGAGGTCGGACTGACGGGCTTGGATTCGAGAGCGGTGACGGTCTCGGCGATGTTTTTGAGCTGGCGGATGTTGCCAGGCCATCTGTAGGATGTGAGCTCGCCGATGGCTTCATGGTTCAAACTGACCTTGCAGAGCCCGTATTTCTCGGAGAAGTCGGAGGAGAATTTGCGGAACAGCAGGTAGATGTCGTCCTTGTTGCGGTCGCGCAGGGCGGGCACCTTTATCTGTATGCCGGACAATCTATAATATAGGTCTTCCCGGAATTTGCCTGTCGCCACGGCGTATGACAGATTGACATTTGTGGCGGCGATGATCCTGACATCCGTCTTCTCTACTTTTGATGAGCCGACCTTTATATATTCTCCGCTCTGAAGTACGCGCAGAAGCAGGGCCTGGGTCTCTTTAGGGAGTTCTCCGATCTCGTCCAGGAACAATGTGCCCCCGTCGGCCTCTTCAAAATACCCCTTGCGTTCGCCGATGGCTCCGGTGAACGCGCCCTTCTCGTGTCCGAAAAGTTCTGCGTTGATTGTCCCTTCGGGTATGGCGCCGCAGTTTACGGCAAGATATTTGCCGGTCTTCCTGCGGCTGAATTGGTGTATAATCTGTGGGATAACCTCTTTGCCGACTCCGCTCTCGCCTGTGATGAGTACGGTCAAGTCGGTCGGAGCCACTGCCACGGCCGTCTCGAGGGCGTGTATAAGTCCGGGGTCGTTTCCGACGATGTCGAACTTGTTCTTTAACCTTTGCAGATCTTGTGCATCCATATTTAGCAAAGTTAAGGATTTTTCCTTACTTTTGTAAGGATTAAGAAATACGAATAACATTATTCTATCGCTATTATGAAAAGGATTTTTAAGGTTTTTACACTCTGCGCCCTCGTGGTCGCAGCGGCTTCCTGCTCAAAGTCAAGGGCAGAGCAGATGAAGTTGGCAGAGAATGTCAAGGTCAGCTGCACCCCTGAGGTGCTCGCTCTTGTGGGCGACAAGATTCCGGCAGAGATCACAGTCACTTACCCTGCCAAGTACTTCCATCCCAAGGCTACCCTCGAAGTCACTCCGGTCCTCGTATATGAGGGCGGCGAGCAGGCTGCACAGACTTTCACCTATCAGGGAGAGAAGGTCAAGGACAACTATACTGTAGTCGCATACGACGGCGGCACAGTCAAGGAGAGTGTATCTTTCAAGTACGTGAAGGGCGTCGAGAAGTCTTACCTCGAACTCCGCAGCGTAGCTTACTATAAGGGCAAGCCGATCGAGATCCCGGCCATCAAGGTGGCTGACGGGTGCAACGTTACCCAGCTTCTCGCCACCACCGGCGGGGAATACGGGTTCAAGAAAGACGCATATCAGGATGTCATCAAGGAGAGTGCCGAAGGCCAGATTCTCTACGATTACAACTCCGCCAATGTTAAGAACAGCCAGCTCCGCTCCAACTCCGTGAAGGAGCTCCAGGCCGCTCTCGAGGAGATCGAGGCTGATCCTCGCTACACGGTGACAGCCACCAAGATCATCGCTTACGCCTCACCGGAAGGAGGTCAGGAGTACAACGCCAAGCTTTCCGACAAGCGTGCCGCTTCCGCCAAGAAGGTATGGAAGAAGGTGACCGGAGGCATGGAAGCCGACAATCTTGAGGTGAAGAGCATGGGGCAGGACTGGGAAGGATTCCAGGAGGCTGTCCAGAAGTCAAATCTCTCTGACAAGGATCTTATCCTCCGCGTCCTCTCGATGTACAGCGACCCTGCAGTGCGTGAGAGCGAAATCAGGAACATGTCTCAGGTCTACACCGAGATCGACAAGACCGTCTTCCCTGAGCTCCGCCGTGCACGCTTCATTGCTGACGTGGACTACAAGAACTTCTCCGAGGCTGAGCTCGAGGAACTTTCACGCAAGGCCATCGATGTCCTCGACGAGGAGGCTCTCCTTAGGGTTGCCGCCAAGTCAGACGCCCCTGCCCGCAAGGCAGAGCTTTACAAGATCGCCGTCAAGAAGTTCGGTTCAGACAGGGCCAACTTCAACCTCGCGGTGCTTTCCCTCAACGAGGGTAAGGTAGACGATGCCGCCAAGTATCTTGACGCTGTCAAGGACCAGGATGCGGATGTGGTCAACGCCAAGGGGGTTTGCGAACTCCGCAAGGGCAATTATGACGCAGCAGCCAAGCTCTTCAAGCAGTCCGGCACCACTGAGGCCAAGGCAAACCTCGGTACTGTTGACCTTCTTGAGGGCAACTATTCTCAGGCAGCCGCGGAACTTGACGGTACCGGCAGCCACAACACTGCTGTAGCCTACATCCTTGCCGGCCAGCTTGACAAGGCTTCTGCCGCCATCACCTGCAACTGCCCTAGGAGCAACTACCTGCGCGCCATCATCGCCGCACGCAAGGGCAACGCATCCGATGTGGCCAAGTATCTTGAGGTCGCAAAGAAGAACCCAGCATTCAAGGCCCGCGCCGAGAAGGATGTCGAGTTTGCGAACTACAGATAGTCAAGTCGCAGATATTTTTTGCAAATAGTTTAATTTTGCTTATATTTGCAGCCCCCGATTTTACCGGGGGCTTTTATAATTTTTGTTAACAACCATTTATGCCAACAATTCAACAATTGGTTCGCAAAGGACGCGAGGTCATTGAGGTAAAGTCAAAATCTCGTGCGTTGGATGCTTGCCCTCAGAAGCGTGGCGTATGCCTCAGGGTCTATACTACGACCCCTAAGAAACCTAACTCAGCGATGCGTAAGGTTGCCCGTGTACGTCTCACCAACTCAAAAGAGGTCAATGCCTACATCCCTGGCGAGGGCCACAACCTCCAGGAGCACTCGATAGTGCTCGTACGCGGAGGCCGTGTAAAGGACCTTCCAGGTGTACGTTACCACATCCTTAGAGGAGCTTTGGATACCGCCGGTGTTGAAGGACGCACGCAGTCGCGTTCTCTCTACGGTGCCAAGAGACCAAAGTAATTGCCTGAAGGATGGTTTAATTATTAATTTTTTCAAGTAATGAGAAAAGCAAAGCCTAAGAAGAGGATTCTACTTCCTGATCCTAAGTTTCACGACACGCAGGTTACCCGCTTCGTGAACAATCTTATGTTGCAGGGGAAGAAGAGTATCGCGTATTCTATTTTTTACGATGCCATTGACATGGTAGGCGAGAAGATGAAAGATTCTGACAAGGCTCCTTTAGATATTTGGAGGAAGGCTCTCGAGAACGTGACACCTCAGATAGAGGTCAAGTCACGCCGTATCGGCGGTGCCAACTTCCAGGTGCCTACTGAGTTGCGCCCGGAGAGGAAGATTTCGCTTTCTATGAAGAATATGATTGCCTTCGCCCGCAAGCGTTCCGGCCATTCCATGGCCGAGAAGCTCTGTGCAGAGATTGTTGCCGCTTACAACAATGAAGGTGGTGCATTCAAGCGCAAGGAGGATATGCACAAAATGGCGGAAGCCAACAAGGCATTCGCACACTTTCGTTTTTAGTTGATGACGTCAGATGGCAAAAAGAGATCTTAACTACACAAGGAATATCGGCATCATGGCCCACATCGATGCCGGCAAGACGACAACCTCCGAGCGTATCCTCTACTACACCGGCAAGACACACAAGATCGGTGAAGTCCATGAGGGTGCCGCGACAATGGACTGGATGGTTCAGGAGCAGGAGAGGGGCATTACCATCACCTCCGCTGCCACCACAGCATTCTGGCACTACAATGGGCATGTCTATCAGATCAACTTGATAGACACTCCGGGGCACGTTGATTTCACTGTCGAGGTGGAGCGCTCACTGCGTGTCCTTGACGGAGCTGTGGCGACTTTCTGCGCTGTCGGCAAGGTTCAGCCTCAGTCTGAGACCGTATGGCGTCAGGCCGATAAGTACCGTGTTCCGAAGATTGCCTATGTCAACAAGATGGATCGTGTCGGTGCAGATTTTCTCGCTTGCGTCGATGAGATAAAGACCAAACTCGGTGCTACCGCTGTCCCGATCTGTCTCCCTATCGGTTCTGAAGAGAAATTTCAGGGTATCGTTGACCTTATTGCCAAGAAGGCTATCATATATGATTCCGGCGAAGAGCTGGTGAATTATAAGCTGGAGGATATTCCTGCTGACATGCAGGATGCAGTGGCTCTCTGGAGGGACAAGCTCGTCGAGGCTGCGGCTGAATGTGACGAGGCCCTCATGGACAAATATTTTGAGGATCCTGAGTCCATTACGGACGAGGAGATCATCGCTGCTCTCCGCAAGGGTACCATCGCCATGCAGATTGTTCCTGCGTGCTGCGGCTCATCATTCAAGAACAAGGGTGTTCAATTCCTTCTTGATGCCGTGATGCGTTACCTTCCGTCCCCTCTTGATATCGGTGACACCAAGGCTACCGATCTCAACACCGGGGAAGAAGTTGACCTCAAGCCATCACCGGACGAGCCGTTCTGCGGACTTGTGTTCAAGATTGCCACAGATCCTTTCGTCGGACGTCTTGCATATGTAAGAGCATATTCAGGGCATCTTGATGCCGGGTCTTATGTGCTCAACACACGCTCCGGCAAGAAAGAAAGAGTTGCGCGTCTTTATCAGATGCACTCCAACCATCAGAATCCGATAGATTTCGTTGAGGCTGGAGATATCTGCGCTGCTGTAGGTTTCAAAGATCTCCGTACAGGCGACACCATCTGCGCCGAGAATTGCAAATTTGCTCTTGAGTCCATGGAGTTCCCGGATCCGGTCATCGGAATCGCTGTGGAGCCTAAGACTCAGAAGGATCTTGACAAGCTCGGTATGGCTCTTGCCAAACTTGCTGAAGAGGATCCTACCTTCACTGTAAAGACTGATCCTGACACAGGCCAGACCGTCATCAGCGGCATGGGTGAACTTCACCTTGATATCATTGTGGACCGTCTCCGTCGTGAGTTCGGTGTAGAGATCAACCAGGGTGCTCCGCAGGTCAACTACAAAGAGGCTGTCACCACATCTGTCCAGCATCGTGAGGTGTTCAAGAAGCAGACTGGTGGTCGAGGCAAGTTCGCCGATATCATCGTCGAGATCGGACCGGCTGACGAGGGCAAGACCGGACTTCAGTTCGAGAATGTCGTCAAGGGAGGTAATATCCCTAAGGAGTTCATCCCTTGCGTCCAGAAGGGCTTCGAGGCTGCGATGGCCAACGGTGTACTCGCCGGATATGAAGTTCCTTCACTCAAGGTGACCCTTATCGACGGTTCATTCCACCCTGTGGATTCAGATCAGTTGTCATTCGAACTTGCGGCCCGCATGGCATTCCGTCACGCCTGCCCTAAGTGCCATCCTGTACTGCTCGAACCTATCATGCATCTCGAGGTTGTTACCCCTGAGGATTACATGGGTGAGATTGTCGGTGACCTCAACCGTCGCCGCGGACAGATTGTCGCTATGGACACGACTTCAAACGGTGCCCGTATCGTCAAGGCTTATGTTCCTCTTTCCGAGCAGTTCGGTTATGTGACTGTGCTCCGTACCCTGTCTTCAGGACGTGCCACCAGCACCATGTCATTCGACCACTACGCTGAAGTCCCTGCCTCCATGGCCAAGGACATCATCGAGAAGAGCGGCTACAAGCTCCCGTCTGACGACGAATAATTAACGAAAAAAGATCATTTCAATATGAGCCAGAAAATTAGAATTAAACTCAAGTCTTTCGATCACATGCTTGTGGACAAGTCCGCAGCGAAGATCGTTGAGACAGTGAAGGCCACAGGCGCGAAGGTGAATGGTCCTATTCCTCTTCCTACCAACAAGAAGATCTTCACGGTTAACCGCTCCACTTTCGTCAACAAGAAAGCACGTGAGCAGTTTGAGCTCGATTCTTACCGCAGGCTTCTCGACATCGAAGAGTCCAACGCCAAGACCGTTGACGCTCTTATGAAGCTCGAACTGCCTTCAGGTGTAGAAGTAGAGATCAAAGTCTGATAACAGGCGGTATCAAGACCGCCTACCGGTCCCTTAGCTCAGTTGGTTAGAGCACCTGACTCATAATCAGGGAGTCGCAGGATCATGCCCTGCAGGGACCACAACTTCGCTGCGGCACTTCTCAAGAGTTGCCGCAGCGTTGTCGTATATAAGAATCCTGTTTTTCCGTGTAACTTGCATATTCTAAAATGATTCCGTACATTAGCAGAACGTACCGAAGAACGATTAAAATGAAAACCTATATGAGATTTACACGGAATTCTATCTTGGTGGTGGCCGCGTCAGCTGCGCTGATTCTTGCTTCCTGCGAAAAGAACATTGATTTCACCAGCGAGAATTTTCCTGCGGACGGAGTTGTCAGGATTGACGCTTCTGTTAGTGGCCAGATGACCAAAGCCGATCTGCCTTCCAGCGAATATACCGGTAGCGATCTTGGGCTGTTTATTGATTACGGTGACGGTGATTACTACAGCAAGGACAATGTCCGCTGGGTTAATAATAGCGGCACATGGACTCCGGAGAGCCAAGCCCTCTGGAAGAATGCGAAAAGTCCGGTCGGCATATACGCCTATGCTCCGCATATCAGCGGGGCGGATGACCACACGAGTGTCGAGTTCTCCATCCCTTCGAATCAGACCGGTGGCACTTCCTCTGCTGATTTCCTTTGGTGTAGCATGCCCGGTTTTGTTCCTGCCGATAAGCTGGTCAACCAGAAACTGAACATAACTTTCAGCCATGTGCTGGTGAAGTTGAAAGTCAATCTTACTTTTGGAAATGAGTTCGGTGACTCGCATTCTGTCAAGGATGTGATATTGAACGGGACTTCTAGCAAGATAAAATGTGACCTTGTTGGCAGTAAGATCTCTGATCTGGATCAGTCGTCCTCCAATGACATATCAATGTGCAATACGGCCGATAATGTCTACGAGGCCATATTCTTTCCGGGTAAAGGACAGAAAAGCGGAGCGCGGATGCTTACGGTCGTGATGTCCGACAGCAAGGCGTACAATGTCAGCATTGACAGTGACTTGGAACTAACCAGCGGTTACGCTTATACCATGAATGTCAAGGTGGGGAAGGATAAAACGGAGGCTGGAAGCGTCAATGTCATTGAATGGCAGCCGGAGAAAGGGTTAGGTGAGAAGGATAGTGATATTGAAGAGTATTCTGTCTGGGACGGTGAGTCCACGGAATCTATCACAAAAGGTTCCGGCTCGGAGTCTGACCCGTACCTCATAGAGTCCGCCGCGCAGTTGGCTGGTCTTGCGTATAATATCAACAATGATGATAATTATGATTATAAAGGCAAGTACTTTAAATTGATGAAAGACATAGACCTTGCAAGTAAGCCGTGGACACCTGTCGGTAACAATACTCATTTCCCTCATTTTCGTCTGGACGGAGGCGGAAAGAGTATCATCAATCTGAAGGTGGATGTGAGCGATGGATATGCAGGTCTGTTCTATTGGCTTAGCGGTACAAGCTCCACAGAAAAATCGCTTGTAAGGAATCTTACCATAAGGAACGCTGATGTAAAAACCGGAGGCCGTGATGCCGGGGTCATTGTCGGCTTCTCTTCATACCTCGACATTATCGATTGCAGGGTTGATGGATCGGTGACAAGTGCATATTGTGCCGGAGGAATCGTAGGATCCGGCGACCCAAGCATAATCAACTGTCGCGCTGACGTCAACGTGACAGTCAATGCTCCTGCATCAACTTCGAAGTCTTTCTCAGTGGCAGCTGGAGGGCTGATAGGGGACATCTCTTTCAATAATGAGCAGGATAATACTATAACCAATTGTACCGTCAGAGGCACTGTTACAGTAAGCAGTCAGGATCTGTCAGAAAGCGTGAATGATTTCCATGCCGGTGGCGTGGCTGGACTTGCGGTCGCGAATGTCATAGACTGTACGTCCTATGCCGAGATCTCTTCCACGTCTGAAAATGAGGTACGTGTCGGAGGCCTTGTAGGTGCTGTCGGAGCCGGCAGCAAAATTACGAACAGTTCCGCCTATGGCACTGTCCACGGAAAGAAAAACAATTTTGTCGGTGGCGCATACGGCTATGCCGTAGGTAGTCATGAGAGAGTCCATTTCGGTGGCAAGATAGAGAACATCCCGGATGTCGGAACAGGGGCCGTGGGCATCTTCATCGGCCATGCCGACGGAGTCTTCCAGACAAAGAACTGCTCCTACAGCAACGTCGATAGCTCTCTCCCTGTCATCGGCAAGGATGATAGCAAAGGCGCCCAGGACATCAAGAAGAAATAGAGCGTCAAGGAACTTTCATTCCTTTTGGTATTCCGATTCGTCCATCATCAGGTAGGAGTCCTCGTAGCCACCGTAATCGACGACTATTTTCTCGAAGACGATTCCTTCATCAAGCGGCCTGATGCGGAGTTCGGCGAGTCCGTCAGGTCCTGTTGCAACAGGCAGGGTGACGGTGTCAACCTTCACTCTCCTTGCCACGGTAGGGTAGTATATGCTGTAGATGTTTTCAGGATTCTCATTGAGCAGTTCGTTGAATTTCACTTCTTTTGAGGCGCTGCCCTGGAATCCGGCTTCGTATCTGTGTGGGGTGCCTTTGAATGCGAGGGTCGTCTTCACGGCTATGTGTACCTTGACTTCATTTGTCCCCTCCGGAAGGCGTAGTCTGTACCGCAGTTCTGCCCCCTCCGCCGGCTGCGTATATGGCATCAGTGCCACCCCGCTCAGGGTCCTGCCCATGTACGGTATTACAGTCCATTCTGTGCCCGTTGTGGCGGTGGCACTATAATAGTGCTCGGCCTCCATCGCGGTGTATCCGGTGCTTGTCAGGCCGAAGCTGAATCCTCCCGGAGTGCCTGCGTCCATGCGCTTTACTTCAGGCATCGTATTGGCGGGGAAGTCGTCATTCCAGTTCGTGTAGCCTATGTGCTTCTGGGTCATCATGCCGTCCCATTTTCCCCCGGACATCACCTTGTTGTAGTCGTGTTCCAGTTCGGCGTCGCGCTTGAAACAGGCTTCCACCTTGTCCGCCCAGATGTTGGCTGCCGGGTCACCGTGCTCGTAGAGGTAGCGGTTCATAGCTTGGGCGTAGTACATTTCATATATGTTGCTCATGGCCTGGACCGGGAAGAGGATGAGCTGCTTGTAGGCATCGCGGTATTGAGGCTTGAGCGAGAGATATTGTCTGAGCGCGTCGGTCTCAAGGCCCTTGAATTCGTCTGTGACCTGCTTGAACTCCCCTGTCTTGAGGTTATAGGTCCTGCTGTCCAGCATCTCGGCAGTGATCCGCCCCGCATACTTGCTGTAGAGGTTGAGTATCCGGGCTGCCTCCTCTGCCTGGGCGTCTCCGAACTGCTGGCGGCAGAACTCTACTGTATGGTCGAGAAGGTTGGCGGCGGAGAATTTCTCCGGATTGCGCGCGATGTCCATGTATAGCGTGATAGGGTATTCCATCGGTTTGAGGTCTCCGACATTCAGCACCCAAAGCCTGTCTACACCGTAGCCGTATGCGAGCTGCAGTTGTTCCCATAGATTCTGTATCGGGGTGACATTGAGCCATTTGCTATTGCGCGGCGCGCCCACGTAGTCGACGTGGTAGTACAGGCCCCACCCGCCGCTGCGTTTCCTCTCTTCGGCGTTCGGGAGCTTGCGGACATCGCCCCAGTTGTCGTCTGACACGAGGATTGTCACATCGTCCGGGACGCGTAGCCCTTTGTCGTAGTAGCTCTGGACTTCTTTGTACAGGGCCCAGAGCTGTGGGCGTTCGCTTGCCGGCCGTCCGGTCTCCTTGGCGATGATTTTCCGCTGGTTGGCTATGATGCGCTCAAGGAGGGCTATGGTCTCCTCATCGCGCGGCACATATTCGTCATCGTGCCCGACCCTGCCTCCCATCGGCGCGTCACCGTCTCCGCGCATGCCGATGGTGATGATGTCTTCAGTGTCCTTTGCGCGCCGGATGCCTTCGCGGAAGAAACGGTCGAGTGTCTTCTGGTTGGTCGCATAGTCCCACGGTCCGTCTGCGCCATGGCGTCTTACCCATTCCTGATGGTTGCGGGCCATCGGCTCGTGGTGTGAGGTGCCCATTATGATGCCCATCTCATCGGCTGTCTTGCTGTTGAGCGGGTCGTCTGCGTAGAAAGACCAGCCCCACATTGCAGGCCAGAGATAGTTGCCTCTAAGGCGGAGAATCAGTTCGAATACGCGCGCGTAGAACTCGTGCCCACCGTAGTCCGTCCCGTAGGTGTTTCTGACCCAGGAGGTGAGGCAGGGGGCTTCATCGTTGAGGAAGAGGCCGCGGTATCTGACGGCCGGTTCGTCCACTGTCCAGGTGCCACGCTTTATGGAGAGGTTGTCGTGATGCTCGACGGGGACATCGGCCCAGTCATACCAAGGGGACACCCCGATCTGTTCGGAGAGTTCGTAGATGCCGTAGATTGTGCCGCGTTTGTCGCTTCCGGCTATCACGAGGGCCTCTCTGGCTTGCTCAACTGGATTTTTGACCGTGGTGATGAGGTATGTCTCGCGCTTGCCCTTGATGGCGCTGATGTCCAGTTTGCCTGAAGAGACGAGATTCTTGATGAGTTCGCTTTCAATGGAGCCGATGATGATGGCATCCTGTTTTTCGGCGGAATGACCGGGCGTGATCCCGAAAGGGGGTTCGGTGCCGCAGACCCGTCCGAAATCTTTACGCAGATTACGCACTGCGATCTGTATGCCTTCGTAGTCGTTCTTGTCGTATATGATTGGTAGCGGCGTGCCCTCCTCTATGAGGGTGAAACGTGCGCCGTTCAGTTCCGGGAAGGTGAGTCCATCGTGGTCTTTGGCGCTTACGGGCAGGCTCAATGCCAGCAGGGCTGTCAGAATTAGTATTTTTTTCATGTGCAGTTTTGTGTTTGTAGTGTGTAAGATACGGATTTTTTGCCTGCCTTGTAGGGGCCCCGTCTGCCCCGTTGTAAAGATATTTTACATCTGTTGTAAAGATTCTTTACATCACGAAAGCAGTGCCAATAATGCTAAACCATTTAAAACAAGCGACTTATGTGTATTGGCACGAAGAGTGTTTATTTGTCCGTGTCCCCGTGCAGGTCATCCTTGCGCGGTGCACAAAAGGAACAAGAACAAACAAATACGCAACATGATTAAAGTTACAAATCTTACCAAGGTCTTCAGAACTGAGGAAATCGAGACAACGGCTCTCAACGGTGTTTCATTTGAAATCAAGGACGGCGAATTCGTCGCCATCATGGGCCCTTCAGGATGCGGCAAGTCAACGCTCCTCAACATCCTCGGCCTGCTCGACAACCCTACTTCCGGCTCTTACGAACTTCTGGGGGTGGAGGTTGCCAACCTCAAGGAGAAAGAGCGCACCAAGTTCCGCAAGGGCAACATCGGCTTCGTATTCCAGAGCTTCAACCTGATCGATGAACTCAATGTCTACGAGAACATTGAGCTGCCTCTCCGCTATCTGAACATCTCAGCCGCCGAGCGCAAGGCCAAGGTCACGGAGATAATGAAGAGGATGAACATCAGCCACCGTGCCCAGCACTTCCCGCAGCAGCTCTCCGGAGGTCAGCAGCAGAGGGTCGCGATAGCCAGGGCCGTGGTAGCCGGGCCGAAGCTGATCCTGGCCGATGAGCCTACCGGTAACCTCGATTCCAAGAACGGTAAGGAAGTGATGGACATGCTCAGCGAGCTCAACTCCGAGGGCACGACCATCGTCATGGTGACCCACTCCCAGAGGGACGCCGCCGTGGCACAGCGCACCATCGACCTCTTCGACGGCCAGATCGTGAGCGATGTGAAAAATGAACTGTAAAAATGAACTTTTTCAGACGGCATAACTCCGGCGGGGTCTCCACCATCCTCAATATTTTGGGGATGACGGTGGCTTTCGCCGCTTTCTACATCATCCTGGTGCAAGTCCACCACGACCTCAGTTACAACCATGGGGTCAAGGACGCCGACAGGGTATACATCGTCAGCCTGCCGGACTGGTACGAGGAAGGCAAGTATATGACGTGGGTGAACCGTCCCCCGTTTGAACAGCTCATATCTTCCTGCTCGGACATTGAGGTTGGCGGGACTGGCCATATCTACGGACAGCAATACAAGATTATTGTAGGGAAGGGGGATTCTGCCCCGGAAGGAGACGAGCCGGCCTTGTCAACGGACGTGTCAAGCCTCAACCCCGGTGCGGCGAAGGCCTTGGGTGTGGAGTTTGTCAGCGGCAGCGCCGATGACCTCATCTCCTCTGCGACCCTTGCCGTGTCCGAGTCCGAAGCTGCCCGTCTGGGGCTGCATCTCGGGAGCGAGGTCATATTGAAGCAGGGAAGCAACATCAATTTCAGATCCACTGTCAAGGCCATCTACAAGGATGCTCCGCGTAATACGGACCTTGATTCATTCAAGATGTTCGTTGCCATCGGGGATGAGAGCATAGACAACTGGAGCGAGTGGAGTTACAACTATTTCATCAAAGCCAGAGAAGGTGTCTCCAAAGACGATCTTGAAAAGGTCGGAGGAGAGATGCTTCTTGGTATTCTGGGACAGGATGCAGATGCGTCAGAAGAGGACATGGCTGAGGCTGCCAAGAGGTTCAGGCTCCATCTGATCCCGTTGGAGGACAGCTATTTCGACCAGTCGGTATCTGATGCTCCCGGAGCTACTGGCAACAAGACCACCACCATGACTCTTCTGGCCGTGGCGGTCCTGGTCATAGTCATCGCTTTCATCAACTTCATCAATTTCTTCTTCGCCCTTGTGCCGCTGAGGATCCATTCCGTCAACACGCGCAAGGTGCTCGGGGCTTCGAGGAGTAGCCTTGTTGCTTCTTATGTACTTGATGCAGTGCTGATGGTGGCCGTGTCGCTGGTGCTGTCTGCCGGAGTTGTGCTCCTGTTCCAGCACAGCAGTTTCGCATCTCTGATTTCATGCTCCACCTCGTTTGCGGCGAACCCCGGAGTTGCCCTGTTTGCTGTGGGGCTCGGACTCATTGTGGCGGTGCTTGCCAGCCTGTATCCCGCATTCTATATCACCTCTTTCTCTCCGGCACTTGCCCTGAAGGGGAATTTCGGTGCGAGCCGTAGGGGCAGGGTGTTCCGCTACGCTCTGGTGGGAGTCCAGTTCTTCATCTCCATGTCCCTTATCATCTGTGCCACATTCATCACCTTGCAGAGGAGTTATATGGTCAAGCACGACATGGGCTTTGACCGGGAGGAACTTCTCGTAGTGAATGTGAGCAATACGGTGGCGGCATCTTCCGCCGCAGTGCGGGCTCAGTTGCTGGAGAACCCTCAGGTCAAGGCGGTCACTTGGGCCGATGGAGATATCGTGCGTCCGAGCAGGATGGGCTGGGGCCGGTCATTCAAGGGCCAGCAGATAAGTTTCCAGTGCTATCCTGTGTCGTGGGATTTCCTTAGATTCATGGGAATCCCGGTAGTGGAGGGACGCGACTTCACGGAGGCCGACGAGCAGAGCGAGAACGGTGTCTTCATATTCAATGAGGCGGCGAAAAAGGAGTTCGGGCTGACCTTGGATGATAAGATAGAAGGGCATAGGGAAGAGGCGGAGATTGCCGGCTTCTGCCGGAATTTCAACTTCCGCTCGCTGCGCGACGGAGTCTCGCCTCTGTGCCTGTATGTGTTCGGGAAGCATCCTTGGCGCAGCTTCAGGACTCTCCTTGTGCGCACAGTCAAGAACGCAGATGTTCCTGCGGTAAGGAAATATGTCGAGGGCATAGTGGAGAAGACGGATCCTTCCATGTCTCCGGAGGATATGGACATTCAGATGCTTGACCAGCAGATACAGGAGCAGTATCGGCAGGAGTCCATGCTCTCCACGCAGATCGGACTGTTCTCCCTGCTTGCTGTCATCATCTCGCTGATGGGTGTGTTCGGACTGGTGATGTTCGAGACTGAGCACAGGCGCAAGGAGATTGCCGTGCGTCGCGTCAACGGGGCCACGGTCGGGAGCATCCTGCAGATGTTCAACATGGAGTTCATAAGGATAGTGCTTGTCTGCTTTGTCCTTGCCGCACCTGTCAGCTATCTTGTCGTCAGCCGCTACTTGCAGGGCTTCGCCTTCAAGGTGCCGATGTATCTGTGGGTGTTTGTGATGGCGCTTGCCGTGACGCTGCTTGTCACCGTGGTGGTTGTGACGCTCCGCAGCTACAAGGCCGCCACCGACAATCCTTCGCTGACCTTGCATAAGGACTAGAGGTCAATGAAATACGAAAGCGGCCCGCAGATTTTCTGCGGGCCGCTTTGCTGCGGAGAGGACGAGATTCGAACTCGTGGTACGGAATAACCCGTACGTCAGTTTAGCAAACTGGTGGTTTCAGCCACTCACCCACCTCTCCCCGGTGTCCAGCCCCTGACTATAGGCTGGACGACAAAGTTACAACAAAATCTTTGTTTTGCAAATATCTTTTGCCGGCTCTTACTTCTTGCCAGTCAGCAGGGAGTAGATCTTGTTGCTGACGTCGCTGTTCTCCTGGGAGCCTGCAAAATCGCGGGAGTGAGGCCCGTAGGCGAAAAGCGGAACCATTATGGGGGTATGTCCTTTAGAGGCGAAAACTCCCTGGATTTCTCCTTCCTGAGGGACTCCTCTGGAAAGGGTGACTCCACCTGTCTCGTGGTCGGCGCTTATGAGCACCAGAGTGTGCCCGTCCTTTTCCGCGAAACGGATGGCGGCCTCTATGGCCTTGTCGAAGTCAAGGGTCTCGTCAACCATTCCCTGATAATTGTTCTTGTGCTCTTCCTTGTCGATGCGTGCGCCCTCCACCATGAGGAAGAAACCTTTCTTGGATCTTGCGGAGAGGAAATCTATAGCCATCTGTGTGGTGGCCGGCAGATAGTCGCCACGCTCCGGGAGAGTCACGCTTGGCGGTAAATAAGCCAGCTTGTCGCTATTGTCAAGGACTTTTTCCTGCCCTTCAGGAGAGTAGATCACATCAAATTGCTCCTTTATCTCTTCCTGTGTTTTCAGAGGAAGGCCCTCGAAGACTTTGCTGGAGCCGGCTGAGGCGAATACGAGGTGACTTGCCGGGAGGTCTGCCCAGATGGCTTCTGCGGCCCTGCGGTTGGTCTGGTGAGCGAAGAACGAAGCCGGGGTGGCTCCGTCAAGATTGTCGGTGGAAACCACCCCGCAGGCGAATCCGAGCGGCTCAAGCTTCTCCGGGAGATTCTGGAGAGGCTGGCGCTCAGTGTCCATACCGACGTAGCCGTTGTTGGTCTTGACACCGGTAGCGTATGCTGTGCCGGAGGCGGCCGAGTCGGTGGTGAAGTTGTCGGCGGACTGTGTGCGGACGTAACCGCAGGTCTTGAGGTTGGTCATCGTGAGTGTGCCGCCGTTGGCGTACATGGCCGAATTGACCGCTCCGACACCCATTCCGTCCCCGATTAGGAGTATGACATTGCGTACTTTCGTCTCCTTGCCGTCGTTCTTGAATGACGGGGTGTAGCTGCTCTGCTGCTTGACATGGGCCTCTCCGGCCGTTGCTTTCACTTCTTTCCCCGGAGTCTGGGCAAACCCTGCGACTACCAGAGAGAGAGCGAGAATAGACGTGATGATTCTTTTCATTTCTGATGAGTTTTATTCTCCCTTGAACAGGGGGAAGTTGTGATTCGGAATATGCGATTCTGTCATTAAGGCTTTGAGTTCCTCGACTTTCTCGGGCTTCTGTGCGGCGAGGTCGGTGGTCTCGCCTGGGTCGGAGTCCAGATTATAGAGCTCGTAGTGGTCGCCCGGCTTCTCTATGTCCAGACGGATGAGTTTCCATGGGCCCTTGCGTGCCGCCTGGCTGCTCCTTTCCGCGAACTCGAAGTAGAGGTTGTCATGCTCCTGCTGGCCCTTGCGGCCTTCCAGAAGAGGAAGCAGGCTGATTCCGTCCATCGTTTCCTGTGTCTGTGCGCCGATGATGTTTCTGAAGGTCGGCATCATGTCCCAGAACGAGCACATGAAATCTGTCTGCTCTCCTTCCTTGATATGTCCCGGCCACTGGACTATCATCGGTACGCGGATGCCTCCTTCGTAGAGGTCGCGCTTGTAGCCTCTCCATGGGCCGTTGCTGTTGAAGAAATCCGGGTCTGCCCCGCCTTCGAGGTGCGGGCCGTTGTCGCTGGAGAAGATGATGATGGTGTTGTCGTAGACTCCCAGTTCCTTGAGCTTGGCGACGAGTTGCCCGACATATACATCAAGCCTTGTCACCATGGCTGCGAAGGTGGCGTGAGGGTATTCCTGGGAGCAGTAGCCTCCTATGCGGAAGCGCGGATGCCCCTGATCTTCACCCTTGTACGGGGTCTCGGGGAAGGCTCCGCGGAATTTCGCGATGATGCTGTCCTGCGGCACGATGAGCTCTGCATGCGGAATGGTTGTAGGATACCAGAGGAAGAACGGCTTGCCGTCTTTTACGGAGGCTTCCATGAATTTCAAGGCCTCATCATGTATCAGGTCGGCTGAGTATGTGCCTTCTCCGTATGGGATCTCGTCTACATTGTCTGCAAGGATCACCTTCTCACGGTTGTCCCACAGGTGGTCAGGGTAGTAGCTGTGGGCGAGCGTCTGGCAGTTGTATCCGTAGAATTTGTCCACCCCCTGCTCGTTCGGGTCTCCGGTTGAGGCTATAGGGCCGAGACCCCATTTGCCGAATGCTCCCGTAGCGTAGCCTGCGTCCTTGAAGTCGTGGAAGATGGTCTGTGCGCCCTCCGGGAGCGGGAACTGCCCCTCCGGCGGGACTTTGAGATTGCCGCGGATATATGTGTGTCCACTGTGCGTGCCGGTCACAAGGCACGAGCGCGAAGGGGCGCTCACGGTGGTGCCGGAGTAGCACTGTGTGAAGCGCAGGCCGTTGCCGGCCAGGGCGTCTATGTTCGGTGTGCTGAAGAGTTGCTGCCCGTAGCAGCTGAGGTCTCCCCAGCCGAGGTCGTCGGCCAGGATGAACACCACGTTAGGCTTGGTCTGTACTTTTCCGCTCTGCCCGCAGCCGGCTATGGCTGTGCCGGCGGCAAGGGCGGCTCCGAGTTTCGTGATCCTACTCATTATTTTGATTCAAGTGTTTTACCGTTGTCTTTGGCGACCGCCTCTTTCCACTTCTCGGTGTATCCCGGCTGGGTCAGGCCGGCAGGGATGCCCTTGGAGTAAGGGGAGTGGAGGAAATTGCCCTCTGCGTCCTGCGCCTTGACGTTGCCATCGATGAACTTGACGAGCAGCATCTCCTCCAGTTTTGTCCAGTCGGAGAACTGCTTCTGGGCGGTGTTGACGGAGTATTCGGTGAGAAGCCTTATGGCTTTGCTGCGCTTGCCCCCGTCGAGCATGGCCACAGCCTTGCGGTCCATTTCCGGTATGGCTGCCGTCATCTGGTGGTTTTCGAACTTGTCTGCGGCCTCGCGTACCACCGGGGCCATCTGGTTGTACATCTTGTAGCAGGCGTTGGCTACGCGGTTGCACATCCAGAACTGGGATGTGGCGCTGTAGTGGAGCATGTCTCCGTTGCCCTCGCTGAGGCATTCCGGGACTTCGCTGGCGTTGACATATATAGGGGTGAGGTATGATGTGGCGGCATCATCGCAGCCGAACCAGATGAGGGCGCCGACTTCGTCCGGGAGGTATCCGCGTGACTGCGCCACAAACCAGAATCCTGTCTGCTGCGTAGCGATGGCCCTCTCGTTGACGTAGGTCTTGCCGTCATACTCGAAGCTCATCGGCCTCCAGCGGTATGGCAGGGCGTTGCCGCCCGCTCCGATGTCGGTGGTCATGTCCATAGGGGTGCCCTCGAAGTGGTCACGCATCACGTCTGCCACGTCTTTCATCGTGATTTTTCTGGACGGCTTGATGAAGAGGGGCATCTCCCCCGTGAGGTCGTATCCCATGGCGTAGTCTGTCCAGTCCGCGGCGGGGCGTATCGTAAGGGCGCCGTCTTCAGCGGTGTAGGTGAAGCTGCCGTCGCCGAGGATGTTGAATGCGGCCCAGGCCCTGGCTTCGCAGGCGCGGGCTCCGCTGAAATCGAGCGGGTTGTAGGCGTCGCGGAAGCTGAAGTCCTTGTCCTCGCCGCTGAACCAGCCTTTTTCTCGTGCGAAACTGATCACGTCAGGGGCGTAGAGGCAGTTCTCCGGGTCGTTGAGGGGGAAGCGGGTGATGCGTGCCTGGTTGGCGTGGGCGCAGATGTACCCGTCGGGGATGCGCCTTGCGACCCAGACGATGCCCTTGTTGCCCTTTCCCTTGCCTACAAGATCCATCACCCAGGCCTCCTTGGTGTCGGCGATGGAGAATGTCTCGCCTTCGGAAGGGTAGCCGTAAGTGTTGGCCAGGGAAACTATCGTCTCTATGGCCTCCCGGGCGGTACGTGCCCTCTGGAGAGTGACATATATCAGTGAGCCGTAATCCATTATGCCCTCAGGATCGGCCTGCTCCTCGCGTCCGCCCCAGGTGGTCTCGGCGATGATGAGTTGGTGCTCGTTCATGTTGCCCATGGTCTGATATGTCTTGGCAATCTGGGAGATCTGCCCGAGCGGCTTCTGGGTGTCCCATTCGTAGATGTCAAGCATGCTGCCCGGCTTGAAGCGTCCGGCAGGCGTGAAGTAGAGTTCTCCGTAGAGCAGATGCGAGTCTGCGGCGTATGAGACCATGCAGGAGCCGTCGGCGCTTGCCCCGGCTGTGATGATGACGTTGGTGCAGGCTTCGGCGCGGTTTGCTGTGAGCAGCGTGGCCAGAAGCAAGAGTGGCAGAATTTTTCTCATTTTATCTTTTCTTTATTAAATTTGCGGTTTGACAAGATACAAATCTATGAAATTTTTTGGGATTATCATTTTGTTGTGCTTGCCTATCTGCCTTTCCGCCCAGCAGAGTCAGACTGACCCTGAGAAGGAGGAGAAGCAGATGCGGACGGCTATAGATGCTCAGATAGAGACATTTACGCGTACCCTTAAGCTTGAGGACTGGCAGATTTTCTATCTGGACTCCATCATGACCCATGACTACACCGCGATGAGGGATGAGGTGAAGTCCTTGAGCGAAGCGAAGGTGGGCAATGCCGATGCCTACCAGATGGTGCAGGACAAGTGGATGGAGAAGATGTATCAGGCTTTTGACAAGGTGCTTGACAGGGACCAGTGGACCAAATATCAGAAGTCCGGGGCCGGGAGGGACAAGAAAGCCCGCGACAAGCGTGCCGCGAAAAGAAAATAGATTATGAACAGAGAAGATATAGACAGAGTCCTCTCGGAGCTTTCGGAGCTCAAGTGCAGGACGCAGAAGGAAGTCGAGGAGGCGCGGGTGCGTTTTCTTGGCAAGAAAGGTGTGATAACCGCTCTTTTTGATGAGTTCCGGGTTGTGGACAAGGAGAAGAAGAAGGAATTCGGCCGCACACTCAATGAACTCAAGCAGGCGGCTCTCGTCAAGATAGAGCAGCTCCGCGACAGCGTTTCCGATGAGGGAGCGGCAGAAGGAGCAAAAGAAGACCTTACGATGCCGGGGGATCCGTACAAACTCGGGTCAAGGCATCCTGTATCCATCGTCCGTCAGGAGATAGTGGACATCTTCCGCAAGTTCGGCTATGATGTCGCCGAGGGTCCGGAGATAGAGGATGACTACCATGTCTTCGAGGCCCTGAACTTCCCTCCGAACCATCCTGCCCGTGACATGCAGGATACTTTCTTCGTGTCCACGGGACATCCCAATCCGCTGCTTCTCCGCACACATACATCAAGCGTGCAGGTACGCACCATGGAGTCCCAGAAAGTTCCTATCAGGGTCGTTTGTCCTGGAAGAGTGTTCCGCAACGAGGCCATCAGCGCCCGCGCCCACTGCATCTTCCACCAGATAGAAGGTCTCTATATAGATGAGGGTGTGACTTTTGCGGACCTCAAGCAGGCCATTCTCCTGTTTGCCCGCGAGATGTTCGGGCCGGAGACACAGATCCGTATGCGTCCGTCGTATTTCCCGTTCACCGAGCCTTCCGCCGAAGTTGACGTGAGCTGCAACATCTGCCACGGCAAGGGGTGCAACATCTGTAAAGGCACCGGTTGGCTGGAGATTCTCGGTTGCGGCATGGTTGACCCCAATGTCTTGAAGGCCAGCGGTATCGACCCGGAGAAGTACAGCGGTTTCGCTTTCGGCATGGGGCTTGAGCGCATCGCGATGCTCAAGTGGAGGGTAAATGACCTGCGCCATTATTTCGAAAACGACATGCGTTTCCTGTCGGAGTTCGAGTCCGCTCCGGAAGTATAGGCTTATAGAGGGTCCCGCCTGTTGACGGGGCGGGCCCTGTGTTCTTGAAACCACGTTAAAAAACAAGAAAATGTCAAAAAAATTCAGCACCAGATTCCTGGTGATGGCAGTCCTGTTTGCGGTCTGCCTGATTACCTCAAATTTCTTTGTGCCGCGCGTATGGCAGGTGGGCCACCTGCCGTTGCAGCTGTCGGGGGCGGTACTTCTCTTCCCCGTTTCCTACATCCTCAACGACTGCCTCACGGAGGTCTACGGCTACCGTAAGTCGAGACTTGTCATCTTCCTGGCTTTTGCCTTGAGCGCTTTCGTGGCTTTGATGTCCACCCTTGTCTGTCTGCTTCCGCCCCCGATCGAAGAGGGCAGCCGGGCTGTGGCGGACAGTTTCGATTCGCTGTTCATGATGGTACCCAAGACCACCATCGCATCGCTGCTGGCATTTGTGCTCGGATCCAATTTCAACGCGTTCATCATGAGCAAGATGAAGGTGGCATCGCAGGGGAAGGCTTTCTGGCTCAGGGCCATAGTGTCTTCTTTGGGCGGTGAACTTCTGGACTCCTGCATCTTCTGCCCGATTGCGTTCTGGGGAATAATGAGCCCGAAGGCGATACTCGGGATCATCCTCACCCAGGTCTGCGTCAAGACGCTCTACGAACTTATAGTCCTGCCGCTCACTTCGCTGATAGTCAAGCGCTTGAAGCAGAAGGAGGGGGAGGATACCTACGATGTCAACATTTCTTATAACCCTTTCAGATTGTCAGATATATGAGTGACAGAAACAATGAAGGTCTGTCCGCTCTCGGGCGGAAGACCAGATATAGGGACGACTATGCCCCCGAGGTCCTGGAAACCTTCGTCAACAAGCACCAGGGCAACGATTACTGGGTGAGGTTCAACTGTCCCGAGTTCACATCATTGTGCCCTATCACCGGACAGCCCGATTTCGCCGAGATACGGATAAGCTACATCCCGGACGTGAAGATGGTGGAGAGCAAGAGCCTCAAACTCTACCTGTTCAGTTTCCGCAACCATGGAGACTTCCACGAGGACTGTGTCAACATCATCATGAAGGACCTCATCGCACTGATGGATCCCAAGTATATAGAGGTGACCGGACTCTTCACCCCTCGCGGAGGAATATCCATTTACCCTTATGCCAACTACGGGAGACCGGGGACAAAATATGAGGCTTTGGCGGAGAGGCGATTCGCCGTGCACGAATAGTTTCCGGCTTTTTTCGTATATTGCTCTCCGGTTCGGCCTTTGCGCCAGACCGGGGACTTCTTAGTAAATGTATTATATGAAGAAAAATCTGATGTTTTTTGCGCTTCTCCTGCTGTCTGCGGGAGTGGCTTTTGCACAGAAGAAGCCGCTTGACCACGATGCCTACGATTCGTGGCAGAGGGTGTCCGCCCTCCGGCTGTCAAACGACGGGGGTCTGCTTGTGTGGCAGGTCTCGCCGCAGGAGGGGGACGGATACCTTGTGCTCCGCAATCTCAAGACGGGTAAGGAAGTCACTATTGAGAGGGCTTCCGGCTTCGACATGAGCGAGGCCGCCGATTTCGGGGTCTGCAAGATCAGCGCGCCGTTCGCTCTGACGCGCCAGGCCAAGATCGACAAGAAGAAAAAGGACGAGATGCCCAAGGACACCATAGCCTGCATCAACCTGCGCACTTTTGAGCTGACCCGCATCCCGGACGCTTCCTCGGCCGAGCTCGGCTTCGACGCCGCCCCGTTCATCTTCGTCAGCCAGGAGGTAAAAGACAGGAAGGACACCAAATCCCTGCTTGTCCTTGACACCGCCACCGGGGACATCGACACACTCAAGAACATCGCCTCCTTCGAGGTGGCCAAGTCCGGGGACAAGCTCGCCGTGGCCACCGGCAAGGAGAAGAAGGACTCACTGTCCAAGAACTCCGTCGCCGTGTATGACCTCGCGGCCGGCACCGTCAAGGAACTTGCCGAGGGCGGCAAGGCCTATGGCGGGCTCTCTTTCAATGATACTGGCGACAAGCTTGTCTTCCTCTCCACCGACCAGGAGGAGAAACTTGACGGCACGCCGAGATATTCCGTATGGCTCGGGCAGGAGAAAATTCTCAAGAAGGCCACGCGCCGCACTCCTGCTGTCAAGGAGTTCAGCGCATCGGTTGTGGTGCCGGGTGACTGCGCGTCACTGCCTGAGGGTTGGGTGATAACCAAGACTGCCCGTCCGCGCTTCTCCAACAAGTCGTCACGTCTCGTGCTGAACCTCTCCGAGTATTTCCCTCCTAAGGACACCACGCTCGTGTCTTTCGAGACTGCCGGGCTGGACATCTGGAACTGGGACAGCTACACCCTCCCTCCTATGGCGAAAGCCGGAGCCCGTAAGCAGACCCGTACTGCTGTCGTCAACCTCTCTTCGGCCACTGATCTGCTCGTGCTCTCCGCCAATGCCAACGACCGCATCAGTTTCTCCGACGGTGCCGAGGGTGATTACGCCATATCCCGGGATTCGGATCCTTATATGCTTGAGTCCCTGTGGGCAGTCAACAACAAATCTGACTACTCTATGGTGGATCTCCGGGACGGAAGCCGCCGTCCGCTCAAGGACGCGCTGGAGGGGACCACAGCCCTTTCTCCTTTTGGGAAATATATGGCGTGGTTCGACCCCAAAGACGGGGACTGGTACAGCTGGAACCTGTCCACCGGGGAGATGGTCAACCTCACCGGAGTTCTGGACGTGGCCTTCTTCGATGAGGAGGACGACCATCCTCTCGGCTGCTTCATCCCTGTTTCATACCCGCGTTGGATCGGCCAGGACGAAGCCCTGCTGATCGGGGACCGTTATGACATCTGGAAGTTCTCCCCGGACGGCAAGAAGATCGAGAATCTCACCTCCGGACAGGGCCGCAAGAACCATGTGCGCTACGAGATCCTTGACATCGGCCGCCATAACGACCCTTACCTCTACCAGAACCCGATGAACTTCCCGAAGAAAGGCAAGCTTTACCTTACCGCTTTCAATGAGGACACTTCCGAGAACGGGTATGCCATCGCCAATCTTGCCAAGCCTTCTGCCCCTCAAGGATTTACGGACAAATGGTCTTTCTCTTCGACCATGAAGGCCCAGAATGCCGGGACAATAGTTTATCTCAAGGGCAACTTCCGCAACCCGATGAATGTCTACGTCACACAGGACGAGTGGAAGGCCTCGGACCGCCTCACGGACCTCAACCCTCAGCAGGCGGGCTACAACTGGGGTGATGTTCAGCTGGTGCATTGGAACGCCTATGACGGAACCCCGCTCAAAGGCCTGCTCTACACCCCGGACAACCTCGACGCTTCCC
>DJQV01000023.1:202916-306966 GCA_002438805.1 Bacteroidales bacterium UBA6377
CCGAGCCGCTCGATAATCAACATCCCGTTCTACGTCAGCCGTGGTTACGTGGTCTTCGTGCCTGACATCGTCTACAAGGACGGACACCCGGGGGAGAGTGCCTACAACTGCATCTGTTCGGGTGCTGAGGCCATGTGCGCGCAGTTCGGCTTTATCGACAAGTCGAAGATGGGAATCCAGGGCCAGAGTTGGGGCGGATATCAGACGGCCTACCTTGTCACCCGTACGGACATGTTCGCTGCGGCGGGAGCCGGAGCTCCTGTGGGCAACATGACCAGCGCCTACGGCGGAATCCGTTGGGAGTCAGGCAACAGCCGCATCAGCCAGTACGAGCACGGGCAGAGCCGTATCGGCAAGACCCTTTGGGATGAAGGCGGACTGGATCTCTACATCGAGAACTCCCCGGTGTTCTTCGCGCCGAAAGTCAAAACCCCTGTCCTCATCATGCACAACGATGCCGACGGCGCTGTGCCATGGTACCAGGGCATAGAGTTCTTCATGTCTCTCCGCCGCCTCGGGAAACCGGCATGGCTGCTTGAATACAACGACGAGGCCCACAACCTCAAGGAGCGGCGCAACTGCAAGGACCTCTCCCGCAGGCTTCAACAGTTCTTCGATTACTATCTGCAGGGCGCTCCTGAGCCTGCCTGGATGAAGACGGGCATCCCTCACCAGCGCAAGGGCAGCTACTTCGGCTTCGAGCCGGCAGAATAACAATCGTGTTATAATGGATGGGCTTGACTTTTTGGAGTCAAGCCTTTTTTGTCCCCCATTTTCCGGTTTAACTGGACAGATTGCCATGCATCGTTGGCACCAGCCTCCGCCAAACCCGGTTTTTCGTCAATCTCGGTCATGATATCATGGGCTGCACGGGCCTCTATGGCTGGTATGCATAACCGAGGGGGCCTCTCAGGGTACGTCGGTCACGCCTGACGCAACTATAACGCTACCAGTGACGGTTACTCGTGGCCGAGTTTGACGGGTTGCATCAAGCAGAGGCTGACGCGTGACGACAGTAGTAGAAATGTGCTTGTCCCGCAAAGTCGGAAAGCGACTTTCCGGAGGGTCGCGTCAGCGGCGCGGCGGAGCGTCAGCGAGATGTCAAAGACATCGAAGCAGCGAAGACGCCCGGCGAAGGCTTGCCGAGCCGGCATGCCCCTGAAAGGGGCTGTCTGCGAAGCAGACTGGGGTTGAGAAAGCCGCGCTTGCTGCGCAAGCGCAGGGGTTTCGGGGATATGCCCCGTAAATATAGTGCCTCGGATGAGACTCGAACTCACACGGACATTGCTGTCCAAGGGATTTTAAGTCCCTCGTGTCTACCATTCCACCACCAAGGCATCTTCGCAAAGATACGCAAAAAACTAAAAATATTTCTTCTCCTGCCTGTTGAGCGCCAGGAAAATGAAGATCATCATCGAGAACGACAGCAGCGAAGACCCTCCGTAACTGAGCATCGGCAGCGGAATCCCGATTACCGGCATCAGCCCTATGGTCATTCCGATATTGATGAAAAGGTGCATGAAAAGACATGCAGCCACGCAGTAGCCGTAGATCCGCGTAAACGCCTCCCGGCTTTTTTCCGCATCGCTTATCAGCCTGTATATCAGAAAGACATAAAGCAGGATAAGCCCCAGACACCCCATAAAACCGCATTCCTCTCCGATGGTGCAGAATATGAAGTCCGTGCTCTGCTCTGGCACGAAGCCGTAGGTGGTTTGTGTCCCGTTGAGGAAACCCTTGCCGGTCAACCCGCCGGATCCGATCGCAATCATAGACTGCCTGACATTGTACCCCACCCCGGAAGGATCCTCCTTCAAGCCCAGCAGCACCTCAATCCTCTTGCGCTGATGATCCTGAAGCACATCGTTGAAAAGAAAATCAGTGGCGAAGATCAATGTGACCCCGGCGCAGAGCACTGCCAATGTTCGCAGGACATGCTCCATCCTCAGCCCGCGTCCCCTTCTGAAACCCGAGCCGCGTAGAAAAAACACAGTGCACAGCAGGGCAAGAAATCCCGCCGCCACCCACCATGGTGCTGTCAGAGTCAGTATGAACAGCAGTATCGCCGATCCGAGGAAGATGAACCACCACCCCGAAAATCCCTCACGGTAGAGGACGAAAATATAGCCGACATACACCAGGGCCGACCCCGTCTCGCTTTCCCCTAGGATGGCCAGCATCGGAAGGCCTATAATCACCGCCACTGTCAGAAAACCTT
Source organism: Bacteroidales bacterium UBA6377 (assembly GCA_002438805.1). GTDB lineage: Bacteria > Bacteroidota > Bacteroidia > Bacteroidales > UBA932 > Cryptobacteroides. The sequence continues at coordinate 205,135 of DJQV01000023.1, forward strand.
TTCTCGAAGCCAGACGGAAACCCTGCCGGCTCATCACCAGCGCCAGCATCAGTGAAGTTGTGATCTTCGACACCTCCGCGGGCTGGAACTTCACCGGACCGAACTCAAACCACGAGTGCGAGCCCTTGACATCCTTGCTGACGAAAATCACCAGCACCAGGAGGAAAAACACCACCACATAAGTCACAGGCGCGACCGCCTCCCACAGCCGAGGGTTGACCGCGAACAGAATCAGCGCGTCAAATACCAGGGCGACTCCTATCCAGGCGAACTGCTTGCCGCTCCGGCAGCTCAAGTCGAATATCGATGATGGCTCCGTGGAGTGGACGGAGGCGTAGATGCTTACCCACCCTATCAGCACCAGGGCCAGATAGCACAAGACGAGTTTCCAGTCGACGGTCTGCCGAAGGTTTCTCTCAAATGGCCGGTTTCCTGTGTTGAATATGCCCATGTTCAGAAGAATCTTGTCGTGAGAAGTCTGTCTTCAAGGTACTTTCGCTGCGCGGAGATTTCCCCGTTGAGATACATCTCAAGCATCAGCGAAGCTACCGGAAGAGCCCAAGTGGCCCCGAACCCGGCGTTTTCCACATAGGCGGCGACGGCTATCTTCGGGTTGTCCTTGGGTGCGAAGCAGATGAATACGGAGTTGTCCTTGCCGTGCGGATTCTGGGCGGTGCCGGTCTTTCCGCACACGTCAAGCCCCGGTATCGCTGCCGCACGGGCCGTCATACCGGCAGAACCTCCCCCGTTGACCGCCATATACATCCCCTCTACGGCCACATTGAAATATGATGTGTCCACTTTGGTGTACTGCCTCTCATGGAAACGGCTGTCGATAGTCACCCCGTCGGAGTCCTTGACGATATGCGGGATGTAGTAGAATCCCCTGTTGGCCATGATGGCCGCGAGGTTGGCAATCTGCAGCGGGGTGGCGCCAATCTCCCCCTGTCCGATGGACAGGGAAACTACAGTCTGGAACCTCCAACGCCCTTCCCCGTAGACGCGGTTGTAATATTTGGCGGATGGGATGTTTCCTCCGAGTTCCGACGGGAAGTCGCTCCCGAGCTTGTGCCCGAAGCCGAAACTCATCACATAGTCCCGCCATGTGTCGAGGGCCTCGGCCGTGCTGGAATAGGCCTTGTTCTCCAGGATATTGCGCATCACGTAGCAGAAGTAGCCGTTGCATGAGGTCGCGATCGCGTCCTTGAACTGGAGAGGGGAGGAGTGGGCGTGGCAGCCGAGCTTGTGGTTGCCGCTATAGTAATAACCTCCGTTGCACGGGTATGAATACGAGGGCTTGAGCACCCCTTCCTGAAGCCCGATGAGACCGTTGACCAGCTTGAATACCGACCCCGGCGGGTAGGAAGCCATCACGGTCCTGTTGAACATCGGCTTGCGCGGGTTGCGGGCTATCTCCCCGTAGTGCTTGCCGATGTCGGAGAGTATGTCCACATCGATCCCGGGGCTTGAGACCATGGCGAGGATCTCGCCGGTCGATGGCTCTATGGCCACCACGGATCCGACCTTGCCCTCCATGAGCCTCTGTCCGTATTGCTGGAGATGCGCGTCAATCGTGGAGACGATGTCCTTGCCCGGGACTGCGGCTTTGTCCTCGCGGCCGTCCTGGTATGCGTCCTGAAGGCGGTTGCGGGAGTCTCTGAGGAAAATATGGTAACCTTTCACGCCCTTCAGGCTGTCCTCCATGGCCGCTTCCAGCCCCGTGCGCCCCACATAGTCTCCGGACTTGTATTCGGGATGCTTCTTGATGTAGTCCGCGTCCACCTCGGAGATATAGCCCAGAAGGTTGCCGCCCGCGTTGAACGGGTACTCCCTGACGCTTCTCATCTGAGCCCTGAAGCCCGGGAAGAGGTATTCCAGCTCCGCGAACTTCTGGTAAGTCTCGGGCGGGACCTGCTTGAGGAATGTCTGGGTCTGGTAGCCGATGCGGCTGCGGTAGGTGCGGTAATAGTTCATCTTGCTCCGCACATAAGCCACGCTCGTGTCAAGTGCGGCGGCAAGCGCCACCGTGTCGAGCTGCTTGACGTCACGCGGAGTGACGAGTATGTCATAGCACACGGCGTTGCCTACCAGGATCTCCCCGTTGCGGTCGTAAATCACTCCCCGCGGCGGGTAGATGGTGGCGTAGACCATGGAGTTGTTGGAGGCGTCCTTCTTGTATTCGTCGTTGATTATCTGGATGTAGAAGAGTCTGGCCAGCAGTATCAAGGCGGCTGCGGCCAGTCCGATGAGGAGCTTGTTTTTGCGGTTTATCTCCATCTTCTCCCGGTGTCAGGGCAGAGCAGGTCTGCGAGGGGGAGAGATATCGCCGTGCTCAGGGCGAGCGAGGCGAGAAACTTCGCCGCCATGGCCCACAGCGGGCTGGTGCCTGCGCTGTCGGCGATGATGTAAATCAGCAGGAAGAGGGCGTTGGCGAGCATGTCCGCGATCAGCATCTTGTTTTTCCCAAGACGCTTGGAGGAGACATCCTCACTTCGGGAGAGGAGTTCGCCGCCGAAGACGAGTTTCAGGATGGGGCGGCGCAGAAAGGCCACCGGCACCAATGCGAGGATCGTCAGACCTAAGGGGCCCGCGACGAGAAAATCGGCGGCGAATCCGGAGGCGAAAGCTATGAGGAGAGTGGTGTTCACACTGCACCCGAGCGGCAGGCAGAGAATCATCACCGGCAGGATGGCGACCATCAGCAGAGGCGTGAAATTGAAATAATTCCACAGCAGTATCTGGGCTGAGAGCAGCAGGAGGTATTTGATGGTGAAATTCCAGTGTTTCATCTCTATCTGCCGTTGGCCTCAAGCGCCCTTATTTCGTCTTTGTCATCGTTTTCCGTCACGGTCACGTACCGCAGGCTCCCGAAGTCCTGGAAGAGCCGGACATCAGCCTGCTGTGATGAGCCGTCGATGAGCCTTGTCTCGCCGATTACCCCCACCGGGATGTCCGCCGGGAAAATGCTGGAGAATCCGCTTGTGCGCACAGTGTCTCCCGGGTTGATCCTGTGGTGCGGAGGGATGTCCCCGACCACCGCGCCGTCGCGGCTCTTGCCGTCCCACTTCAGGGGAGCCGTGACACCTTCCGACCCGTCCCCTATCCTGACGCTCACGCTGACGCTGGAGTTGATGAGCGTCAGGCCATAGGAGTAGTGCCGGTCCACGGCGCTGACCACCCCTACGATGCCCTTGTCCGTGATTATGCCGGACTGCGGGCGTATCCCGTCTTCCGACCCCTTGTCGAGGATGATATAATTGTGGGCAGTGCCCCGGCCGACCTTGACTACGGTCGCCGGGGAATAGCGGAAGCCGTCGTGATGCCGGACTGGCATCACGGCCGCCACTGCCCCAGTGTCTCCGAGAACCCTGAGCCTCTCCTTGAGGCGGGCGTTCTCGGCTGCCAGTTCATCGTTGAGGCGGCGTGTATGGAAGTGGCTCCGTATATCCTCGCCGGCTCCCCAGAGGGCTGCCGCGGTGCGGTGCGAGATACGGTTAATCCAGATGTTCTGCATCGTGGAACTGCTTCTCAACATAGCAAGAGCAGCAACCTCCATCAGGATGAAGATTGCCGCGTTTACTAAAACCGTGGAGACTTTGCCGCCCTGTGACATCTGCTACCTCATCAGGAATGAATAGGTGTCAGTGTGCTTGAGGGCTTCGCAGGTGCCTCGGGCGACTGCGTGCAGCGGATCCTCGGCCACGTGGAAATCTATGTTTACCTTGTCTTTGAACCTCTTGGCCAGGCCTCGCAGGAGCGCTCCGCCGCCGGAGAGGTATATGCCGTTTTCCACTATGTCGGCGTACAGTTCCGGAGGGGTGTTCTCCAGCACGTGCAGGATCGAGGCTTCGAGCTTGGCGATGGATTTGTCCAGGCAGTGCGCTATCTCCTGATGCGTGATGGTGGCCTCCACGGGATGGGCGGTCATCAGGTTCGGGCCGCGGACGATGAACGGGGCCGGTTCTTCCTCGTCCAGATCCGGGATTACGGCTCCTACGGCGAACTTGATCTTCTCCGCGGTGGTGTCGCCGACCTTGATGTTGTGCTGCTGACGGAGGTAGTACTGGATGTCGCTTGTGAAGACGTCTCCGGCGACGCGGATGCTTTCCTGCTCCACCAGTCCTCCTAGAGAGATGACTGCTATCTCGGTGGTGCCGCCGCCTATGTCGACCACCATGTTGCCCTGTGGAGCCTCGACGTCAAGTCCGATGCCGAGAGCTGCCGCCATAGGTTCGAATATCAGGAACACGTCCCTGCCGCCAGCATGTTCGGTGGAGTCGCGCACCGCCCTGATCTCCACTTCGGTGGAGCCTGACGGGATGCCGACCACGACCTTGAGGTTGGGGGTGAAGAGACTGCGGTGCTTGCTGCTCACCTGCTTTATGAAACCGCGGATCATCAGTTCCGCCGCGTGGAAGTCCGCGATGACCCCGTCCCTAAGGGGGCGGATGGTGCGGATGCCCGGGTTGACCTTGCCGTCCATCAGCTTGGCCTGCTGCCCGAGGGCGATGCATTTGCCTGTATTGTTGTCCACTGCGATCATGCTCGGCTCGTCAAGCACTATCTGACCGTTCTGGTAGATGACTGTGTTCGCCGTTCCGAGATCTATCGCGAGTTCTTGATTCAAAAATGCCATTTTTGTGCTTCTTATGTCAAAAGACAAAAATACGAAATAAGTTCGGCATTTTTCATATTTTTGTCCTGAAAACACTTGCGAATCTGAAAATGGACAGGGAGGTTTATGTCATACTTGTGGCAGGCGGGAGCGGGACCCGCATGGGGATGCCGGTCCCCAAGCAGTTTCTCCGGATCGGAGGGAAGACGGTGCTCCAGCGCACCATCGAGCGTTTCACTGATGCTGTGCCAGGAATAAAGGTGGTCGTGGTGCTGCCCGCGCAGCATTTCAGGACATGGAAAAACATCTGCCTGTCCGACACCTTCAACTCCCCCCAGCTCCTCGTGGAGGGCGGGATAACCCGTTTCCAGTCGGTGCGCAACGCCCTTGCCAAAGTGCCGGACGGGGCGGTGGTGATGATACATGACGGTGTCCGGCCTTTTGTGGGGAAGGCTCTCATACGCAAGATGCTTTCGATGATGGGGGAGGATTGCCGGGCTCTTATCCCCGTGATGCCGGTGACGGACACTCTCCGCTCCGCCGACCCGGCATATCCGGCTCCGGACAGGAGCCGTACCGTTGCGGTGCAGACTCCGCAGGTCTTCCTTTCCGAAGACATAAAGAAAGCCTACGCCCGCCCGTACGAACTCTGCTTCACTGATGATGCTTCAGTGGCGGAGCGTGCGGGGATGAAGGTGGATATGACGGAGGGGGAGAAGTTCAACATCAAGATAACGACTCCCGATGATCTTGTCTTCGCGGACGCTATTCTTTCGAGGCAAGAACCTTGAAGCTTGTCCCGTTGTAGTCCTTGACCCAGATCTCGCGCTCGAATGACTGGTCGAGGGAAATCATGGTGTCGGTGGACTGGACATAAGGTATCCTCTGGATGGTGTTGATGAGGATATTCATAAGATGTTCGTTGTCAAAGCAATACACCTTAAGGAAAAGTGCCGCTTTGCCGGTGATGAAGTGACACTCCACGATTTCGGGCACGTGCTTGAGTGCGGCCACGACATCCGGGTACTTGTTGTCTTCCGACAGGCAGACGCTGATGAAAGCGCAGACATTGAGGCCTATTGCCCCGGGTTTGATTACCATGCGGGAACCTGAGATGATCCCGTTGTTTTCCATTTTCTTTACTCTCTGATGTACAGCCGCCCCCGAGATGTTGCATTCGCGGGCGATTTCCAGAAAGGGCATCCTCGCATTGTTGACCAGATAGGAGAGGATCCTTCTGTCGATTTCATCAATCTGATAGTTAGCCATATAAGTTTATTTCTTGTATCTCCTTGTCCTTGAGGACGTAGGTGCGCCCTCTTCAATGATGCGCCGGCAGTCCTCCTCGGTGAGGGCTGCGGCATCTGTGCCTTTGGGGATCTTGTAGTTGGCTCCGGCGTGTTTGATGTAAGGTCCATAGCGGCCGTTGAGCACGCTGATGTCAGCATCCTTGAACTCGCTGATGACAGGATTTGCCGCCGTGGCCGCATTGCGTATGACAGCCTCGCATTCCTGGATGGTGATGCTCAGCGGGTCAGCCCCGCGTGGCAGGGAAATGTTCTTTTCCCCGAATTTCAGGTATGGTCCGAAACGTCCTTTTAGGACTTTCACCTCCTGTCCGTCCACCTCTCCTACAGTGCGCGGCAGTTTGAAGAGCGACAGGGCCTCTTCGAGGGTGAGGTTCTCTATCAGCTGGCCCTTGGAGAGGCTTGCGCACTGTCTGTCCTCCCCCTCTCCTTTCTGCACATAAGGCCCGAACTGCCCGTATTTGGCAATTATCTCCCGTCCGTCCGACGGGTCCGTACCGATCACCCTTTCCACCCGGCTGTACTGCCCGTCGTGCAGGGTCTCCTCCACTTTCTTGTGGAAACCGCCGTAGAACGCGGCTATCACGGAATTCCATACCAACTTCCCTTCGGCTATCTCATCGAACTCCTTTTCCACGTTGGCGGTGAAGTCGTAGTTCATGATGTCCGGAAAATTCTCCGTCAGCCAGTCGCTCACGATCATGCCTATCTCCTGCGGCATCAGCTTGCCCTTCTCGGCACCGATGCTTTCGGCCTTTACGGTCTCGGTGATCTTACCTCCCTTGAGGCACAGGTCGTTGACGTTGACCTTGCGGCCTTCCTTGTCGCCTTTGACGATGTATCCGCGGGCGGTGGTGAGGGTGGTGATGGTCGGGGCGTATGTTGACGGACGGCCGATTCCCAGCTCCTCGAGTTTCTTGACCAGAGTGGCCTCGGAGTAGCGGTACGGTGGCTGCGTGAATTTGCACTCGGCGGTGATGCTCTTCATCTTGATGACGTCCCCGACGTTGAGGGACGGCAGTATGGTGTTGTCGTCATCGTCCGTCTCATCGTCCTTGCTCTCCATGTAGAGCTTCAGGAAACCGTCGAACAGGATTTCCGCAGCCTGCATGATGAATTTCTCGCTGCGCTTGTCGGAATTGACTTTTATGTTGGTGTTGAGGACTTTGGCATCCTCCATCTGGGATGCGAGGGTGCGTTTCCAGATCAGGTTGTAGAGTTTTTTCTCCTGCTGTGTGCCCTCTATGTCCGTATTGGCCATGTATGTGGGACGTATGGCCTCGTGGGCCTCCTGGGCTCCCTTGGTGTGCGTCTTGTACTGGCGCGGATGAGAATATGCGGCTCCGTAAGTCTCGGTGATGTAGGCTTTTGATGCTCCGAGAGCGAGGGTGGAGAGGTTGGTGGAGTCGGTACGCATATAGGTGATGAGACCTCTCTCGTACAGGCTCTGGGCCACTCTCATCGTCAGGCTGACCGGGAAGCGCAGCTTGCGTGAGGCTTCCTGCTGGAGGGTCGAGGTGGTGAAAGGGGCTGCCGGGTGGCGGACGGCCTCTTTTTTGTCTATTGAACCTATGGTGAACACGGCGCCTATGCTGTCTTCGAGGAAGTCCCGGGCTTTTTCAATGGAGTCGAACTTGGTGTCGAGAGTGCCTTTGACGCTGACTCCCGCGGCCTCGAACTGCCCGTCCACTTTATAGTATGGGGTGCTCCGGAAAGCCATGATCTCCTTTTCCCTGTCCACGACAAGACGCAGGGCCACCGACTGGACGCGTCCGGCGGAGAGGCCTCTCTGTATCTTGCGCCACAGGATAGGGGAGAGTTCGAATCCCACGAGGCGGTCGAGCACCCGGCGCGCCTGCTGGGCGTTGACCAGATCGATGTTGATGTCGCGCGGGTTCTTTATCGCGTTGAGGATGGCGTCCTTGGTGATCTCGTGGAAGACGATCCTGCGGGTGCGGGACTTCTCGAGCCCGAGGGCTATGCTCAGGTGCCATGAGATGGCCTCCCCCTCGCGGTCTTCATCGGATGCGAGCCAGACCGTCTCCGCTCCTGATGCGGCCTTCTTCAGCTCGGCGACGACTTTCTTTTTGTCCGCCGGGATGATGTACTCGGGCGTGAAGCCGTGCTCCACGTCCACGCTCAATTTGTTGTCCTGAAGGTCGCGTATGTGCCCGAAACTCGATTTGACGATGAACCCGTCCCCCAGGAACTTCTGTATGGTCTTTGCCTTTGCCGGCGACTCGACGATGACTAAATTCCCCTCCATATCTGCTTCTTTATTGATTCAGACTGCAAAGAAAAACACAAACTCGCTAATTTTCAAAATTTAATCGTTAATTTTGCACATATTTTGCGTTGGCAGCAATGTATTACGACAGATATTTCGGGCGATGAAAGAGAACACTAAGAAGAAGATAGTCAAATGGTTCTGGATACTTGTCACGGCACCGTTCGCGCTTGTGCTGCTCGCGCTGCTTCTGGTGGGCGCGTTTGCCAGGATTCCGTCATTCGAGGAGCTTGAGCATCCGGACAACAAACTTGCGACCCAGGTGCTCGCCGACAACGGCGAGGTGCTGGCCACTTTCCATATCGAGAACAGAACTTACGTCAGCTACGACGAGCTTTCACCTTATCTGGTGGAGGCCGCCGTCGCCACGGAGGACGCGCGCTTCTACAGGCACTCCGGCATCGACATGAAGGGCCTTGCGCGCGTGTTTTTCAAGACCATCCTCATGCGGGACTCCAGCCAGGGCGGAGGGAGCACCATAACACAGCAGCTCGCGAAGACCCTCTACCCGAGGCGGGAGGTCAACAGCCGCATCCCCGGCTGGTCCAAGGTCGTGATGGTATGGACCAAACTCAAGGAGTGGATCACCGCCGTCAAGCTTGAGAGGGACTACACCAAGGAGGAGATAGTGGACATGTACCTCAACTCCATCTTCTTCGGAAGCGGGGCCTACGGGGTCAAGGCGGCATCGGAGACATTTTTCGCCAAAGAACCATCAGACCTTACGGTCGAGGAGGCCGCGCTGCTCGTGGGCATGGTCAACAAGCCGACGCGCTACAACCCGGTGCTCAACCCGGACCGCTCCCTGGAGCGGCGCAATTTCGTCATCGGGCAGATGGAGAAGAACGGTTACCTGACCCGTGAGCAGAGAGATTCCATACAGCAGATACCGATCATCCTCAACTACCAGGTGCAGGATCACAACTCGGGCCTCGCCCCATATTTCAGGGACATGATACGCCGGGACATGACAGCCAAGGCCCCGAGACGCTCCGAATATCAGTATGCCGAGGACTTCAGCCGCGATTCTCTCCGTTGGAAGGAGGATCCCCTGTACGGCTGGCTCAACAAGAACAAGAAAGCGGACGGCTCGCGATATGACCTGGATCGCGACGGCCTCAGGATCTACACCACCGTCAACGCCAAGATGCAGAAATACGCCGAGGAGGCGGTCGCCGAGCACCTTGGCAAGAACCTCCAGAAAAGTTTTGACAGGGAGGTCAGATGGAAGAAGAACAAGCCTTTCGCCAACGATGTGGACAGCAAGACAGTGCAGACCCTGATGAAGCAGGCCCGCCGCTGGAGCGACCGCTACCGTCTTCAGCACAAGGCAGGCAAGAGCGATGAGGAGATCCTCGCCCAGTTCAGCAAGCCGGTCAAGATGAGGGTGTTCGCCTGGAACTCCAAAGGCTGGGCCGACACCACCATGACTCCGGATGACTCCATCCGCTACTACAAGTCCATCCTCCGCTGCGGCTTCGTGGCCATGGAGCCGCAGACCGGTTATGTCAAAGCCTATGTGGGCGGTCCGAATTACCGTTATTTCAAATATGACAATGTGCGTCAAGGCAAAAGGCAGATCGGTTCCACGGTGAAGCCGTTCCTTTATACTTTGGCCATGCAGGAGGGATTGAGCCCTTGCGACAAGGTGGTCAACCAGTCCCAGACTTTTGTGCTATTCGACGGCTCCACCTGGACGCCGCGCAGCACCGACAGGGAAGAATGGCTCGGGAAGACCGTGACCCTGAAGTGGGGGCTTGCCCACAGTTCCAACAACATATCGGCTTTCCTCATGAAGGAGCTCGGCCCGGAAGCCTTGGCGAGGATGATGCGTCAAATGGGAATCCGCAGCCATATAGACGAGGTCTACTCACTCTGTGTGGGCCCTGTGGAAGTCAGCGTGTTCGACATGGTGTCGGCATATAATACCTTCCCGTCCCACGGCACATATATCACCCCGCAATATGTGACACGCATCACCGACAACGACGGGCGTGAACTTGGCAATTTCACCACCCGGAAGAGGGAGGCGATTTCCGAGCAGACGGCATATCTGATGGTCAATCTGATGAGCGGGGTGATCAATGAGGGGACAGGTTCGCGTCTCCGCTCCGTCTACGGACTCCGTGGCGAGATTGCGGGAAAGACCGGCACTACCAATGACAACTCCGACGGCTGGTTCATCGGCTACACTCCCAACATCACGGCCGGAGTCTGGGTGGGCGGTGAAGACAGGCAGGTCCACTTCAACTCGCTCGCCCTCGGAAGCGGTTCCAACATGTCCCTTCCTATATGGGGAATCTGGATGAAGAAATGTCTTGCCGACCCGAGCATTGGCTGGTCCATGGAGAACGACCATTTCCTCGCCCCGTCCACAGGCATCCCGGGGCTTGACTGCGAGAAAGACGGCATCTTCCTCGGCGGCTACAATCAGGAAAACGCCGTGAAGGGCAATGAAGAAAAGCAGGAAGAAGACTATTATTTCAATTAGTATGAGTAAGTACAATACTATAGCGGTCATCTACGGCAGTGATTCCTCCGAGTGGGAGGTGTCTTGCCGGAGCGGGGAGTTCGTGGCTTCCCGCATAGACGGCAATGTGTATGATGTCTATGAGATATTTGCCCGTTTCGGCAAATGGTCACTCGTGGCCTGCAAGAAGCGCAATTCCATGAGGATCACCTTTCCGGAGGGGGCAAGGCCTGAAGTGGACAAGACCGACTTTTCCGTCAGGGTCCTCGGGGAGAGGGTGAAGTTCGATTTCGCATATCTTGTCCAGCATGGTGCACCTGGGGAGACCGGACAGATGCAGGGGTATCTGGAAATGCTCGGGATTCCGTGCAGCACCTGTTCTTCGATGGTGAGCGCAATCGCATTCGACAAGTATGCCTGCAAGTGCTATATCCGTGAGCAGGGAGTGGTAAAATGCGCTCCGGACGCCTTCGTGAGGGCCGGAATGGATCTCGAGGCTTTTGCCTCATCTGAGGTTTCCCGCCTCAAATTCCCCGTTTTCGTGAAGCCTACCCAGGGAGGTTCGAGCTTCGGGGTGACCAGGGTAACAAAGGCCGAGGAGGTCGTGCCGGCCATACGTTACGCTTTTTCTGAAAACAGTTCGGTGATAGTCGAGCAGGGATTGAGCGGCAGGGAGCTCACCTGTGCCTCCTACTTTGACGGGGAGTCCGTCAAGGCCTTGCCGGTCATAGAGATAGTCACGGACAACGAATACTTTGACTATGATGCCAAGTACAACGGCCACAGCAACGAGATCTGCCCGGCTGACTTGCCTGATGCGGTCAGGGAAGAGGTTCAGCGCACGAGCTGCGAAATATACTCAAGGCTCGACTGCAAAGGTATTGTGAGAATCGACTATATATATACGGCGGACGGGCTGTATTTTCTGGAGATAAATACAATTCCTGGTATGACGAGCGCGTCACTCGTGCCTAAGATGGTAAGGGCTGCAGGGCTTGACATCACTTCGTTCCTGTCTTCCATAATAGAGAACTCATAGGGGTGCTGCTATCTGACTTCATAAGGACCGGCACCGCCGGCTTGTCAGGCATATACCCTTCGCCCGAGGCGAGGGGTATCATTTTAATGCTGTGCCAGGAGCGGCTCGATGTCAGGAGTTACACCCATATAATAGAGCCGCAGCATGAGATTCCCCCGTCTGCGCTACCCGGGCTTGAGGATGACCTCAAGCGCCTCATGACGGGGGAGCCCATACAATATGTGCTCGGCTATTCGGATTTCTGCGGGCATCGTTTTCATGTGTCTCCTTCAGTGCTGATTCCCCGTCCCGAGACGGAACAGCTTGTAGGCGAGGCTGTCAGCTTCATCCGCTCCAAAGAGGGGCCATGCCGCGTCCTGGACCTGTGTACCGGTTCGGGCTGCATCGCCTGGTCAGTCTTTCTCGAAGCCGGTGGCACGGAGGTGGTGGGGGTGGACATCTCGTATGCCGCACTTGAGGTGGCCCGCGGTCAGTTCCCCGGACCCGCACCAAAGTTCGTCAGCTCTGATGTGCTTTCCGGGGGAGAGGGATTTGATGAGGGCACTTTCGATCTTCTGCTCTGCAATCCGCCTTATGTGATGGAGTCTGAAAAGCCTGCAATGCGCTCGAATGTTTTGGATTTCGAGCCGGGACCGGCTCTTTTTGTGCCTGATTCCGATCCCCTTCTTTTCTATAGTGCGGTGGCAGTCTGGGCTGGACGTCTTCTCCGTCCCGGTGGGCTGGGAATTGTGGAGATCAACGAATCTCTTGCCCCCCGGACAGAAGCGGTCTTCAGGGAAGCCGGATATGAAAAAACAGAGATTGTCCGCGATTTTTTCTCAAAAGACAGGTTTGTGAAGTTTTCGCATTGAGTCCGTTTTCCCCAACAGAGTGCCGCAGTGCCGGTCTTTTGCGGCGAGAGGTGAATTAATCGATTAAAATGCCGGCTAATCGGATGATTGTCCTCAACTTTGCGGCATGGAAAACTTCAGATTTTTACTTCTGCCGGCGCTTGTCCTGGCCGCGGTCTCCTGCGACAGTGGAGTCAATGATATCCGCCTGCCCTCGCCTCATGAGGGTTTCACTCTTCAGGATATGGCACAAATAATATCCGGACTTCCTATGGACCGGGAGCACCTCTCTGAGGTTCACGATGCCGTAAGTTCATCCTCGGGCAACGGATATGACGAGGAGTATATGCTTTCCGACCTTCTGGCGAGCCCTGGCGCTGGGGTTGGCGATGACAGGCGCGGTACCAGGGCTCCCGCTTCGTACGGGAAGCCTATGCGTGAACTGCTTGCCGATTATTTCGCTTCTCTGCCTTCCACCAGATCCGGGGAGTCTGATGTGCAGGAGTACCTTGATGCGCTTTCGTCGTCGGACATCCAGATTTACTGGCCCTATTCCGAGGATTGGGATGGTGAAAGTTATCCTGTCGTCACGTTCGATCCCGGGATGGGTGCGGACAGCAATTATGGCTATGAGCTCCGCAAGCGCGGGGACAGGCTTGAAGTGGTCGGGGAAGTAATTGTCACAGAGGAGACTGCGCAGGAGCGTCCTGTCTGGGTGATAAACCGCAATTCCGACTCGTCTTTTACCCCTCTTGAGTTGTTCGAGTCCTCAGAAGGGGAGGCGGCTAAGCTTTCCGGGGCTGGCGGGAGTGACGGCAGGGTCCTGCTGCTCCGCTCGTTCAAGGCCCGCAAAAACTTCGACTCATGGTTCGGCGGAGCCTCGGAATTCTTCATCAAGTGCGGGGCAGTTGACGGTTTCAGGGCGACCACGGATGAGGAACTCAAACTTTACTCTCCGTCCGTGACAGATTTCCTTCTGGTGGTGAAACGCAGCCAGGTGGGATATTCCATACCGCTCAACGCTGTGCTGCTCACTGATTTCACGCCTCAGATGGATAAGATAGCCTTCGCTATAATGGAGGACGACGGAGGCGAATCCACTTCGTGGAAGTGCGAGGCTGTGGTCAAATACAAGTCGCGCTCATACGGCTTCACTATGGACATACCGTACAAGGATAAGGATGACATAGTCTGGCGTGGCCAGCTCTCATCCGATTATCTTTCTTCAAAGCGCTTTGTTTCCGACAGATTCGGAGAGACGGAACTCACTTTCGAGCTTCGCTGACGGTCATCTCGCAGGCTGCGCAGTCGAATCTGAGAGAGAAACACCTGCCGTTGTTGGAAAGGTACAGCTGTCCTGTATTCTTGGCTCCCTGATATTTGGGACATAGCCCCAGTTCATATCTGATACAGTAGCGGCTGCGCATCAGCTCCCCTTCTGCGGCTCTGGCCGGTGGAGGAAGGAATCCCGTCCTTCTGCGGTTTGCCAACGGGCGAGCATTGACGGGCAAATTGTCGAGGTCTGAGGCGGTGAGCCGCCTTATGGAGTTGAGGACTGAAGCGCTGAGAAGAGGCACTGTGCTGCTGGCGACATTGACTTCTCCCACGTGGAATGAATAGACTCCGCTGTGCTTGGAGAGCTGGTCCCGGAGCATCGAGAGAGCCCTGTCCCTGTTTTCCGCCGCTTCGACATCCGAGCAGAACCTTGAATCCAGAGTCCTGCCATCTTCGGTCTTTGCGTGCAGCTCAATCACATAGTCGCCATGGATTTCGATGTCAAGTGTGACTTCGATTTCCCTGCGGCAGGGCTTGGATTCGATTTCTTTCTCGAATCCGGCACTCAGATTGCGGAACAGCGTGTCCCCTTCCCTCAGCCCCGGGATGTCCTTGCAGCGTATGCAAAGTCCCTCGCAGACATCACCGCGGAATCCGGTGACCCCGCTCTTGGAGATAAATGCGAAGCCGTCCCCGTTTCGGAGTGCAATATTTTCTGTGCAGGGATTGATTGTGATCTCCATCGAAGACCGGTCTTTCATCCTGCTTATCCGCCTGACGGTCCCGATCCTTTCTCCCATCGATTTAGGAGCGTCCATCGAGGACCACTTGCCCCTCTTGCCGTCGATATAGAGCTGAGTGTATCCGCGGTTGAATGTCTTGCCGCTGTCCGGATGGAATCCTCCGTGGACCTTTCCGAAAGAAGCGCGGCAATACAGGTCCGGATGCTGTTCCACCAGAGCGTTCAGAGCCAGGTCGTACTCACGCACCACATTCTTGACATAAGAGGCGTTCTTTAGCCGGCCCTCTATCTTGAATGAGCACACGCCCGCTTCAGCCAGATCTTCAAGCCTGTCCTTAAGATTGTAGTCTTTGAGCGAAAGCAGGGCCTTGTTGCGCACGAGGATCTTTCCCTGAGCATCGAGCAGGTCATAGAGAGACCGGCAAGCCTGTATGCATTCTCCTCTGTCCGCGCTCCTGCCGTCTATCTCCTCCGAGAGGCGGCAGATGCCGCTGTAGCATACGCAAAGCGCCCCATGGACAAAAAACTCCACCTCGCAGCTGACAGCTTCGCAGATCCCGCGTATCTGTTCCAGTGAGAGTTCCCGTTCAAGGATAATCCTCGAACATCCGGCTTTTTCGAAGAGCAGGGCTCTCTCCGCATCCCTTATGGCACATTGCGTCGAGGCGTGCAGCGGCACTGTGATGTCTTCCCAGCCGCATATCCTTGAGTCTCTTATGATGAAGGCATCTGCTCCCGCGTCCTGGGCGAGGCGCATCTGCGAGTGCGCATGAGGAAGTTCTTCGTCTGTCATGACGGTGTTGAATGTCACGAACACTCTGACGCCGAAGCGGTGCGCGTATCCGCACAACTCGGCTATGTCTTCAATGCTGTTGCCCGCGGCTTTCCTCGCTCCGAAGTCCGGGCCACCAATATATACGGCATCGGCACCGCAGTCGATGGCCGCGATGCCGATTTCTTTGTCCCTTGCGGGGGCGAGGAGCTCAAGACTCCGCATTGTTACTTGAGGGCGTCAAGCATCTTCTTGGCCTCGGCTCCGTACTGCGGGTCGCTTACTGCCTTGGCGTAGAACTCCTTAGCCTTGGCGTTGTTCTTCGCTCCCTGGTAGAGTGTACCTACGATATAGGCGATCTGGGTAGCGTTCTTGGCGTTTGGCGAAAGCTCAAGGTATTTCTCGAAGTACTTGATGGCGTCATTGTTCTTGCCTGCAAGTTGGGAAGCAGTACCTGCAATCTGGAAAGCCTGCGGGCTCGCGACATAATCGCTGCTCTTGACGGCGGCTGCGACAGCGTCAGCATATTTCTTCGCCTTCAGGGCGGCTGCGGCCTCCTTGAGGGAGATGTTGGCAAGCTGCTTGCTGGCCGCCTTCTCCTGGCCGTTGGCAGCTGCCTGCTCGAGAGCCGTCTTGGCTTCGGCTGCCTTGCCGGCTGCGTTGAGGGCCATTCCCATGCGGAGGGCTGCTGTGCCGTTGGTCGGGTCTGCATCAAGCACTTCCTTGTATGCGGCGGCCGCCTCATCATATTTCTTTGTGTTCAGAAGGGAGCCTCCTTTCTGCATGATGATCTGCGGAATGAGGGTCTTCGCCTGCTCTTCTACGCCGGCATCAGCATATTTCTGAGCTACTTCGATGGCGGTCTTCAGTCCAGCTACGGCTCCGTCATAGTCGGAAGACTTCGCAAGATCCTTTGCGATGGAAAGATAGAGGTCAGGGATGACAGCTTTGCAGTTGTCTGCAACCTCTTTGCCCTCTTCCCCAAGAGCTGTAGCCTGTGAGTAAGCCTGCTCGAAAGCCTTGAGGGCTGTGGACTTGTCTCCGGAAGAAAGGGCCTCGGCTCCCGTGTTGTACAATTCAGTGATCTGCGCAAGATCCTGGGCGTTCATGGAACCGAGCGCCAGGGCCGCTACAACGATGGATGCGAAAAACTTTTTCATGATCGTATTGTATTTTTAATTGTTTTCCAACAGCGCAAATATAATAAAAATGTCCTATTTTTGTAAAGATAAGCTTATTATTATGAGGAGGCATTTATTGAAGATCTGCCTTGTCCTGCTCATGCTCCCGACAATGCTGCGCGGACAGGCGCTTTCATCCCTTGGCATCCCCAAGGAGATAACGGTCGGCAATCTTCCCGACGGGATCGATTTCTATCTGGTGTCCAATGCGGCCAGAAAGGGCTTCGCCGATTTCGCGCTTGTGCGCATGTCTGCATACGATGAGGCCAGGGATCGCGGCTCGCTCGATTCGCTTCCGCATTTCGGCTCCCGGAAGCCATACCTCTTCCTGTCCGGCAATGGTGCGGGGTACATGTCTTCCGGATACATATCAGCGCGGCAGGATGCCACTTTGTTCTCTTTTCCGGATGTGCCGGTATATGACCAGAGCGCGGCGGATTCCACCATCCTAATGATGATGGACATCGCGGCCAAGTCACGTGCGCCGCAGGCCATCATAGTCAGCGGTGACATAAAGGCGGACAAGATCAAAGAACGGCTCAACCTGCTTTCAATGACGGTGCCGAAGCTGCGTCGCGATGACGGGCGCAGCTCCTATGTCTGGAATCCGAAAGATTCTCTTCTGCTTCTCACGAGCATCAACCACACTTACGATGTCGCGTCAATCCATGCCATATACAGTGCCGCCCGACTGCCGCGGGACAGGATGAACACTCTCCAGCCTCTAGTGGGAAAAGCATACGCCGATATACTCGGGCACATAGTGAGCCGCAGGCTTGAAAGGGATTTCCGCAGCCATGGCATTCCGCTTGCGGATGTCGTCTTCCGCTATCTGGACAGCGCCGGCGGCTCCGGCGATGAACGTTATGTCTTTGCGGTCTATACTTCCGCATCCACGCTCGATACTGCGTTGGAGCGCTTCTCATCGGTGCTGGCCTCCATAGACAGGGGAGGTGTTGGCCAGGCGGAGTATCAGGACGCAAAATCCCGTCTCATTTCGGAGTCCAAGCGTGAAGAAGGCGGCAGGACGACGTCTAACAGCGAGTACATAGCCAGGTGCACCTCGGCCTATCTTTACGGGGCGGGCCTGGAACGGCCGGCCGCAGCCGGAAGCGTGCTGGCATCCCGCAGTCTGCCTGCGGAGCTTGATCTGGAACTTTTCAACAATTTCGCCGGAGCGCTTCTGGACTCGGCGCGCAATCTGACTCTGCGCTTCGACACCCCGGACAACGGTGCTGACAAGGAAATGCTGCGCGGAAACTTTGACACCGCCTGGGCGAATCCCGACACGGCCACAGCAGCCTACAAGGAGGATTTCGGGGATACTCTCAGCCTGTTTGTCCCGAGAGGCAAGGTGAAACTGCGAAGCAATACCGCCGAACCTGTGTCCGGAGGCCGTCTATGGACATTTTCAAATGGTGTCAAGGTGCTCTACAAGAAGACTGACATCAAAGGGGAGTTCCAGTATTCCCTCATGCTGCGTGGCGGCGTGGCTTCTGTGCCCGGGCTCCGCAGCGGAGAGGGTGCATTTGTCGGCGACATGCTCGGTCTGAGTGGTGTGGCAGGTCTGAGCGGGCCTGATTTCAAGGCCATGCTTGAAGCCAACGGAATCACCATGAGCAGCCGGGCCGGCATATCGGATCTTCGCATATCCGGCATCGCCCCCAAGTCCAAGCTCAATCTCCTGCTGCGGTCATTGCTCTCAGTAGCGGACAAGCGGATCCCGGACAAGGCGGAGTTTGATTACTACAAGGCGGGTGAGAAGTTGCGCATCGACATGGGGGCGCTCTCGCCACGGGATGTCAATTCTTTGATGGACAGCATTATGCGCCCCGGTTATTATTATACCGAGCGCAAGTTCATCACAAATCTCGGGGATGATCTTCCTCAGCGTGCAGAGCAGTATTTCGAGTCCCTTTTCTCCAAGGTCAACGACGGGCTGATCGTCCTAACTGGAGATCTTGATGAAGAGCATCTCAAGAAGGAACTGTGCCTGTCTCTCGGAGGGTTCAGGACCAGAAAGCAGTTTGCGCAGCGCCCTCATATATCGGGCAATCTTGCTTCCGGTTCGGTGACATACATAGTGGAGTCAGGCGCCGGCCTTGTCGGCGGCGGAGAGATAGGGGTGAATGTCGGCATGTCGGCGGCGGTCCCTTACAACATAGAGAATTACATGTCGTTCAAGATGGCCGAGGAGGTTCTGCGCAAGGAGCTGACCAAAGCCCTGGCCCCTTTGGGAGCATATCTTGAAGTGAGCGACCGTCTGGAGGTGTTCCCGGTGGAGAGGCTGTCCCTGTATATCAACTGCCGGCCTTGCAGTGCCAGCGGACTGCCGCTGTCGCTGGAGCCTGCCGATCCGCTCAGTATACTGGAGGCCATCAGGCCTGTGCTGGCATCCATCACGGATGTGGAAATCTCCCCGGACGAGTTGAAAGCCTACAAAGAGGTGATTCTCAATTCATATAAGGCAGATCTCCAGGATGTAGAAAAACTTGTTGACAAGGTACTGGTCCGTTACAGCGAGGGCAAGGATCTTGTCACCGGGTACAGTGGTGCTGTGGGCGGGGTGACTGCCGACAGCGTAAGGAAAATTCTCAGTCTGCTCCGTGAAGGTGCAGAGGTCGAATATGTTATAATCTGATGGGAAAGGGAAGATTCGGGACGATAGTCCAGATTGGTGACATCCTCGTGTCGGAGGATGTGGTGACAGAGTTTTTTGCCTGCGACTATGGCAAGTGCCGCGGAGCATGCTGCATAATAGGTGACAGCGGTGCACCTCTGGAGGAGGACGAACCGGACCTTATAGAGAGAGAATATCCTGAGTTCGAGGATCTCATGAGTCCCGGTGGCAGGGAGGCCGTCGAGCGGAACGGCTATTTTGAAATCGACCGGGACGGGGATATGGTCACCCCTCTTGTGGCCGGCTCCTGCGAGTGCGCCTATTGCCATTTCGGCGTGGATGGGGAATGCCTGTGTGCGATAGAGATGCGAGGTCTGAAAAAGCCTGTCTCATGTTCTCTGTATCCCATAAGGGTGACGCGCCTGACCGGAGGAGGGCTTGCGCTCAACCTGCACCATTGGGACATCTGTTCCGACGCTTTCGAAAAGGGGCGACGGGACCATACGAGGGTCTACGAATTTCTCCGCAGGCCTCTCACGGAGCGTTTCGGAAAGGATTTTTACGAGGCTCTCGCCGCTGCGGCTAAGCATCTTCATGGTTAGCGGCCTCGACCCCGGAGGCTATCCTGACAGTGTCTTTCGTAAGGCCTTCCAATTCGAGTCCCGCTGCGATGTGGCGTACCGTTATCCTGTCCTCATACATCTTGGCCAGCCTTGCGAAAGGGGCTCTCTTTATGTAGCAGACATCGTCCCCTTCCTGCTTCTCGAATTTGTATCCGAGCCGCTCCATGACACCTTTGAGGGCGGCGTCCGCTTCTTCCGGAGTGCCGTAGAAATGTGCTGTGCGGGTGGAGAACCCGAATCTCGGATAGATGGCCGCGAACACCGCCATCATGAGGGCTATCTGCCAGAGGGAGTCGTATCCGTTGACGAATATCTTGGACAGGTCGCCTTCCACGAAGCCGGCCAGTACGAGTATCACTATGATCAGTGTCAATATGACAATGAGGTACACGAAGTACTTAATGGAGCGTACAATATATTTCATGTCAGCAAAAGTAGCATAATATTTGCTAATTTTGCCCGGTGAATTTTTAAAAATGACAGATTATGGAAAGAGAAGATCCACTTGAAAGACTTGAACGAAAGGAAAACGAGAAGAAGGCTAATGGTGGTCTCAAGACCGTGATGATCGCTATGATCGCTGTAGCCATCGTGCTCGCTGTCGCTCTTGTCTATGTTTTGACTTCAAAAAACAAGCTGGTCGGCCAGCTTAATGATGAGAAAAGGGACCTTACCGAGCAGATCCAGATGCTCCAAAGTGATTACGAGGGCCTTTCTTCCGACTATGACAGCATCAACGCGCAGCTGGATTCGTCCCGCGAAGAGATAGCGCAGCTCGTGGAGAGGGTAAAGAAGACCGAAGCTACCAACCGCGCCAAGATCCGCCAGTACCAAAAGGAACTCGGCACGCTGCGCTCCATAATGAAGAGCTACATTGTACAGATTGATTCCCTCAACACTCTCAACCACAAGCTCACAGCCGAAGCCGCCAGTGCCCGCAAGGAAGCTGCCGCAAGCAAGAGGCGCAACGCCGAGCTCTCCCAGCAGGTTGAGGATCTCACCGGCCGTGTCACTGCCGGAGCTGTGCTAAAGGCAAGGGGAGTCAGACTTGAAGCCTACAACAGCAAGGACAAGCTCACCGACCGCAGCGGCAAGGTGGAAAGGCTGCTTGTGACTTTGAGCCTGCTGGAAAACGAGCTCACACCGAAAGGCCCGGTACGTGTATATGTCAGGGTCACCGATCCGGAGGGCAATCTGCTCACCGACGGACGCGGCACCACTTTCACTGTAGGGGAGGAAACTCTTCAGGCCACCGCATCCCGCGAGGTTGACTACCAGGGAGCCGAAGTTGAGATGGGTATCTATGTCAACAACATACCATCGTTCCACAAGGGAGTCTACACAGTGCAGGCCTACACCAACGAGGGTCCTGTAGGATCGGCTGAACTCCTGCTCAGGTAGCGGATGGTCTATATCCATGTCCCTTTCTGCCGCAGTTTCTGCATATACTGCGATTTCTATTCTGAGACTGCATGCGGCAAGAGGGGAGAAGAGCGGATGGAGCGTTACGCTTCAGAACTCTGCTCTGAGATTGAACGCAGGCGTCAGGAGATAGCTGACACCCTTGGATTCAATACTTTATACATAGGAGGCGGCACCCCTTCGGTGCTGCCTCTTTCCGTGCTCGAACATGTTGTCCGGACTCTTGGCTGCGGCCCGTTTGACGAATTCACTATCGAGGTTAACCCTGAAGATATAGTTGAGCGTGGGCCGGATTACGTGCGGTCATTGCTTGCTCTCGGTGTGGACAGGGTGAGTATGGGGGTGCAGTCGCTTGACGACGGTATCCTGCGATGGATGCGGCGCCGTCATGATGCGGCCGGTGCCCGCCGTGCGTTCCGTATCCTTAGGGGAGCCGGAGTCAAGAATATCAGCGTCGATCTGATTTTCGGCTTTCCCTTATTACCGGAAGCTGTGCTTGACTCCACGCTTGAAGAAATCATCGGCTGGAGGCCAGAGCATATCTCCGCCTATCAACTCAGCATCGAGGAGGGGAGCGCGCTTGCTGCCCTTGCCGAAGAGGGGAAGTTTGAAGAGGCGCCCGAATCGTTGTGCGCCTCCCAGTATCAGCAGATATGCCGCAGGCTTTCAGCAGCCGGATATGAGCACTATGAGATTTCCAACTGGGCTCTTCCCGGCCGCAGGGCCCGGCACAACTCGGCATACTGGACCCGCCGGCCCTACGTGGGGCTGGGCCCCGGGGCTCATTCCTTCGACGGCCGGTGCCGCCGGGCCAACAGCCAATCCCTGACAGGCTGGTCCCGGACAGAGGAAACTCTTACTCCGCAAGAAGAGAGTGAGGAGCGGATAATGCTCGGGCTGCGCACCTCGGACGGGATTCCCGAGCGGCTTTGCGACTCTGCAAAGGTACTGCGCCTGATATCAGAGGGCTGTCTGGAGCGGACTTCCCCGGATGCGGCTCATATCCGTATTCCCGAAGATAAGTTCTTCATCTCCGACGCCCTCATCGCGGATCTGCTCTGACAGGGCCGGTCTTGCCGCGCAGCCAATCCGAGACCGGAGGCGGCAGCAGCGGCCCGAGGGTGCGGTAGACCCTTTCATTGTAGGCGTTCAGCCATTCCAGTTCGTCTTTGTCGAGCAGAGAGGCTTCCAGTGCCGACGTGTCGAAATGGCAGAGGGTCAGAGGCTCGAACCTCATCCACCTTCCGAACTCATTGCTCCCGTCCTCCACGCACAGCAGCAGGTTTTCATGCCGGACGCCGTGCATCCCTTCCCGGTATATGCCCGGCTCGTCCGATACTATCATCCCGGCTTCGAGCGGAGTGGGGTTGAGATTCTGCCGTATGTCCTGTGGGCCTTCGTGTACACCGAGGAAGAATCCCACCCCGTGTCCTGTGCCGTGCCCGAAATTGCGTCTGCTTTTCCATAGAGGCTCTCTTGCCAGGGCGTCGATACGGCAGCCGGGAGTCCCTTCCGGGAATACGGCCATGGCCAGCGCTATGTGGCTTTTCAGCACGAGTGTGTAGTCCTCCCTTTCAAGCGGGGTGCATTTCCCGAGAGGAACTGTGCGTGTGATGTCGGTTGTGCCGAGGGTGTACTGCCCGCCGGAGTCGCACAGGTACAGGCCGCTGTCTTTCAGGAGCGGGGCGTCCTCCCTCGGGGTGATATAGTGCGGAAGAGCGGCTCCGGGGCCATAGGCTGAGATGGTCTCGAAACTGTCTCCACGGTATTCTTTGATGTCGGCCCGGAGACTTCCCAGCTTGAGTGCGGCATCCCTTTCATCTATTTCCCGTCCGGCTTTCACCGATTCCTCCAGCCAGTACAGAAACCTTTCCATGGCCAGGCCGTCCTTGATGTGGATTTCTCTCATGTCGTCGATCTCCACACTGTTTTTTACGGCTTTCCACAGCCCGACAGGGCCTGTCCCGTCCAGCAGGGAGTTGCCGCGGGCCCGGAGGGCCGAGAAGATGTCGTAGTTGAGGCTTGCGCTGTCGATGAACAGCCGCCTCTGCAGTTCGTCCCCCACATAGTCTATGTCCGTGTACGGCAGTGCCTCAACTCCGTCGTTCTCGAGTATGCTGAGGGTCGCCTGCGTCTGCGGATCTTCTATGTCCCCTTTGAGCACATACCAGAGCACCCGGTCGCAAGTGACAAGCAGATAACTGATTACCAATGGGTTATACTCTATGTCCGAGGCTCTCACGTTAAGGGTCCAGGCTATTTCGTCCAGAGATGAGAGCAGGATGCCTTCGCACTGCTTCTCCTTGAGGAATCCTCTGAGCCGTTCAATCTTGGACTGTCTAGTCTCGCCCGTCTGCACCGTGAATACCGGTGTCTGCGGTACCGGTGGCCTGTCCGTCCAGAACCGGCCCAGGATGTCCGGCACGCTCACTACGGTGCCCGGGAGGCTGTCGGCGAAAGCCGCGCTCACGCAGTATCCGTCCACAGCCACTATGCCCTCTTCCCCGAACTGTCCGGCCAGCCATTGCGGTATCGGGATTTCACCCGGGATCCTTGTCTTGTGGAGTTCCACCCCGCTTCCCTCCAGCTGGCATGTGGCCTGTATGAAATACCTGCTGTCTGTCCAGAGCCCCGCATGGTCGGCTGTCACCACCATGTCCCCGGCCTCTCCTGTGAAGCCGCACAGCCATTCGACCTGTTTCCACCTTTCGGCAGGATATTCGCTGCCGTGCGGGTCGGAGCCGGTGATCACAACGGCGTCCCACCCCTTGGAGCGCATCAGTTCACGCAGCGCTCCGATACGGGAAGAGAAGATGTTCATCATTATTTCGCGTTTCTTAGCGGCAAATATACTATTTTTGCAGTTTATGAAGATAGGAAACATCGACCTGGGCGAGCGCCCCCTGCTTCTCGCCCCGATGGAAGACATCACCGATGCCTCGTTCCGGCTGCTCTGCCGCGAACAGGGGGCGGACATGGTCTATACTGAGTTCATCCCCTCGGACGGGCTGATACGGGACGCCGGCAAGGCGCTGGCCAAATTGCGCACCTATGACGAAGAAGCCCCCGTGGGCATACAGATCTACGGGCACATCCCCGAATCGATGGTAGAAGCCGCCCGCATGGCAGACAGGGCCGCAGAACTCGTCGGGGGCCACGGGGCGGACGTGATAGACATCAACTTCGGCTGCCCGGTGACCAAGATCGCAGGGCGCGGTGCCGGATCCGGAATGATGCGCTGCCCCGACAAGATGGTGGCCATCACCAAAGCGGTCGTAGAAGCGGTGGGCAAGCCGGTCACTGTCAAGACCCGCCTCGGATGGGACGACAACTCCAAGATAATAGTAGAGCTTGCCGAGCGCCTGCAGGACGTGGGCATCAGCGCCCTCACGGTGCATGGACGCACACGCTGCCAGATGTACAAGGGCGCAGCCGACTGGACCCTTATCGGGGAAATCAAGAACAACCCCCGCATGCACATCCCCGTCATAGGCAACGGGGACATCACCGACGGTCCCTCCGCCGCAGAGGCTTTCAGCCGCTACGGGGTGGACGGAATTATGATAGGCCGGGCCACTTTCGGCCATCCATGGATATTCCGGGAGATCAAATACTGGCTGGAGCACGGGGAGGCGATGCCGGAGCCGTCCGTAAGGGAGAAGGTCGAACTGGCCAGGCGCCACCTTGCCCTCTCCCTGGAGCAGAAAGGAGAGCCGAGGGGCATCTATGAGATGCGCCGTCACCTTTCCTGCTACTTCAAGGGGCTGCCGGATTTCAAGGAGACCCGCATGAAGATGGTCACCACCCTCGACAAGGACGAACTTTACTCCATTTTGGATTATATTTGCACGCGATATGACGATTGACAGGATTATACTTTTCCCATATTACCTTGTACTCAGGCTCAGGGACAATTTCTACAGAAAACGCGGCGCCAGGACATTCACCCCGGATGTGCCGTCCGTGTGCGTGGGCAACATCACCGCCGGCGGCACAGGCAAGACTCCCCATGTCGAGCTGATACTCAGGATGCTTCTCGGGAGCCCAGAGTGGAAGGACAAGAACATTGCAGTGCTCTCCAGAGGCTACATGCGGGAAAGTAAAGGCTTTCAGCAGGTTACAAAAGACGGCAGCGCAGCTCTTTTTGGGGATGAACCGGTGCAGATAAAGAAGAAGTTTCCCGAGGTTACGGTAGTTGTGGACAAGAACAGGGTCGAGGGCTGCACGCTTCTGTGTGATCCTTCAAGGCTCAACTCCAAGCGTTATTCCAAATGTTGGGACAAGAATCTTCCCGAGGCGGACTACATAGTGCTCGACGATGCTTTCCAATACCGCAAACTCCGTCCCGCGCTGAGTGTGGTACTTGTTGACTGGAGCAGGCCGGTGTCGCGTGACAGCCTGCTTCCGTTCGGCAGGCTCCGCGACCTCAAAGAGAGACTGTTCGACGCGGATGCGGTCATCGTGACCAAATGTCCTCCGGATCTTGATGATAACGCCAAGGCCGGGTTTGTCCTCTCCCAGGGCTTTGAATCATACGATCCGGTGACATGCAGCGCCGCCGCTCCGGGAGGGGAGAGACGGACCGTGCTTTTCACCAGTATAAGTTATGCGCAGATACACGGGGTCTATCCGGAGACGGAGCCCAGATATGTATATGCCAAGAAAGCTATTCTCGTCAGCGGCATCGCAAAGGACGCGCCGCTCCGCAACTACCTGAGCGACTTCTACAAGATAGCAAAGCGCTTCTGCTTCCCGGACCATCACAAATACAGCTGGTCGGACATCAACTCCATAAAGTCCGCCCTGCGCAAGAACCCGACCGCCGCCATCATCACCACGGAGAAGGACGTCCAGAGGCTGCTTGACTTCAGCGGTATGCCGCCTGAGATCCGTCAGAGACTGCTGGTGGCCCCGATAGAAGCAAAATTCCTCTCCGAGAGGGAGAGGAATCTGTTCTGTGATATGATCACCGGCCTCAAGGCTATACGGTCATGATGTCCTTTTCCTTGGCTGACACGAGTTCGTCCACTGCCTTCACCTTCTTGTCGGTGAGTTTCTGAATCTCGCCTTCGGCCTCTTTCTGGGTGTCCTCAGGGAGTCCGTCGTTCTTCTGGGCCTTCTTCAGCAGGTCCATCCCGTCACGGCGTGCGTTGCGCACCACGATTTTGGCATTTTCTCCGGCGGCCTTGGCTTTCTTGATGAGTTCCTTGCGGCGGTCTTCTGTCAGTGCGGGCACCGTGCAGCGGATGACTTCCCCGTTGTTCTGCGGGGTGAAGCCGAGGTTGGCGTCGATGATGGCCTTCTCGATCTTCGGAATCATGTTCTTCTCCCATGGCTGGATGGCAAGTGTCTTTGCATCGGGGGCGGTGATTGAGGCGACCTGCGGGACCGGTGTCGGCGTGCCGTAGTAGTCAACGGTCACATTGTTGAAAATCAATGGGTTTGCCTTGCCTACCCTGAACGACTTGAGGTCTTCTTCGAGGTAGCGTACGGCCTCGTCCATCTTGGACTCGACCTGGTTGATGATTTCGATAGCTTTATCTGTCAACATTGTCTTGTGTGTTTATGCGTGTACTGTCGTGCCTATCTTCTCACCGTTGAGGACTCTGGCCAGATTGCCCTTCTCTTCCACGTTGAACACTATGATAGGTACCGGGCCCTGTTCGCAGAGGGCGAATGCCGTAGCGTCCATGACCTTGAGGTGGTCGGAGAGGGCTTTTGTGAAGGTGAGTTCCTCGTACTTTACGGCATCCGGATGCTTCTCCGGGTCGGCGGTGTAGACCCCGTCCACCCTTGTCCCCTTGAGCAGGGCGTCCGCCCCGATTTCAAGGGCACGGAGCGCCGCCCCGGAGTCGGTGGTGAAGAACGGGTTGCCGGTGCCTCCCGAGATCAGGGCTACCCCTCCCTCTTCGAGCAGGGAGACCACTTCTTCTTTTCTATAATAATGTGCGATAGGTGTCATCGGGGTGGCTGTGAACACTTCGGCTTTCAGGCCCTCGGATCTAATTGCGCAGGCGAGGCCGAGGGAGTTGATCACCGTGGCGAGCATGCCCATGCGGTCGCCTGTGATCCTGTCGAATCCGGAACCCAGCCCCTGGAGCCCGCGGAAAATGTTGCCGCCTCCGTTGACTACGGCGACCTGATGCCCGGCCTTCACCGCGGCTGCTATTTCTTTTGCGTATCTTATCAGGCTTTCTGAATCAATGCCCTTGCCTGACGGGCCTCCGAGGCTTTCGCCGCTAAGTTTCAGCAATACTCTCATATCCGAATGTTTGGAAAACAAATGTATTTGAAAATTATGAAACTTGCAAGATTAGAATTATATTTGCAGCCCCGTACAACGATTAAATATTGTAACAATGTTCATATTCAATTCTTCGATCGGCAAGAAATTCATCCAGGCGGTGAGCGGAGCTTTCCTCATCCTGTTCCTGCTTCTGCACGGTACCATCAACTTCTTCTCCGTGATTGATTCGTTCACGGGCAAATTCGGCGTCTGCGCTGCGGACGACAAACTTTTCAGCGCGGGAGACGGCCTCTTCAAGCTCGGCTGCGACTTCATGTCCACTCCGGGGATCACCATCATGGTACCGATTCTGGCCCTCGGCTTCCTTGTGCACATCGTGTACGGCTGCTGGCTTACCGCCAAGAACATCTCTGCGCGCGGAGGATACAAGCGCTATGAGGTGGCCTCCAGAGCTGCCACTGATTCGTGGTCTGCACGCAATATGTTCGTGCTCGGCATCGTCATCCTCGGCGTGCTCTTCTTCCATCTCTTCCATTTCTGGGCGAAGATGCAGCTTCCCGAACTGTTCGGCATAGGCAATTACGAAGACAACCCTTATCTGCTGCTGACCACGGTGTTCGGCAACTGGTGGGTGCTCGCGATATATCTCGTATGGTTTGCGGCCATCTGGTTCCACCTCTCACACGGCTTCTGGAGCATGTTCCAGACTGTGGGCTGGGACGGAAGCGTCTGGTTCAAGCGCGTCAAAGTGATAGGCGTCGTAGTGGTCACCATCATCTGCCTCCTCTTTGTCTCCGTGGCCATCAACGCTTTCGTGCAGGCCAACTTTATCGCCTGAGTGTAAGGAAGTTTTTGATTTGACAAAATATTTACGTATCTTTGCGACCCCTATTTTGTGTAGGGATCGCAATTTTTTATTAACTATTTTAAGATCAAGACAGTGGACACACAAAGCTACAAGACAGTATCGCTCAACGCGGCGACTGTGGACAAGAAGTGGGTTGTCATTGACGCGACAGATCTCGCGCTTGGTCGTCTTGCGTCCCGTGTGGCGCTTGTCCTCAGGGGCAAGACCAAGCCGGGCTACACTCCTCACGTGGACTGCGGTGACAATGTCATCGTTGTCAATGCTGAGAAAGTCGCCCTCGGTGGCAAGAAGATGACCGATCGTGTTTACGTTCGTTACACCGGATATCCAGGTGGACAGCGTTTCACGACTCCGAAAGAGATCCTCGCGACTCGACCTGCTGAGCTCGTCAGGAGAGCAGTGAAGGGTATGCTCCCTAAGACACGTCTTGGTGCGGATCTGCTCAACAACCTGCATGTATATGCAGGCCCGGAGCATCCTCATCAGGCACAGACCCCTAAAGAAATCAAGTTGGACGAAATTTAAACAGAGCAAATGGAACAGACACACGCCCTTGGAAGACGTAAGACAGCTGTAGCTCGCGTTTATCTCACTCCAGGCAAAGGCAACATCACGATCAACGGCCGTGCTCTCGAGGTTTATTTTCCTCTCGAGTCGCTTCAGTATGTTGTGAACCAGCCGTTTGAAGTTACCGGCACTCTCGGCCAGTTCGATGTCAAGGTCACCCTCGTGGGAGGCGGCATCAAGGGACAGGCTGAGGCTGTGCGTCTCGGTATCGCCCGCGCCCTCAGTGAGCTTGACAGAGAAGCATATCGTGCTGTGCTCAAGTCTGCCGGTTTCCTCACCCGCGATTCCCGCGAGGTTGAGCGCAAGAAGCCTGGTCAGCCTGGTGCACGCCGCCGCTTCCAGTTCAGCAAACGTTAGTATTATAAAGCTGATTACGGCACAGCCCGGTTTGAAACCGCTCCCGAAGGAGGGTTGCCGTGCTGCGGAAAAGGCCGGAGACCGGTCAGACCGTTACTCCGCCTTGAAGAAAAGAGACCCCGTAAGGGGACAGTTTACAAAAACAGAAACAGACAGATGTCAAGAACAAATTTCCAGGAATTGCTTGATGCAGGTGTTCACTTCGGCCATCTGGCCAGGAAGTGGAATCCTAAGATGGCTCCGTATATCTTCGACCAGAAGAACGGTATCCACATCATCGACCTGCACAAGACTATCGGCAAGATAGACGAGGCCGCCGAGGAGATGAAGCAGCTTGCAAAGTCAGGCCGCAAGATCCTCTTCGTCGCCACCAAGAAACAGGCAAAGGACATTGTAAAAGAGAAGGCAGCCGAAGTGAATATGCCTTCCATCACCGAGCGTTGGGCCGGTGGTATGCTCACCAACTTCCCGACCATCCGCAAGGCCATCAAGAAGATGTCCGTCATCGACAAGATGAAGGAAGACGGAACTTTCGACAAGCTCGCCAAGAGGGAGCGTCTCCAAATTGACCGCCAGAGGGCCAAGCTCGAGAAGAACCTCGGTTCCATCCGTGACATGAGCCGTCTTCCGTCAGCGCTTTTCGTAGTCGATGTCCAGAAGGAGGCCAACGCGGTCAAGGAGGCTAATCGTCTCAATATTCCGGTATTCGCAATGGTTGATACTTGTTGCGATCCTACCCCTATTGATTATGTGATACCGGCAAATGACGATGCCGTAAACTCCATAGACTACGTTGTGAGCGTACTCTGCAAAGCTATCGAGGAGGGACTTGCCGAGCGCAAGCTTGAGAAGGACAAGGAAGCATCCGAGGAGGTCGGCGAAGAGAAGCCGGCAGCAGCCCGCAAGCTCCGTGCCCGCAAGGGAGCCCCGAAAGCCGAGGAGGTCGAGGTGAAGTCCGAGTAAGTTCCATTTATATAGACAATTACGAATATGGCAATTACAGCAGCAGACGTAATGAAATTACGTAAAATGACTTCTGCGGGAATGATGGACTGCAAGAAGGCTCTTGAGGAAGCCGCAGGCGACTTCAACAAGGCCATCGACATCATCCGTGAGAAGGGAAAGCTTGTGGCCGCCAAGAGGGCTGACCGCGAGACTTCCGAGGGTGCGGTAAAGGCACGTGTATCCGGCGACAAGGGCATCCTCGTATGCCTTGGTTGCGAGACTGACTTCGTGAGCCGCAATTCGGATTTCCAGAATCTCGCCGAGGCTATCGCTGACGTGGCCATTGCGCAGTGCCCTGCCGATCTCGAGGCCCTCAAGGCCTGCAAGATGCCTGACGGATATACCGTCCAGGAGGC
The DNA here is from genome assembly GCA_002438805.1 of Bacteroidales bacterium UBA6377. Classification (GTDB taxonomy): domain Bacteria; phylum Bacteroidota; class Bacteroidia; order Bacteroidales; family UBA932; genus Cryptobacteroides. The sequence goes on from DJQV01000023.1 coordinate 235,718, forward strand.
TGTCGAGGCTCAGACCGGCAAGACCGGAGAGAAGCATGTCCTTGCTTACTATGCTCTTGTCGAGGCTCCTTTCGTGGTCCAGTATGTACACAAGATCAACGGTAAGCTTGGCGCTCTCGTAGGCTTCAACAAGCCTGTTCCTGAGGAACTGGCAAAAGGCGTGGTCATGCAGGTCGCATCCATGAACCCTGTTGCCATCTCTGCGGAGGACTGCCCTAAGGACGTGCTCGACAACGAGTATCAAGTGGCTGTCCAGAAGACCAAGGAAGAGCAGGTTCAGAAGGCGATTGATGCAGCTCTCAAGAAGGCCGGCATCAATCCTGCCCACGTGGACAGCGAAGAGCACATCGAGTCCAACACCTCCAAGGGTTGGCTCACTCCGGAGCAGGCTGCCAAGGCCCGTGAGATCATAAAGACCGTAGGCGAGCAGAAGGCTGCCAACCTCCCGGAGCAGATGATCGAGAACATCGCCAAAGGACGTGTGCAGAAGTTCCTCAAGGAGCAGACGCTTCTCGAGCAGGAATACCAGATGAGTGATGACAAGGTTTCCGTGAAGGACGCTCTCGCAGCTGCCGACAAGGACATCAGGATCCTCGCTTTCAAGCGTTTCTCACTCAACGACTAATATTTTAGAATGTATGGAGGGGAGGGAAGTCTTTTACGGATTTTCCCTCCTTTTTTTATGTGGTTCGTGATTTCATATTGGAGATCAATGATATGAAGAAATTATTTTTGACTTTATGTGCTGCCGTGATTTGCCTGGCAGCAGGTGCTCAGGCCAATGTCGGTTACAGGCAAGGCTACCGCGGTAGCGTTGAGCTTGAGAACATGGTTCTTGTCAACAAGGCCCCTGACAACATGTCCGGAATATCCCTTGTGACTTCTCACGGCTACAGTTTCGGCAACGGGGTTTTTCTCGGTGGCGGTCTGGCTCTTACTACGGAGCTGCGCTACAGGGATTTCGACAGAGCCATGATATTCGGCGAGGGGAAGTACAATTTTATATACTCTACCGTCAGCCCTTACGTGCGCCTTCGCACCGGGCTTGAGTTTGACAACTGGAGCACAGAAAAGATAGGCGTGTTCTTCTCTCCTGCCGTAGGCGTGGACTTCTCACGTTTTACGATGAGTCTTTCCTATCGCCTGTCCAGTTCACAATGGTATGACTCCGGTGTACTTAATATCAACAGGGAGAACTGGCTTACCTGCTCATTCGGTATTTATTTCTAATCGTGCTTGAGAAGCACGACAGCCCATACTTCACATCCTTCGCCCCGGCCCACAAAGCCGAGGCGTTCTGTTGTTGTGGCCTTGATGCTGACCCTGCCGGCCTCAACGTCCATCAGGCGGGCAAGTTCTTTCCGCATCAGCGGTATATAGGAGGCGAGTTTAGGTGCCTGCAGGGCTATGGTGATGTCGGCGTTGCCGATTGTCCATCCGTCTTTGCTTATCATGGACATCACGCGTTCCAGCAGGCGTCGGCTGTCTATTCCCCTGAACTCTTCTGATGAGTCGGGAAAGTGCTTTCCTATGTCCCCGAGCGCGAGGGCGCCGAGGATGGCGTCGCACAGGGCATGAATGGCCACATCCCCGTCCGAATGGGCCACGAAGCCGAATTCTGATCTTATGTCCACTCCACCCAGCCGCATCGGCAGCCCGGATGCAAGCGCGTGCACATCATATCCTTGTCCAATCCGTATATCCATGGAAGCAAAAATAGGAACTGTTTCGGAAAAATCCGAAAACAATTTCTTAATTTTGTGAATTATGGGATTATTCAATTTTTTCGGCGAAAACGAGCATAGGGTTTTCAACTACCGGCCGATCTACTACAACCGCGAAGAAGAGGAGCGCAAGCGCAAATTCGGAGCTGTGGACGGGACGCTGGACAAAGAGAAAAAAGAAGGCGCCTATGTGCCGGGCTCATACATAAAGGGTTCGCTGCGTGACGGCCATTACCAGCGCACACGTGCCCACATGAAGCGTACACAGACAATCATCGGCATCATAACCATGATCCTCATCTGTCTGGTACTCTTTTTTATAGCCAAGTTTTATTCTCTCCTGTAATGGGCAGATTAAAGGTCCTGCCGGCGCAGATCGCCAATATGATAGCGGCCGGAGAGGTTGTCCAGCGCCCCTCTTCCGTTGTCAAGGAGTTGATGGAAAACGCAGTGGATGCCGGGGCGAGCCAGATTACGGTCATTGTGACTGATGCGGGACGGACGTTGATTCAGGTGATAGACAACGGCTGCGGGATGAGTCCTGCGGACGCTGTGCTCTGTTTTGAGCGCCACGCCACCTCCAAGATAGCCTCGGCAGAAGATCTCAACGACATAGAGACCTACGGATTCCGGGGGGAGGCTCTTGCGAGCATCGCGGCTGTCGCTGAAGTGACCCTGCGTACCCGTCGTGAGGGGGACGAGACCGCCACGGAGGTCCGCATCGGGCAGAACGGGGAGGTTCAGACCGCCAGCGTCTCCGCACCTGTGGGGTCAAACTTCGCCGTGCGCAATCTTTTCTACAATACCCCTGCGCGCCGGAAATTCCTGAAGTCCGACAGCGTCGAGCTCAAACACATCATCGAAGAATTCACCCGTGTCGCCATCACCAGACCCCAGAAGAGCTTCACCCTCAAGTCCGGGGGACGTGACATATTTGTGCTCAAGGAGGCCAAGTCGCTGAAGTTCAGGATTCTCGACCTTCTGGGAAGCAATGTCGTGGGGGATGTCCTCGACATCAGCGCCGAGACGTCCGTTCTGAAGCTGAGCGGTTTTGTGGGCAGGCCGGATACAGCCCGGAAGACCCTCGGCAACCAGTTCTTTTTCGTCAACGGACGCTATTTCCGCAGCGCCTACCTGCACAAGGCGGTTATGAAAGCATACGAGGGCATGATCCCTGACGGGGTCACTCCGTCCTATTTCATCTTCCTTGAGGTGGATCCTCATAATATTGATGTCAACATACATCCGACCAAAACCGAGGTCAAATTCGAGGACGACTCCGTGATCTTCCAGGTCATCTATGCCTGTGTCAAGGAAACGCTCGGGCGCAACAGCTTCGGGGCGGGAATCAATTTCGACATGGAGGGGGCCGTGGAACTGCCGCAGCTCGGAAGCAGTTTCGGCCAGTACAGAGAGGTCGCGCCGCCCGCGACCCAGATAGACCCCACTTTCGATCCGTTCAACCCCGAGCCTGACGGGAGTTTTGAACCCCGGCAGACAGGCTCCCCTTCCGGAAACTACGGAGGCGGATACGGCAAATATGTGGATCAGAGGGATGATTACGGGAAACTTTTTGAAAACAACGCGGCACCGGCGGCAAGGGTGCTTGTTGTCCAGGGCAGATACATCCTCACCCCGGTTTCTTCCGGAGTAATGGTTGTCAATGTCTCAAGGGCCAGGGAACGCGTCCTCTATGACAGGGCGCTCCGTGCCTTGAACGGCGGCCTTTCCCATGTCACGCAGAAGGCCCTTTTTCCTGTCGAAGTGCAGGTCGGAGCCGCTCAACAGCAGCTTTTTGCAGGGCACGCCGACATGCTCTCCAAACTTGGTTTCGACATCACTCCTTCCGGAGCTGACAGCGTGGTGGTCAACGGGGTGCCGGAGGGCTACAGTTGTGAGGCAGGTAAGGTGCAGAAGACGGTCGCAGACCTGATGGACATTTTGTCAGAGGACGGTTCGGCGCTTCCCGAGATGGCAAGGCAGCATACAGCCGAGAGACTTGCGGTCAGCGGTGCGTCCAATTCCGCTCCGCTGGATTCGGCGCTTGAGGCGCAGGCTCTGATTGACACGCTTTTTGCAAGTGAGAACGCGGAATTGACCTCGAACGGACGCCGCATAGTCAATATCGTCAAGATCGGGGACATCGATAAACTTTTTTAAAAGATGGCTTACTACTACGGAAACAGCAGCGGGCGGGGCTTCATGTCCAATGTACCGACTGTCACAAAAAACCTCATAATCATCAACTGCCTTGTCTTTGTGGCCTGCCTGGTCAACAGGGAGTACATGATTGAGACTTTCGCCCTTTTCTATCCGACTTCAAGGTATTTCCACTGGTGGCAGATCGTCACGCACATGTTCATGCACGGCGGATTCTGGCATATATTCTTCAATATGTACACCCTGCTGATTTTCGGTAGCGTCGTGGAAAACATACTGGGGCAGAAGAAGTTCCTGCTTTTCTATTTCCTCTGCGGTTTCGGGGCGGTGGCTCTCCATCTGGGTGTCGAGTATCTTCAGATGCAGTCTTTCCTGCCGGGGGCCGCTGTCGGCAACTCTGTGGCGATCCAGAACATAGCCGAGATCAAGATGACGCCGACCGTGGGGGCTTCCGGCGCCATCTATGGTGTGCTCATCGGTTACGCTATGCTTTTTCCTGAATCCAAGATGACCCTGCTCTTCCCGCCTGTCACGCTCAGCGCCAAGTGGATGGTGGTGGTGTTCGCCGTCATCGAGCTTCTTACCGGGGTCACGGGAACTGTCGCCGGAGTGGCTCATTTCGCTCATCTCGGCGGGATGCTTTTCGGCTATCTTATGATATTGATGTGGAGGAGGAAGGGTATTCTCTTTGAAAAGAACAGACTTTGGTAATGGATACGAAAACTGTTATATCTGAGGCGGTTGAAGTACTCCGCAAGGGCGGTGTGATTCTTTATCCTACCGACACCATCTGGGGAATAGGCTGCGATGCCTGCAACGAGGAGGCTGTCGAGAAAGTCTTCAAGATAAAGAGGCGCTCCGGCGCGAAATCATTGGTGCTCTTGGCTTCGGATCTTGATATGGTGGCCAAATATGTCAAGGAGATTCCTTCGATTGCCATTGACCTCGTGGAGGTCAACGATGCCCCGATGACTATCATTTATCCAGAAGGGCAGTATCTCGCACCGAATACCGTGGCAGAAGACGGCTCTGTGGGTATCCGCGTTCCGTACGTGGAAGAGGGGCAGACTCCGGAGAACAGCGGTGCCGCGTTCTGCCGTGAACTTGTGCGTCGTCTGCGCCGTCCGCTTGTCAGCACATCGGCCAATATTTCCGGAGAGCCTTCTCCTGCTTCTTTTTCTGAAATCTCAGAGGAGATACGATCCGCAGTAGACTACACTGTGCCCAAGTGCTATGACCGGGCTTCTTCCGGCAAGGCCTCGCAGATCATCAAGCTCGGCCTCGGCGGCGAAGTGGAGATAATCCGGGGCTAAGTAATCGTTAAAAAATAACTTGCCGCTTACTAAAGAAACTCCAGATACACGGTGGCGGTGGCGGTGAGGGCGGCGGTCTCGGTCCTGAGGCGGCTCTCTCCGAGATGTACAGGAATCCAGCCGCTTTCCAGAGCCAGAGCTACTTCTTCAGGTGAAAAATCTCCTTCCGGGCCGATCAGGATGCAGATGTCCCGGCATCCTATGGGGCGGGAATGGAGTGCGTCTTTTATTGACAGGCGCTTGTCCCTCTCAAGAGTCTCGTCGCAGTAGGCGATCAGCTTGAGGGCATCCGGTGCTGCCGAGCCGACGAACTCCCTGATGCTTTGCAGCGGGAGTATCTCAGGCACTGTCCCTTTGAGAGACTGCTTGGCTGCTGACAGGGCGATTCTCTCCAGACGTTCCGGTTTGATGACCTTGCGTTCGGAGTGGTCTCCGAGCACGGGTGCTATGGCATCAATGCCGATTTCTGTGGCTTTCTCCACGAACCACTCGTATCTGTCAATATTTTTTGTGGGGCACACGGCCATGGTGAGATTATAAGGATGCGTCCCGAAATCTTCATGCGCCTCAAGTATTTCGGCTTCAGCTCTTTTTGCGTCAGCCGAGGTGAGCCGGCACAGATACAGTGAGCCTTTCCCGTTGATAACAGAAATCGTGTCCCCGCAGCGGTGCCGCAGCACCCGGACGCAGTGCGCAGATTCTTCCTGGTCGAGGTGCACGCGGCCGCAGGAGATGTCTGTAGAATAGAAAAGTTCCATATTACTGCTTGAACAGGGCCTTTACGAGTGCAGGTACGTCTGCCACCTTGATTACCTTGATTCCGGCCGGGGCGTTTTCCACACTGGAATAGGATGAGAGGAAAACCTTGCTGAATCCGAGCCTGGCCGCTTCGGCGACCCTCCTGTCGCACTGCGACACGGGGCGGATCTCTCCGCTGAGGCCCACCTCCCCGGCGAAACAGACATCTGACGGGACGGCAAAATCAAAGTTGGACGAGAGCACGGCGGCAATCACGGCCAGATCGCAGGCCGGATCGCTGACTTTAAGCCCTCCGGCCATGTTGAGAAACACATCTTTAGCGCTCAGGCGGAAGCCGGCCCTTTTCTCGAGCACTGCAAGCAGCATATTCAGACGCCGGGTGTCAAAGCCTGTGGCGGAACGCTGCGCGGTGCCGTAGACGGCGGAGCTGACAAGGGCCTGCACCTCGAAGAGAAGGGGTCTGGTGCCATCGAGCGTCGCCGCTATAGCTGTGCCGCTCAGCCCCTGCTCGTGCATCGGGATCAGCAATTCTGACGGATTGCTTACCTCTCTCAGCCCTGTCCCAGTCATTTCGAACACTGCCAGTTCCGAGGTTGATCCGAAACGGTTCTTTATGCTGCGCAGCACGCGGTACGAGCCCCTGTTGTCCCCCTCGAACTGGAAGACGACATCCACGATGTGCTCCAGGATCTTCGGCCCCGCGATGTAGCCGTCCTTTGTGATGTGGCCGATGAGGATGACAGGAACCCCGCTGTCCTTTGCGAAGCGCAGCAGGGAGGCGGCGACTTCCTTTATCTGGCTTACTGATCCGGGGGTTGACTCCACAGAATCGGCGAACATGGTCTGCACGGAATCCACGATCATCAGGTCGGGATGTATCTTCTCGGCTTCGGCTATCACATCCTCGATTCGAGTTTCGCAGAATATGAGGCAGTCAGAGTCCTCGCCGCCGAGTCTCTCGGCCCTCATCTTCACCTGCTTGGCGCTTTCCTCTCCCGTCACATAGAGGGTCTTCAGTCCATTGCAGTGCAGCGGAATCTGGAGGCTGAGGGTGGATTTGCCTATCCCTGGCTCACCCCCTATCAGCACCAGCGAACCGGGCACTATCCCCCCGCCGAGGAGCCTGTCCACTTCTCCCATTCCAAGGGAGAGCCGGGCTTCTTCGGAATAATCTATTTCTTTGAGGCTCTGGGGCTTTCTCTCTCCTGCCGAAGTGCTCTTCCCGGAGGATGTGGAAGAGCTTTTCCGTACCTCCTGAGGGGCCTCCACCATCGTGTTCCACTCTCCGCATGCCGGACAGCGCCCCATCCATTTGGGACTTTCATTGCCGCAGGCAGTGCAGTACCATACTGTCTTTGTCTTTGCCATCAAGGTGCAAATATATCAATGTTCCGGAATTTTAAATAAATTATTTTGCATTTAAGTAAAACTGTTGTACATTTGCAGTCCCAAAACCGTTTTGCGTTTTGGTGCCAATCATTGAGATATGGTGTAATGGTAGCACTACAGATTCTGGCTCTGTCAGTGAGGGTTCGAATCCTTCTATCTCAACTGCCCCTTCGGGGGTTATGAGGCGGGGTAGCTCAGCTGGTTAGAGCGTCGGATTCATAATCCGGAGGTCGTGGGATCATGCCCCACTCCCGCTACGCCGCTTTCAGAAGAAAGTCAGAGTCCCCGGGGCTGAAGAGCCTCGGGATTTTTTGTCGGTATAAGGTATAAATGGAAGAGAAGCAGATATTCACCCTCTCGGATGCGCAGAAGCTCAACGCCCCCGCTGCGTTCATGACCATGCTGAAGCCTGCCGGCTCGGCTTGCAATCTGGACTGCACCTATTGCTACTATCTTGACAAGGCGGTGCAGTATGGAGGAAAGGAGGCTCTGATGAGCGAAGAACTGCTGGAAGAGTATGTCCGGCAGTATATCGAGGCCAATGAAGTGGACAGGGTGACGTTTTGCTGGCATGGAGGAGAACCGGCGCTTGTCGGCTTAGACTACTACAAGAAAGCCGTCGAGTTCCAGCACAAATACGCAGCCGGCAAGACAATAGAGAACACTCTCCAGACCAACGGGACCCTTATCAATGAGAAGTGGTGCGAGTTCTTCGCCTCAAACGGATTTCTGGTCGGGTTGTCTCTGGACGGGCCGAAAGATATCCACGATGCTTTCCGGCGCAACCGGATGCGCAAGCCGACCTTCGACCGGGTGATGGAGACGGTGAGGATGTTCCGTCGCAGCGGGGTGGAGTTCAATACTTTGAGTGTGGTGAATAAACTCAGCGAGAAGCGCGGGGCGGAGATCTACAGGTTTTTCAGAGATGTCGTAGGGAGTCATTATATGCAGTTCCTCCCCGCCGTGGAGCACACTGTCATGAAGGCAGACTATCGCAGGCCTCTTATCGTCTCTCCTGAGACGGAAGGGGCATCCCTTGCCCCCTGGAGCGTATCGGCGGAAGGCTACGGGCGATTCCTTTGCGACGTGTTCGACGAGTGGGTGCGAAGGGATGTGGGAAACTATTATGTCCAGATGTTCGACTCGACCCTCGCCATCTGGTGCGGCATGCAGCCCGGGGTGTGCACCATGGCCGAGACCTGCGGCGATGCGCTCGTGGTGGAGCACAACGGCGATGTGTATTCCTGCGATCACTTCGTGTATCCGAAGTATCTGTTGGGCAACATCAAAGAACATACTCTCAAGGAGATATACTCCACTGAAAAGCGCATCCGTTTCGGCCTTGCCAAGCGCAACGATCTCCCTGCGGAGTGTCTGAAGTGCCGGTATTTCTTTGCCTGCCACGGTGAATGTCCGAAGCACCGCTTCGAGAAGGCGGATGACGGGAGTCTGCGCAATTCCCTGTGCGAGGGGTTCAAGATGTATTTTGCCCATGTGGCGCCTTATATGGATTATATGCGCGAGAAGCTGCAGGAGGGTCAGGCTCCCTCACTCGTGATGGAGTACGCCCGCAGCCGGCGCGGATGACAGGAATATGAAAAGGTTGATTCTGATATTGGCAGTCTTGCTGCTGCCGTTGTCTGCCCTGCGTGCTGAAGAGCGTTGGGCTGTGGTAAACATCTCCTCGTGTTTTCTCAGGGCTGCTCCCGATTATGAGTCTTCCTGTGAGAGCCAGTGCCTTATGGGGACTGTCGTGGAGGTGACGGGAGCTGACCGCTATTGGCGGAAAGTCAATGTCCCCGACTACAAAGGCTGCTGGACCAATGAGCTGGCGCTCGCTTTCATGGACGAGGCGCAGAAGGAGGCTTACATCGCGGCCCCCAAGATGATATGCACAGCCCGTTACAGCGCTCTCTTCGCCTCGGCTTGGGAAGGGGCCCCAGCGGTGTGCGATTTCACGATGGGGGATATTGTGCGTTGCGCTCAAGGACGGCGGCCCGGGTGGACTCAGGTGCTTCTCCCTGACGGGCGCGAGGTCTGGGCCAGGTCTTCCGATGTAGCCACTCTTGACGAATGGGCCGCTTCACGCCGTCCCGGCGAGGAGGCTCTGGTCGATTTCGCCGAGTCTTTCCTTGGAACACCATATATGTGGGGCGGGTGTACGCCAAAGTACTTCGACTGCAGCGGATTCACAAAGTTCGTCTATCTGATGAACGGCATCCTGCTTCCGCGCAACGCGCGTGAGCAGATACATTGCGGGATGGAGGTTCCTTTTGACTTTTCACGCATGCGGCCGGGCGATCTGGTCTTCTTCGGGCGCAAGGCTTCAGACGGAAAGATCGCCTCAGTCACCCATGTGGCGATGTACATAGGGGACGGGCGCATCATCCACTCCTCCCAGCTGGTGCGCGTCAATTCGCTCCGCTCCGGGGAGGCGGACAGTTACGGGCGCGTTCCGATTGCTGTGCGGCGCATCCTCGGACATGCCGACAGCTCCCGTTTCATATCTTTTTACTATATTTGCCCAGATTAATCATACACACATAATATTATGAATCTAAGAGGTATAAAAAAGGACATCGAATATGTGCTCGGAGCATTCATCGAGGATTGCTCAGTGGTAGCGACAGCCAACGCCAATGTGGCCCCGGCCAAGGTGGGTTCCCTCATGGAAGAGGCCGTGGACCTTTACAACGAGCTCCGTGACAAGGTCAACGCCAAGTTCGAGGGTTCCAGCAAGGTTTACTACACTGCTCTCCGCAAGGAGATCCTCACCAGGACGGATGCTCTCTACGAAAAACTCAGCGCAGCCGTGAAGGAGTCAGTCAAATAATGAGGCTCCGTACAATATCAGCCATATCAGTCGCGCTCCTGCTTTCTGCATGGGGCGCGACTGCCGGTATTCCGCAGACCCGCGCGCAGGAGGTTGTGGATGCCGTGGTCTCCAGACCTCCGCTCGCCTCCTCGGCTGTAGGCGTGTTCGCCATGAGCATGGACGGGGACACTCTGGCCCTCCACAATGCGCGGGTCAAGTTCGTCCCGGCCTCAAACATGAAGCTCATCACCACCGGGCTTGCCCTGGTCAGCCTTGGAGAAAATTTCCGTTACGAGACCTCTCTCGGCTACGACGGCATCATCGTGGACGGAGTCCTGAAGGGAGACCTGTACATCATCGGGGGCGGAGATCCGACCACCGGTTCCAAGGCTCAGTGCGCGGAGCCCGTGGATGCCCTGTTCGCCTCATGGCTCAAAATTCTCCGCACGGCGGGCATAAGTTCCATTGACGGCTCGGTGATAGGCGATCCGCGTTACTTGAGCGCCGTCACCCCCGAGGGGATGGGATGGACTTATGATGACCTGGGTACCAATTACGGAGCAGGGCCCACCGGGCTCAACTTTTTCGAGAACGCCCAAAACTTTTCCATAAAACCGGGCACGGCGCCGGGGCAGAAACCCGACATCCAGCCCCGTTACCCCGAGACTCCGTGGATGACTTTTGTCAACCACGCCACCACCGGAGCGCCACGCAGCCGCAACTCTGTGTATTATATCAACACGCACCTCTCCCCGTGCGGCGAGTTTGCCGGGAGTTTCCCTGTGGACAGGAAGGGTTACACGCTTGAATGCTCCAACCGCTTCGGAGCCTATACCTGTGCGCACTACTTCTGCAAATACCTGAGAACCAATGGAGTGTCGGTGTCCGAAGGCCCCGCTGACATAAGCCCCTCCGGGCATGTGCGCCAGACTCCCGGGATGTTGGAGGAAGGTGGCAGGGCATCTGATGCCGGTTCCATCACGAAGATCGGAAGCACCGGTTCCGCTGCTCTGAAATCGATAGCCCGTGAGACGAACTGCGAGAGTGACAACTTCTTTGCGGAGACCCTTCTCAAGACCCTCTCGGTGAAGAGAGGCGGGAGTGCGGATTACGATTCCTGCATCCTTGCGGCCGAGTCGGCCCTCGCTTCGCTTGGACTCAACCCCGCCTCGGGCTGCCGCATCTTCGACGGCAGCGGGCTGTCCCGCAAAAACTACGTCTCTCCATCGTTCTTCGTCAATTTCCTGACCGCCATGGCGCGCAGTTCCGTCAGCGGGGCATATCTTGCCTCTCTTCCGCAGCCTGGAGGAAAAGGGACCCTTGAATACAAGTTCCATTCGCGTGATGCCGCGTTCCGCAGCCGCATCCGGATGAAGAGCGGCTCGATGAACGGAATACTCTGCTACAGCGGCTATATCCTGCCTGCGGACGGGGATCTGTCGCATGCCGTGGTCTTTTCGATACTGACCAACAACTGCACCGCCTCCTCATGGGCAGTAAGTCCTCAGATTGACAAGATAATCGAGGCTCTTGCCGCAGAGAATTGACATATTATTTCTATTTTTGCATTTATGCGGAAATTATCGTCATCTCTGCTGCTTGCGTTGACCGTGCTGTGCTCCTGTACGGCCGTCTCTTCCATCGTGCACGATGATGAGGTGGTGGCCAAGGTGGGCAAGGACAAACTGTACCGCTCGGAACTTCAAAGATTTATTCCGGCATCTTCGACCCCCAAGGACAGTGCGGCCCTGGCGGCCAGGTACATCAATTCCTGGGCTATGGACCGGCTTTATGTCAAGGTGGCCGAGGAGCAGCTCTCCAAGTCGGAGATCGACGTGTCGGAAGAGCTTGAGGCCTATCGGCTGTCCCTTGTCAAATACCGCTACGAGCAGCGCTATATCAGCGACCGTCTGGACACCCTCGTCACGGATGCGCAGATCTCTGACTACTACCTGTCCCATCAGGACGATTTCGTCCTCCAGCGCCCTGTGCTCAAGGTGCGCTTCGTGGATGTCATGAAGGATTCTCCGAACAAGGACCATGTCCTGAAGATGCTTTCGTCGGACGAATACGACGAGTTCCACAGGGCCGACTCTATCACCGTGTCTTCCGCGCTCAGGTATTTCGACAATTCCGACGTCTGGATGGATGCGCGTGATCTGGCCTCGGAGTTCGGGGTGGACTATTCGGAGATGCTTTCAGCAATGAAGGACAAGATGATAAAGATAGAGCCCGAGGGGAGAGGCGATCTGCTTGCCGCATACGTCTGTGACATACAGCGCAGCGGGGTGGCGCCCCTTGAATTCTGTACGCAGCAGATCCGGGACATTATCCTGAGTGCAAGAAAGCACGCCCTGGTCAAAGGTTTGGAACGGGACTTGCTTGAGACGGCACTCGAAAACAGACAATTCGTAATTTATTGACAGATGAACATATTGAAATCAGCAGTCTTTGCGGCCCTGCTCAGCGTTTGCGCCGTGGCCCAGGCCCAGAAATACCAGGGAGTCGTGGACAAATCAGTGGCCGTGGTCGGCAATGAGATGATTTCCCTTTCTGATCTTGAGTCCCAGGTTCAGATGATGCGTGCCCAGGGTTACGGGTCCGACAAGAATATCCGCTGCGAAATCCTCGAGAACATGATGGAGTCGAAGCTTTATCTGATGCAGGCCCGGATTGACTCGCTCACGGTGGATTCCGAGATGGTGTCCGCCGAACTCAGCCAGAGGCTGGATCAGGTGCGGTCCGCTCTCGGAGGTGATGAGGAAGTGGAGGCCTATTTCAACAAGCCTCTCTACAAGCTCCGTCAGGAGTGGCAGCAGCAGATCGAGCAGCAGAGCCTTACCCAGAAAGAGCAGCAGGAGATAGCTCAGGGCATCGCGGAGATTACTCCGTACGATGTGAAGCAGTATCTGGACACCGCGGACGTGTCTTCGCTTCCGCAGGTGCCGACCAAATACCAGATGAGCCAGATCTGCATATATCCTGACAGGGAGGCGGCAGCCCTTGCGGTCAAGGAGAGGCTTCTCTCCATCCGGGAGCGCATCATCAACGGAGAGAAGTTCGCCACCCTAGCCCGCCTCTACTCCGAAGACACCCAGAGCGCCCGCAAGGGAGGCGAGCTCGGGATGGTGTCCAAGTCCATATTCTGGCCGGCATTTTCAGATGCCGCAATGGCTCTCAAGCCGGGCGTGATTTCCCAGATAGTGGAGACCCCGGACGGTTTCCATCTTATTGAAGTCCTTGAGAAAAAGGGGGATATGTTCAATGCGCGCCATATCCTCATCCGCCCGAAATATACGCTTGAAGACCAGGAGAAGGCATTCAGCCGCCTCGACAGCATCCGCACCGCCATTGTCAAGGACAGCGTCATGACTTTCGAGCTTGCAGCCCGCTTCTACTCCGAAGACCCGGCCACCCGCACCAACGGAGGCCTGATGGCTGATCCCAATACAGGTTCGTCCTATTTCGATATAGATGAACTCAAGCCGCAGGACTACGAGGCGATCAAAGACCTCAAGCCGGGTGAGATTTCCGAGCCGGTGGCCTCTCTTGACAACGAAGGGCGCAACGGAAACGTGGTCTACAAGATCATCAGGCTCGACAAGATCATCCCGGCCCATACCGCCAATTTCGAGAACGATTACACGGAGCTTCTCGCCCAGGTGAGGAACCGGCGTCAGATGGAGGCTCTCAACAAATTCATCGATGACAAGATAGCGAGTACATACATAGTCATAGACCCGATGTTCTCCGACTGTGACTTCACCCGCAAAGAATGGGATCAGAAAATCAGAAAAGACTGATTTCAGTTGCCTTGACGCTGCTTTCAGCGGCTCTCTCTCTGCCGGCCCAGTCACAGGGTGAGCAGAGAGATTCTCTGTTGCGCCTGATCAGCGCGAGTTACATCGAGCAGGCCGAGCAGGGAGAAGACTTTGTCCGCAAAGCTGTCGATGCCACTTTCCTGCACAACGGCACATATCTTATCGCAGACAGCTCCGTGTGGAGCCAGAGCACCAACATAATCAACTGCATGGGCCATGTGCGCCTGCTCCAAGGAGACACCGAACTCACCAGCGACAAGCTGGATTACCTCGTGGATGAAGACCTTGCGCAGTTCCGCGGGGCCCTTGTCCAGCTTCGTGACAAGCAGGACAACATGCTGCGCACCAGGATTCTTGACTACAACACCAAGGACAGTGTGGCCGTATTCCGCGGCGGCGCGTCGATGCGCAGCTCTGACGGGCAGATAATCGAGAGCGACGAGGGCCATTATTTCAACGCCCGCAATCTCTTCTCTTTCGAGGGCAGTGTCAACATGTACACTGATTCCGTCTTTGTCAGGGCGGACTCGCTCCACTACCTGTCTGATATCAACAAGGCCGAATTCGTGTCCCCCATCGACTTCTGGAAAGACGACAACATGCTCTCCGCCGGCGGAGGCTGGTACAGCAGGCCCGACAACATCTTCTTTTTTAGGGGGGATGTGCGCGGACTGACCCGGGACCAGGAGAGCTGGAGCGACACGCTCTTTTTCTACCGCGGCACCAACGACGTGCTGATGCTCGGGCATGTGCAGGTACAGGACAGCACGCGCAGCACTGCCGCCGTATCGGACTACCTTTTCTATAAGGATACCCTTTCCAAGGTGACGCTCCATGACAACGCCGCCGTAGCCCTGTGGTCCGAAGATAAGGAGGGCCAGATAGATACGACATATTTTGGGGCGGATACGCTGGTCTACAACACGGTGCGCCGCTGCGACATCCCGCAGGCCGAGATCACCGCTGCCGCAGAACGTCTCAAGACCATCAACGGCGACCCGGTGGCGGAGTTCCGCCGGAGGGCCGCCGAGCAGGCCGCCAGGGAAAAGGAAGAGGCCGCCAAGAAAAATGCGTCGGGCCAGATGCCGATGAACCCCCAGTCAGGAGGCCTCGCCAAAGCGTCGGGGAGCCTGTCCGCTGCCCCGGAAGCAGAACCGGACAAGTCCGGGAGCGCTCCGCAACTTGATTCGTCAGCCATTTCGGGCGGCCTTGCCCAGCGTGACACGCTTGCCGCTGCGGACAGTCTGGCTGTTGCTGCGGACAGTCTGGCCTCCATACCGCCGCCGGACACCTCGCGTGTGGGTTTTCTCGCAGGACTTAGCAATGTCAGGGTGTTCCGCGCGGATATCCAGGTTCGCTGCGATTCTCTCCAGTTCAGCGAACTTGATTCCATAGCCCGTTTCTACAAGGACCCGATGATATGGAATGAGGGCCGCAGGCAGTACAGTTCCGATAGCCTGTTCGTGCTTGTCAAAAGTCAAGGTGTGGACAGGGCGAGCCTGATGTCAAATGCATTCATTGCGGTGGATGAGGACAGCCTGCACTTCGACCAGATCAGGAGTTCCGAGGTCATGGCGTATTTTGACAAGGACACCCAGCTGCGCCGCTTCGATGCTCTCGGAGGGGTGACGGCTCTCTTCTACCTCAAAGAAAACGAGACTCTTGCCACTGTCAACAAAGTCGAGGCCCGTATGCTTTCGGCCACCCTCAAGGACGGGGATGTGGACAGGATTTATTACTACGACAGCCCGAAAAACGATGCCTACCCTCTGGCGCAACTCTCCGAGGTGGACCGGAGTCTGAAGGGTTTTATATGGAAACCGGAACTCAGGCCGCGCGGGAAAGGCGACATCACCGATCTTTCTCTCAGGCGTTCGCAGCGCTCTGCCCTGAGCGCCCGTCCGCGCACCACATTCCCCCATACCGAAGTCTACTATCCGGGCTACATGTCCGGGGTCTATGCTGCGATAGACTCCATCCGCCAGCGCCGTAACTCCCCGAGTACGGACGGCTTGCAGGTGGCGGATTCCGCGGGATTTGCCGCCCCCGCCGATTCTGTCGCTGTCCTTGACTCCATCCCGCCCGCGCCGAAGGACAGTGTCGAGGTGACAGACACCCTCTCTGTCCCGGAGGCTGTGGAGGAGCAGTATATGAGCAAGGCCGAACTCCGCCGTGCCATGCGCAAGGCAAGAAGGGATGCGCGCTGGGCTGAACTTGACGCCCGGGATGCCGCCCGCAAGGCCGCCAGGGAGAAGAAACGCGAAGAGAAGCGCCTCAAGCGCGAAGCGCGCCGTGCCGCCCGCATAGCCAGGGAGGAGGCCAAGGACGCGGCCCTGCTGCAGAAATATATAGAGTATTACGAAAAAAAGAAAGAAAGAGATGAAAGAAAACAAAAACCTGACCCTGCCCGAGAACGCACATCGGGAGCTGAAACCGGGGGAAGTGTACAAACCCCTGCTGAGTCCTGACGAAAAACCACTCGAAGTCACTCCGTACTCGGTGACCATGGGACTGCTGATGACGGTGCTTTTCTCCGCTGCGGCAGCTTTCCTCGGCCTCAAGGTCGGACAGGTCTTCGAGGCGGCGATCCCTATCGCCATCATCGCGGTCGGTATGACCGGGGCTCTCGGAAAGAAGGGCGGCCTCGGGCAGAATGTCATCATCCAGAGCATCGGCGCATGCTCCGGAGTGGTCGTGGCCGGCGCTGTCTTCACTCTCCCGGCCATATATATCCTTGGACTTGACGTCAATTTCTTCCAGATGTTCCTCAGCTCGATGCTCGGAGGTTTTCTCGGGATTCTTTTCCTAATACCTTTCCGCAAGTATTTCGTCAAGGAGATGCACGGGAAATATCCTTTCCCTGAAGCCACCGCTACCGCACAGGTGCTTGTCAGCGGGGAGAGCGGGGGCAGTAGCGCCAAGACTCTTCTTGCGGCCGGTCTGGTGGGCGGCCTTTACGACTTCGTGGTCGCCACTTTCGGGGCTTGGGCCGAGACTCTCAGCACTACGGTCATGCATTGGGGACAGGTGGTTGCCGACAAGGCCAAGGTGGTCCTCAAGCTCAACACCGGCGCGGCCGTCCTGGGTCTGGGCTACATCGTAGGGCTCAAGTACGCGTTCATAATATGCTGCGGCTCTTTCCTGGTGTGGCTGGTGATAATCCCTCTGATGAACCTTGTCTGGGGAGGGCAGGTCATTGACCTCATGGGCACCGGTATCGCCTCCACAATCTCTGACATGTCTGCCGATCAGATATTCAAGGAGTACGCCCGCCATATCGGCATAGGCGGTATCGCCACGGCCGGCATTATCGGCATCATCAAGAGCGCCGGTGTCATCAAAAGTGCTGTCGGGCTTGCCGCGGGCGAGTTCCGTCGCAAGGACGGGGCGGCTTCTGCGGCCAAGGTGGAGCGCACGCAGGAGGATATTCCGATGAAGACTGTGGTGTGGGGCATCGCGATAGCTCTTCTTGCTGTATTCTGTTTCTTCGCCCTCGGCGGAGTGGTCAATAATGTATGGCAGGCTCTTGTGGGGCTGGTGATAGTGGCGGTGATTTCATTCCTCTTCACCACAGTGGCGGCCAACGCCATCGCCATAGTCGGCACCAACCCTGTCAGCGGAATGACCATCATGACATTGATAATCACGGCCCTCGTGCTTGTCGTCGTGGGGCTTAAGGGCAATGCCGGCATGGTCGCCGCGATGATCATCGGCGGCGTGGTGTGCACTGCGCTTTCGACTGCCGGGGGACTCATCACCGACTTCAAGATCGGTTATTGGATCGGAACCACCCCGCGCAAGCAGGAGACCTGGAAGTTTGTCGGCGTAGCTGTGGCGGCCGCCACAGTGGGCGGTGTCATGCTCATACTCAACAAGACCTACGGCTTCACCGGGGAGGGAGCGCTCGTCGCGCCTCAGGCCAACGCCATGGCCGCGGTCATCCAGCCCATGATGAACGGAGGCAATGCCCCTTGGTTGCTTTACGGCATCGGTGCGGCGATTGCCATACTTCTCACCGTGTTCAAGGTGCCTGCCCTGGCTTTCTGTCTCGGCATGTTCATCCCTATCGATCTCAACCTCCCGTTGCTCCTCGGCGGCGCCATCTCATGGTTTGTCAGCTCGCGCAGCAAGGACAAGGCCGTCAACGCCGCCCGTCAGGAGAAGGGCACGCTCATCGCCAGCGGCTTCATCGCAGGCGGAGCGCTTATGGGTGTGGTGTCGGCTGTGCTGAAATTTGCAAAGGTCGATTGGTATCTCTATGGCTGGAACACTCCTGGCGCGTCAGGAGCTTCCGGTGCCGAGATGGTCGCTATCGTCCCTCTCATCGCCATCTGCGCCTATATGATCCTTGCCACGCTCCGCGGGAGCAAGAAATAGCGGTGGCTGCCTGCGGCGGGGGAGGGGCGGAGGCGTCGAAATGTCTGCACCGTTACAACATTTGAGATTCTGAACCTCGACACAGCAATCCGGGTAGCATTTATACGACAAGGGCGAGACCGTAAGGTCCCGCCCTGTCTTGTAGTGGTGGCTGCCGCCGTCAGAACTTGAATCCCAGTTTGATGGTCGGTGAGGCGAAGCCGCTGAAGTCGTGGCAGTCGGCGCTGTAGGCCGCCAGCCCTTCCTGAGGGCGGATTGTCGTCACGCTGTAGCCATACTGGAACGGGTTGAACTCGATGCCGATGAACATTCCCGGGAGGAAATAGTAGTCGGCTCCGGCGTTGAGCATGCCCTTGACGGTGTAGCGTTCCCCGAGGGATTTGCCGAGGGACTCGACCTCATCATAGAAGATCTGGTTGAGCCCGTGGGCGAATCCTGCGTGGATGCCCGCGTGGAACCGGAGGTTCTTGAGCGAAGGATGCGTGAAGTATCTGTCCGCTCCGAGCAGTACGCTGTATCTGAGGGTCGAGGCCTCTCCTACTGCCCTGTAGGACGGGATGGACCCGTCTCCGGGCTTGGAACTTTCATCGAAGGTTCCGGGCCTTTCGCTGTATCCGGGGTTGTAGCTGTAGCCGATCCCGCCGCCGAAGCGCAGGGCCCAGTCGTCGGTGAAGAACCAGCTTCCCTCAAGCCCCACATTGAGCCTGCTGTCAAGCCAGCTTGAGGACGAGGCGCCGAGTTCGTACCGGGATGCCCCGGTGTCGGTCTCGGCATTCTGTCCCACGAAGCTGTCATAGCCCACTGTCGCGCTGACGAGGATGTCGCCCTTGACAGGACCGAAGTCCGCCTGCGTGCAATGGTGCTCCTGCGCTGCGGCTGACAGGCTCAACGAGAGGATACAGATTGTTGCTGTAAGTCTCTTGATCATAGTTTCATATTTAAAATGCTATTCGGAGGCGAGGGCTGCGTCAAGGGCTGCCTTTGCTTTGTCGGCCAGAGTCTCGAGCACCTTGATCCGGGCCTCGGTGTCTGCGATCCGCTTCTCGATGAGCTTTATGCTCTCCTCCTTGTTGCCGGCAGCGTTCTTGGCATCCTCGATGTACTGGGTGTACCTTGTGATGTCGGCCTGGGCATCGGCGATGGACTGCTCGTAGCTGGTGTAGTCGGCGTTGTTCCAGAGGGTCAGCAGAGCCCTGTATTCTTCGTAGAGGACGTTGAGGTCTTCTTGAGCCTTGTCGTATGCTGCCTTGGCCTTGTCACGCACTTCGGCGAGGGAAAGCATCTCCTTTACGAAGGCTTCCTGCTCTGCAAGGGCCTCGGAGACGGCTGTGTCGAAGTTGTCCAAGGTTTCCTGCATCTTGGCGATGAGCGCCGTGTAGTAATCGATGCTGTCCTTGGTCTGGATCACGAAGCCCTCGAGCTGGACTTTATTGGTCTGGGCCGCCTCGTAGTCGCTCACGGCAGTCGTGTAGGCGTTTTCGGCCTCCTCGTACTTGGTCCACGCTCCGGCTTCGGCCTGCTCTGCCTTGGCATCGGCTTCTCTTGCCTTGCCGAGGGCTGTTGCCGCATCGGCGGCAGCCTTTTTGGCTGCTTCGAGGGCTTTAAGGAGTTCGGCCTTCTTGGTGGCGTCTTTCTCGGCGTCGTAGGCTGCCTGCGCCTTGGCTTCTGCCTCTGTGGCGTCTTCGTAGGCCTTCTGTGCGGCTTCCAGGGCCTCATGCGTCTTCTCGTGTGCCGCTACTGCATCAAGGTGGGCCTGCTTGGCGTCGGCTTTTGCTTTTTCTGCTTTTGCCATCGCGTCCTTCTTGGCGGTGAGGTCTTTTACGGCTTCTTCGAGCATTTTCTGGAAGTATGCGTACTGTGCGTACAGCGTCCCGTCGTGCTTCATCGTGTCGCCTTCCTTGCCGACCCATGACTTGTAGTCCCTGATGTCACTTTCCATCTGGTTCTTGGCGTTCTCTATGAGGGCGCTGTTGACCTTCGGAACCATGAAGTTGACGGGGTCGCTCAGGCCGTTGATATAAGTGAGCACAGGGTCGTCGTCCGGATCTATGCGGTTGATGACCCTGAGGTCGTAGAGTTTGCTGAGAATCGGGATGCGTACCGTGATGCCGTCGTGGGTGTATCCATAATACACCTTGTCCGCCTCGCTGTACTTGGTGCTGAGGGCCTCTTCGCTCTCGTCGTAGGCCTTCTGTTCGTTTTCGGAGATCTTGTCCCTGAGGGCATCGACTTCCTCCCACTTGGCGTTGATCATCGGCCTGAGGGTCTCCTGGTCCGGCTGGTGCTCCTTGTGGGCGTTGAGGGTCTCGATGAAGGCTTTCTTGCCGGCGATGAGCCTGTTGTACTCGACCTCCGCCTGTGCTGCCGTGGCCTGGAGTGAAACCAGTTCGCTCTCTGCCTGGAGCTTGCGTGTCTGCTCGTTGAGAAGGAGAGTTCTCTCGCTGGAGAGCTCGGAGATGAGGGAACTGTATTCGGAGAAGAGTTTTTGGATGCGCTCATCGACCAGATCGGCTATCTCCTGCTCTATCTTCTTGACGCTGAGCCTGTAGGCTGCAATCTGGGCATCGGCTTCCGCCCTGATGCGCTCGATCTCGATGAGGATTTTCTGCTTTTCGAGTTCGAATCTCTCCTGGTCCTGCTTCATCTTTTCGCGGATGGCGTCGGCTTCGGCCCCGGTCTTGTCGGCGAGAGCCCGCTGGTACTCGGCCATGGCTTTCTGGTACTCCGCCTGGGCCTTCTGATACTCGGCTTGGGCTGCCTTGAGTGCCGCTTCGGCATTGGCTGTGGTCTTGGCGGCTTCGGCCTGGGCCTTGTTGAGCTCGGCGATGCTAAGCAGTTCGCTCGCCTTGGCCTGCCGGACTGCGGTCACTGATGAGGATTCCTGGTCATTTACGCAGGAAATTGCGCCGAGCGCGACGGCGCCAGCGGCCAGATAACATAGGATTTTTTTCATAAATAAATAGGTTGTTAGTTTTGCCTGATACCCTGAAGGCGTGTATAAATAGTCTCGGATGCGGGTATCACACCGTCCTTGCCGATTGCCATGGCAAGTTGAGGCGGTCATCCTCGGTTTACCCTTGCAAGTAAGGAAAAAATAATCACTTATCCAAATTAAATTGCATTATCTTTTCCCAGTTACGAAAAAAATGGCAATGCGGGTAAAGTTCATTAACTTTGTCCGCAGCATGACAACTCCTTCTCAAAGGCGCAAAGGCCACGTCTCATTGCTTCTGTGCAACACAATCTGGGGCGCGGCTGTCCCGGTGTCCAAATTCATATTGGCGGGCGGCATCGTCTCATCCACGGTGCTTGCGGACATACGCATATTGTCCGGGACGCTGCTTTTCTGGCTCGCCTCATCTGTCCTGAAGTCTGAAAGGGGGGAGCGCGTGGAGAAAGGGGATTATTTCAAACTTTTCCAGGCGGCGTTCTTCTCGACAGTGCTGGTGCAGCTGTTTTATATGAAAGGCATTTCCCTCTCTTCGCCGACCGAGGCGGCGATCTGTATGGCCACGCTCCCTATCTGGACTGTCATCATGTCGGCTCTCCATCTCCATGAAAGGGTGGATGCGCGCAAGGTCGGGGGTATCATTGTAGGGATGTCGGGCACTCTGCTCATTGCGCTTTACGGAAGCACTTTCACCTCGGGAGGTTCGCTTTCCGGAATCGCCTGCTGCCTGCTCTCGCAGATTTCGTATGGGGTCTATCTTGTTTTCTTCCAGGATATCATCAGGAAATACTCCCCGGTCACACTGATGAAGTGGAAATATCTTTTCGGACTGGTGATGCTTCTTCCTTTCTCGATCCGGGAGGTGCTCCTCACGCAGTGGGCGCTGCTCTCACCGAGGGTGTGGCTTGCAATAGGCTTTGTCATAATCTTCTCGACTTTCATCAGTTATTTCCTCGTCCCTTTCGGGCAGAAATATCTCCAGCCCACGACCGTGGCGATGTACAACAACCTCCAGCCCGTGGCCGCTTCGCTCATAGCCGTCGCCGCTTCCCAGGAAAGTCCCAGCATTGTCAAGGCCGCAGCCATGCTGCTCGTCTTCCTCGGTGTCTTTCTTGTCTCGCGGCGTGGTGGCAATCAGGGACGCAACTTATTTTCCTCAAAAAATGCGTAAATTTGCCTTTTGTATATGGATGATATTCTAAAAGATTTCACGCAGAGGGAGTATGAGGGCGGCTTCGTCACCGAGGTCGAGCAGGAATATGTGCCGAAAGGGCTCAGTGAAGACATCATCCGTCTCATCTCCTCAAAGAAGGACGAGCCGCAGTGGCTGCTGGACTTCAGGCTTGACGCCTACCGTCGCTGGCTCGGGATGACGCCTCCGACGTGGGGGCATCTCCGGCTTCCGAAAATTGATTTTCAAGATATAATATATTGGGCTGCACCGAAAAAGGACGAAGAGCGTCCGACAGAGATAGACCCGGCACTGTTGGAGACTTTCGACAAGCTTGGTATCCCTCTTCACGAGCGGGAGGCTCTCGCGGGTGTCAAGCCGCGCTCCGAGGTGGCCGTGGATGCGGTGTTCGACTCGGTCAGCGTCAAGACGACTTTCCGCAAGACCTTGTCCGATAAAGGCATTATCTTCTGCTCTTTCTCCGAGGCGGTGAGGGAATATCCGGATCTGGTGCGCAAGTACTTGGCGACGGTGGTTCCGCCGAGCGACAACTTCTACGCCGCTCTCAACTCGGCAGTGTTCTCCGATGGATCTTTCTGCTACATCCCCAAGGGAGTCAAGTGCCCGATGGAACTCTCCAGCTACTTCCGGATCAACGCCCTGGGCACCGGCCAGTTCGAGCGGACGCTCATCATCGCCGACGAGGGCTCGCAGCTCAGCTACATGGAGGGCTGCACCGCCCCGATGCGTGACGAGCATCAGTTGCACGCCGCAGTGGTGGAGATCATCGTGGAGAAAGACGCCGATGTCAAATACAGCACCGTGCAGAACTGGTATCCCGGGGATGCCGAAGGCAAGGGAGGTATCCTCAACCTCGTGACAAAGAGGGGAATATGCCGGGGAAGCGGGTCGCATTTGAGCTGGACGCAGGTAGAGACAGGGTCAGCAGTGACCTGGAAATACCCGAGCACCATCCTCAAGGGGGACAATTCCTCATCGGAGTTCTACAGCGTGGCGATGACCAACCACTTCCAGCAGGCCGATACGGGCACGAAGATGATACACCTCGGGCGCAACACCCGCAGCCGCATCGTCTCCAAAGGCATCTCAGCCGGCCGCAGCGAAAACAGCTACCGCGGCCTTGTGCACATAGCTCCCGGGGCCTCCAATTCCAGAAACTACTCCCAGTGCGACTCCCTGCTCATAGGCAGCTCGTGCGGAGCGCACACCTTCCCGGTGATACGCAACCAGAACCCGACCTCCACCGTGGAGCACGAAGCCACTACTTCCAAAATCAGTGACGACCAGCTGTTCTACTGCACCCAGAGGGGAATTAGCCCGGAGGATGCGGTGGGTCTGATAGTTGGCGGCTATGCCAAGGAGGTCCTCTCCCGGCTGCCGATGGAGTTTGCCGTCGAGGCGCAGAAGCTTCTCTCCGTTTCACTTGAAGGGGCGATAGGGTGATATGGACGGATCGATGATCATAGATTTGCTGACATCGCTCTTCGGCCTGACCTGCGTGTTTCTCGCCGGACGCAACAGCAAGTACAACTTCTGGGTGGGGTATGTCTACGCCGCCCTGCTTTTCCTGATGTTCTGGAACAAGAACCTCTACGCCAACCTGCTTCTTCAACCCATATCGCTGGGAATCAATATTCTGGGCCACTACCGCTGGACGCATCCGAGAAGCGGCGAGCAGAGTGCCGAGGACGCGAAGTCCCTCAAGGTCAGCATGCTCAGCTGGCCTCAGCGCGTACTTGTGCTGGCCGGTGTCCTGGCGCTTGCCGGGGTGTGGGGATGGCTCATAAGCATGGTGGGCAATGTGATTTTCCCCGGGAAAATCTCCACTGACCCGATCCCGTATTTGGATGCCTGCGTTACGGTGCTCATACTCACCGCACAGCTGCTGTCGGCCCTGAAGAAATGGGACTGCTGGATAGCGTGGCTCCTTGTCAACATCTCCCAGATGATCATGCACATCTCTGTGGGCCATGTGTTCATGCCTATAGTCTGCGGCCTGTACCTTGCAAACGGCATCTGGTCCCTCATATCCTGGTACCGGCTGTACGAGCGGAAATCATAAAAACAAAACAAGATATGTCTGATAATAATATACTTCTCGAAATCAAAAACCTGCATGCCGGGGTGGAGGGCAAGGAGATCCTCAAGGGGGTCGATTTGACGATCCGCCGTGGCGAGGTGCATGCCGTGATGGGGCCTAACGGCGCCGGCAAGAGCACGCTCGGTGCAGTGCTCTCCGGACGTCCCGACCTCAAGGTGACCGAAGGCTCCGTCCTTTTCCAGGGGAAAGACCTCCTTGCCATGAGCCCGGAGGAGCGCTCATGGGCCGGTATTTTCCTGAGTTTCCAGTACCCGGTGGAGATTCCCGGGGTGAGCATCACCAATTTCATGAAGGCCGCGGTCAACGCACGCCGCAAGGCGCAGGGGCTGCCGGAGCTCAAGCCGGGCGAGTTCCTGACCCTGCTCCGGGAGAGCATGAACTTCGTCAAGATGAAGCCCGAGTTCGCGCGTCGCGAGGTCAATGTGGGCTTCTCCGGAGGTGAGAAGAAGCGTGACGAGATCTTCCAGATGTCGATGCTCTCTCCGGTGCTGAGCATACTTGACGAGACGGATTCGGGACTGGATGTGGACGCCCTTCGCATCGTGGCTGAGGGGGTCAACGCCCTGCGCACCGCCGATACATCATATATAGTCATCACGCACTATCACCGCTTGCTCGAATATATCGTGCCGGATGTGGTTCATGTCCTTAAAGACGGGCGTATCGTGGAGACTGCCGGCAAGGAACTGGTGGACAGGATAGAAAAAGAAGGTTACGAGAGCATCAATGGATAAAGTTGTCCTTATAGGCCGGGATGAGGTTCCCGGGCAAATCCGTCTTGCCGCAGGCAAGTCGCTCCGCCTTACGCTCATCGCCCTGCCCGGCACATCGGAAGACGTGTCGATGGAGGTGGACATAGACGGTGAAGGCTGCGAGGTGGATATCGCGGGTCTGTATTTGTGTCGCGCAGACGAGCGGCTTTCCGTCAATGTACTTGTGCGCCACAACAGCGGCGGCAGCATATCGCGGCAGAACTTCAAGGGCATAGCCGGAGGGAATTCCCGTGCCGCGTTCGACGGACTGATATATGTGGCTCCGGGAGCACAGAAGACAAAGGCTTATCAGGAGAACCATACCATACTTCTCTCCGACACGGCCAAGGTCGAGTCGAGGCCGCAGCTCGAGATATACGCAGATGACGTGGAGTGCTCGCACGGCTGCACCTCCGGTTTTCTGAACATGGAAGAGCAGTTCTACATGCGTTCAAGGGGCATTCCGGAGGATGAGGCCAAGCACCTTCAGATGGTGGCTTTTCTCGCACCGATCGTCTCCCGCCTGCCGGAAGACCTTGCAAGTCAAGTGTATGACAGTATATCCTGATGTCAAGATAAACCTCGGGCTGCATGTGCTGCGGCGCCGTCCGGACGGTTATCACGATCTGGAGACGCTGTTCGTGCCGTTCCGTGGAATGGGGGACCGGATAGACATAGAGGAGTCTGACAGGGCCTCAATTGAGATTATCGGCGGAGATTGGAATCCCGAGACGGATCTTTCCTGGCGCGCATATCGTCTGCTCTCGGAAGAGTTCGGACTTCCTCCGCTACGGATTGTTCTGCACAAGTCGGCTCCGGTGGGGGCCGGTCTCGGTGGAGGCTCTGCTGATGCCGCGTTTACCCTCAAGGCACTCAATTCCATGTTCTCCCTTGGACTTGATGAGGCGGGGTTGGCTTCACGTGCGGCGATGCTCGGCTCGGACTGTCCGTTCTTCATTTACGACCGTCCGATGTTCGGGGAGGGCAGGGGAGAAGTCCTGACCCCCTGGGGGATAGACCTTTCAGGATATGAAATCAGAGTCGAGGTGCCGCAGGGAGTGAAAGTGAGCACGAAAGAGGCATATTCCGGGCTTGAACTCAGCCGCGCCGGGGCGCGTGTACAGTTGAAGGAGGCCCTTTCCCGTCCGGTCGAGGAGTGGAGAGGGGTGGTCACTAATGATTTCGAGCAGTCGGTCTTCGCATCCCATCCGCAGATAGCAGCGCTCAAGGAGCAGTTCTATGCCGAAGGTGCCGTCTACTCCTCCATGTCCGGCTCAGGCTCCGCGGTCTTCGCCCTTTTCAGAAAATAGTTATATTCGCAATATAAAGTATAGTGATATGCAGACTAACCAGTATTACAAGAATGCGGCCCTTTCCAGGCTGAAGGGCAACTGGTCGCCGGTTGTGGTGGCGACGATTGTGTTTATTCTTATTTCGGTGATATGCTCAAGCAGCAACCTGGCAGGCGGCTCAGATAGCGGGATGTCGCTCCCTGTGGCCAATGTCCTCGCCATGTCTGGGGTGAGCTTCGTCCTTGCCGTGTTTGTGATAGGGCCGGCCAGTGTGGGATATGCCAACTCCCTGCTGCTCATGTACCAGACCGGCAACACCGCAGTGACCGGCAATATGTGGAACCTCACCACTGACAATTATATCCACAAGATGCTGGGCTATCTCTGCATGTCCGTGAAGATCATGCTGTGGTGTCTGCTGCTTTTCATCCCCGGGATCGTGATGAGTTTCGCCTATGCGCTGACTCCTTACATATTGCAGGAGCGGCCGGAACTGTCGGCCTGGGAGGCGAGTACGCGCAGCCGTGAGATGATGAAAGGCCATAAGTTCGACCTTTTCTATCTGTACCTCAGCTTTATAGGCTGGTTCATCCTGTCGATTCTCACTTGCGGGATAGGCTTCATCTGGCTGATACCTTATATGCAGATGAGCGTGGCCGCGTTCTATGAGGATCTCAAGGCGGAGACGACCATAGTGCTCGGCTGATAAATGTCACCTAAGGCGGCAGGACTGTCTGATAACAGCAGGAGAATAGCGAAAAACACTCTCCTGCTGTATTTTCGTATGCTCCTGCTGATCCTGATCGGCCTGTTCACCTCGCGTGTCGTGCTCGATGCGCTGGGGGTTGAGGATTACGGAGTCTATAACGCCGTCGGCGGGGCTGTCACCCTGTTCACTTTCATCTCAGCGTCCATTTCGTCTGCCATAAGCCGCTTCATCTCGTTTGAACTCGGCAGGGGGGACGAGGAGAAGTTGAGGCGAGTGTTCTGCGCCGGGGTAGTCATCCAGCTGGTGCTGTCGGCAGTCATAATATTGCTGGTGGAGACACTCGGCATGTGGTTCCTCAGGGAGAGGATGGTCCTGCCGGAGGGCCGGGAACGGGCGGCAGAAACGGTGCTTCACTGCTCTCTGGGTGTGTTGGTCTTCAATCTTCTTTCCGTGCCGTACAATGCCACGATCGTCTCGCATGAGAAGATGTCGGCGTTTGCCATCATCAGCCTTGTCGAGGCCGGACTCAAGCTCATGGTGGCTCTGCTTCTGTATGTCTCTGTGTTCGACAAGCTTGAGACTTACGCCTTGCTGATGCTCGCCGTGGCCGTGGTGGTGCGCAGCGCGTATTCCCTGTATTGCCGCAGGCATTTTCCCGAGAGCCGTGGCAGGCTGGCGGTGGACTGGCCTCTGGTCAGGGAGATGTCCGGGTTTGCGGGATGGAGTTTTTTCGGGACGAGCGCTTATGTGTTCAATACGCAGGGGGTCAATCTTGTTGTCAATCTCTTCTTCGGTGTGGCTGTCAATGCTGCCCGAGGGGTGGCCGCACAAGTGGAGGGCATAGCGCGGCAGTTCGTCTCCAATTTTCTGACTGCCATCAACCCGCAGATTACCAAGTCCTGGGCGTCTGGAGATAAGGAATACAGTTTTGAACTTGTCCGCAAAGGTGCAAAGTATTCGTATCTGGTGATATTGGCTTTCTTCATCCCGCTGCTTTTCGAGGCGGAGACAGTGCTCGGGATTTGGCTTGTTGAGGTGCCGGCGATGGCCGCTCAGTTTGTGAAGTTGTCCCTGGGAGGGCTTCTTGTGGATCTGACGGGAAATTCGCTGTTGACATTGGTTCTAGCATCCGGGAAAGTCCGTAAATACTATCTTGTTACGGGACTGGTGTCATATATGTGTCTTCCTCTGGTGTGGCTTGCTTTCAAGGCGGGTGCCCCGGCATGGTGGGCGTATGCGGTGTTCATCGTGATATATTTCGCCGTGCTGGTGCTGCGGCTCTTGCTTGTCCGCTCACGGACAGGCTTTCCTCTCGGGAGGTTCTTCCGGTCTGTGGTTCTGCCGCTTGCTGCGGTGAGCGCCGTCTCGCTTGTCCTGCCATGTCTGGTGCATCACTTCCTTCCGTCCGGGTTTGTAAGGGTTTTGCTGGTGTGCCTTGCAGCATGGGGATCCATGGCAGTGTCGGTGTTTGTGGTGGCACTTACTCCGGGGGAGAGGGCGTTCGTCACGAGGAAATTCGGACGCGGGCATTTCCCTGACAAGATCGCCATAGAAGACTCATATTTCGAGGCTATGGGACGCCGTCCGGATCTTCGCAACCCCCTCAGATACACGGAGAAACTCCAGTGGCAGAAGCTCCATGACCACAATCCGCTGTATCATGTCCTGGCCGACAAGGCGGAGGTCAAGTCCCACGTGGCGGAACTGATAGGGGAGGAACACGTCATCCCGACGCTTGGCGTTTGGGAAAGGGTTGAGGACATAGACTGGGATTCTCTCCCGGAGCGCTTTGTTCTCAAATGCACCCACGACAGCGGTAGCACGATGGTGTGTATGGACAAAAAATCATTTGACAGGTCCGGTGCCTGCCGGAGGTTGAGGGAGTGTATGGGCAAGAGATATTGGATGCGTGACCGGGAGTGGGCCTATAAGGGCATACGCCCGAGAATCATAGCGGAGAAATATATGGGAGAAGACATCCGGGACTATAAGTTCTTCTGTTTCAATGGCATGCCGGAGCTGATGTTCGTGGCTTCAGACAGGGCCGACAGGACGGAAGAGACAAAGTTCGACTTCTTCGACATGGATTGGCGGCATCTCGACATACGCAACGGGCATCCCAACGCCCCGGTGCCTCCTGCGCGCCCGGAGCATTTTGAGAATATGAAAATTCTTGCCGCGACACTCTCACACGGCATCCCGCAGGTGAGGATGGACTTTTATGAGATAGACGGTCGGGTCTATTTCGGGGAATATACATTTTATCACTGGAGCGGGCTTGTGCCTTTTGAACCTGATGAGGCCGATTTTCGTATCGGTGAACTTTACAAGATAAGATGAAAACTGTTGTATATACTTGTATAATAGGTGGGTATGATACTCTTCTCCAGCCTGCGGAGCCTGCGGCGGACTTCGATTATGTCTGCTTTGTGGGAAAGGGCGAGAAGACTGCAGAGAAGGTCGGGGTATGGCAGATATGCGAATTTGACTGCGGCATAAGCGATCCCGGTTTGAGGTCACGTTACCCGAAGATGCATCCTCATATACTGCTGTCTGATTATGACGCATCCCTGTGGATTGACGGCAATATCGAGGTGCTTGATGATTCTCTGTGGCGTGCTGTGCGCATCAAGGAAGCCGCCGGTGTGAAATACAGCGGAGTGGCGCATCCCAGCAGGACAGATGTGTTTCAGGAGGCCAGGATGTGCTACAATATGCACTATATATCTGCTCCGCAGCTGTTGAAAGTCTGGGTCTGGCAGTATCTCCATGGGATGCGCGGGGGCTCCGGCTTGATGGAGAACAACATAATATTCCGTCAGCACAATGATGCGGAAGTCATAGTGTTGGACGGGATGTGGTGGCGGTGCGTGATGAGCATAGCGCGCAGGGACCAGCTTTCTCTCATGCCCTGTTTGCGCCGTTGCGGAATTCCGAGGGACTACCTCCTGCCGCGGGCGCAGAACAGCCGCAACCATCCGGGCCTCAGATATTTGCCGCATAAATAAATAATCACTATCTTTGCCCCTCGTGTCCCTCGGGTAGGGACAATTAAGGTTTAATTTTTTAAAAACAGATTCACAATGGCTGTTAAAATTCGCTTGCAGCGCCACGGAAAGAAGAATTTCGCATTCTTCCACATTGTAGTGGCAGATTCTCATTCACCACGTGACGGTCGCTTCATCGAGCAGATCGGTTCTTACAACCCTAACACCAACCCTGCGACCATCGTTCTCAATGCAGAGCGCGCACTTGCATGGATCAAGGTAGGTGCAGAGCCGACTCTCACTGCCCGCCGCATCCTCTCTTATGAGGGAGTGCTTCTCCGTCATCACCTCGACGGCGGTGTAGCCAAGGGTGCTCTCACCCAGGCTGAGGCCGACAAGAAGTGGAACGACTGGAAGGCTCAGCGCGACGCCAAGATCGACGCCAAGAAGAACGCTCTCAAAAACAGCGACATCGAGGCCAAGAAGGCTGCCAAGGCTGAGGAAGTCAAGGTGAACGAGGCACGCGCCGAGGCTCTCCGCAAGAAGGCTGAGGAGCTCGCCGCAAAGCAGGCCGCCGAGGCTGCCGCAGCTGCACAGGCTGAGGCTCCTGCAGAGGAGGCCGCTGAAGCTCCGGCCGAGGCGTAATGCTGAGGATCGCAAAGATTCTTAAATCCAACGGCACCGATGGCGGACTCCTGATTGGGCTTTTCGACATCGATGTGGAGGAAATCGACCTCAAGGAACCGGTGTTCATCGAATTCGATGGACTGCCGGTTCCTTTCTTTTTTCAGGACATCCAGGCCAAAGGCTCGTCCAAGGCCATAGTGCATCTCAATGATGTTCTTGATCTTGCGGACGCAGAAGAAATGGTGGGGAGAGATGTCTGGATGGAAGGCGAGACAGAGGAAGATGCCGGGACGGACATCATAGGCTGGACTGTGCTCTGCCGGGGCGAGAAGCTTGGAGAAGTGACTGACATAGAACCTATACCGGGCAATTTTTGTATCTATGTGGGGGATGCTTTGCTCCCTCTTCACGAGGACTTTATAATCTCGGCGGATCCGCAGTCGCGGACTCTGGACCTTGACCTGCCGGAGGGCCTTTTGTGATATGGCGACGGCCCCGGAGGTGAGTATAGTCATAGTCTGCATGGACAGGCTAGATAATCTGTATCCCTGTCTGCGCAGCCTTAGGGAGCATACTGTGTCCGTCTCTTATGAGACTCTCGTGGTAGCATACCGTTTTTCGGGAGACAATCTGGCGAAGGCCCGGGCTGATTTCCCTTGGGTGGAGTTTATAGAGAGTAGGGAGACGCGCGGCTTTTCGGAGAACAACAATCTGGCCCTTCGTCGTGCCCGGGGCAGGTTCTGCTTTATCCTCAATGACGATACCGAAATCCGCGAGGATGTCATCGGGGCTCTCGTAGCCGACTTCGGAAGGCTTCCGGAGAGTGCCGCCATCGTGACCCCGCGCCTTGTCAATGCTGATCTTTCGCTCCAGCTCTGCGGGAGGCCACCGTATCCTGCACGCAATTATGTCCTTCAGCAGTGGCATCTGCATTCTGAGCCGAAGGATGATACGGTCGGGAGGACCCCGCTCACGGGGCAGGTGTTCCGCACATCCAATATTTCGGGGGCCGCGTTCCTGATAAGGACGGAGATATTCCGCGAGCTCGGGTGGTTTGATGAGCGCTATTTCTTCACGCCGGAGGACATCGCCCTCTCCACGCTGGCCCGCAGCAGGGGATACGGCGTGTATGTGGATGCCGCGGTGGCGGTGGTGCACAAGTGGCGCACCACCGCCGGCAGGCTTTCGCCTGCCGTACGGCCTTCGGCCGTCCGCGGCTCCCTCATCTTCTTCAGCGGAGGCTCGCCGCTCAAGTATTTCGCACTTGCCCTCGGGGTGTGGACAGCGGAATTTTCCAAATACATTAAGGCTGCGCTTCGCTGCCGTCTCCGCCCCTCGGAGCAGAACCGCATCAAGAAGCTGACTTTCCGCAACATCTGCCGCAGCATCTTCACCCGCCGCAGCCCGAAAGAGATATTCATCAGATATTCCGATTGACAGATGCCGAAAGTTCTTGCTATAGTCGTGACCTACAACGCGACGAAGTGGGTTCAGACTTTCAGGGCAGTACGGTGATGTCGCTTGAACATGTGTAAGTAATATGGCAGAAAAGAACAACATACCGCAGTTCGTGAATAGCGATTCTTTCATGGCTGATAAAAACTATGTCAAGTGGTTGTCCGGCTTGAAAAAACGCTTCCGTATGGCACAACTTAAAGCTGCCGTCAAAGTGAATAAGGAAATGCTCAAATTCTACTGGAGTTTGGGAGAGGACATTTGCGAGAAGCAGAGACAATATAAGTGGGGAGCAAAGGTTATTGACAGACTCAGTCTTGATATGCGCTCAGAATTCCCTCAGAGTGAGGGCTTTTCCAGAACCAACTTGTATGATATCAAACGATGGTTCGCGTTCTATTCAAGCCAAATAGAATTTGTCCACCAAGCTGGTGGACAAATACAGAAGGTGGATAATTCCAATACTCCTGTCCCGGAGATTCTGCTCTGTGTGCCTTGGAGGCACCAAACGGTCATTGTTTCCAAGTGCGACACGATAAACGCCGCAATGTTCTATCTTAACAAGGTGGTTGAAAGCAATATGAGCCGTACAGAGTTGGAGAATGTGATCAAGGCTCAACTATACGAACATGCAGGCAAGTCAGTGAATAACTTTGATATTGCGCTGCCACGATCACAAAACGCATTGGCAACAGAAATTATAAAGGATCCTTACAAGTTGGATTTCTTCTCGTTGCCAAACAAGTTCAGTGAAATGGATTTGGAGAATAAATTAGCCACAAACATCACCCGTTTTCTTTTGGAACTGGGTAAAGGGTTTGCTTATGTCGGTCGGCAGATGGAACTTGACACGCCAAGCGGAAAGTCTTACTTCCCCGACATGGTTTTCTATCATACCCGTCTGAAATGCTATGTGGTGATAGAACTGAAAATAGTGGATTTTATACCTGAGTTCATTGGTAAATTGAATTTCTACGTTTCGGCTGCTGATGAATTGCTTAGAGGTGATGGAGACAATCCAAGCATTGGCATTCTTCTTTGCAAAGACAAGGATTCATCTGTTGTGGAATGGTCTCTGCGCGGTATCACTACTCCTTTAGGTGTGGCAAGTTATCAGTTGCAGGAGGTCTACGAACGGACATTGCTGGAAATTAAGGATCAAGAATAATATATATGGCGAAGGTGTTGGCTATAGTCGTGACCTACAATGCGATGCGGTGGGTGGACAAGTGTCTCGGAAGTCTTTTCGGCAGCCGCTTGCGTCCTGATGTCCTTGTCGTGGACAACGGCTCCACCGACGGGACACGCGAATTTGTCCAGGAGCGTTTCCCGGAAGCGGAGCTGATTCTCTCCGACGGCAATCCCGGCTTCGGAGCGGCCAACAATATCGGGTTGCGCCTTGCCTTGGAGCGGGGATATGATTTTGCCTACCTTCTTAATCAGGACGCCTGGGTCGAAAAGGACACCATCTCGACCCTTGTGGCTGCGGCCCGTCCTGACTTCGGTATTTTGAGCCCGGTGCAGAACGATGCTTCCGGGCGGCTTGACGCACAGTTTGCCCGTAAATGCTCCCGTTATCTGAAGGCTGCCGCAGTTGTGGCTCCGGACTCGCGGCTGGTGGTGGATGTCCCGTTCGTGATGGCGGCGCACTGGCTCGTCTCGCGAAGGGCTCTTGAGATTGTCGGCGGTTTTTCACCCGCGTTCAGCCAGTACGGGGAGGATGACAATTATATCGACCGTCTGCACTGGAGGGGACTGCGCTGCGGAGTTGTCCCGGCTGCGAAGGCTGTCCACGACCGCGCCGGCAGGAAAACACCTCGGGAGAAGAGGATGAGGCTGAAGTGCATCGCCGTCGTGGTCCGGCTCAGTGACCCAGGGCGTTGCTGGCTGTGGAGGAGACTGGCATGGCCGTTTGAACTTGCCGGCATGTCGCTCAAGAATTTTTCCCTCATCCCGCTCCGCTTCATCCCGGAACTGCGCGCCCGTATCCCGGAACTTCGCCGCCTGCGCAAGGAATCCCGGAGAAAGGGAGCGTTCCTGCGCCAATAAGGCGATAAGAACGTCTGACAAAAATTTCTGATACACCGGAATCCTTGTTTTAGGCGTGTCTACGGTATATTTGCACCAAAACACTAATACCGATGACAAGTATCAGAAAATTCATTTTCGCAACCTCCCTGCTCGCCACATTGTGCTGTAGCGGCGCTTTCGCCCAAGAGGGAGACACTGCCCTCGAGAACTACTTCATGACATCCGCCGAGGTGACCCCGGATGCTGATGGTTTCATAGGCCGCTGGCTCTTGCTTGAGCCTATCAGCAAACCCAACCGAACCAATACCGTCTTTACGGACAGTTACCTGCGCGAGGCGTTCTACACCGAGTATTTCCCGGGACAGTTCACCGCCGTGCCTAAACCGGGCTCCAAAGTCAAGGTCGGAAAACAAAGCCTCACCTGGCATGCCTTTGACAGCAAGTTGTATAATGTGAAGCTGTTCCGCTTCGCAAGCAATCTCAAAACGGATGTCTACGGGGTGCTGTTCTGGGCCGTGACGGTCATCAACTGCCCAGAGGATATGGAAGTAAGGCTTTCCGCCGGCTCCAACTCCGCTTCAATGTGGTGGCTCAACGGAGAAGAGGTTCTCCTTCTCTCTGGAGACAGGCGCATGGTGATGGACGACGGCATGTCCGGAAAAATCACCCTCAAGAAAGGCAAGAACATCCTCCGCGGCGCGGTGATCAACGGTCCGGGAATGAGCGACTTCTGCGTGCGCTTCCTTGATGCCGACCTCAATCCGGTCAAGAACATAACCATATCCAACAAATAAGCATACCCTTACGATGAAAAAAATACTGATGGGGGCTGTAGCCCTCGCCTCTTTGGTGTCCATGTCCGGTGTGGCCTCTGCCCAGAGCAGCACTTCCCGCAGCGGCAAACCGTTTATCCATGACCCGTCCACGATAATGCTCTGTGACGGCAAATATTATACTTTCGGCACCGGCGGCGGAGGCCTGATCTCCGAGGACGGCTGGCTCTGGAACGGAGGTGCCGTGCGCCCGGGCGGCGGCGCTGCGCCTGACGCCATCAAGATCGGAGACCGTTATCTCATCGCATACAGTGCGACCGGAGGCGGACTTGGCGGTGGACATGCAGGCAGAGTGCTGACGATGTGGAACAAGACACTTGATCCGAATTCTCCGGATTTCAAATACACTGAGCCAATCGAGGTCGCCAGTTCCCTCGTGGATGAGGACTGCGATGCTATTGACGCGGGTCTCCTGCTTGATCCGACTGACGGCAGGCTGTGGCTCACTTACGGCACATATTTCGGCTTCATCCGTCTTGTGGAGCTCGACCCTGCTACCGGTGCGAGGGTTGAGGGCAACGAGCCGGTAAACGTAGCCATCGACTGTGAAGCCACGACTCTTATGTACCGCAACGGCTGGTACTACCTTCTCGGTACCCACGGCACCTGCTGCGACGGGGCAAATTCAACCTACAATATAGTAGTGGGTCGTTCGCGCAAGGTCACCGGGCCTTATCTTGACAACGTGGGGCGCGACATGCTCCGCGGAGGCGGCAAGATGGTGCTTGCGGCGCACGACAGGGTCACCGGCCCGGGACATTTCGGACGCTACATCGAAGAAGAGGGCGTGGAGAAGATGTCCTGCCACTTCGAGGCTGACCTTGACAGGAGCGGCCGCAGCGTGCTCGGCATCCGTCCGCTGCTCTGGAAGAACGACTGGCCTGTGGCCGGAGAGCTTTTCAAGGACGGCACCTACGAGATCGAGTCCGAGCGCAGGGGCTACGCCCTTGAACTTGCCGTGGACTTCGTCCGTATGGCTGGCGGAATGCGCGGCTTCTGGCGCAACAACGACGAGCCGGAGGTCATCATCGAAGACCAGAAACTCGAAGATGTTATCGGGACTTGGCCGGAGGGCAATATCGATGTCCGTATCGGCGACTACATGTTCCGACCTCATCAGAAGTGGACCGTCACGGCTGTCCCGGATGCCGGAGGATACCTCGGCGCTCCTTATTATAAGATCGTGATCGAAGGCACCGAGCGTGCTTTAGCGGCTGCAGAAGGTGCGGAACTTGTGACCGTTCCTCAGTTCACCGGAGCGGCCGAGCAGCTCTGGAGGATAGAGCAGCTCACTGACGGCACCTACCGTATAATGCCTAAGAGCGTCCCTGGTACGGATGAGAAATATGCTCTCATCTCCATCGCCGACAGCACCCCGGCTCTCGGCAAGTTCGACATGGGCAGCGACAACTCCAAGTGGAACTTCAGGGCTCACTGACGCTGGCCTCACACCGTAGCAGTACAAAAAAAGACAGCCTCGAAAGAGACTGTCTTTTTTGTGCGGACGGTGAGACTCGAACTCACACAGGCCAACGCCCACTACCCCCTCAAAGTAGCGTGTCTACCATTTCACCACGTCCGCATTACTTTGGGACTGCAAAGTTATGCAGAATTTATTTAATTGCAAATTTTTCTGTGCGGAAAATCTGAAATTTCAAACTTCTTCCTCTGAATCATCACTTTTGGGGATTGCGCCGCCGTGCATCTATTTCCATATTTGTAGACTGGAAACAAAGTACATGAGATGACACTTGACAAGCTTGAAACAGGTAAGACGGCCATTATCAAGACCGTAGGGGGCGATGGCTCTCTGCGACAGCATTTTCTTGACATGGGAGTGATCCCGGGGCAGGAGGTTACGTTGACCAAACTGGCGCCTCTTGGCGATCCGATGGAATTGCTCATAGACAGTTACACTCTCACATTGCGCAAGGCTGATGCCGCACGCATCGAGATAAGTCCGGTGGATGGTCCCGCCGAGGACAAGGCTGAGTCGCGTGATGACAGCTGGCTCTATGGCGGCGAGGATGCCCATCCCGGACTCGGAGAAGGCGGGAAGTACCACACGGGCGATGAGACTCCGCTCCCGAAAGATGCGGTTCTGACCTTCGCCCTTGCCGGCAACCAGAATTGCGGCAAGACCACCCTTTTCAATCAGCTGACCGGTTCCAACCAGCATGTAGGCAATTTCCCGGGCGTGACCGTTGACCGCAAAGATGGTGTCATAAAAGGCTATCCTCAGACGCGGATCACAGATCTCCCCGGCATCTATTCCCTCTCCCCGTATTCTTCGGAAGAGATAGTCTCGCGTCAGTTCATACTCGACCAGAAGCCGACAGGCATCATCAACATCGTGGATGCCAGCAATATAGAGCGCAACCTCTACCTCACCATGCAGCTCATGGAACTCGATGTCCCGATGGTGCTGGCCCTCAATATGATGGATGAGGTCCGGGGCAACGGCGGCTCCATCAATGTCAACGAGATGGAGGCGATACTCGGCCTGCCGGTCGTGCCGATCTCGGCGGCAAAGGGAGAAGGTATCCAGGAACTTGTGGACCATGCCCTGCATGTGGCTAGGTACCAGGAGAAACCTGCCCGCCAGGATTTCTGCGACCCCAAGGAATACGGGGGCGCGGTGCACCGCTGCCTGCATGGAATAATGCATCTTGTCCAGGATCACGCTGACCGTGCCGGTATCCCGATACGTTTTGCGGCGAGCCGCATAGTCGAGGGTGACGAGGCCATAATCACGGCTCTTGAGTTGTCGGAAAACGAGAAAGAGATGATAGAGCACATCATAGTGCAGATGGAGCAGGAGAGGGGGCTTGACCGCTGTGCCGCGATGGCGGACATGCGTTTCTCTTTTATCCGCAGGCTGTGCGCCAAGACCGTGGTGAAGCCGCATGAGAGCAAGGAGTACAGAAGGAGCCGCTCTATCGACAAGGTGCTTACGGGCAAGTGGACAGCTATACCTATCTTCTTGGTTGTCATATCATTGGTGATCTGGCTTTCGGTGGATGTGCTGGGTGCGCCGCTTCAGGATCTGCTCCAGAAGGGCATTGACTGGATTTCCGCCGCCTGTGATGCCGGGATGCAGAAGCTTGATGTGGCCCCGGCTGTGAGGGGACTGGTTGTTGACGGCGTGTTCGGGGGTGTCGGCACGGTGTTGAGCTTCGTGCCGGTCATCGTCATCCTGTTTTTCTTCCTCTCCCTGCTTGAGGACAGCGGCTACATGGCACGTGTGGCGTTTGTCAGTGACAAGATTCTCCGTAAGATAGGTCTCAGCGGCCGGAGCATCGTGCCGCTGCTGATAGGTTTCGGCTGCTCAGTGCCGGCAGTCATGGCCACGCGCACGCTCTCGTCCGCCCGGGACAGGAGGATGACGGTCCTGCTCACCCCGTTCATGAGCTGCTCGGCCAAGATACCTATCTATGCGTTCCTCACCAGTGCGTTCTTCCCGGGGCACGGCGGGCTGGTGCTGGTGATACTCTACCTCTCTGCCATACTGGTCGGTGTAATTGTAGCGCTATGCGCCAAGATGTTGCCGCATTCCGGCGAGCCTGCTCCGTTTGTCCTTGAACTTCCGAATTACCGCATGCCGGGGGCCAAGAACGTGGGACATCTGCTCTGGGACAAGACCAAGGATTTCCTGCAGAGGGCGTTCACAGTGATTTTCGTGGCTTCGATTGTCATCTGGTTTCTCCAGTCTTTTGATTTTAGGCTCAACCTGGTCGATGCCAAGGACAGCATGCTTGCCGCCATCGCGGGGGTGATAGCCCCGTTGTTTGCCCCTATCGGTCTGGGTGACTGGAGGATAGTGACGGCTCTGATCTGCGGTTTCCTCGCCAAGGAAAGTGTCGTTTCGACCCTTACCGTGCTGGGAGCGGCCTCGGTGCTCACTCCGCTTACGGCTGTGCCGATGCTCGCATTCTGCCTGCTCTATACTCCGTGCGTGGCCACCATCGCTGCGGTGCGCCGTGAACTTGGGGGAAA
Organism: Bacteroidales bacterium UBA6377; assembly: GCA_002438805.1. GTDB lineage: Bacteria > Bacteroidota > Bacteroidia > Bacteroidales > UBA932 > Cryptobacteroides. Next base: position 275,001 of record DJQV01000023.1, read on the forward strand.
GACGGCCTTCGGGATGGTTGTGTTCCAGTGCCTTATAGCTTATTTCTGTGCCTGGCTCTCCTATTTGGTCGCAGGGCTTTTCGTATGAACATCGCTTCTATAATCATACTTGTATTGGTGCTCGCGGCACTCCTACTCGCGCTCCGGACCTTCAGGGGAAAGGGGCGCGGGGGCGGATGCTGCGGCAGTTCGCGGTGCAGCGGTTGCAACGGCTGCGCTGCGGCTGACCTTTGTCACCACAAAGACAGGCGGGGCTGAGACGGTCAATGTCCCCGTGGCGTAGGTAAAGTCCTCTCCAGCCGTCCAAGGTAGGGGAGAAAAGCATGAAAAATACCCCAACCTTTGGGCGGCGGGGTAGTGTGGATAGTTTGTGGTGTAATGGAGCCACCTTCTTTTTCTTTGTGGATTTTTTGATGTTATGAATTAATCGCTATATTTGCGAGTAAACCATATAAATCAAAACCATGCGTGTCGTCTTTCTATTCTCTGCGGCAATCTTTCTTTTCGGATGTGCTCACGAAAATGATTATCTGTCCTCGCTGAACCTCAAGCAAGAGAATCTGACGCCGAAATCGACGATAGACCTCGCCACCTATGATATTCTTCAGCCGGTGGGTATCGCAAAAAGCGGGAACTGCCTTGCCGTTACGGACAATGGTGGCAGCAAACATTTGATTATCATAGATGAAAATACAGGTGAGCATCTTGAGCTTGTCTCAAAAGGCCGCGGCCCCAGGGAGATGGTGGGCGCAATGATGGCTCCGTATCTTGACGGGGTCACGTTATATGATCCGTCATCTTCAAAGACACTTGTTTATATCGACCTTCAGAAATCAATGCGGGAGGGCAAGGCCTGTATGGATACCCTTGGCTGCTTCGTGGACAGCTTTTCATTTCCGGCGAAAATCGTCAGTTCCCGTAACGGGATGATTGCTACCATGGCCGGGCGTAAAGATGTCTGGTATGCTTCTCTCGGCAGAGAAGGGCAGGTCCTCTCGTTTGTGGGCCCTCCACAATATAAGGAGTTGGAAGAAATGGATGAAAGCAGATATTTTTCGTTCCTTGTCTCCTCGCACATTACTGTCAGCCCGGACGGGGACAAGGTGTGCTGCGCGACATCCCATGCCGCCGCGTTGTCCTTTGCGTCATTGGATGATGGTGGCATACTAAGTGAATACCGCCGATATGAGTTTGACCCGCCCGAGATTGTCCGCGGAGACGGATATACTGCTTTCTCGAAGAGTGGCAAAAGCTGTTTCCGTTCTCCAGCCTCGGACAATGACAATGTCTACCTTTTGTATTCCGGGAAGCCGTTCGACAACGCGGATTCTCCGAACTATGAATGTAACCATCTGATAATCTATGGCTGGGACGGCACGCCGAAACGGCACATTGTGCTTGGAGAGAGCGTGATGTCGATAGCCGTTGACGGAAATATGCTGTATGGCCTCAGCAGTTGGCCCGACAGCCGGATTCTTGTCTATGACTTGCCCTGACCGGCCTGGTCCGTGCATCGTGAACGGTCCCGCAGAATAAGAAATTTTTTCTTTTTCCTGCGGGATTATTATATTTGTGTCGAGTATGGATTCATTTTCCGTCAATATGAAAGCGTCAGAGCTCGTGGAGTCCAACCCGGGCCTGCTTATGGTTCTTTCCCGCCTCGGCATAGTCGGCAGTTTCGGGGAAAGAACCATCTCTGAAATCTGTGTCCAGCATGGCCTCGATGCCCGCACTGTCATCATGATATGCAGGGTGTATTCTTCTCCTGACTACGTCCCCTCTCCGGAGGATTTGCGCAGTTGCAGTGTCGCGGATGTGCTCCGGTACTTGCACTGCTCGCACGACTATTATCTCAAGAAAGCATTGGAGAGCATAGCCGTGTCCATGGAAGCCCTGATTTCCCCGTGCCGGAAAGACAGGCAGCAGGTCATGTGGAACTTCTTTCTCCAGTATAAGTCCGAACTCAAGAGTCACTTCGAGTATGAGGAGGGTGCGGTCATACCATATGTGCAGAATCTGATGCTCGGAAGGCACGACCCTTCATTCAGCATCGACTGCTTCGAGGAGAACCATTCCAACATCGACGAGAAACTCTCCGACCTCAAGAACCTTTTGCTCAAGTCCCTCCCCCACGAGTGCGATGACGACAGGCGCATATCGCTTCTGATATATCTGTTCGCTCTTCAGAACGACCTCCGCTCGCACACCTATATAGAAGACAATATGCTGGTTCCACTGGCCCGCCTCATGGAGAATCCGATGCTCCCTCAGGCGGAACGTGGCCGGGACACGCAGTCCGACGAGGGGCAGGTCGAACTTTCCGAACGTGAGAAGGAGATTCTGGTGAGCGTGGCCAAGGGACTTATAAACAAAGAGATAGCAGATAAGCACAATATCTCTGTCAACACAGTCATTTCCCATCGCAAGAACATCAGCCGCAAGACTGGCATCAGGACCGTCGCCGGCTTGACGGTCTATGCGATACTCAACAACCTTATAGACATAAAATCCATTGAATAATGCTTCAACTGACAGTTCCGGGAGGAGCAGACAAGGTGCTTCTTCATTCGTGTTGCGCACCATGCAGCGGCGCAATCATAGAGTGCATGCTTGCAAACGGCATCACTCCGGTAGTTTTTTTCAGTAATTCCAACATCTTTCCTCAGGAGGAGTATGACCATCGCAGGGAAGAGCTTCACAGGTATTGCGACTCACTGGGAGTCGAGGTGGTCGATGATGTCTATGATCATGAAGCCTGGCTCAAATCTGTAGCCGTCGGCCTGGAGAAAGCCCCGGAGCGGGGGCCGAGATGTGTCAAGTGCTTCCGCTTCCGTCTTTTCCGGGCGGCGGCCTGGGCATCGGCGCACGACATCCATGTGGTGACTTCATCGCTTGCGTCATCCCGCTGGAAGAATCTCGACCAGGTCAGCGCAGCCGGCGACTGGGCATGCAACCTGGTCAACAGCGCGTTTCCGGATTCGGAACCTATCATCTGGTGGGCGCAGAACTGGCGCAAGGGAGGCCTGCAGATACGCCGCGGCGAGATAATCCGCGAGCAGGGTTTTTACAATCAGACGTTCTGCGGCTGTGAATTCTCAAGCCACTTTGAGGGCGCTTCCAAAAAGGCCGCTACCGCGCAGGCATCGGCCGACACGGAATAGCAGTTGATCCGGAATCTCAGCCAAAATGCAGTAAATCTTCTGATTTTGGCTGAGATTCCTTGGAGCCTTATATGTAACGCTTTGATTTAAAGACGAGTAAAAGAAAAATGATAGATTGGGAAATCTCAGCCAAAATGCGATATTTTTATCTGTTTTGGCTGAGATTCTTTGAAAATACCGTGCGCGGCGCTATATTTGTCCAATAAATGTAGGGCTCATGAATACGGCAAACATTATCGGCAGGAAGCGGGAACTGGAAATAATCGACAGGCTTTATCGCTCGGACAAGTCGGAGTTTCTCGCGATTTACGGACGTCGTCGCGTCGGCAAGTCATATCTTGTGGATGAGGCATTCCGGGATGAACTGGCTTTTTCCGTGGTCGGAACATTCAAAAAATGTGATGACGGAGAGGAACCGATGTACAAGAAAACGCAGCTAAGGCATTTTTACCGCAGTTTGCTGGACTACGGTCTGGATGACTCTTATAAGGAGCCGGATAACTGGCTTGACGCATTCGACCTTCTTAAAAAACTGCTCTCGCAGAGCGGGGACTCCAGAAAAGTCGTGTTCATAGATGAACTTCCTTGGTTGGCCGGGCCGAAATCCTCTGAACTTGTTGAGGAACTCGGATATTTTTGGAACAGCTGGGCGGCACGGCAGAGAAACATCTTTCTGATAGTATGCGGGTCCGCGACAAGCTGGATGCTCGACAACATCATAAGGGATTATGGTGGGCTTCATGGACGCCTGACGGAAAAGATGTATCTGTCACCATTCAATCTTTCCGAGTCCAGACAGTATTATTCGAGCCGGGGCTTCCACATGTCCGATTATGAAATAGCCTTGAGCTATATGTCTATAGGCGGGATTCCATATTATATGGACCGCTTCCGTCCGGACAGGACATTGAGCCAGAATATCAATGAGTTCTATTTCCGCAATGCCTCGATTGATCATGAGTTCAGGGATGTCTATACCGGACTGTTCCAGTCGGCTGACAGATACATAGATATCGTGCGCTCGCTTGGCGGAAGGTTCTACGGCATGACAAGGACCGAACTGCTCGAAGATACGAAACTCAAAGGCGGAGGGACATTTACCAGGATGCTGGACAATCTGCAGGAATGCGGGATTGTGCGTTCTTTCTCCCGCTACGGGAAGAAGCGCAAGGAGACGGTCTATCAGCTGTGCGATTTCTTCACGTTGTTCTACCTGAATTTCGTGGGGCAGAACGGACAGCGCAAGGACTGGGTCTATTTCCAGAGGTCACATGAATATGAGAACTGGAGCGGAAGGACATTTGAGCTGTTGTGTTCCCGTCACCTTGAACAGATACGTGAGGCCCTGAGGATAAAGTCTGTCGGGCGGGATTACAGTTGGACAGGGCAGTGTCCGGCCGGACGGAATGTCCAGGTGGATATGGTGATACCGTCTCCGGATGAGCGTACAGACTATCTTTGCGAGATGAAGTTCTCAGAGAATCGTTATTACATAACCGAAGATTATGAGAAGAAGTTGCTGGACAAACTGGATGCGTTCCGTGCTTCCAAGAACCACAAGCCGTCACACTCGGTTCTTATGGTCATGGTCACGTCCATGGGACTTGGAGAATCCGGATACAGCAGGATAGTGAATGCAGAGGTGACCTTGTCGGATCTTTTCAAACCTTAATACCGCTTGGCCTCGCAAAAAAATCCGTAAACATTTGAAAAAGCAAATTTTTTAAATACCTTTGCAGCGTATTAGTATAATAGAACACAATAGAGAATGTTGATAGAAGTCAAGGATGTCAATAAGACATACAACAACGGGCAGCCTCTCCATGTCCTCAAAGGGATAGACTTGAGCATAGCGGAGGGGGAGTTCGTCTCCATCATGGGGGCTTCCGGCTCGGGGAAGTCCACGCTTCTCAATATTCTCGGCATCCTGGACAACTACGACAGCGGAGAATACCGCATCGACGGACAGCTCATCAAGGACCTCTCGGAGAGGCAGGCGGCGGATTACCGTAACCGCTTGATAGGCTTTATCTTTCAGTCTTTCAATCTGATAAGTTTCAAGACGGCGGTGGAGAATGTCGAACTTCCGCTATTCTATCAGGGGGTCAGCCGCAAGGCACGTCACGAGCGCGCCATGGAATACCTCTCCCGTCTGGGCATAGCCGACTGGGCCTCACATTATCCAAACGAGATGTCCGGAGGACAGAAGCAGAGAGTCGCCATAGCCCGTGCTCTGATAACCACCCCGCGGATAATACTCGCCGATGAGCCGACAGGGGCACTGGATTCCAGGACTTCGGAAGAGGTGATGGAACTTCTCGGCAGGCTCAACCGGGAGAATGGTGTCACAATCATAGTGGTGACGCACGAGAGCGGCGTGGCCAACTGCACGGACAAGATAGTGCATATCAAGGATGGCATAATAGGGAAGATTGAGGATAACAGGGAGCATCACGCTTCAGTTTTCGGTGCAGGTACCATAATGAAATGAGAGACATCTTCATCGAAATATGGGAAAGCGTGCGCCGCAACAAACTGCGCACCTGTCTGACCGGATTTGCCGTGGCGTGGGGCATCTTTATGCTCATCGTGCTTCTCGGGTCGGGCAACGGGCTGCTCAACTCCTTCATGGCCGGGAGCGCCGGTATCAATGTGAACACCATGCAGATCGGCGGCGGCTGGACATCAAAGCCGTATGGTGGCTTGAAGGCCGGACGAAGCATTGAATTGGACGAGAGGGACATTGATATCACTAACGGGGCTTTGTTCCGGGACCATGTGGACGAAGTGACGGCTACTGTGTCGTCATCGGTTACGGTCGTCTGTGGGGCAAATTCATTCTCCGGCACAATCGAGGGTGATTATCCGGAGCGTCAGGACATGGACAAAATCGAGATCCTCCATGGCCGTTTTATCAATGAGAAAGATATCCGGGATAGGCGCAAGGTGGTCGTGATTCCTCAGGACCGTGCTGAAGATCTTCTTGACGGGAAACCGTCAGAAGGACTTGTAGGCAAGAGGGTTACAATAAACGGCTTTTCTTTTCTTGTCGTGGGCATCAGCAAGGTCGACATGATGGACGGGTCCAATCGTTTCTATGCTCCGTTTTCTACGGTCAGGACTATTTTCTCCAAGGGGAACAAGATTGATGATCTGACATTTACTTTCCATGGGCTGAAGACGTTGGAGGAGAGCGAAGAGTTTGAGAAGTCCTACAAGGCCGCTGTCAACCTCGGGCATGGGGCTGCGCCTGATGACGACAGTGCAATATGGATATGGAACCGATTTACGGAGAGTCTCCAGATGGAGAAAGGTGGGCATATCATCCGTATAGCTCTATGGGTGATAGGGCTTTTTACCCTGCTCAGCGGAATAGTCGGTGTCAGCAACATAATGCTCATCACCGTCAAGGAGCGGACTCACGAGTTCGGCATCCGCAAGGCCATCGGGGCGCGTCCTTGGAGCATAATGAAACTTATAGTGGCGGAGAGCGTGGCCATCACGGCGTTTTTCGGATATATAGGGATGGTGCTCGGGCTTGTGGCCTGTGAGGTCCTGGACAAGACTGTGGGGCAGGCCTCCGCATCAGTCATGGGGCAGCAGATAGCCATGTTCGTCAACCCCACAGTCGGGGTGGATGTCGCCTTGCAGGCCACACTGCTGCTCATAATAGCGGGTACGCTTGCCGGGCTTGCTCCTGCTCGCAGGGCCGCCAATGTCAGACCGATTGAAGCACTCAGGGCGGAATGAGATTCGATGCAGACACATTCAAGGAGATATCCGACTCCCTTACTCGCAACAAGAGCCGCAGCCTTTTGACCGGCTTTGGGGTGTTCTGGGGTATTTTCATGCTTCTGTTCCTCGCTGGGGGTGGTCACGGAATGAAACAGATGCTCTCCAAAAATTTCGAGGGCTTTGCTACCAACACCACGATTCTATGGCCATCCAAGACCACCAAGCCGTACCTCGGCTTCAAGCAGGGGCGGGCATGGTGGTTCACTCAGGATGATGTCGCCCGCCTGCGAGCCCTCGTCCCGGAGCTGGATATCGTGACACCGATTGTGTCGCAGTGGGGGCAGACGGCTTCTCATGATATCAACAGCTTCAGCGCCAGCATCAAAGGAGTGAATTCCGAATATGCCGGGATAGAGACGCCCAAGATAAAGTACGGCCGATATATCAACGAGACGGATGTCCTTCAGGAACGGAAAGTCTGTGTGATCGGAAAAAGGGTCTACACATCCCTCTTCCCGGACGGAGGTGACCCGTGCGGGAAGAGGATCAAGATAGGGCAAGTCTGGTTTACGGTAGTAGGTGTGGATTACAATTCTGGCAGCATCAGCATCAATGGCAACTCCGACAGCGCGATCATCCTGCCTTTCAGCGTGGTGCAGAAACTCTACCACAGAGGCAACTTCGTTGACATGATTTGCGTTACAGGCCGTTCCGGGGTGAGAATGTCGGAGATTGAGCCGGCCTTGAGGGAGGTGACGGCCCGCTACCATAAGTTCAACCCGGCTGACAAGCAGGCACTCTTCGTGCTTAACACCGAGGAAATGTTTTCTCTGGTGGACAATCTCTTCCGGGGTGTGAACTTCCTGATTCTGCTTGTCGGGCTGGGGACTATACTTGCCGGAGCCATCGGTGTGAGCAACATCATGATGGTGACGGTCCGCGAGCGCACGACCGAGATAGGCATACGGCGAGCCATCGGGGCGACCCCGTCCGACATATTGTCGCAGATCATAATGGAGAGCATCTCGCTCACCATGGCCTCGGGCGTCTCCGGGATAGTGTTTTCAGTGCTCATGCTCAGCCTGGTGGAGGCCATGACTTCACATCAGGCCGTCTTCCAGATAGGGTTCTGGACAGCGGTGGGGGCTATGGTCATGCTGACTTTCCTCGGAGTGCTCGCCGGCCTCGCGCCAGCATCCCGCGCGATGAAGATAAAACCTGTGGATGCGATGAGAGACGAATAAAAATCAAACAGATATGAAAAAGGCAGTCAAGTACATCTTTCTGGCTATAGCCGCCCTGATCGTGGCGGGGACATTCGTGTTCCTTTTCAGGAAATCACGTCCCGAGATCACCATGTACCAGGAATTGGAAGCCCAAACCATGGACATACGGCGCTCCACGGTCGTGACGGGCAAGATCGAGCCGCGCAATGAGGTCAACATCAAGCCTCAGATCAACGGCATCATCTCCGAGCTCTACAAGGAAGCGGGCCAGATGGTCAAGGAAAACGAGATCATCGCCCGGCTCAAGGTGATCCCAGACATGTCATCCCTCAGCTCCGCCGAGTCGAGGGTGAGGCTTGCTGAACTCAACCTGACGCAGGCCAAGACTGACTTCGAGAGGGAAAAGACCCTGTACGACAAGAATCTGGTAAGCGCTGACGAGTATGAGAAGGTTGTCCAGTCCTACAACCAGGCCAAGGAGGAGCGGGCAGCAGCGCAGGACGCGCTTGAAGTCATACGTGACGGCGTCTCCTCCACCAACGCCACGGGAAGCTCCACTCTCGTCAGGTCCACCATCAGCGGCCTCATCCTGGACATACCCGTCAAGGTCGGCAACTCCGTCATCCAGGCCAACACGATGAACGATGGCACCACCGTGGCCACAGTCGCCGACATGTCCGACCTCATCTTCGATGGCAACATAGACGAGACCGAGGTCGGTTCGCTCACCGAGGGCATGGACATCCTCATCACCATCGGCGCATTGCCGGGATTCAGTACCGGAGCGGTGCTGGAGTACATATCCCCGAAGGCCGTGGAGAATAACGGCACCAACCAGTTCGAGATTAAGGCCGCCGTCAAGACCGACAGCCGCTACAAGATCCGCTCAGGCTACAGCGCCAATGCCGAGGTCGTCCTGCAGGAGGCGGACGGGGTGCTCGGTGTGCCGGAGAGCAGCCTCGTGTTCGAGGGGGACAGCTGCTTTGTCTATAAGCTCACGGCGCCGCAGGAGTTTGTCCGCACTCCGGTAAGTGTCGGGCTCAGCGACGGAGTCAACATCGAGATCAAATCAGGGCTGAAAGCAGGTGACAAGGTCCGCGGCCCGAAGATCCTCAAAAACGAGTAGCCATGAAGAAAATATTCTCAGCAGCGGCCTCCCTTGTCTGCGCCTGTCTGCCGGCGGCATCACAGGCATCGCCGTGGAGTCTTGCCGAGTGCGTGGATTATGCGCTTGAACACAACATATCCGTGCAGCAGAACAGCATTGCCGTCTCACAGCGTGAAGTGGACCTCAATACGGCCAAGAGCCGCATGCTCCCGGGCATCAGCGCCTCAGCATCAGAGAATTTCTCTTTCGGACGAGGCCTCACGTCCGACAACACATACACCAATTCCAATACGAGTTCGACATCATTCAGCATAGGAGGGGAGATGCCGATATTTCAGGGGCTTGATATCGTGAACGGCATCAAACTCGGCAAACTTGACCTCTCATCTGCCACCGCGGATCTTGAGAAAGCCCGCGATGACATAAGGGTCGCGGTGGCGCAGGCCTATGCCCAGATTCTCTACAATCAGGAAATCCTCGAAGTGGCCGAGTACCAGGTGGCCCATGATGCTTCTCTTCTGGAGCAGGTGCGGGCCCGTCGCGATGCGGGCAAGGCGAGTGATGCCGAAGTGGCGGCACAGAAAGCCACCCTCGCCCAGAGCGAACTCTCACGTACGCAGGCGCAGGGCAACCTCATGCTCTCCAAACTTGACTTGACCCAGCTTCTTGAACTCCCTTCTCCGGACGGGTTCGATGTGGTGCGTCCGGAGGTGGAGGCATTTGAGCCGCAGCTGCTTACGGATCCTGAAGAAATATACGGCATCGCTGTCGGAATCCGGCCCGCCGTGCTCTCGGCCTCCATAAAGGTCGAGGCGGCCGATGTCAGCATCGCGAAAGCTAAAGGAGCATATCTGCCCACTCTCTCGCTCAGCGGAGGCATAGGCACAAACTATTACACCACTTCCAATGTGCAGTCCCCGAGCTTCAGTGAGCAGCTGCGCAACAATTTCAGCCAGTATGTCGGGCTGTCCCTGAATGTCCCGATCTTCTCCCGTTTCTCGACCCGCAACGCTGTGCGCAACGCGGAACTCAACCGCAAGAATTCCGCCCTCCAGCTTGAGAGCGCCAAGAAGAGTCTCTACAAGGAGATCCAGCAGGCATACTACAACGCCCTCACCTCGCAGGCCCGTTACTCCAGCAGCCGGGAGTCTTCATTGAGTGCCGAGCAGTATTATGAGATGACGGAACAGAAGTACCTCGCGGGCAAGGCCGGCATCACCGACTACAACGATGCCAAGAATTCATATCTCAAGGCCAAGTCCGAGTTCCTCCAGGCCCGCTACGAGTGCCTTTTCCAGACGCGCCTGCTTGACTTCTATGAAGGAAGGGACATAGTGTTCTGATATTCAAAAAAAATCAGCATATTTGTGTCCCGAAACTTACTGACACAATGAAAAAAACAGTTCTTGTCTCCGGCGGTGCCGGATTCATCGGGAGCCACGTGACCGTGGAGCTCTCGCAGGCCGGCTACGAGGTCGTCGTGGCCGACAACATGTCCAACTGTGATGAGACAAATTACGAAGGCGTCTGCCGCATCCTTGGCAAGCGCCCTCCGTTTGTCAAGATGGATTTCTGCGACCTTGCCGCCGTGGAGAAACTCTTTGATGACTACAAGATAGACGCGGTCATCCATTTCGCGGCCTACAAGGCTGTCGGGGAGTCGGTCATCGACCCTCTCAAATACTACCGCAACAATCTTCTCTCATTCATCAACATAGTGGATGTGGCCAACCGCAAGGGAGGCTGCAACGTGCTTTTCAGCTCTTCCGCCACTGTCTATGGTGAGCCGGAGAAGCTTCCTGTGACAGAGGAGTCACCGCGCCAGAGCGCGACATCCCCTTACGGCAACACCAAGCAGATCTGCGAGGACATCCTGCGCGACTCCGTCCGCGCCTATCCTGGCATCAAAGGCATAGCTCTCCGCTATTTCAACCCTATCGGTGCCCATCCGTCAGCCCTCATCGGCGAACTTCCGCGCGGAGTGCCTAACAACCTCGTGCCGTTCATTACCCAGACTGCCATCGGCAAGAGAGAGTGCCTCTCCGTCTTCGGCAACGATTATCCGACACCTGACGGCACCTGCCTGCGCGACTATATAGATATAGTGGATCTGGCAAAGGCTCATGTCTGCGCCGTGGACCGCATGGTGGAGGGCAAGATGAAGGAGAAGTACGAGATCTTCAACATCGGCACCGGCCGTCCTGTATCCGTGCTGGAACTGATCAAGACATTCGAGAAGGTCAACGGCGTCAAGCTCAACTGGAAGTTCGCCCCGCGCCGCTCAGGCGATGTGACCGCAGTGTGGGCTGACCCGGGTCTGGCCGAAAAGGAGCTTGGCTGGAAGGCTCAGCGCAGCGTGGACGAGACACTTGCCTCGGCCTGGGCCTGGGAGAAGCACCTCGCCGGACAGCAATAATGTTCGTCGGACTGATAAGCGACACCCATGGTGTGTTCAGCGACGGGTTCAAGAAGTTCTTTGAGCCCGTCGATGTCATTTGGCACGCCGGAGACTTTGGCGGCGGAGAGGCTTTTGCCGACAGCATTGCAGCCTTCAAGCCCCTTGTCGGGGTGTACGGCAACTGCGACGGACAGGACATAAGGTTCCGTTTTCCCCTCTTCCAATACATGGAAGAGCAGGGGATGCGTATCCTGATGACCCATATCGGCGGCTCTCCGGGCCACTATTATCCCGAGGCGGCTGAACTCATTGACTCTTACCGTCCCGATGTCTTCATCTGCGGGCATTCCCATATCCTCAAGGTGATGCGGGACAGCAAGCGCAACCTCTTGTATATCAATCCAGGAGCTGCCGGCCTGCAAGGTTGGCAGGTGATGCGGACCGCCCTGCGCTTCAAGATTGAGGACGGGCAGATAAAGGACATGGAAGTGTTTGAAGTTCCCCGCAATAAGACGATATGAATCTCAAGTCACTGGCCAAGGACACTGCGATATACGGGCTCAGCAGCATAGTCGGCAGGTTTCTCAACTATCTGCTCGTCCCCCTGTATACCTATAAGATAGCCGCCGGCAGCGGGGGCTACGGCATCGTCACCAACCTCTATGCCTACACGGCACTCTTCCTCGCCGTCCTTACATTCGGGATGGAGACCACTTTCTTCCGCTTTGCCGGCAAGGAGGGGGAGGACGGCAAGATGGTGTACAGCACCGCCCTGCGCATGGTGGGGTCTGTCGGGCTGGTTTTTCTCTTGCTGGTATTTGCGTTTCTTGGTCCGATATCCTGCGCGATGGGTTATTCCGATCATCCGGAGTACATAGGCTGTTTCGCGATCATAAGCGCCCTCGATGCATTTCAGGCCATAATGTTCAGCCGTCTGCGCCAGCAGCACAGGCCGCTGCGCTTCATGGCCCTGAAGTTCGCATATATCATCCCGAGCATTGCCATCAACCTGCTCCTCTTCCTCGTGCTGGACAAGGTTCCGGCCTTGCAGGGAATGTACGGTCGTTTCAACGGGGGAGTGGGACTGATTTTCTTCGCCAACCTGCTCTGCACTTCGGTGGTAATGCTGCTCTTTATCCCTGAACTGAGGGGGATACGCTACGGTTTTGACAGGGCACTGGCCCGAAGAATGCTGCGTTATACCTGGCCGCTGCTGATACTGAGCCTGGTGGGGATACTCAACCAGGTGGCGGACAAGATCCTCTACCCGCGCCTTGTGCCCGGGGAGGAGGGAATGGTCCAGCTCGGCATCTACGGGGCCTGCGTCAAGATTGCGATGATCATGTCCCTGTTGACCCAGGCGTTCCGCTATGCCTACGAGCCGATAGTGTTCGGTTCCGGCAAGGACCGCAACAGCCCTCAGACCCTTGCCGACGGGATGAAGTACTTTATCATATTTACCCTGCTGGCCTTCTTGGCGGTGATGTTCTACATGCCGCTGCTCAAGTACTTCGTGGGCCGTTCCTACTGGGAGGGGCTCGGGGTGGTGCCGATAGTGATGGCGGCTGAGATCTTCATGGGTGTGTATTTCAACCTCTCGTTCTGGTACAAGCTTACCGACCGGACCTGGTGGGGTGCCGTGATAAGCGCCATAGGCGCGGCCGTGATGATAGCGGTCAACGTGCTCTTCGTGCCGGGATATGGCTATTGGGCCTGCGCCTGGGGAGGTTTTGCCGGCTATGGCACGGCCATGGTGCTCAGCTGGGCCATAGGCCGCAGGCGTTATCCGGTACCTTACGACTGGCGTGCCATCGCGAAGTATGTCATCATGGCAATGCTTCTATATGCGCTCTCCTTGCTTCCGGGAAGGCTGTCTGACGATGTGCCTGTGCCGCTGACCCTGGCTCTCAACACCCTGCTGCTCGCAGTGTATTGCCTGCCTCTGGCAAGAAGATTGATGGGAAATCGAATCAAAAAACAATAGTACAATGAAACATTTCATCACAAAAACCCTCTGCTGCCTCGGTGCCTTGGCACTTGTGTGCAGTTGCGGCAACAATGCCAAGAAAGCGGAGCAGAAAGCCGCTGAGCAGGCCGCCGCAGACTCAATCGCAGCAGCAGAACAAAACCAGAGAATAATGGAAAAAATCGCACAACTCCCTGAGGAGCCGGTGTTTGACATCATCACAAGCATGGGTGTCATCAAGGTCAAACTTTACTCCAAGACCCCGAAGCACCGTGAGAATTTCGAGAAACTTGCACTCAGCAAGTTTTATGACGGGGTACTCTTCCACCGTGTCATCAACGGCTTCATGATCCAGACCGGAGACCCGCTCAGCAAGGATCCGGCCCAGAAGAGCCGCTTCGGTACCGGTGGTCCGGGCTACAATGTCCCGGCAGAGTTCGTCCCTGAATACACTCATAAGAAAGGTGCACTCGCAGCCGCGCGGCGTGGAGATGCGGCCAATCCGCTCAAGGAGTCATCCGGCTCGCAGTTCTATATCGTCCAGGACCCTGTGGCCTGCGCCCAGCTTGACGGGGACTATACCGTATTCGGGGAGACCATAGACGGTTTTGACGTCATAGACAAGATTGCATCCGTGGCTACAGATGCCCGTGACTGCCCTCAGCAGGACGTCAAAATAATTACAATAAAACTTGACGACGCGCAGTAGTGTGGCACGGATATTGTAATAATCTCACACGAATAGTTTTTTCATAGGTTTAATTTTAGGTTAGAATTGCCGAGAGTTCTCGTTGTGAAACGAGAACTCTTTGTTTTGTAAGCGGAGAAAGGTAAGTTTCCGCATATTTGGCTAAGATTTTCGGGAATAGATTTCTTTTTGAAGAAGGAGTGTGCCGGTGGCACATGACTGATGATAAAAGGAATATAGACCGAAAAGATAGCCTAAGATGGGCAACTTATTTTTTGACGATTACTTATATTTGTTCCCATGAAAGTTCTCTTCATCCACGGCCTCGCATCATCGGGTGCCTACAAGATGGCCTCGTCCCTGAGAATACTGCTGCGGCCTTGTGAAGTTGTGGCTCCCGACGTGCCCATTGACCCGGATGCGGCCTTGTCCATGCTGCTTGCGCTGCGGGATGAGGTCAGACCCGATCTGGTGGTCGGCCTGTCGCTCGGGGGTTTCTGGGCGCAGAAGTTGCGCGGGTCGCGCAAGATTCTGGTGAACCCGGACTTCCATGTCTCGCGCCTGCTGCGGACGAAGACAGGGGAGAACGAGTATCTTTCCCCGCGTGCGGACGGTGAGCGCACTTTTTTTATCGATGAGGACATCTGCTCCCGCTATGAGGCTCTGGAGAGGGTGCAGTTCGACTGTCTGGACAATCCCGAGATTGAATTGACGCGCGGGATGTTCGCCCTCCAGGACGAGCTGGTGCACTGCGGTGACGAGTTTGAGCTCCACTATCCCGGGAGGGGCGTAAGCTACCCGGGCGGTCATCTGCCCACTTTCCCCGAATTGAAGAAGTATCTGGTGCCGCTGGTTTGAATGTCGGTGTTTTTTCGTATTTTTGGAAACTATGGAAAAAGTAACAGTACTGCCGCCGGAGAAACTCATCAACGGCTGGATTGACCCGTCATTCCTTCCCGAAGGGGAGGACAAGTATTATATCCGCAACCGTCAGGTCCGTGTACCGGACGGCGGATGGCGGCATCTGACCAGTGATGAGATTGAACGTCTGGTCAAGAACGACAACACCGCCTCCAGCTGGGACACCATCTGGGTGACGGACGAGTTCCTTCCCAAACTCATCAAAAACAACAAGTTCTACGGCACGGTGCGCATCGGACGCGTGTCCGACAACGGCCTGCAGTTCCACGACCTCCGGCTTCCTGTCGGGATCAGCAACTCCTCCATCCACTCATGTGACATAGGTGATGACTGTGCCATACACGATGTGCACTATCTCAGCCATTATATTATAGGTGACCGCTGCATGCTCTTCAACATCCAGGAAATGAGCACCACCGACCATGCCAAGTTCGGCAACGGCATCATCAAGGACGGAGAGCCGGAAAGCGTGCGGGTACGTCTCCAGGTGATGAACGAGACCGGATGCCGCGAGGTCTATCCTTTCGACGGGATGATTACCGCGGACGCTTACCTTTGGGCTAAATATATAGATGACACGCCGTTGCAGGAGCGCCTCAGGGCGATTACCCAGGCCGGGACTGATCACCGTCGGGGCTATTACGGCACGGTAGGTGACGGCTGCGTCATCAAGACTTCACAGATCATCAAAGATGTAAAGGTGGGACCATGCTGCTACATCAAGGGCGCCAGCAAGCTCAAGAACATCACCATCAACTCCTCCGAGGCCGAGCCTTCGCAGATAGGGGAGAACGTGATACTGGTCAACGGCATCGTGGGTTACGGGAGCCGCATCTTCTACGGCTGCACGGCGGTAAAATTCATAATAGGGACCAACTGCAACCTCAAGTACGGGGCCAGGGTCATCGACTCCATACTCGGGGACAACAGCACCATCTCCTGCTGCGAGGTGCTCAACAACCTCATCTTCCCGGCACACGAGCAGCATCACAACAACTCGTTCCTCATCGCCTCGTGCCTCATGGGGCAGTCCAACATGGCAGCCGGGGCTACTGTGGGCTCCAACCACAACAGCCGCTCCAACGACAACGAGGTTGTGGCCGGACGCGGCTTCTGGCCGGGGCTCTGCACATCCGTCAAGCATTCTTCCGTATTCGCCTCCTATGTGCTTCTGGCGAAGGGGGCGTACCCTGCCGAGATGAACATCAGGCTGCCTTTCAGCATGGTGAGCAACAACGAGACGGAGGGGCGTCTTGAGATTGTGCCGGCGTTCTGGTGGTTATATAATATGTATGCCCTTGCCCGCAACAGTTGGAAGTACCAGACCCGCGACAAGCGCGTGACGAAGGTGCAGAACATAGAGTTCGATACCTATGCCCCCGACAGCATGGAGGAGGTCTTCGAGGCCAGGGGCCTGCTGGAAGAATGGATAGCCCGTGCGTATCTTGGCAAAGAGGCGGAAGGTCTCGATGCGGAAAAGCTGCGCGGGAGGGGCCGCCGTCTGATCATGGATTATCCTCTGGTGGTTGATACTCTGGAGGTGCTCGCGCCGGGGACGGAGAAGAGTTCCCGCAAGGTGCTTGTCCGGCATCCACGCAAGGCTTATGAAGCGTATGGCGACATGATAGTTCACTATGCCATGACCAATGTCCTGCGCTATATGGAGAAGCATCCGGAGGAGAAGCTGACGTCGCTCAACCCTCTTGTGGAGGGAAATCGTACGACTCTCTGGACCAATCTCGGAGGGCAGATCATGAAGACTTCGGATGTGGATGCGCTGCGTGCCGACATAGGGGCAGGAGTGCTTGCCGGCTGGGATGCCATCCACCGCCGGTATGATGAGCTTTGGGAACGCTATCCGCATGATAAACTTGTACACTCCATCCAGATGTTGCGTGATCTTTATGAGATGGATCATATCAGCGACTGCATGTGGAATACGTTCATAATAAAAGAAATGTACAATCAGGACTATATCTGTGACCAAGTGCGGCGCACGCGGCAGAAGGACTATCTCAACCCGTTCCGCCGTGCGACCTACCGCAACGAGGCGGAGATGCTCGCAGCCATCGGTCCGCTTGAGCAGAACAGTTTCGTGCAGCAGATCAACAGCATGATGGCCGAGGACAGGGAACTGCTCAGAAGAATAAGAATCTAGTGACACTATAGACAATGAACCTTAAAGAAAAGAAGTACTCCGAGTATGCGCTCGTGCGCGAGATGATGGGCACCGTCCCTACGGTGGAGAAGTTTGACCCGTCTTCGGCGGATTTTGTGGCCGATTCCCTCAGGCGGACAGGCCGGATCATGTTCTCAGGGGAGGGCTCCTCCCGGATAATGCCGGCCAAGAATGCGCGGCGCCGCTCTCTGGGCTGGGGTTTGGCAGCAAATGTCCAGCTTGAAGGCTCGCGTCAGGCCGCACTCTACGATTTGAGCGGATATACCGTCCTTGTGGATTCCAACTCGGGGCGCACCAAGGAGGCGCTCGCCCTTGCCTCGCAACTCAAGGCTTCCGGGCATAGGGAGTTCTTTTCATTGAGCGCCAATCCGGACACCCCGATAGAAAAGGCCTGCGTGCGGGGCCATGTGCTCGGCTGCGGCTGGGAAGAGGCCGTGGCCGCCACCAAGAGCGTTGTGGAACAGGGACTCTTCTGCGAGTCCATTTTCTGGAATCTCGCCGGCAAGGACATGAAGGCCGCTCTCTCCGGACTGCCTGTCAAACTGGAGACGGCTCTGACTTTGCCTGTGCCTCCTGAAGTCGTGGAGTGGGCCAAAGGGGCTAACACCATTTATTTCTGCGGTTACAACGATGGTGTGGCCGAGGAGCTTACCCTCAAGACCAACGAGATAACCCGCCGCAAGAGTGACTGGCTGGAGGGTACTTATGCCGTGCACGGTATCGAAGAAGTGATGCAGGAGGGCGACATCGTTTTCCTGGTCAACCCTATTGAGAGCGAATACGACAAGTTCCTCTCCGTGCTCGGAGGTGCCGGAGTGCACACTGTGGCCATAGACACCGGGAAAACTCCTTTTGAGCGGACGATTGTCGTCCCGGATGGTGGAGAAATGCAGCCTTATGTGTATCTTTGCGCCGGCTGGAATGTCCTGGTCGAAATCGCTGTCAGCGACGGTATCAACCTTGACAAGCCGCAGAGAGCCCGTAAGGTGGGCAATGAAATGTAGTAGTATTATATGAAGTTCGCAGTCAACACATCCACTGACCCGCATTTCAATCTGGCTTTTGACGAGTACTGCCTCCAGCAGTACCGCTCGGACGAGGATTTCTTCTATCTGTGGAGAAACCGCCCGGCTGTCATCATAGGTCTCAACCAGAACGCCTATAGTGAAGTCAATCTTGATTATCTTGACTCTCACGGGATTACATTGGCCAGACGGGTGACCGGGGGCGGTGCCGTGTATCATGACCTGCAGAACATGAACTACACTTTCATCGGCAAGAATGTGACTCCGGAGCCTTTTGTGAGGGCTCTGCGTTCGCTTGGCGTGGATGCGGAACTTACCGGCCGCAACGACATCTTCGTCGATGGACACAAGGTTTCCGGCTATGCCCGCCGGGTCTGGCGCGACCGTGAGATTGTACACGGTACGTTGATGTATGATGTTGACATAGACACTCTTACCAAAGTCCTTGACGTGCCTGGCTCCAAGATGGAGGCCAAGGGCATCGCTTCGGTCCGCAGCCGGGTTGCCAATCTCAAGGATTATCTTCCACAGTTCAAGTCCCTTGATGAGGTTCAGTCGGCCCTCCATGACATCCTCTCTGGCGGGGACGCACAGATTCCGATGGGGCCGGAGGATTATGCTGAGGTGGAGCGTATGGCGAAAGAGAAATTCTCCACCTGGGACTGGGTCTATGGACATTCACGCGAAGCCGGCTTCTCGCGCAAGGCAAAACTTGCCTGCGGCACCGTTGAGGTCAGCGTGGCTGTTGACCGTGGTGTCATGACAGGCATCAGCTTCGCCGGGGATTTCCTCGGGGACAAGCCTGCGGAAGGGCTGTCCGGAGCGCTTAAAGGCATACGCTTCGACAAGGCGGCTGTCCGTGAGGCTCTGGGCCGGCTCGATGTCGGGACGTATTTGGCCGGTGTAAGGCCGGAAGAACTTGCTGAATTGATAGTTAACCAATAATATCAACTGCTGACATGAAACAGCTTAACACAAATTTGATGCACCCGGCGGAGCAGCTTGCTCTGATCATCGGGCGCATCTACCGCGAAGGCCTGACTACGACCTCCGGCGGCAACCTGTCCATAATGGACGACAACGGCGACATGTGGATCACCCCTGCCGGCATCGACAAGGGTTCATTGACAGCCAAGGACATCATGTGCGTCAAGGCTGACGGCACCATAGTCGGCCCGCACCGTCCTTCGTCCGAGTATCCGTTCCACAGGGCGATCTACAAGATCCGTCCTAAGATGCGGGCCGTCATCCACGCCCATCCTCCTGGACTCGTGACCTTCAGCGTCATCCATCAGATCCCTGACACGAGCATCATCCCTCAGGCCCGTGACGTCTGCGGCCCTATCGGTTTTGCGAAGTATGATGTCCCGGGCAGCGAGGCTCTTGGCCGGAGCATCGCCGCCGAGTTCGAGAAGAACCCCGCATACAAGGCCGTGATCATGGAGAACCACGGAGTGGTGCTCTGCGGAGAGGACATCGGGGACGCATACCAGCGTTTCGAGACCCTCGAGCTCTGTGCCCGCACCATCCTCAACGCCAAGACTCTCGGCGAGCCTAAGTATCTTACGGAAGAGCAGATACTTATGCACGAGAAGCATCAGCCGAATTTTCAGCACTTCATGGACGTGACCCATCCTTCAGATGAGCGTGCCCTGAGGTCCGAGATCTGCCGCATGGTGCGGCGCGCCTGCGACCAGCACCTCATGAGCAGTTCTTATGGCACTGTGTCCATGCGCTGGAGGGACAACGACTTCCTTATCACCCCGACCGGAGTGCAGCGCTGGGACATCGATGAGGAGGATATCGTGCAGATCAAGGACGGGATGGCCGAGGCCGGCAAGAAACCGAGCCGTGCCGCCGCCCTGCATTACGAGATCTACCGCCGCAATCCCAAGGTGAAGGCCATCGTGCTCACGCAGTGCCCGGCCCTGATGGGCTTCTGCACCACAGACGCGGAGTTCAATGTCCGCACCATTCCGGAGAGCTGGATTTTCCTTCAGGACGTGCCTAAGTTCGCGTTCGGTTCACAGTACAGCGACCCTGCCAAGGTGGCTGAGGTGTTCAAGGACCGTCCATGCGCCATGCTTGCCAACGACTCCATCGTGGTGGCTTCAGACTCGCTGATCAACGCCTTCGACCGCCTCGAGGTTGCGGAGTTCAGCGCCAAGTCCCTTGTGATGGCTGCCCCTGCCGGCAAACTACATCCTATCACCGACAAGGAGGTTGAAGACCTCAGGGTCGCTTTCCACGTCGGAGAATAAGTCCAGTTTTGACGCAGTTTCGGATCCCGCGGCTTCTGTCGCGGGATTTTTTGTGTAGCCCTTATATCCCCAGATGGTGCCTTGACTCGCCAGTGTGCTCCGGATGGTGGCACATCCCCGTGCGCACGGGATTAGCGGTGGTGGCAATCCGTCAAGCTCGGTCGTGGACGGCTGTATCTGGAAGCACTCCGACTGCGGTGATCGTGGCTGACATACCCTGGGAGGCCCCGTCGGTTATGCACACCTGCCATAGAGGCCTTTGCGGGCCATAGTGCCATGACCGAACTTGGCTTTTTGCTCAAGATTTTCTACCTTTACCTCGTCAAGTGGCTGGAAGCAAGCGGCCGATTGACAAGACATATTATAATAACGCAGCATTGCTATTATTTCGCGTTTACC
Source organism: Bacteroidales bacterium UBA6377 (assembly GCA_002438805.1). Classification (GTDB taxonomy): domain Bacteria; phylum Bacteroidota; class Bacteroidia; order Bacteroidales; family UBA932; genus Cryptobacteroides. The sequence goes on from DJQV01000023.1 coordinate 296,068, forward strand.
GAAAGCCTCGCAATCTTTTCGCATATAAACCGCAGAAATAATAAGCAGGAGCGTCTCGTATGAGAACTCCTCACCCAATAAGTGCAATGCTCGCGCCCGATTTCGGGTGTGAGTTACTTGTTTGGGTGGGAAGGTGCTCGCGAGGCTACCTTGGTAAACGCAATAAGAAGCTCACACCTTTTTGTTGCGTCCGGCGGCGGACAGGACATTTAGTGGGGCCGAGAGGGTTTCCCTTACCGGAAACGGAAGTCCATGTAGCGCGCCGAGTGAATGATAGTATGCTAAAAACTGTCATTCACCATGGCCGGAAACGAAAGCCTCCACGCGGCTAACCGCGCGAAAAAAGACGAATTCTACACGCAGCTCTCGGACATCGAAAACGAGCTACGCCACTACAAAGAGCATTTCAAGGACAAGACCGTGCTCTGCAACTGCGACGATCCTCGGGTCAGCAATTTTTCAGTCTACTTCGTGCTCAATTTCCGCAGTCTTGGACTCAAGCGCCTGATTACCACCTGCTACAAGAACAACGAACCGGATCTCTTTTCGATGAATGAGTGCGACCGCGCTGTCTATGCCATATATGATGGAACGCCCGGATGCAACAGCGTGGAGGACGCCAAGCAGATTTCCTACAGGGAATTTGAGCACTCCGACGGAGACTTCCGCAGTCCCGAGTGTATTGAACTTCTCAAAGAAGCAGACATCGTGGTGACCAATCCTCCGTTCAGCCTGTTCCGCGAATATGTGGCGCAGCTCATCAAATATGACAAAAAGTTCGTGATAATAGGGCATCAGAACGCCATAACCTACAAGGAAATATTCCCTCTCATACAGCAGAACAGATTGTGGCTTGGAGTCGGGTTCAAGGGATGCGCCGGGCATTTTTACTCCAAATACGAAGACACCGCATCGGCAGGAGATCACCGGGAGGGTATGATACGAGTATCCGGAGTAACTTGGTTTACCAATCTGGACATAGCCAAAAGACATGAGGAGTTGATTCTCTATAAGCATTATACCCCTGAGGATTATCCCGAATACGAGAACTACAAGGCTATTGAAGTCGGGAAGACCAATGAAATACCTTCAGACTATTATGGAGTCATGGGAGTGCCTATCACGTTTCTCTACAAATACAATCCGGAACAGTTCGAGATAATCGGTGCAACTGAAAGCGAGGGGAAAGGTTTTTCCAATGGGTTGTGGAACTCATCATCAAAAGTCGCTCAGCCTATGATTGATTCGCAAAAACTCTATAAAAGATTATTCATCCGCAGAAAACAACAAAACAAATCATGAAAATACAACTTAAAGAAGTGACGGTCAGAGAGTTGACCGCAGGGTACAGGGACAATGCCGAGGCCGGAGTGGTCGGGTATGGCGGAAGGCTCGATATACGTCCGCCATACCAGCGGGAGTTCGTCTACAACGATAAACAGCGTAATGCAGTGATCGATACGGTTTTCAAGGATTTTCCGCTCAATGTCATGTATTGGGCTGTCCGTGACGACGGGGGATATGAGGTGATCGATGGACAGCAGAGGACAATTTCCCTTTGCCAATATGTGAACGGGGATTTCGCTTTCGATTTCCGGTACTTCCACAATCTCGCCGCTGACAAAAAGGATATGCTGTTGAACTACAAGTTGATGATATATGTCTGCGAGGGGACGGATTCCGAGAAACTCGGATGGTTCAAGACAATTAACATCGCCGGGGCGAAGCTTACGGAGCAGGAGTTGAGGAACGCTGTCTATTCCGGAAGCTGGCTGTCAGATGCAAAAAAATATTTCAGCAAGACCGGCTGTCCGGCATATGCGATGGCAAGCAAATACCTGACTGGCACGCCTATACGGCAGGATTACCTTGAGACTGCAATAAGTTGGATTTCAAAGGGCAACATAGATATCTACATGGCAAAACATCAGCATGACAGTGATGCAAATGAGCTGTGGTTGTATTTCAAGAAAGTCATAGACTGGGTCAGCGTCCTCTTTCCGAAATACCGCAAGGAGATGAAAGGTGTAGACTGGGGTGGGCTTTACAACCGCTATGGCAGTGGGAACTACGGCTCCGCCGCTCTTGAATCCGAGGTGTCGAAATTGATGGCGGACAGTGATGTCAAGAAGAAATCCGGAATCTACCAATATGTATTCGACCATGATGAGCACCACCTTGACATCCGGGCTTTTGATGAAAACACAAAACGTGAAGTTTACGAGCGGCAGCATGGTCATTGTGCCAACCCGGACTGCTTTCGGCATGGGGAAGTGATTGATTACGATGAGATGGAAGCCGACCATATCACTCCATGGCGGGACGGCGGACGCACCGTGGCTTCCAACTGTCAGCTTCTGTGCCGCGAGTGCAACCGCCGTAAAGGGGCGCGGTGAACTTCGGGGATATGCCCCGTAGAGTAGGAAGAAAGGCCGTCCCTCGCGGGGCGGCCCTTCCGGAATATCATTGTGGTGGAACGTATATTATCTTGTCCAGCCCGGGTTCTGCTCCAGGTTAGGGTTCTTCATGGTCTCCGTCTGCGGAATCGGGAAGAGGTACATCTTGTCGTCCCACTGACGTGAGACATTCTGACGCTCATAGCTGAAACTGCCGTCATCGCGCTTGGTGATCTTCATCTCCACGATGTTCTTGAAGTACTTGTCGGCCTCTTTCCAGCGGCGGACATCCCAGAAGCGGTGCCCTTCGAAGGCCAGCTCGACCATGCGCTCATTCTTGTACTTCTCCCAGAAAGCCTCGGAAGAGAGCCCGACAGGGAGTTCCGGCATACCCACGCGCACGCGGGTCCTGCTTACAAGTTCGCGGGCGGAGACGGGGAACTCGGAGCTGGTGGCATCAGCGCTCCCGAGAGCACGGAAGACGGCTTCGGCATAGTCGAGATAAATCCCGCCCATCCTGAAATGCACATAAGAATGGAAATTCGTCTTGACACGTCCATTGGAAGCCAGAGAGATCTCCCCATGGCAGAGTTTGCGGAGATAATACCCCGTCGGAGTACCGCCGGAGATAGGCTGCGCATTGGCTCCTCCCACGTATGTCTGGAGCAGAGGTGCTCCGGAATATGTAGGCCATTGCGAACCATTGTAGGCCACGGTCATCGCGAAGCGGGGGTCGCGTCCGACATAAGGATTGGCCTCGTCATAGCCGCTCCCGTCCTCATCGATGGACTTGCCGTTGAGCATGTCATAAGCGTCAACAAGATTCTGCGTAGGACAGTTGCCGCCGGCTCCACCCTCGATTCCGACAGGGTAATTGCTGGTCTCGACCAGATTGTCACCGCTCGCGCTTGAATAGTAGCGGCGTGCGAAGATGATCTCTTTCACTATGCCGGCATCAGTGTAGTTGTTGGTGCTCCAGAGATCGTCATACTTGGCGGAAAGTCCCTTCCCACGGGCATCGCACTCCGCGACGAGCTCCTTGTAATAGAGAGCCGCCGTACGCCAGCGCTCCTTGTCAGCTGACGGATTGAAGAGAGGACTCGCCCAGTAGAGGGCCGCCCTGGCCTTGAGAGCGAGGACCGCGAGATTGTCAGCACGTCCTGTCTCGGCTGTAGGCAGGGCCATGTCCCCGAGGTCGCCGTAATCCTTTATGATCAGATCCTGTATGGCCTGGCACTCGTCGATGACATACTTGAAGACCTCGTCCGAAGACGAGCGGGAGAGGACATTGATCTCCTGAGGAGTCATAGTCTCACCCACGATCGGCACGCCGCCGTACTGCCTGACGAGGAGGAAGTAGAAGAACGCACGCATGAAGCGGGCCTCATACTTGTAGTTCTCGTAGCGGTACATCTGCTGCTTATAGTCATCGTTGAGCACGAGATCGTCGAACTTGAGCCCCTGCATCTGAGTAAGGAAATCATTGCAGGTCGCAATTCCCTTGTACATGCTGCTCCAGATCGTGGACTTGGCATTGGACGGACTCCAGCCGCCGTTGTAGAAATCCTCAATGGCGTTTCCCATGCGGCTGTAGACGCTTTCATCAGTAGCGGAAGACTGCATCGCCCCACCGCTGAAGTTGCCGAAATCATACGGCACCGTGTTGTAGATGTCCGTCATGAATCCGCCGACATTGCTGAAATTGAGGGTGATGTAGTCCTTGTCGTAGATATTGTACTCGTGGTAGTCCATCTGCTTGGCGCAGGACGAGGCAAGCAGGGCTGAGGCAAATATGATGATTATCTTGTGTTTCATATCGGCAATTGTTAGAATGTGAGACTGAGTCCAAGGACGACGCTGCTGAAGAGCTGGGCCGTGCCGTACGCCTCAGGGTCGCTGACATCCAGATGGTCAAGACAGAAAAGATCATTGCCACGGACGTAGAACTTCGATCCTTTGACGAACCTGGTCTTCGCGAGCAGGGACTCCGGAAGCTTGTAGTAAACTTCGAGATTGCGGAGCTTCAGGAACGAACGGTCAGCAAGGAAGAGCGTGTTGTTGCGGTAGTTGTTGGCATTGCTCTCGCTGCTCAGGCGCGGGAACTTGGCATCCTGCGTGGACGGTGTCCAGCGGTTGTCGTAGTAATACTGCGAGATGGTCGTGTTTCCCACAAGCGGGAAGTACATGCTCTTGGTGTTGAGCATGGCGCTGTACCTTGCCGCACCCTGGAAGAGGGCATAGAAACCGAGACCTTTCCACTCCGCCCCGAGATGGAAGTTGTAGTAGATCTGAGGCGCCTTTGCGCTGTAGCCGATGGCCACCGCATCATTGGAGTCTATGACATTGTCCCCGTTGACATCCTCGTACTTGATGTCGCCAGGACGTACTGTCGAGAAGTTCTGCACAGGGCTTGCGGCGATGTCGGCCTCATCCTTGAAGAAGCCGATCGCTTTCATGCCGTAGAGCTGCCCCACACTGTTCCCGGTCTGGATGAGGTTGTCGTAGAGACGCGGTTCTTCGAGCTGGGAGACGATCTTGTTGCGGTTGTAGTTGAAGTTGCCGCCTATGGTGTACTCCAGCTCGGCGACACGTCCCACATAGTCGAGACCCAGTTCAGCGCCCCAGCTGTCCACGATGCCGCCGTTCTCATACGGAGCATCCTTGCCGACCACTGAAGAATACTTGCCGTCAGCGCTGACCCAGATGTCAGAACGGCGCTGCCAGTAGGCATCCGCCGTGATGCTGAGTCCGCCGAGCACACGGGAGTCGATACCCACGTTGTACTTGTACGCCTTCTCGTGGCTCGGGGCCGAAGTGGCAAGCTGGCCGAGATAGGTTCTCCCGAAGTCGGAGGTGAAGCTGCTGGAGAACGGATACACGCCGCCGGCAGTGAGGTACTGCTGCGCGTAGTATGTCCATACCTCCTCTCCCGGCAGGAAGTCGGCGTTTATGATGCCGGCTGAAGCACGGAGCTTCAGGTAGTCAAGCCACTCTGCCCCGGAGAGGAAATCCTCCTTGGAAGCGAGCCATGCGAGTGACAGGGTCGGGGAGAAACTCCACTTGGTCCCGGGAGCGAGGCGGCTTGAGCCGCTCTCCACCAGGGCGAGATCCGCGAAATACTTGCCGGCGTAGCCGTAGTGTGTCCAGAAGCTGAAATTGTGACGGTAGATGGTCTGGTTTATGCCGTTCTTGTCGCTGTAGTCGTAGTCCCACTTCAGCTGCGAAGTGATGGCATGGTCTCCGAACACCGCCTCATAAGTCGCTCCGGCATCGATATGGGCCCGACGGCTGTAAGCATCTGTGTTGGCCCCGGACCCCATGGCGGAATCGCTGCCCTGACTCTTGCTCGTGACGGTCGGCTCCGAAGCGCCTGCCGGCCAGGACGGGGTGTTCACATTGTAGACATAGGTCTTGCTGTGATCCTCATAGATGTTGGCGGTCTGGTCGTAGCCTGCGCGCACGAAAGCGCCAAGACCCGGCAAGAGGGCCGAAAGATCCTGATTGATGGTCACATCGGCAAACAGGAGACGGTTGTGGTTCTTGTAGTAGGCGGCCCCGCTGGTCTGGGCCACAGGGTTGAGTTCCCCGCTCCATGTGTCGCTTCCGGCCCACACGCCCTTGTCATCCTTCACAGGGAAGGCGGCTGACGGCACGGTGTACACCATGTTCCAGATGTCCACGTTGGAGCCCGGACGGCTGTTCTCCAGCATCATTCCGAGGAGGTTGACCTTCATCATCGTCGTCGGAGTGATCTCCATGTCCATGTTGAGGCGCATGTTGCCCTTGACATACTTGTCCTGGGTGCTGTACCCTTCATTGGCACCGGCGTTGCGGATGAAGCCCTTGTCGGAGATGAGGTCGATCATGGCATAGTAGCTGAACCGGCCCTCACCGCCGCTGAACTCCATGTTGAAGTTGTCGGTGGAGGCGGTGTTGCGGAAAGTCTCGTCAACCCAGTCCACACTTGGATAGAGGTAAGGGTACTGGCCTGACTTGAGGGCGGCGAGCTCCTGATCGGAGTATCTGGCGGAGAGTCCGTCGTTGGCACGCGCTTCGTTGATGGCAAGGCCGTATGTGTGGCCGTCCACGAACTGCGGCTTGTTGATGAGGGAGTTGAACTGGTGGTCGTAGGTGAACTTCACGACCCTGTCCCCCTTGGTGCCGCGCTTGGTGTTGATCTGGATAGCCCCGTTGATGCCCCTGTAGCCGTAGAGCGCTACTGCGGCAGCATCCTTGAGGATTACCACTGACTCAACCTCCTCGGCAGAGACAGCGGTGATGTCACGTTCGATTCCGTCCACCAGCACGAGCGGAGTGTCGTTGCCGTTGAGGGTCTGAAGCCCTCGGACATAGAACGTAGGGTTTTGGTTGGCGTATATTCCGGCCCCCTGCAGGGAGATGAGTCCCAAGCCCTGTCCCAGAATGCTGTTCCCGATGTTTTTTGAATCCCGGCGCTCTATATCTTCGGAAGATATCACGGAGATGGCCGATGTGGTCTCCTCAAGGCTCAATGGCTTCGAAGCGCCTGTGTCCACCACCCGTTTCTCCGGAGCGGCTTTGTCCTGCCCGGCAAGGCTCATGCTGCAAGCCGCCGACAGAGCAAGGATGAAAATGTATTTTTTCTTCATTGTGTTCTTTGATTAGATTGACTACCAGCCCGGATTCTGCTCAAGGCCATACTTCTTGTTGAGTTCCGTGATAGGGAACGGCTGCAGATACCACTTAGGATCGAATCCGCCCTTCTTCTTGTCCCACCACAGGCGGCTGCCCTTGGTGATCGGAAGCTTCTCGTAAGAGAAATGTGACGGCTCGTAGAAGTCCGGATCCGACGGGTCCGTGACCTTGCCGAAACTCTTCTTGTACCACTGTCCGTCGCTCACAACCCACTTGCCGTCCTTTTTGACAAGACGATGGATCACAAGACGGTGGAGAGTCTTCTCGAAATCATCCTTGAGCTTGTAGCGGATCATGTCGAAGTATCGTGAATCCTGGAATGCGAACTCGCAGGCCCTCTCACGGAGAATCTCCTTGATGAGAGCATCCTTGTCGGAGGTGAGGTTCTTGTCCGGATTGCATTCCACCAGACCTTTAAGACCCACACGGGCACGTACAGCGTCCACATATTCAACAGCCTTGGCAAGATCACCCGTCTGCGCGAGAGCCTCCGCATAACCGAGATATATCTCCGGTACGCTGAGCGAAACCCAGTGAGGGAACTTGCCCACATAGGCCTCTCCGGCGTAGTATTTCAGGTAACGGTAACCGGTCCCGTAGTGGCTGTCCTGAGTATTAGGGACATTTCCGGCTGTGGTACCGCCGAGCCAGAGCTCATAGTTGGCTCCGCTGGTCTTGCCGTTGCCCCAGTTGATGGTCTGGAGCGCCCCGTTGACCGCCACAGTCTCGTACAGACGCGGATCGCGGGTATAGATCCTGTTCTGGAGCATCTGCTTGCCCTCGACAGTGTCACCCTTGACAAACATCTCATCGAGCTTTCCGGCAGCGGCCGTCTCCTCCCAGTTGAAAGGAGTACCGTCAGCCCAAGGGAACATCTCCACATACTCCTGGGTCGGGCAATAGCTGTAACGGGCGTTGGTGCGCAGGTTCACCCAGCCGTAGTCGTTGCCCTTGGCGTTCTTGTGCACACGCACGTCCATGATGACCTCCGGGCTGCTCTGAAGCAGATATGAGGAGCGGAACGCATAGCGGTAATCCTCGAAGGTGTCGCCGGCCGGCTCCACGAGGTGATATACCCCAGGGTTGGCCTCCATCCTGGATATGAAGTCCTCGCAGGCCTTGCGGAAGCGCTGCCAGCGTGCAGCATCATAGTTGCCGTACCATGCCGGAGATGAATCCTCCATCGTGTAGACTCCTTCCCAATAAGGCTTGTCGCTGTTGAACAGAGGCGATGCGGCGAACTGGAGAATCTTGCACTTCAGGGCCATGGCGCCGCCGATGGTCCACCTTCCCGTCTCGGAAGCAGCTTCACTCGTGCCCGGATAGCCCCAAGGCAGGTGATTGCCGGCAATGACCTCATCAAGCAGCCCGACCATGAAATTCACAGTCTCCTCAACGCTTCCGCGAGGATAGTTGTACTCGCTCTCATCTCCCTGGAAAGTGCCCTTCACGATAGGAAGGCCACCATAGAAGCGGAACGGCACGAAATAGGTGTTGACCAGCAGACAGCGCGCCTCGTCCTTCATGCGCTCCTTCTCAGCAGCGTCAAGACCCGGCACATCATCGATTTTCTCGAGCAGGATATAACAGTTGCGTACATTCTGCCAGATATACTCGTTGAGGTACGGGTAGATGTTGCCGTTCTTCTTGCTGTCAATCGAAGAGGTAAGGGCTCCCGTATAGTACATGTTGCCCACTATGGTGTTCTGGAAGAAGAGCTGGAAATTGTCGGAGAGCGCCTCCGGCATGCCTTTCCAGTAATTCAGACACTGGGGAGGATTGTTTGTACTGTTGGTCGGCAGCGCATGGTACTGCTTATTATAGATGCCGGCAAGGAACTGCCGTGTATACTCCGCGTTGGTGAACACGGTGTCGGCCGTGACGGTGCCGCCCGGGGCCTTCTCAAGGAAAGCATTGCCGAACTTTAGCGGATCCGTGCATGAATACGATGCCAGGCCTGCGGCAAGCACGACCGCCGCTCCCAATATATGTTTTGAAATCTGTCTCATCGCTTTTAGAAGTTAAGTCTCACACTGACTGTATAGGTCCGCTGGAGCGGATAAGAAGGGTCCGTGCTGGCCTCGGTCTCAGGATCTCCCCAGATGAACGGGGTGAAAGTGAGAAGGTTGTACCCGCTCAGGGCCACCTGCATACGGCTCACGCCTATGGACTCGAGGAAACGGCCGCGAAGGTTGTAGGCAAGCATGAGGGTCTTGAGACGCAGGTACTTGGCATCCTGCTCGTAGAGGGCGCAGTCCTGATAGTTGTTGACCTTGCCGTGGTCGAACGAGGCGCGCGGATACTTGGCGTCCTGGGACGGATTCTCAGGATCCCAGGTGTTGTCCACATGGTACTGGAGGAGTCCGCCGGTGGTCTCGTCCGTCCTGGAGATGAACGGCTGGCGGAAAGAGCTTCCGATCATACGGCTCACTCCCCATGCCCCCGTCCACTGGGTGTTGACCTCGAAATCTTTCCAGATGAAGCCGGCATTGACTCCGACCATGTACTGCGGGTCGTCGGTCATTCCGAGCCTGCGGGTCATGTCATCGGCGTTGATGATGCCGTTGCCGTCCAGGTCCACAAACACGGCGTCCCCGTCCTTGAGGTCCACGAGCTGCTTAGGGAAAGGCTGGCCGAAGGTCTCCTCGTAGAGACGCGGAGTGTCGGCATCGTAATAACGGAAGAACTGGTACATGTACCTGGCCCCGATGCGGTTGCCTCTCTCGTACTGGTACTCGTTGGTGTATGGGGTCTCCTTCTTCTCGATGATCTTGTTCTGGTTGTGGGAGAGGTTCATGTTGACCCAGTAGTTGAAGTCCTTGTTGATGCGGTCCTTCCACTTGAGGGAGAGTTCCCAGCCCCAGCTGTCCACGATGCCGAGGTTGGCATAAGGGACGTCGAAGCCTATGATCCCCGGAGCAGAAAGGTCGCGCAGGAGGATGTCGGTACGGTGTTCCTTGTAATAGTCAAACGAGGTTGAGAGCCTCTCGTTGAGGAAATTCATGTCCACGCCGTAGTTCTGCTTGAATGCCTTCTCCCAGGAGACGTTGGGGTTGTTGCGGGAGTTGGCGTAAGCTCCGAGGAACGCGGTGGCGTTGTCCGTACCGAAGTTGTAGGCGTAGCCGCTGCGGGTCGCATACTTGTCACTGTTGACCGTATAAGGGTCGTCCGTGTACATGAAGCGAGAGCCGCCGATCTTGTCGTTGCCGACAAGTCCCCATGAAGCGCGGAGCTTGAAGAACGACACCACGCCCTTGGCGAAAGAGAAGAAAGGCTCGTCGCTCACCACCCAGCCCAGAGAGCCGGCCGGGAAGACACCGAAACGGCGTGAAGGGTGGAAGTTCTCGGAACCGTTGTAGCCGATGTTGACTTCAGCGAGATAGCGCTTCTTGTAGTCGTATGTGGCACGCCCGACAAGGCCTACATATCCGCGCGGGATGTCGGAGTAGGTCTTAGGATAGTATTCCTTGCTCTGGTTGTAGAGCACGAGGCCGCTGACGCTGTGGTCACCGAAGCTGCGCGCATAGTTGAGCGACGTCTCGAAGTACCAGTTGCGTGCCTTGCCGAGCTCCTCGTCATAAGTAAGCGGGCTGTTCTCCCCGGACTTTCGGTACTGCATCGAGCCGTCATCCTGGATTACAGGGTAGTAGGTGGCCACGCCGGCGGTGCCGGTCTGGGTGGAGGTGAAAGTGCTGTTGTATGAGCCTTTCATCTTGAAAGACAGGCCCTGGGTTATGAACTTCAGGTCCTGGTTGAGGGAAAGGTCCATCTGGAGCTTGTTGACATTGCTGGCTATATATCCACCGATGGTGTAGTACTCAAGTCCGTT
>DJQV01000023.1:307050-311474 GCA_002438805.1 Bacteroidales bacterium UBA6377
GGAGTCGAGAAGTAGATGTTGCGGATCATGCCCGTGGAGCCTTGACCGGTACGTGGCTTGTCGGCATTGTTGACATTGCCGGAGACGTCGAACGAGACTTTTGTGGTACTGGTCACGCTGAGGTCGAGGTTGGCGCGGTAATTGAGCCTGTTGTACTGGTATCCAAGATGATGCGGGGCATCGAATTCCTTGAAAAGTCCGCCCTGGTTCATGAATCCGGCGGAGACAAAGTACTTGACTCTCTTGGTGCCTCCGGAGATGTTGATGCTGTGGTTGGACTGCGTGGTGACTTTCTTCATCATATAGTCTGTCCACTGCACGTTAGGGAAGCGGATAGGGTCGGACTGGTCGAGGAACTTCTGGATGACGGCATCGGAGAACACCTCCGGGTTGCCGTCATTGGCCCTCATCTTATTGTAGAAGACTGCATAGTCGTACGAGCCTGCCTGCCGCACAAGATCCGTCGGGGTTAGGAGCGAGAACGAGGTGTTGACCGTGATCTTGGCCTTGCCCTCGGAACCGCGCTTGGTGGTGACGAGGATGACGCCGTTTGCGCCCCTCACACCGAACACCGCCGTTGCGGATGCGTCCTTGAGCACTGTGATGTTCTCGATGTCCTCAGGGTTGATGTCGGACATGGAGCGCTCCACTCCGTCCACCTGTATGAGAGGCGAAGAGTCGGTCCATGTACCCTTGCCGCGGACGAACACCGTAGCGGCATCAGAGCCAGGCTCGCCGGAATACTGGACTGTGGTGACACCGGAGAGCTGACCGGCAAGCACATTGTTGACATTGCTGACCGGGGTTCTCAAAAGGTCCTCGCTCTTGACGCTCGAAAGCGCTCCCGTCACGGAGACTTTCTTCTGCGTGCCATAGGCGACAATCTCAACTCCCTCAAGGGTGGTGCTGTCCTCTTCGAGGGTGATGTCATAGGTTCTTTGGGCCCCTACTGTGAATGTGGCATCCTTGTAGCCGATGCAGGATACTGTGACAACGGCTCCGGACGGAACTGAAAGTGTGAATTTACCATCGACATCGGTGACTGTACCTGTCGTCGAATCTTTCAGGAAGACGCCGGCCCCGATGACGGTTTCCCCGCTGGAGTCCCGGACCGTTCCCGAGATCTGCTGCTGCGCGACAGCTGCCACCCCAAACAGGAGGAAAGCCAAAGCCGTCAATGCGAGCTTTCTTAGATGGATTATCATCTTGAATAAAATTGGTTAATAATATGAGGTTTAATAAATGTATAAAATTTAATTCAATGGTTTGTTTTGTCGTTTTAGTGTAGACTGCAAATATAGATAAAAAAGTGAAGCTTGCAAAATATTCTGCCCCAACCAGCCCTGCCAGAGTCAGCTGACTTGCCCGTCCGTGGCAGTGGCGTCCTGTCCGTGGCTTGCCGCCTTCCAGGAAGGAGCCTTTTCTGGCGATTCCGCTCCCACCTGGCACGGTCTCCCTTGGAACATCGCCGTGCGCACGGTCATGTCCCGCGTACAGCAGAATGCCCCTGTACGGACGGAGGATGACATCGCGTCGAGGTTATAGAGTTTTGAGGCCAATCCGCCATAACCTAAACACCAAAATGCTGTCTGACAGCGATTCCCGAGCCATGTTATAGCATTTTTGCTGATTTTCGCTATAACCCGTAAAGACTGCGTCCTCTACTAGAACTTCCGGAAGGATATGAAAGGTGTAGGATAAGCCACAGTCAATTCAATTAATGTCATTTTCCCTTGGAAAATCTCCGGGAAATCACTAAAATTGCGCTGTTTGGCTATGAACGGCAATTGTGAAAATACTGTTCTGATTCCTTCTTCTGGGGTTCTACTCGGGGGGGGGCGATACAATAGTCTCTTAATCAATCAAATACATACTATTATGGAAAAGAAGTTACCTTACGAGGGGCCTCTTGTGGAGGTCGTGTATCTATGCGTGGAAAGTGGGATTTGTGTTGGAAGTGAAGGAGGAGGTGAGGGGTATACTACTGGCGAGGGAAACTGGTGATCGCCTGTGAATAAGAAAATCAATTTAATTGACCTAATATCATGAGAAAAACATTTTTGATTGCGGCTGCGGCGGTGCTTTCCATCGTGGCCTGCCAGAAAGAGATGCCGGTCGCCCCTGAGGGGAACTACACCGTCCGTGCATCAAGAGAATCCGCTGCGGGCACAAAGTCCACAGTGTCAGACGATGGAGCATTCGCCTGGAGTAATGGTGATGCCATCGGCCTGTGGAACGGAAGCAAGTTCTGCAAACTTACGACAAGCACCGGCGGGAGCGCAACCGCTAATTTCACCGGAACCATGGAGGGTACGGCCCAGAGCTATGCCGTGTTCCCGTTTGCCCTCAATGCTAAAGTTGAATCCGGGACAGTGAAAGTGACTCTTCCAGCAAGCTATGAGTGGGAGAAAGGTGAGACCAATAGCCCTATGCTTGCCGAGTGCGAGGAGAATCCTTCTTCTTTGACCTTCAAACATTTGGGAGGCCTTGTCAAGGTGAGTGTGAAGAATGTCCCTGCCGATGCCGCGAAGTTCGTGCTGACTGCCGACAAGGACATCACCGGCGAGTACGGCGTGGAAGCAGATGGCGAAGGCAATAAAATCATCAAGAGCGCCGAGACGGCTGAAAATAATTCAGTAGCGTTCACATTCACAGCCGGCACCGCCACGGCGATGGCTTTCTATGTACCTGTCCCGGTGGGGGATTACAAGTTCACCGTGGCCCTTCAGAAAGCAGACGGCACTCAGCTCTGGAGCTACGGCGGAGCTTCTGTCAACAAGGTGAAACGTGCCGAATTTATTATAATGCCGGAACTCACATTTACGAAAATTCCAGGCACAGGAGAAGGAGTTGTAAATCCAGCTGAAACCCTTCAGAAACTCCTAAATGCCGGTGGTAGCGTAGTGCTTGACCGTGACTATGTTGGAGATTTCAGTGTGCCGGCTAATGTCAAGGTGGAACTCAATCTTAACGGGCACAATATCACCAATGTTTCCAGTGATACATTTACTGTTGGCCTCGGGGCTGAACTTACTATAAGTGGTGACGGCACGGTGGATAATGTCTCACATGGACGCTCGTGCATCTATAACAATGGTAAGGTAACTCTTAACGGGGGCACGTACACAAGGAGCAAGGAGACGGGCGAGAATCCAACAACATCAGGAAAAAACAGCTATTATAATATTCTCAACCATGGCGAACTTATCATCAATGAGGGCGTTACTGTCTTCCAAACTGGTAGCTTTTCATCTTTGATTGGCAACGGGTATTATAGCTATACTGACAGCAATCCTCGCAGCGGATATGTTGACGGAACCAACAATGCAGCCCCGTCACTCACAATCAATGGCGGCTCATTCTCCGGCGGTATCAATACAATCAAGAATGATGACGGCGCTACGCTTACGATAAATGGCGGTAAGTTCAGAAATACAACTCAGGCTTGCGTGCAGAATAATAATGTCGCTACCATCTCCGGAGGCACATTCAATCCTGCTGAGAAGCATTCCGTAGAGTCAAGGGCGTTCACGGGAGAACACAATAAAGGTGAAACCAGCATAAGCGGTGGAACTTTCAATGGTCCGCTCTACACCTCTGGTGGCGGTACTTTCGAAATCTCCGGTGGCACATTCAACGATATGTCCGTTGAGGCTGCTGGGACAAATGCCGGAAACATTGTCTTCTCAAGTGATTACGAGTTGGCAAGCCCGGTTATCCTCAAGTCCGGTGCCCTTACGGTTGACCTCGGTGGCAAAACACTTACTGCTTCAAGCAACTCTACTATTGATAGCAGTAAGGGTACATGCGTTACCGCATTTGAAGTGAAGAAAGGAACTTCCTTGACCGTGAAAAACGGAAAAGTCGGAGATGCTGAGAAGAGCATCTTCTACGGAGTACATTCAAGCGGTGGGGATGTCACTCTCGAAAACGTGGAATTCGGGGCCAAGGTGACATACGCCTTTAACGGAAGTGGCTCTCTTTCTGCTACCGGATGTACTTTCAAAGGATGGCTCTCCGGTTGGAATAAGAGCGGTTCATTCAAGAGCTGTACATTTACGGTAGGAAAAGCCTATTATCCAGCAGCTATCTGCTACGGAAGTACGGTATTCGAGTCTTGCAAATTCTTCAAGAATGGTGTTGATCCGGATACATATGGGAATGGTGGAAAGCGCGATGAGGATGGATACTACCGCTGCAATTATGTGGTTTCCGCATGTCAGCCGACTACGACTCTTGATTTCAAGAGCTGTAAGTTCGTAGGTGCGGATGGTAAAGATGCTGATAATTTGACATCTGAAAATCATCCATATCTTTCCGGATGGGGAGACGGAGAGCCTGCAACTGCGAACATCAAGGTTGACGGCAATGCCATAACTATAACTTCAGAGTAATCGTTGGTCTCTTAACCAGATACTTCTATA
>DJQV01000001.1 GCA_002438805.1 Bacteroidales bacterium UBA6377
GCGAAGCCATCGGGGAGGCAAGAGGCAGAGCTGAAGGCAAGGCGGAAGAAAAATCCGCCATCGCCAGGCGGATGCTGGAAGATGGTGTCCCAGCGGAGACTGTGGCAAAATACTCCGGACTAAGTGCAGAAGAGGTGAGGGCAATTACTCGATAAGTATTGGCGGTTGTTCACCATTATCAAAAAGCTCCGGACATTTTTATATAAAGTATCCGGAGCGCTTAGAAGTTGTTTTAAATTTATGGCAAATTAATTCAAAACAACTTCTTCGATGTGTAGGGTTTAATCGAGACCCTCAGCGTGTGAGAGGAGGTAGTCTTCTGCCTCGACGCTCCAGAGGCCGTTGTGGGCCTTGCAGATCTTGTCGAGTTCGGCGTAGACAGGGTTGGCCTCACCTTTCTTGCCGAAGTCCGCGATGGCAGTGAGCGGCATCTCTATATGGGTGTAGATCAGCTTCTTTCCGCCAGGGACTGAAGGCAGGTTGAGCGTAGTCTCTATTACCGCGTTGAGGCCTCCGATATGGGTGACGAGACCTGCCGGATCCATACCCTTGCCCATCAGGTGCAGGGCTTCCTTCATGTCGTCAGTGTTGCCGCCGCTGGTGCCCACGACATGGGTGGAGGCGTAGTGGACATTGTAGAAGTTGAGAGGGGCCTTGAAGTCGGCTCTGCTTGGGCCGGAGAAAAAGTTGAGACATCCGTCAAATCCGAGGATGGCATCGGCCTGTTCCACCACGGCGGCCACAGGAGCCATCACGACGACTTCATCATAGCCCTCTCCTCCGGTGATCTCACGCAGCGCAGCCACAGGGTCGGCGACCGCTCCGGTATTGATATAGCGCAGGTCAATGCCTCTGGAGGCTGCAAACTCCTTGGTGTAGAGCGTGGCAGCCCTGTCAAGACGGGTCTGGTCAATGTCGGTCACGACAAAGAGAGACGGATGCCTGTCCTCGCGGTGCAGCACATAGTTGATGCAGGCGAGCCCCATAGGACCGACACCTGCGAGGAGAGCCATCTTTCCCCCGTCCTTTATCTCCATGGAATGGACATAAGAACCTGGAGTAGTGTGGTAGCAGGCGTGCATGGCGCCGACCACGCAGGACAGCGGCTCGCTCAGGGAAGCCGGGTAGAATCCCTCTCCCTTGTACGGAAGGAGGCATCCCTGCTCCATGACTTCTGCAGGGATGACCACATAAGTGGCATCTCCACCGATATATTTATATGAGTATCCCGGTGCTGAAAGCACGCCCACGGGGCCGCCTTCATAGGTAAGGGCCGGCTGGATGGAGAACTTGTCTCCGGCCTTGAATTCGCCCTGCCATTTCTTCCCTACTTCCACGATCTCGCCTGCGAACTCGTGGCCGATGATGGTCGGGTTCTCAGCCACATCATCAGGAACCCTCTTGTGCTCAGGGCCTTGATGTGCGGCCTTGTATGATGACATGCAGATGCTGTCGCTGACCACCTTGGCCAGGATTTCATCTTCTTTGATCTGAGGGAGCTCGAATTCTTCAAGCCTCAGGTCGTCTTTTCCGTAAAGTCTTACTGCTTTTGTCTTCATTGTGGTATGGATAATTGATTGTCAGTTCTTGACAGGGGCTGCCGGGGTTGGCGGCAGGCTCTTGTAGTTCTTGAGTTCTTCCTTGAGCACCTCGACGGCCTTTTCGAGCTGGGCGTCCTTGCCGAGGTAGTCTTCGAACGGGTTGATGTCCACCTCTATGTCCGGATCGACACCATGCCCTTCGATGATCCACTCACCTTCAGTGGAGTATGAGGTGAAGAAAGGCGTGCGCATGTCCTGCCCGTCCACAAACTGCCTTGAGCCGGAGATGCCCACGATGCCGCCCCAGGAGCGCTTGCCGATGAGTTTGCCGAGCCCGAGTTTGCGGAACCCGTACGGGAAGAGGTCCCCGTCGGAAGAGGAGTACTTGTCGATGAGGCAGACTTTTGGCCCGTAGAAGGCTTCGTTAGGCACAGGGAGGTTGCTGCCGTTGCGGTACATGCTCATCCTGTAGACTTCACGCTGCAGGCGTTCCAGAATCATAGGGGAGACGTTGCCGCCGCCGTTCATGCGGTCATCGATGATGAGCGCTTTCTTGTCGAGCTGGGTGTAGAAGAGTTTGGTGAACATGTCAAGGCCTTCCACGCTCATGTCAGGGATGTGGATGTAGCCGATCTCCCCGCCGGAGAGACGGTCAACTTTCTCGATATTGCCCTGCACCCACTCGTAGTATGCCAGTTGCGACTCGTCGCCGACCGGCTTCAGGTATACGGGACGTGCGTCTTTGCCGGAGGCGGATGATGCTATCTTGACTTCCACTGTCGAGCCGACCTTGCCGATGAGGGCCTGTCCGATGTCTGTGAGGTCGGATGAAGGTATGCCGTTGACCTCTACGATGTATTCTCCGACCTTGGCGTTGACTCCCGGAGCCCGCAGCGGGCATATCAGCGACTCGTCCCAGTCCGCTCCGCGGAATATCTTCTCGATACGGAATGCCCTGGTCTTGGCATCCCTTGAGTACTGTGCACCGAGGAGACCGGTCTTGATGCGCGGGATCTCAGGGCTTTCGCCGGATGTGATGTAGGCATGGCCCACGTTGAGCTCTCCTATCATCTCGCCGATGAGGTAGGTGAGGTCGTCGCGGTGGTTGACGTAAGGGAGCATCTGACCATACTTGTCGTGGATATGGTTCCAGTCGGCACCGTGCATGTTCTCGACATAGAAATTATCACGGGTGATGCGCCAACTTTCGTCGAAAATCTGTTTCCACTCGGCCTTGTGGTCAACCATCATGTCCATCTCGTCTACCGGCACGGCATCGGCCTTGCCGGCCGGGCTGCCGAAGGCGACAACCTTGAAGTCCTTGCCATCGCGTATGAGGGCTTTCTTCCCGTCAGGGGTAACGGATACCGGCATTTCCGACGGGCCGTCAGAAGTCTTGAGCGACTTGAGGTCAAGGATCTTCAGACCGCGTTTGCCCGCAGACATTGCACTATAGTAGAGCTTGTCGTCCTTTGAGAGGATCAGGCGGTAGCGGCCGGCATCCAGAGGCAGGGCCGTGATCCTGGTGCCTATTCCGTCGAGGTCTATTCTCATCGTGGCGGCCTCAAGCTTTTCGGCCTTCTTTCCGCCCTTTTTGTCCGACTTTGCGGCAGTCTGCTCTGTCTCCGCTCCGTCTGCTCTGAATGTCAAAGGGTTAGGAGTGTCCTTACTCAGAGGGACGATGAACACATAGTCGTAGACCCCGTATCCGGCATTCCACTCCACGCTTGAGTACTGGGCTCTGAAGTCGCGTGCGGAGGTGAAGAAGAGATATTTGCCGTCCTGCGAGAACATCGGGGAGGAGGCGTCGTACCAGCGGTCCGTCACCTGATAGCTCTTGCGTGCCTTGATGTCATAGAGGAAGACGGCGCTTACCCTGTTTGGAAGGGCGGTCGTGTAGGTCGCCCAGCTGCCGTCTTTGGAGAGTGAGAATGAGCGGTATCCGCCAAGGTCACTCACAAGGATGCGGTCGAGCTTGCCAGTGTTGAGGTCAAGTTCGTAGATGTCACGTTTCTCTGTGCCGAAATAGAGTTTGGACCCGTCCGCGCTCCAGTCCAGAAGATTCGGGTAACCGTCCTTGAACGAGGTCATGCACTTCGCTTCCTGAGGCTTGTCAGCTGGAGCGGTGTAGATCTGATATTCTCCGCTGATGTCTGATATCCAGGCGATGCGACTCCCGTCAGGGCTCCAGTCGGCATCCCTTTCGTGGGACTGTGGCGAGCGGGAGAGGTTGAAGACAGGGCCTTTGGCGGCAGGGAGGGAGTAGATGTCTCCACGGGCCACTGCAAGTATCCGCTCCCCGTCCGGAGAGAGGCTGACGCTGCTCAACGAACCGCCCACCTTGCGGTATCCGGAGCGGCTGTAGATGTCATCGTCCGCGAGGCTGATGCTGACTTTTTCGGCCTTGCCGCCCTTGTGGACGTCATATTTGTAGATATATCCGCCGTTTTCGAATACTATCCAGTCCTGTGAGAAGGACGGGAACTTGCAGTCATACTCGGTGAAGTCCGTGACCTTGCTTGTCTGCCTGCTGCGGGTGTCATAGACGAATAGATTCATCGTCCTGTCGCGGTCGGAGAGGTAGTAGATCTTGTCTCCAACCCACATCGGGAAGATGTCCTGGGCATCGTTGTCCGTGATCTTCTCCAGATTCGTGGTGCCGACGGTGTTGATCCAGATGTCATCGGCCTGACCGCCGCGGTAGTATTTCCACGTGCGGAACTCGCGGAACATCCTGTTCAGCGCAAGTTTGCTTCCGTCCGGAGAGTATGAGCAGAAACCGCCCTCCGATGTCGGGATGATCTGCGGTGTGCCTCCAGCGGCATCCACCAGACAGAGATTGCCCCTCAGCCCGCTGAAGCAGTACTGCTTGCTGCGGTAGACAATCCGGCTTCCGTCCGGAGTCCAGCCCATCACTATGTTGTTGGGCCCCATCCTTTCGCCGACCTGATCCCTGCCCACGAGGGCGGAATAGGTGACGCGGTGCGGCTCGCCGCCCGTTACGGGCATTGTATATACTTCAGTATTACCGTCGTACTGGCCGGTGAACGCTATTGTCCTGCCGTCCGGGGAAATTCTCGGGAAGCACTCGTATCCCACATCTGATGTGAGTTTTATGGCTGCGCCGCCGTTGATGCCCACCCGGTAGAGGTTGCCCGCGTAGCTGAAGACGATGTTGTCCCCGCCGACGGCGGGAAATCTGAGCAGCCTTGCCTCCTGGGCAGCCGCTCCTGCCGAAAGCGAGATGGTCGCCACGGCCAGTACAAACAGTAATCTTTTCATTGTAAATGGTTTATGCTAACATTACCTGACCTCCGGTCACAGGGATCGCCTGGCCGGTCTCTCCAGTCTGCTCGACGGCGTAGAGGATGGCTTTGGTGACGTCTTCCGGATTGCAGCCCTTGCGCATTGGCACCTGGCTGAGGTAGTAGTCCTTGACATCCTGTACGGTCTTGGCTCCCGGCACCTTGCCTGCCGCGAGGTACTGCACGAAGAGTCCGTTCTCGGGATTGCTCCAGAGCGGTCCGTCGTAGAAGTTGCCTGGGCAGATGGAGTTGACCTTGACGCGGTATGGAGCCAGCTCAAGGGCGAAGCTCTGCGTAAGACCGATGCCGCCGAATTTGCCGCCGGCGTATGCGAAATTGGCCTTGGAGCCGCGCAGGCCGGATTTGGAGTTGACCTGTACGATGTCGGCGAAGTAGTCCGGATCCCAGGCGGTCTCGATCTTCATCAGGTGGCTTGCCACCTTGGCGCAGAAGAAGTAGGCCTTGTAGTTGATGTCGGTGACGAACTCGAAGTTCTCTGGGGTCATCGCCTCAAGGCCTCCGGCCCTGAGCACGCCGGCGTTGGAGACGAACACGTCAAGAGCGCCGAAGTTGAGCACCGTCTGCCTTATGAGGTTGTGCAGGCTGTCCATGTCCGCCACGTTGGTCTTGACGAAGATGGCGCGGTTGTTACCTGCGATGGCGTTGAAACTGTCGGCGGTCTTCTGTCCCACAGCCTCGTTGAGGTCGGCGACCACGATGTTGGCCCCTTCCTTCATAAGGTTGCGCGCGATGCCCTCGCCGAAGCCCTGGGCGGCGCCGGTAACGATGATGGTCTTGCCCTCAACGCGTCCGCGGGAGGCTGATGCGCTCACCTTGCGGCGGTAGTTCTCCACTTCCCAGTTGTCGATGAATTCGATCTGGCGCTTTGTCATCGGATGCTGTCCGCCGAAGCATTCGGCGTACCATGCGATCTTGACCGCATCCATGAATACGTCTGTGATGATCTGCGCGTTCTTTGCGCTGTCACCGGCTGCCAGAAGCCCTATTCCCTTGATGAGGATGATTTTAGGGGTGTGGCCGCGCCTTGCGATGTACTTCTCGATCTTCTTCTCGGCCAGTTTGGCGATGTCCTCGCCTTCAGAGGGCTCGATGAAGATGTATTCAGACTTGCAGTAGACGATGCCGTCCGGGGTGAAAGGGGAGAGGACGCTCTCCGCCTGTTCCATCATCGATTCGAGCAGGGCGGAGTTCGTGACCTTGAGGGTTTTGAGCCCGCGTCCGGAGCGGCTGAGAATCATCCTTATGGCAGGGACGACCTCACTTGCGCAATCGCATATCCCGGCCTCTCCTTCCGGAAGTGGCTTTACCTGCTTTTCGAGAGTTGAGAGCACGGATTCGTAGATCTTCTCTATCTCTTCAGTGCTGTCGGCTCCCACGAAGATGCCATGATTCTGCAGGAATATCACCTTGGGCTCATGTCCGTTGGCCTTTTTATAGGCCTGAATCTTGTCGTAGACTTTCTTGAAGAGGGTGTACCCCGGGTCGGTGTAACCTATGTAGAGGGCCTCCGGGAAGAGTTCTTTGCATTTGTCTTCAGCCTGTGCGGAGCACATGAGGCCTCCTACGAGAGTAGGGTGGAGGTGCACCACATAAGAGAATCCCATGCAGTCGTGCAGGGATGTCTCCACTGAAGGCCTGCGGTCTTTGGTGATGCAGGCGGCAGCCAGATCATTCTTGACCTGATCTTCGCGCTCTGCGGCATCGGAGCTGTATTTCTTTTTGTTCATCGGATCGAGCAGCGCCCTGTTGAGCACTGCGAACCCGTCTTCCGTGATGGTGGATAGAGACTGTCCGCTGGCTTTTATCCAGAGCCTCTCCGAGTCCTTGTAGGAGGTGTTGCCGCCCCCTGCGATCACGAAGCGCGGATCGGCGCCGAACTTGCGGGATATGGCTATTAGTGAGTCTATTTCTTTCATTCTGTTATCGTTTTAGTGATGATGGCATCCCCGTGCTCGAATGTATCGAGCCCGTTCTGGTGGGCTGCCACGAAGCATGCGCCACGGTAGTTGATGCCGCGAAGCTTGTCAGACAGGCCGGAGCGGTCACGGGTGCGGAGTTTTATCGGTTCCAGTGCCGGGGTGTTGTGCTCCGAGCCGAAGGTGACGATGAAGCCCTCGTCTTCCAGATAGCCGGCATAGCTCTCGAGCACTGCCGTGCTGTTGCGTGTGGTTATGAATTCGCAGGAGCGTATTCCCCTCTTCTTGAGGATGTCGGCACATTTTTGCAGGTCTTCCTCGAAGTCGGTGAAACCGCCTTTGGCGTCATCTGCAAGGAAGGGATAGGTCGGTATGCCGCCTGCCGCCTCGATGATGCGCTGCACTGTCTCCATAGGGAGGAATGCTTTCGGGTCTTCCGGCACGAAAGCTGCGCCGCCTGCCTTGAGCAGTTTGCCCCGGATTTCATTCTCCACGGCCGCTGCGTCTGAAAGATTGCTCTTGAGGTCCTTACCGGCGAACAGCCTGCGGTAGAAGTCAAGTTTGTCGGCATCGGAGTCGAATCTGGAATCGATGGCGAGTCTGAGAGCTTTTGCAAGGTGTCTTTCGCGGATGGAGCCGCGCGTGAGCTCTTTCCCGATCTTCGTGAAGGAAAGGTTGAATCCCGCCCCGATGCTGTCGAGCCAGGAGTTGAGCTTTGCGCACATCCTGCCGACCTGGGAATTGGACTCCGCCTTGACATCGGCGAGCATCCTGGCCTCTGCGCCTGAAAGGGTCACGGGGTGATTGAGTCCTTTGCCGCTGAGGTAGGTGCGTCCCGGGTTGTTCGGGTCGTTGACCCTTACGCCTGCCGCCTGATCCTCCACGTTGAGAGAGATGAATTCTATGTTGAAAAGAGGGAAGAGGTGGCGTCTGCCACACTCTTCGCTCCACTGTCTATACCCGTCGAGGGAATAAAAATCGTTGATGCCTACCACTTTCACCCCTTCTTCAGCGGCCATGTCGAGTGCCTGGCTGACACTGTCGAAGGCGCTGAAGGAGTATGGTGTGTGGAGGTGTGCATTGACATCGGTCATACTATACACCCTTCTTGGATCTGAGAATCTGTTCTGTCGTGGTCATGTTGCTGACTGGGGTGTAGTCCTTGAGAGGGACGATCTTCTCGTTGATCGCGTCGAGGAACCACTCAGGCTGAGGGAAGAACGCCTCTTCGAGCTCATGGCAAGGGGTGATCCAGTTGCGGGAGCCGAGTACCACAGGGGCTGCGTCGAGGTAGTCGAACGCCATCTCGGAGATGTTGGCGGCGAGATCGTTGAGGTATGATCCGCGGGCGGTGGCGTCTCCGGCGATTATGATGCGTCCGGTCTTCTTGACGGACTCGAGAACCTTCTCGTAGTTGAACGGCACGAGGGAGCGGGCATCGATGACTTCGGCTTCCATGCCGTACTTCTCCTTGAGCATGTCGGCTGCTGTGAGTGCGCGGTAGAGCGTGGCTCCGATGGTGAGGAAGGTCACGTCCTTGCCGGCCCTCTTGATGTCAGGTTCGCCGAGAGGAATCTCGTAGTAGCCTTCCGGTACGCCGCCCTCGTGGAACTTCTCGCCCATGTCGTAGATCCTCTGGCTTTCGAAGAAGATGACAGGATCAGTGCCCTGAAGGGCTGAGTTCATAAGTCCCTTGGCATCATACGGGGTGACAGGGAAGACAACCTTGAGTCCCGGGATATGGGTGCAGAGCGAGGTCCAGTCCTGGGAGTGCTGCGCGCCGTATTTTGAGCCTACGGAAACGCGGACGACGACAGGCATCTTGAGGATGTTTCCGGACATGGCCTGCCACTTCGGGAGCTGGTTGAAGATCTCGTCTCCGCAGCATCCGAGGAAGTCGCAGTACATGATCTCCGGGATCACACGGCCTCCGCACATCGCGTAACCGATGGCCGTGCCGATGATGGCGGCCTCCGCGATAGGGGAGTTGAACAGGCGGTGATATGGAAGGGCTTCGGTAAGTCCGCGGTATACCGCGAACGCACCGCCCCACTCACGGTTCTCTTCGCCGTAGGCGATCAGGGAAGCGTCCTTGTAGAAACGGTCCACGACAGCTTCGAAGATGCCGTCACGGATGTTGAATGTCTTCATCTTGCTGGCAGGCTTACCGTCCTTGTCGAGCCAGAACCTCTCTTTGCCGGCGATCTGCTTGACGCGAGGGTTCTCCTCAAGCGGCATCAGCACATCAGGCTTGGCATCGCTGAGCGAGTCGATGCTCTGGTTTGAGAACATCATGTCTCCGAGCAGCTCGTTGTCCTTGACGAGATCCATGCGAGGTGAGAGCTCAGGGTCGATGGCCAGCTTGTAGCAGTCGAAGATGACATCTTCCACTTCCTGCCGGATGGCTTCAAGTTCCTTCTGGTCGGCTACGCCGGCTTCGATGAGCTTGTCTCCGAAGGCTGCGATGCAGTCTTCGCTTTCCCATGCTGCGATTTCCTCCTTGGTGCGGTATGATGACTGGTCGCTCGGGGAGTGGCCGCTGTAGCGGTAGGTCACGATGTCCAGAAGTGCCGGGCCGAGTTTCTCTTCAAGCAGGGCCTTCTTGCGGCGGAAAGCGTCGATGACGGCGAGAGGGTTGTACCCGTCCACCCGCTCGGCATGCATGGCATCCGGCTTGAATCCTGCCCCGATGCGCGCCGGGAAGTCATATCCCATGGTCTCGCCTCTGGTCTGGCCGCCCATCGCGTACTGGTTGTCCATGACGTTGAAGAGGACAGGCAGGCCGCCTTTCATGTCTCCCTCCCAGAGGGTGTTGAACTGGTCCATGGACGCGAAGGTCATGCCTTCGAGCACCGGGCCGCGGGCCATGGCGCCGTCACCGAGGTTTGCGACGACGATGCCTTTTTTGCGGTTGACTTTCTTATAGAGGGCTGCGCCCACGGCGATTGAGCCGGAGCCGCCTACGATGGCGTTGTTGGGATAGATGCCGAAAGGGGTGAAGAACGTGTGCATGGAGCCGCCCAGACCCTTGTTGAATCCGGTGGTGCGGGCGAAGATCTCGGCGATGGCTCCATAGATCAGGAAGCGGATTCCGAGCTCCTTGGTGCTGCCCTTGAATCCTTTCTGTGCCACAGCGAGAGTTGCGCCTCCCCAGAATTCCTCCATGATCTTCTTGAGTTCCTCCTCCGGGAGGATCTCGATGGAGCGTAGTCCCTTGGCGAGGATTTCGCCGTGGGAGCGGTGTGAGCCGAAGATGAAGTCGTCCGTGTCAAGTGTGTAGGCCATACCCACAGCGGCGGCTTCCTGACCGGCGGAGAGGTGGGCGGGGCCCGGGTTGTTGTAGGCCACGCCGTTGTATCCTCCGGTGGTCTTGACGAGGTTGAGCATAGTCTCAAACTCGCGTATCACGGTCATGTCATGATATATGCGGAGAAGGTCTTCCTTGGTGAAGTTGCCTTCATTGAGCTCTTCCTTGACGGTTTTGTTGTACTGCATCACAGGAATCTCCGGGAACACTATCTTGCGTTCGTCCGGACGGAGAGTCTCCTTGGGGTCGATGTAAAGTGACTTTGGCATTTTATTGTGGTATTATTGGTTACTTGATGGTAAAAACCGTCTCCTTGATGATTTCGGACACGGTAGGGTGAGGGAACACGACTTCCTGGAGCTGTTCTGCTGTCATCTCCATCTCGATGGCGATGCAGGCGCTGTGGATGATCTCCGAGCAAGGGTTGCCGAGCATGTGGACACCGAGCACTTCGTGGTGCTTCTTGCCGACGATGATCTTGCACAGGCCCTCTCCGCCTTCGTTTTCGGCGACGAAACGTCCGGAATACGCCATAGGCAGTTTGAGGACGGTGTATTCCTTGCCGGAGGCTTTGGCCTGATCTTCGGTGAGCCCGACTCCGGCGACTTCAGGGTTGGTGTACACCACTCCCGGTATGGCCTCGTAGCGCATGTGGTCCTGCCTGCCGAGGATGTTGTTGACGGCGACCTCCCCCTCCCGGCTTGCGGTGTGGGCGAGCATCGAGAATCCGGTCACGTCACCGGCGGCATAGACATTCGGGATGTTGGTGCGCATATGGCTGTCAACCTTGATCCCGCATGGTTTTCCGCCCCTGTTGAGGAGCATCTCGACTCCGAGATTCTCAAGACCGTAGCCGGTGAGATTGGCCCTGCGGCCCACTGAGACGAGGATTTTGTCCCCGCTGACGCGGCAGACTTTCCCGTCCGGGTCTTCGTATACGACGGTGTTGCCCTCGATGCCTGTCACCTTGCAGCGCAGGCAGAACTCGATGCCCCTCTTGGCGTAGATCTTCTGGAGCATGGCGCTGATCTCGTCATCAAGCGGCCCGAGGATTTTCGGCATCATCTCGACCACGGTCACCTTGGTCCCGAGAGTGCTGAAGAATGCGGCGAACTCCATTCCGATCACACCGCCTCCGATCACTACGAGCTCTTTCGGCTGCTCCTTGAGGGAGAGGATCTCCCTGTTTGTGACAATCACGTCGCCGGCTTCCTTGAGTCCCTGGAACGGAGGCACGGCAGCCTCCGAGCCGGCGCAGATAAGCAGATTCTTTGCTACATACTCCTTGTCAGCGGCAGCCACGGTGACGCCTTCGGCGCTGCGGCCCTTGATCATGGCCTGCTCGGCCACAACTTCGACCTTGCCGGCCTTCATGGCAGCCTTCACTCCGGCCACGAGCTTCCTGACGACCTTGTCCTTGCGGGCTACGATCTCTCCGTAGTTGAAGCTTGGCTCTTTGGCATAGACGCCATAGTGATCTCCGTTTACTGCGTAGTTATATACTTTTGCGCTGTAGAGAAGCGTTTTGGTCGGGATGCAGCCCTCGTTGAGGCATACGCCGCCGAGGGACTTCTTCTCGAAGAGAACAACCTTGAGTCCGGCTGCGCCGGCCCTCTCTGCGGCTACGTATCCTCCAGGGCCGCCGCCTATTATCGCTAAATCGTACATTGTATGGTGTGCTGTTTAAAATTCAACTTCAAGATTCTCGATTTCCGTAGCCACCTGCTTGAGGAAGCGTGTGGCTTCTCCTCCGTCGATGGCGCGGTGGTCATAGGTGAGGGAAAGGCCGAGATATGGCACGAAGGCATACACCCCGTTTCCGAGATCTTTCGGGCGCGGTACGATGGTGCCTACCCCGAGGATGGCGCTCTGCGGCACGTTGATAATAGGAGTGAACCACTCCACCCCGTAGCCTCCGAGGTTGGAAACAGTGAATGAAGCCGCCTCGCTTGAGAGGAGATCCGGGTTGATGCTGCCTTTCTTGCAGTCATCGGCCACTTTCTTGAGGGCCTTGCTCAGCCCCGTGATGTTGAGATCTTCAGCCCTCTTGACGGCAGGCACCATAAGCCCGCGTTCAGTGTCTACGGCGAGACCGAGGTTGACTGTGTTGAATATGCGCATCGCGTCCCCGAGGCAGTGTGAGTTCACTGAAGGGAACTTCTTGAGAGCCTTGATGACAGCGAAGCATACGAAGTCGTTGATGGTGATGTTCGCGTCGATGCGGCCTTCCTCCAGGGCTTTCTTGGCTTTCTTGCGGAGAGCCTGTATCCTGCGTGCGTCAGCCCCGAGCATGTGTGTGAGCTGTGCCGAGTTCTGGAGGGAGTTGTACATGGACTTGGCGATGAGCTTGCGCATGTTGGACATCTTCTCCACCTTGAACTCCTCGCCTTCTCCCGCGATCTCGCTGTGGTTGGCCTGCCAAACCTTGAGGTCCGATCCCTTGACCATGCCGGCAAGTCCGCTCCCGCGCGAAGGGGCTTCGAATCCTCCCTGGGCGGCGATGGCCTTGGCAAGTCCGGTCTTCGGGCTGCCTTCAGCGGCCACGATATCCCTCTCTATGATGCGTCCGTGAGGGCCTGTTCCGGCCACCTGCGCTGTATCCACGCCTTTTTCGGCTGCGAGCTTGCGGGCTCTCGGGGATACCGGCGCTCCCGCCACTACGGCTGCTGCCGGAACATCCGCCGTTGTGGCCTCCTGTGCCGCCTGAGGCCCGGCAGTCTCTGCACTCTCCTGCGCCGGGGCGGCTCCGTCGGGAGCGAATTCGGCAAAGGACTCTCCCGGCTTGCCTATGACCATCACATTGGTCAGTACCGGAATTTCATCGTTGTCTTTGAAGAAGCACGCGAGTACCGTGCCTTCGAATTTGGATTCCTCGTCAAATGAGGCCTTGTCTGTCTCGTAACTGAAAAGAATGTCGCCGACAGCTACCTTGTCTCCCGGTTTCTTTTTGAATTCGGTGACGATACAACTCTCGACCGACTGGCCCTGTTTGGGCATTATTACTACATTTGCCATTGTGTTATGTGATTAGATAATCACACAAATGTAGTAATTTTTCGCCGTTACCACAATTCCTCCGCCAGCTCGCGCAGCATCTGCTCATCAGGTGAGGCCGGCTTGACTTCCATGAACGATGCTGCTTCGCCGGGTGCGTCCCGCTTGCCCGGAGCCTCCAGAGCCCCGGACGGAAGGGCGGCGTCGCAGCTGATGTCCTCATACACGCACGGGAAGACAGCGGCGGTCTCCTTGATAATCTGTGAAATGAACTGCTCTTCGGAGACGTCCTCCGGCCGGAGGAGCGTCATGACTTCCTTACCTATGTGCAGGCTTGGTATGATGCTGATTCCCAAATAAGTGGCGTGTTTCACAATCTTTGCCATATCTTCCCGGCTGTAGTATCCGCCATACCTTTCATCCCCTTCCATGCGGTAGCCTCCCGCCTGTCCGAGAAGAGGATATGCCTTGACTTCCATCCTCCAGCCCCTGTCTCCCGCGACTTTCCACAGCAGGCAGTTGAATTTGTACTTTGCCATCAGGTCGAGGCAGGAGAGCATCTGGTCCACGTTCCAGAAAGTCTCGCAACTGTCTATCCGCAGCCCTCTTGTTGCTGTGGACGGTGAGTCGGAGATTTCGCAGCAGGGGAGTGCCCAACGGCATTTCTCCGCCAGCTGTTCGCTGTAGATTTCTTCGGGCAGCATCTGTTTGAGGGTCTGTATCGCGTTGAGGAATCCCGCTGTGCCCCCGGCCTCGACAAGGGCGGATTTGCGTCCGATGTCCATGGTGTATGACTCTCCTTTCAACCTGTCGTTTTTCAAGAAAATCACTCCCTTTGCTGAACCGTCCTCCACCACGGACCTCAGTCCCACAGGGGTGGAGACGCTGCTCGTCTTACCGCTAACCAGCGAGAGCCTTGCCGCCAGGCGGAGGATCGCCTCCATCGAGACCGAGTCGATGGCCGGGTCGCACTTGAATACGGCACCGCTTATCTTCATGCTGCCTTTTCCCGGGGTCATGCCGACCGGTTCGGGGACTATGCCTCCCATGCAGATGACAGCCGGCAGCATGGAGAGGAGGATGATCGCAATTCTTTTCATGTCAATATATTAGCAGGCCGATGACCCCCGATGTCACGAGAAGCGTGATGGGTCCGGCCTTTTTGGTGTAACAAAGTATGAATGAGCCTGCAAACAGCACCCAGGCCTTCCAGTCCGGGAAGTTGTCCTGCAGGACGTGTATGGAAACGGTACTCCCGCTCCACGAAATCCCGAGGATGAGCACCAGTGCCGCGGCACCTATCATCCCGGCCACAGCAGGACGCAGCGCCCCCATCACGGAAGCGAATACCGGGTGCTGGTGGAACTTGTTGAATATCCGTATGATGACGAAAAACACCAGAAACGAGGGCAGCACGATTGCCAGGGTGGTGGAAGCTGAACCCAGGATCGAGACGAGGTTGCTGTACCCCTCATCGTGCAGGACCTGAAAGCCCACGTAGGTGGCGCAGTTGATGCCTATCGGCCCCGGGGTTGATTGGGAGATGGCCACTATGTCCGTGAATGCTTTTTCCGTGAGCCAGCCGTGCTCCGTCACCACCTGTGCCTGTATGAGGGAAAGCATGGCACCGCCACCCCCGAAGTTGAACAGCCCTATGACGAAGAACGTCGCAAACAGTTGCCAGAGCAGTGCAATCATTGCTTTTTCTTGTTATAGGTGAACGAAGAGATGCCCGCCGCGGCGGCAATCGTCACGAGTATGAACCATATAGGGGAGATTTTGAGGAAAGCCACCCCGAACAGCGTGCCTGCGCAAAGCAGCCAAGTCCACCAATTGTGGCAGCCCTGCTTTGCCATGTTTACTGCCGGGACGAGAATCAGAGCCACAGCTACGGGGCGCACTCCTTGGAAGATGCGTGCCACGATGGGGTTGTCCTTGAAACTGGTGAACACCATGGCTATGAGCAGGATGATGACAAATGACGGCAGCACTGCCCCCAGAGCGCAGACGATGCTTCCCTTGAGGCCGCCCAGCTTGTATCCGGTGTAGATGGCCATGTTGACGGCGAGCAGTCCCGGGGCGCTTTGCGCCAGCACTATCACATCGTCAAGATCCTCCTTGCCGATAAGATCCCGGCTTGTCAATTCCTTTTCTATAAGGGGGATCATCGCATATCCTCCTCCTATGGTGAACGCTCCCATCTTGAAGAAGATGAGAAACAGCTGCCATAGCGGTGTCTTGTTTTCCATATTGCAAAGTACTATAAGATCATTCTTCTTCTATTTTCTCCTCGGCAATCCGCTTGACTTCGTTTATCTCGGCGATAAACTGTTCTGTAGTCGGGAGATATAACTGATATTTGCTGGCGAGTATTGTCTTGTTGTCTTCCGGCAATGTGAGTTTGACTACTGTGTCATTCTTGTTTGAGCACAACAGTATGCCGATGGTGGGATTCTCATCTTCGGCTTTTTCGTAGCGATCGTAATAGTTGACGTAAAGTTGCAATTGGCCCAGATCCTGATGGGTGAGCTTGTGGTTTTTAATCTCGATCACGACAAATGAACGCAGCAGCCTGTTGTAGAACACCAAATCCACAAAGTACTCGTCGTCCTCGATAAGAAGGCGCTTTTGTCTGGCGACGAAAGAAAAGCCTTTTCCCATTTCGAGAAGAAAATCAGCGATGTGCGATATTATAGCACTTTCGAGGTCTTTCTCATAATAGGCAGGTCGCTTTTCTAGACCGAGAAATTCCAAAACCATAGGGTCTTTGATTATTTCTTTCGGGGATTCCGGCTGCCGTTCGTTTCGTGCTACTGCGAGGACGGCTTCTTTGTCGTTGCTCAGCAAGAGACGTTCGTAAAGCATCGAGTTGATCTGACGTTCAAGTTGACGCTTAGACCAGCATCCATTTACGGCCTCCAATTGATAATACTCTCGCTTGTCGGAATCTGAGATTGAGATAAGCAGCTTGTATTGGGACCAATTTAATTGCGAACACAGTGTATTCGCATTTGGGTATATGCGGTAGAATTGTCTGCACATCTCCAATTGGCGGACAGAGAATCCGCTGCCATATTCCGGTTGCAGTCGTTTTGCGAGATTCTTGATGAGGTAAGTTCCATAGTCGGCGCGCTCCTTTCCCTGCTGCTCTTTTTCTGCAATTTGTTGTCCGATAGCCCAATACATACGGACACGGCAGAAATCCACGCTTCGGACTGCATCCCTGCGTGCATCATCGATGATGTTTTTTATTCCGCTGACAAATTCATTTAGCGGCGATTCCAAATCAGTTTCTGTCTTATGTCCCATGCTGCAAAGGTAGTCATTATCGGATATAAATGTTATTTTTGTCGGTGAGCGTGTCTGCGAGGGAAAACGATGGGACGGGCAGCTTGGAAATAACTATAGAAACCGGAATATGATAGAATTGTCAATCGCCAAGTCCTTGAACAAGGCATATCGCAAACTTCCTGTGGACAGGCAGGTCTTTGATGTATTCAAACATCAACTCGGTAACTACTATGAGCAGATTTCTGTAATCAATACAGAGGAGAAACTCAAAGGGGATCTGATGGATTTCTTGAAACTTTCTTTCTATGGACAGGATTATAAGGTTTCTCCGAGCGGAGATATAGATTGTGCGATTCACCTTGGCAGTAGTATTGAATCTCCCGTGGGTGTCATAATAGAAGTGAAGAAGCCTACAAACACCTCTGAGATGATCACTAGAGAAGACCTCAACAGGAAAGCCCTGCAAGAGTTGCTGCTCTATTATCTCAGAGAGCGCCATATCAACAAAAATATCCAACTCAAACATCTGATAGTTTCAAATGTCTACGAGTATTTCGTATTCGATGCCCAGGAGTTCGAGCGCTTGTTTTACTCTGACAAAACGTTGGTCAAGAGATTTGAACAATTCAATGACGGTGTTCTTACCTCGGAGAAAACAGATTTCTTTTACAAGGAGATAGCTGCTGCCTATATTGCCAAGGTTTTGGCGCAAATAACCTATACATGGTTTGACATTCGCAAGTATAAACCTTTTCTTGATACTGGAAATGACAATCGTCTCATCGAATTGTTCAAGTTTTTCAGTCCTGAGCACCTGCTGAAAAAACGTTTTCAGAACGACAGTAATTCTCTGAATACCAAATTTTATAGTGAACTGCTCTACATTATCGGTCTTGAGGAAGTAGTGGAGAAAGACAGTAACAAACAC
This sequence comes from Bacteroidales bacterium UBA6377, assembly GCA_002438805.1. GTDB lineage: Bacteria > Bacteroidota > Bacteroidia > Bacteroidales > UBA932 > Cryptobacteroides. Next base: position 17,304 of record DJQV01000001.1, read on the forward strand.
ATCATTACCCGTTGCAAGGAGGGGTCACGCAATGCAGCATCTATTCTGGAGAATGCCATGACAATCCTTGATAGTGAAGATTGGATAGACAATGTGGAAGAACGTTACTCATTCGGTAAGGATCGTCAGGAACAGCTGTTTGGCGTTGCTTTGTCGCTGACCATCGGTTGGATGAACCGCGTTCTCTTCTTGAAACTCTTGGAGGCCCAGCTAGTTAAGTATCATAAGGGTGACCAGAGTTATGCCTTTATGCGTCCGTCTGTCATTCCAGACTATGATGAACTGAACAAACTCTTTTTTCAAGTCCTTGCCAAGCGTATATCCGATCGTACTGAGAACATCAATTCTAAGTACGGCAAGATCCCATATCTCAACAGTTCTCTTTTTGAGATGAGCACGTTGGAGCGTCAGACTATCCGCATAAGCAGTATGGATAATAGTGAGCTTCCTCTGTTCAGCGGCACGGTGCTCAGAGATGGTAAAAAACCGCGTTATACCAAACTTTCGACGCTCCGCTATCTGCTGGAGTTTCTTGATGCCTACGACTTTGCGAGCGATGGTGCAGGGGAGGTACAGGAGCAGTCCAAGACCCTCATCAATGCCTCATTATTCTTCCATCAATTTGATAAAACGAGCGAGTGTATTCCTATCTACTTTGCAGATTTTGGCTATCTTCCTACGTGACATGCCAATTGATAACAATTCTAAAACCAACCTCCTCTTTCCATATAATTTTAACTTTTCCATAGGTGTCTTTTTCCCCATTGGTCGTCCCAATGTCACCCCTTCGGCTTTTTTGCGTGCCAGAGCCTCTTTCGTCCTCTGGCTTATCAGATTCCTCTCTATTTCAGCTGAAAGTCCGAAAGCGAATGCTAATACTTTGCTCTGAATATCCTCGCCAAGTCGGTAGTTGTCCTTAATTGTCCACACCTTGCACTCCTTGGTCATACAAATGTTTAAGATTTCCATAATCATAAAAAGATTCCTGCCAAGACGGGAAAGTTCGGCGCAGATGATCAGATCACCCTTTTGCACCTTGTTCAAGAGCTTCCCAAGTTCCCGTTTGCTGTAATTCTTGGTTCCGCTGATGGTCTCTTCGATCCATCCGTCAATGCTCATAGACTCTCGGGCGCAGAAATTGTTGATTTCAAACCTTTGATTTTCGACTGTCTGCTTGTCGCTGCTGACCCGTATGTAACCATAAATCATACCTGTACTTTTTTATGCATAGTTACTATATATCTGGGCACATTAGTCTGAAAACATTGATCTGCGATCTTCCCGTAACGCCCGCGCAGGTCGCTTTCGTCCCGTGCGCACGGAACTTCCATGTTCTGACTGGCAGAGACGTTGCACATTTAATGAAAATGTAACATCGGCGTAACCTTAAGTTTAAACCTGTCGCTTACATTTGTCCACGTAATGAAGAAACTTAGATCAATTATCGCAGTTGCGGCTGTCCTTGTCTGCGCATCTTCCGCGTCAGGCCAGAGAATCAAGGGCAGCGATACGCTTCTGCCTCTCACCCAGGCCCTTTCGGAGATGTACATGGAGAGCCATCCGCAGGCCACGGTGACTGTGACAGGTGGAGGAAGCGGCGTGGGCATCTCCGCCCTTCTGGAGGGGACGACTGACATCGCGATGGCATCCCGCAGCATCAAGTTCACCGAAAAGTTGAAAATGAAGAAAGCCGGGCGCGAACTCGAAGAGGCCATTGTGGCCTGGGACGCCCTTGCCGTGATAGTGAACCCTACCAACCCGGTCAATGAATTGACCCGGGAGCAGTTGGAACTGATCTTCCGTGGGCGCATCAAGAACTGGAAGGAAGTCGGCGGGCCGGATCTGAAGATCATCGTTTATTCCAGGGAAACATCGTCGGGCACCTACGAGTTTTTCAAGGAAAGTGTCCTGCATGACAAGAATTATGCGGCGGGAGTCCTGTCAATGCCTGCCACCGGGGCCGTGATCCAGTCGGTGCGGCAGACACGCGGTGCCATAGGCTATGTGGGTCTGGCCTACCTCAACAAGTATGTCAAACCCCTGTCCGTATCCTACGACGGAGGCAAGCACTTCGCAGCGCCCTCTGTCCAGACGGCCATAGACGGTACATATCCTGTGGTCCGCCCGTTGTATTATTATTATGACCGGGCTTCAGCGGCGGTGGTGACTCCATTCCTTGAGTTCATCGCCACTCCGCAGGCAAGGGAGAAGATGCTTGAAATCGGATTTATTCCAAGATGAAAAGAATAATCGACAAAGTTGCAAGGTGGATTTTCACCGTCGGGGGTTTCACGACGAGCATCGTGATACTCCTGATCATCATTTTCCTCTTCGGTGAGGCAGCCGGGCTTTTCCGCAAGAACGTGGTCGAGGACGGCTACTCGGTCGTCGTCAATCCCTCAAACACAGTGTCCGGCCTCAATGCCCAGCAGCTCAAGCAGATATTTGACGAGGACGTCACGAACTGGAAAGAGTTCGGAGGGCCGGATGAGAAGATAGTCATACTGCGCCTCTCGGATCTTGAGAAACTCTATAGCACAGAGGAACTGGGCTCCCAGTATGAACATGCCGCCGCGTGCATAGCCCGTCAGGTTTCGGAAAATCCGGGCATCGTGGCCTTTCTTCCGTCTTCACTTCTGGATGGTGCGGAAGGCATATCGGTGATGTCCGAGGGTACAATCAGTGCCAAGGATGTATTCCTCGGGGATGAATGGTACCCGACAGCCACTCCGGCCCCGGTGTTCGGCATCCTGCCCCTTGTCGCTGGCACGCTTTGGGTGAGCCTTTTCGCCATCCTGATCGCTCTTCCGTTCGGCCTGGCAGTATCAATATACATGGCCGAATGCGCCCCGGAGGGGATACGCAAACTGCTCAAGCCGGTCATAGAACTTCTGGGCGGCATCCCGTCCGTGGTCTATGGCTTTTTCGGCCTGACGGTGATTGTCCCTCTGCTTCAGCGTGTCTTCAACCTGCCCGTAGGGGAGTCCGGCCTTGCCGGCAGCATCGTGCTTGCCATCATGGCGCTCCCTACCATCATCACCGTATCTGAAGACGCTCTCCGCAGTTGTCCCCGTGCGATGCGGGAGGCAAGTCTGGCGCTCGGTGCCACCAGGCTTCAGACCATATTCAAGGTCGTCATCCCTTATTCCATCTCGGGAATCACTTCCGCCGCCGTGCTCGGGATCGGCCGTGCGGTGGGGGAGACCATGGCGGTGCTGATGGTCACAGGCAACGCCGCCGTGATACCTCACAGCATTCTCGACCCTCTCCGTACCATACCGGCCACCATAGCCGCTGAGCTTGGAGAAGCCCCTGCGGGCGGAGCGCATTATGAGTCACTCTTCCTTCTTGGTGTGATATTGTTCTTCATCACGTTGATAATAAATTCCTGCGTCGAGCTTGTCTCCATACGCAACAAAAACAGAGGTCGCTGATTATGATTAAGTTCGATAAGTCCTGTTCAGTGCGCCGCCGCCGTGTACAGGCGCTCGTCTTTGCCTGTTTCAAGATTCTGAGTGTGCTGGTCGCGGCTGCCCTTTTCCTTATCCTGGGATTCATCCTCGTCAAGGGTGCGAGTGTCATCAGCTGGTCTTTCCTCACTCAGGCGCCGACCGACGGCATGACCGGAGGCGGGATCATGCCGGCGATTGTCGGCACACTGTGCCTTATGCTGGGAAGTGCCCTTTTCGCTTTCCCGGTGGGGGTGATAAGCGGTATATACATGAACGAGTATGCCCCCAAGGGCGCGCTGGTCAATTTCATCCGCATGATGACCAACAACCTCTCCGGTATCCCGTCCATAGTCTTCGGCCTTTTCGGCATGGCTTTTTTCGTCAACCGTCTGGGCTTCGGGGACAGTATCCTTGCAGGCTCGCTGACTCTGGGGCTCCTTGCCCTTCCTATAGTTATCAGGACCACTGAAGAGGCGTTCAAGAGCATTCCGGACAGTTTCCGCGAGGGTTCGATGGCTCTTGGGGCCACCAAGTTCCAGACTATCTGGAAGGTACTTTTACCGATGTCAATGCCACGCGTGATGACCGGTCTCATCCTTTCTCTCGGGAGGGTCTCCGGGGAGACGGCCCCTATTCTCTTCACCTGTGCCGCCTACTTCCTGCCGAAACTCCCGCACAGCATATTCGACCAGTGCATGGCCCTGCCTTATCACCTGTATGTCGTGGCCACGAGCGGCACGGACATCGACGCGCAACTCCCTATAGCATACGGCACTGCTTTTGTGCTGATAGTGATCGTTCTGCTGATGAACCTTACAGCCGGGGCGATCCGCAGGCATTTTGAAAAAAATTCTTAGATGGAAAATAAGATAGTAACCCGCGATGTGAACTTCTACTATGGGAAGTTCCACGCTCTCAAAAACATCAGCATCGACATCCCGAAAGGGGAGGTGGTGGCGTTCATCGGCCCGTCCGGGTGCGGCAAGTCCACCTTCCTCCGCCTGTTCAACAGGATGAACGACCTGATTCCTGACACGCATCTGGAAGGTCAGGTACTCATGGACGGCAACGACATCTACGACAAGAACATCGACGTGGATGCGCTCCGGCGCAACGTCGGCATGGTCTTCCAGCGCCCGAACCCTTTCCCTAAAAGCATATACGAGAACGTGGCTTATGGCTTGAGAGTGAATGGCATACGTGACCGTAAGCTGATAGATGACAAAGTGGAGGAGGCCCTCCGTGGGGCAGCCCTTTGGGATGAGGTAAAGGACAAGCTAAAAAAGTCGGCCTACGACCTTTCCGGTGGCCAGCAGCAGCGCCTCTGCATAGCCAGGGCCATGGCTGTCGAGCCTTCGGTCCTCCTTATGGATGAACCGGCCTCTGCTCTGGATCCGATTTCCACTTCCAAGGTGGAGGAGCTCATCTGCGAACTCAGCGGCAAGACCACGGTGGTCATTGTGACCCACAGCATGCAGCAGGCCGCCCGCGTCAGCAACCGCACGGCATTCTTCTATCTCGGAGAGATGGTCGAGTACGGCAACACCAAGAAGATATTCACCAATCCGGAGAAAGAAGCTACGCAGAACTACATTACCGGGCGTTTCGGTTAGCCGTAAACTCATCCGTTCCTGCAACTTGCAGGGTAAAGCCCGTAAACAACCAGATAAAAATTCATGTTAAAATGGTAAAATTTGTAGAAAACGAACTCCAGACTATAAAGCAGGAAGTCAATGATATGTGGGAACTGGTTCAGAAACAGTTCGAAAACGCGCGTACAGCTGTCCTCTCGGGAGACAGGAACCTTGCGGCTGTCGTGATCGGCAGGGAGAAGAGGGTCAACTCCTTCGAACTCCGGATAGACAGTGACATAGAAGATTTCATAGCCCTGTACAACCCGGTGGCGATAGATCTGCGATTCTCGCTGGCGATGCTCAACATATCCAACAATCTGGAGCGTCTTGGCGACTATGCCGAGGGCATAGCCCGTTTTGTCGTGCGCAACGAGGTGGACGAGCAGGCGAAGGAACTGATTGCACAGATGGAGCTCCCCAAGATGTTCGATATGGTGCTGGATATGTTCTCGACCGTCTTCAGGGCTCTTAAAAGCCATGATATCGAAGCAGCCAAGTCGATTTTTGACAGGGACGATGCCATTGATGAACTGAACAGGGAATCCCTTGACCGTCTCACGGACTATGCCACCGCACATCCGCAGAGTGTACGTCTGTGCCTTGAGGTATCGGCACTTTTCCGAAAACTCGAAAGGGCCGGAGACCATATCAACAACCTTGCGGAGCAGACCGTATATTATATTGATGCGGAAGTGCTCAAGCATACCAACAATAAAGAATTATAGGCGGATAACAAAAAAGAAGCGATTGACCTTTCCGGTCAACCGCTTCTTTTTTGTGTGGAGATAAAGAGATTCGAACTCTTGACCCCCTGCTTGCAAAGCAGGTGCTCTACCAACTGAGCTATACCCCCATAACGTAGGCCCGCGCGGAGTTGAACCGCGGACCTCCACATTATCAGTGTGGCGCTCTAACCAACTGAGCTACGAGCCTATATTAATAATGAAAGACAGGTACACGCGGACCGGACCGGCTGACGTTTTGCCTTGTCCTTGAATCCTGTGCCTTGAAATGCGAACCGCGAACGTCATAAGG
>DJQV01000005.1 GCA_002438805.1 Bacteroidales bacterium UBA6377
CCACAAGGATGTAGTCATAATCTGGGCGATGACCGCCATTGCAGAAAGCAGTAGCCTCAATAATTGCGTCAGTGAAATCTATGGAATCATTCTCCCGGCATATCTCCTTATAGCGCTCAACGAAAGGGATGACAATGCCGTCTATGGTCTCAAGGTCGCGGTGTCTCGCCTCGCTGCGCAGCTGCTCGATTGATTCGCCCTTTGACCGCAGAAGGAAGTTGAACGAGGTAAGCATATCAAGGATGGACTGCTCCTGCCGTGCGATCTCCCTGAAGAGATCGTTGCGCCTTCTGTTGTCCGTCCGGATTCCGAGCGAATGCAGTTGCCGTTCAAGTTTCAAGAATACATCACCGTCATGGAAATCGGCGCTTCTGGTCTCCAACAAGATGGTACCATGCGCCTTGTGGACATTTCTTTTCCAGTCTATGCCCTCAAGGTATTTTTGTTCCTCCTCTGTTGAAAACCAATGGGGACAATGCCCTTGGGCATTCACGGCGAAATGTTCAAGATACACTCGGCGTTGCTTTCCGTCTTCGCCCATAAAGTAAATGGAAAAGTCAGGACAATACTGACGGAAATCCTTGTCAGCCGTGTCATATTCGTACTTTTCCTCATAACGGAAATGAATTCCATGCCGCCCGAGATAGTCGCACAATCGGCTTTCCTCGTCGCTCTTGCAGAACACCGGTCTCCCGTCCATGTCCTTGTAATATGAGTTCACCCCGTATTTCTGACGGGCGGTGATATATTCCTCCCTTGAAGAATACTCGAACTGGTCAATCATACGGTAACGGCTGTTAAGGATGTAGTCGGAAACCGCCGAATTAAATGCGGCATTGTTGTCCATTAGGTCGTGATACACCAGCGCCGGCAATCCCGCATCCGCAATTGTAGGCTTACGTCCTGTGGCCTCAGATATTATATCAAGTGCGAGCCTATGAAAGGTAACGCATTTGAGCGACTTCTCCCCAAGTCTCTCTGAAAGAGATTCGGCGGCTTTGCGAGTGAAGGTGATCAAAAGAATCTTGGATGGATCCACACCCTGTTTATCCACAAGATAGCGGACCTTACCGACTGTTGTCATCGTCTTTCCGCTTCCAGCACTGCTGATAACGAGGACATTATCCTCCAGCGAGACAACCGCCTCACGCTGCTGCGCATCCAGAGGATACTTCAGCACTGTATCGAAGAACTCCCTGTTGCGTTCCAGTTCTCGACGGATGAACTGACGGTTGTTCTCCTTTTTGAACTCTTTTGTGTTGGACAATGCCTTGCAGAGCCTCCCGGCGGACTCTCCGGACGGAGACCGCCTTAGCTGCCGTGTTCCACGTACAGTCTTTAGCTTCTTTCCGAGGACTTCATACTTATCGCTCAAAGCAGTCCTTTCCGACTCCGTAATGTAATGTGAGTAATTGTAGTAAGAAGACAACTCTTCAAGCGCCGGAGCGACTTCCGGTTCAATCTCCTGTACCAGCGCTTCTCGCCGCGCGTCACGAGCCCTGTTCCTGAGCATAGCAATGGCCGGAACAAGAATCGCGATGACAAGAGACAATATGATGCAGGCTGTCAGCATAACGATTATCGCATTTCTTTGAAAAGTACCCAGATAATTTGTGCCATCAAGCTACGTATTTAGAGTTTAAAGTTATCAGTCAGATCCACCTTGGATGTAAAAAAAGATAATTTCTTATCAATGCAGAGAGCGCGATGCAGCCATTTGATGTTATCTACTAATTTGCTATTGTCAATTATAGTAGTCCTTAGATTCAATGTTTCCATTGATTTCCCCACAGACAAGACGGGCCCATTATATTCATTAAGCGTGAAATCATAAATATAAAGGAGTTCTGTCAGCATCAATATGAATGCGCCATTACTTGGCTTTGATGAGAAAGAGGCATTCTGTGCTTCCAACAAAGAAAATGGGATTTTCTCCTCAAGAGCATCGATGAGACCTTGCATGGAATATTTGTTATTTCTTATGTCTATATAGAAATCAAGCTGGGTTATCTTTAGAAAACACAAGAAAAAGATCAGCTCAATTAATACTTGATCGGAGCTACCGACTTGGATTGCAGCCAGCCTTGTATGAGCAAATATTCTGTCCCATGTGCGAAGGTCTATGTGATATGTCAAAAAAAGCAGCTCGGCCATTTCCGAGAACCTGTCATCTGTTTTCGAGCCACCAGAAGGGTTACTATCAAAATAGTCAGCAAATTTATAGTATTGGATAAGCATACTACAGAATTTCGAACCGGTCGGAGCCGGCAATTCGAACTGTATGTCAATAAAGCGCCTCAAATAATTGCACGCATCTATTGACTCGCTGCCATAATACCCTCGAATAGAGTTTTCAAGTTCCTTTCTACAGATCAATAAAACGAAGACGATGTTTGGCACATCGAAAAGATGTTTTATTGTCTCGAGCATTTTTACTGCCTGATGTGGATTACATCGATCCAACTCATCAATAATAAACACAAGCGGAATTATCTCTGCCTTTGCCACATATTCGGCAAGATGAGTTTTAAAGTCTTTAACAGACTGCTTTTCTTCTTCGTAGTCAGCAATCCTATCCTTCATAATGGATTCTGTTTCATCCAATGCACCTTTAAGGATGTCTGAATCAAAGCCTAATTGCATTCCGAAAAATCCTCGAATCACAGCTTTGGCCACATTCACACCTATTTTCCCCGCTGCCGCGCACACCTTTCTTATTGATTCATTCTCCTCGCTTATGTCTTTCAGCTCTGCAATCAATGCGGATAAAGGGTCATTGTAATAATCCGTTTCCCACGCATTGAAGTATATGGTCTTGAATCCTTCGTTCTCAAGCATGGCACTCCACATTCGTACAAATGTTGTCTTGCCCGTACCCCAATCGCCATTAATAGCAATAACTCCTCCACCTTCTGCATACATTTCTACAACATTTTTCAATGTTGTACCATATTTTTCCCTGTCAAATATGTCATTTGCAAAAGGATTGTCATTGTTGACCTCAATGTCTTGCAACCTGCTTGGAATATTAATGTCCATATTTACTATCGCTTAGTATTCAATCAGAGAATCAAGTTGGCTCTTTATCTTATCGAAGTCTACTCCAAGATCAAGACTCCGGAAGAAAACTGTAGGCCCGTCTTTCCATTTCATCTTTCCGTCGGGAACAATCTCCTCATCAGTCTTGGCGTATAAAAGCATGCCGTCCACCGTGCCCCTTTCTTCATGAGCCCCATCCTCATTCAATACATAGGCGAGAATCTGATAAAGGTTTTGGCTATGTATGGTGTGCCGATCAAAATTTGTCTGCATTGATGTCGTGTAGTATTTGGCATCAATAATTAGAATCCTATCCTTAATGGTAAGGAAGACATCAGTCTTAAGGATAGGGAGAATATCCGTGGACGAGACGTCTTTGTCAATATTCCACTCTATCTGCTTTGCCCTCGCTTTTGCCTCTGGATGCTCTTTTCTATAGTACTCAAGTATGAATTTCTCATATAGCCTGCACATGTGTTCATCCGAGAAAGCCATCATCCTGAATTCTCCTTTCTCAGTCGAAAGCAGCATTCCGTCAAGAACAAAATAGCAGACATACAGTAACATTTTATACGTCTGTGTGTTCCTATCAAAGCGCAGTTGCCTCCATTTTATTCGAGTTAGATCAGCGGCTTCGACATCCGCGAAGAACAAGAGCAATTTCTTCAGTGCGGTCTTTTGGCTGTCTTTGACTGGCATGCTTGTTAACAGGACATTCATGGTTGTCTTGAGAATGCTGTTGAACAGACAGTTTTCAGACAAGTCATCATAATCGCAGAAGACTGTCATTTTTCTCTGGAACCTTTCATGCAGTGTCTCTGTTATGTTGATGCGTCCTTTTACTGTCATAAGAGACTCGTGCTTTGGGACATATTCTTTATGAAGCCCCTGCTTTAACTGGTATGATACCCCACGAATCAGTATCTCGGACATAAGTTCATATACATTGTCGAATTTCTCTCCTGCTATGCTCTCATAGTAACACTGCCTAAGCTCACGAAAAGCGTAGGCAAGCATATAGTAGATATTCTTTATGTATATAGTCCTATTCATCTTCTACTTAAGGATCGAAGACAGTTTGTTTATTTCTTGATCAGCCTTATCTGCATCGTCAAACCAATATTCACTCAACATTGGGGCGACATCAAAGTCTATGACATTCTGCAGCCAGACTTTGTCGAAGACTTCTTGATTGCAGAAATAACTGTGGCCAATGCAAAAGCCTTTGCCGAGTGTGGAGTCACTCTCGATAGTCTTGTTCAATGCTTTAATGGCGTCGATAATCCTGTCAAACAACTCGCTTGACAGACTTTTCTGATAGGTTTTGAAGCCATCTGTATCAAAGCCCGGGCGCATGTCAAAAAAGCTGAATCGTCGTCTCAGGGCATAGTCAATCATGGCAAGGCTTCTGTCTGCCGTGTTCATCATTCCGATTATGTAGAGATTCTGCGGTACAGAGAAAGACTCTCCGTTATATGCCAGCTGTATCTCCGTCTCCCTATAGTCATTCTCTATCAGCATCAGCAGTTCACCGAAAATCTTGCTCATATTCCCGCGGTTGATTTCATCAATCAGGAAGAAATAGTCGTTGCCCGGATCGTTCTGCGCCTGACGGCACGCCTTGTAGAAAATGCCCTCACGAAGTTCAAATCCTCCGTCTTCAGTCGGTTTGAAACCGAGAACGAAATCTTCGTAACTATAGTTCTGATGAAACTGCACCATGGTTATTCGGGATTCATCCACCTTACCGACAATTGAGTACGCAAGCCGCTTTGCCGAGAACGTCTTACCTACTCCGGGAGCGCCTTGAAGTATTATGTTCTTCTTGGCTCTGAGCTGATACACCAACCTGTCGTACTCCCGGGAAGACATATATACTTCGGACAAGAATTTCGCCTTGTCGTACATCTCCATGGCAGGATCATTGGGAATAGGATTCTGCTCCATAATCATGTCCATAAGCTCACCGTACTCTTCCTTTGAGAGCTTGAACAACGTCCCATTCCTATTCTTCAGGAATTCCATCCCAGACAGAGCCGGATTCTCCTTGATAGCGGAATATGGAATCGGTTCGGACAGAGAGCGAGTTTTCTTAAAGACAATTACTTTGCCGTCAGAGGCCTTTGAGACCTCGCACAAGGCAACAACCTTCTTTGTCGGATTAGCATCGTATCCTATTACCATATCTCCCTTCTTCGCATCAATGAAGGCTTGGGGCATCCTCCTCGGGTTTCCGTTCTCGGTATAGACGGAATAATCCTGTTCCTGACCAACGGGAAGCTTAGCAAGACTGAAAATCTTAGGGCTTGCAACCAGCCACCAATATTGTTGCTTACGGTCGGGCTTCTTATCTGAGGGAGATTCCATGGTCGCCAAACCGTAAATGCCTTTCCCGAAAGAACTAAAAGTTGACTTGTTGGTGGTCAATGTATTGCTTACTGTCATATGAGGCGTTTCCCCTGCTTTCTTGCGATAATTCCTTTTGAGGATTAGTTCTGTGATCTTTTTATAATGTAATGGTTTACCTTCATCTTGAAACACTTTAATAATTGCGTCCTTCCACGAATACTGTGTAAGGATATTCAGCAACTCATCATAAAATTCATACAATGGCTTTGCTCCTCTTTGTCGCAATATGAACTCCACAAGGTCCCAATGGGACATATGCTGTGAATCCTTTGCTCCGAAATGCTCAGCAAGGGAGACGAGCATCTTTGTATCGTAAACAGGCAGCAGTCTTTCTTCCGAATACAGAAATGCAATCTTCCACCTGATCATAGGAGGAAGAGCTTCTACAGTATCAATCTTGTTGAAGTCTTGTTCTCTGGCATATTGTGCAATCTTACATACTGCATTTCTCACATTTCCGAATGCCTCTTCAGCCGAATTTCCTAAAGAGGATACCCATGCGTACTTATCATCATGTTTATATTTTGATGCGCTTTTGGGCGGATTGGCGGCCCTGTATATGCTGAATTTGTAGGAACTGCCACCACCAATCCCTCCAAGATCCTTAGTGCCATGTTCCAGCGCATAGCAAAACGAATCCTTGCTCAGGTTCGTGTATTGTTCCAGAGTCATTTTTGACAATGATTCATAGGGGAAATCATGTTGAAACTGCTGATATAAATCTTCTCGTGTCATATTTCTGTTGTTTTATCGACTAATTGCCGATAAGGGCTGAATTCTCAAGTTCGGATATATTGTTTCCGGTAACAAATAAATACATCGTGAGACAAATATTGATTGCCGCATCCACCTCCAGTTCCGATGCCGTTGGAGAAATGTGTGACTCATCATTACGCCATCCCTTCATCAGAACAAGGAACTGATACAGCTGTTGGTATTTTTCGTCTCTATCATACTTCAAACCCCATAGACATGTGAAAGCATGGATGACGTTGGCCCATGTGACGTCATCTCCTGGTCTCTGAGGCTTGATCTCTTCTCCGTTCACGACATAGTAAAGCTTCTTCAGATAAGCTTCGAACTTGGTTACCAGGAGGTTGAATGAGACGAACTTGTCAACAATAGTCGGAGACTCTTTTAAGTAAAGAGAATCCAAGGCCTTCGCCAAGAACATCTTCACCCCATCAAGCGAAGCTATTGTATTGACATCCATTGTAAAAAACATCCAGTCGATAATCTCGGGCACAGGCCTGAGGGTTGATTTAAAATCCCTGAAGTTTTCGGAAGAGGCAGCCAGCATCCCCGCTTTAAGCTTCTCTTTTCTGTCTTCTTCATTTAATGGACGTATAACAGATTTTTCTTCTTCAGAAATCCTGTCTATAGTCTCCTCCACACTTTCCACAGCCACCTCCGAATCTGTTTCCCGTGATGCGGAATCAATGGTCACATCATCATTAAGATAAGCGCTGATGATGACAGCCCTCATTTGCGGCTGCAGAATGAACTGCCTCAAAAGCCTGTCCACTTTAGGCATCACCAATCTTGCAGGAGTATCTTTTCCTTCGACCTTGGACACAAATGCTCGCGACTTTGTCATATCCATGGTGAGCTTCAGTTTGTCATATCGGTCATAGGCGTTGATGTTCCTCTCATTGACATCTCCCTTCAAGATATTTACCATCATGCTTACATTAAGGCCGGTCGCCTCATGGATAATGACGATCTGTCCATAAAGCTCCTTGAGTTGGTATTCAGATATATAATCCTGAATCGTCTTTCCGTTCTCGAGATGCAGGTCTCCGCTCTGAATGTCATGAATGATAACGATTGCCGTTCTCTGATCCGTCTGGGAGAGCATGGCGAAACTCTTGTGGAGATCGCGCAGAGCCGTTCTGGTCAGTTCACTCCCTGGACCCTCCGTATAGAGGTTCTTTACAAAGCGTTCAAAACGCGAGTTAAGATATTCCGCGTCAATTGTGCCCGTTCCCGTCTCCGTGATATAAGTGTCAATCGGGTAATCAAACTCGTTCTCATTGCCATCGCTTCCTGGTTTACTGTCGAACAGCTCGCGGTACCTTTGAAGAAGAATAAGGTATGTGTTCTCGTCCAAAACCATGGCCACATTGGTATAGGTGTCGCCATGCTGGAACTCATAAATCGACTTCTCCCACAAGAATCCCTGCAATTTTGCCGCTTCAAGAAGATGAGTCAGCCTTGAGAAATCCTGTGCAAACATATTCCTGCTTTCACGTGCGTCCGGGAGACGTTCAAACCCCATTATACTATGGCTCTGGAATATGTCCCTTATATGCAGGAACAAACTGTTGATGTTGTTGAGATTCTGTTCCAGCTTATCCACAAAAACGCCAAGCGGCCTGTCGACATACACCTCAAGAGCATCTTCAATATTCTGCCGCATGGTATGCGGGAAAGCGTAATAGCGGATAATCCCGAACGGCTTGTCTGGCCCGAACAGGCGATTCGTCCTGGAGAAAGCCTGTATAACGTCCACGTACTTCAGCACCTTGTCAACATACAGCGTGTTGATCCACTTCGAGTCATATCCTGTGAGCATCTGTGTCACCACTATCAGAAGGTCAATCTGCTGTGAGTGATCTGCCTCTATCCCGATATATGGTTTCTTATGGGCGAGCCTCTTGGCGACATCCTTTTTATATCTTCCGTATGTGGACAACTGGAACGATGTCCCGTATCTCAGATTATAGTCTGTGAGCATCTCAATAATGGCGTCCTCACGGACAATGCCGCCATCGCTGTTGTCAATGTTATTGTCGAATACAGAAACGACATTCATTGACGGATACCGCGACTTGAATAGCCTGTAATACTCAATCGCTTCCGTGATATTCTGAGTCGCTAGAATCGCATGGAACTTTCCGTTCCTGCTCAGCCGCATCCAGTTGCCGCTAATATCCGCTGCTACCGCATTATGATGTATGGGCTGCTGGTAGAGGTCTTTCGGAAGGTAATACTCAATACCTTTATGGACCTCTCCATCCTTCCCATTGTACTGCGTCGGCATCTCAAGGTCTTCCATAAAATGCCGATATAATTCCTTATCCTCGTCGGAAGCGGTGTCCAGTTCTTCATCCGTATGTATCCCTATTTGGGCGAATGCTGCCTTTTCGCGAAGTTCGTCTTCATCATAGGTATTGACCATCGTAAGGTCAAATCCCAACACGTTCTTGTCTGAGATTCCGCTTGCGATCGTATATTTATGGAGCATGTCTCCGAAAAGTGTCTCTGTCATGATCTCATGGTGGGCATTCTCCTTGAAGACAGGCGTCCCGGTAAAACCGAACAGCAGGGCACGGGGGAAAGTGTTCTTGATATTGACAAGCATGTCACCAAACACGGACCGGTGGCACTCGTCAATTATGAACACCAGCCTTTTCCTCCCAATCTCGGCTATAGTATCCTCCGGTATCGCCGTCCCGGGTCTTATGTTGGCCATTTTCTGAATAGAAGTGACAATCAGCCTGTCATCCCTATCCGTGCTCCTTAATTTTGAAACAAGCATAAGAGTGTTCTCCGTGTCCTGTATCGCGTCCTCGTCTCCGGCAAATCCGCGGTATTCGTCAAGCGACTGGATGGAGAGCTCTATTCTGTCCATGAGGAACACTACCTTGTCCGCATCCCCAGAACCGGCGACCAGCTGCGCGGCCTTGAAGGAGGTCATCGTCTTTCCGGAACCCGTCGTGTGCCAGATGTAGCCCCCGCGGTGCTGATGGTCGTCCCAGTTGGTCTTGTGGACTTTGTCGGCAATTTTCGTAACGGCATAGTACTGATATGAGCGAAGCACTTTAAGAATCTTATCCTTGTCGTCTGCGATTGTATAGTAACCTACCATCTGATGAGCCATAGGGATTGACAGCAAATCCTGGGTCACTTTCTTCCAATCGCGAACCACGATATTGTTAAAGTCCTCCCAATGGAACCAGTATTCTGGCTTGAAATTCTCCTCGCACCCAGGATTAGCAAAGAATAGCGTCTCCTCCGGGGTCATCGCCACGAATATCTGGATCAATGAGAATATACCGCTGGAGAACACTCCTTCATGCGTATAGCGCTTAATCTGGTACACAGCCTGAGACACATCTACGCGTGAGCGTTTCAGTTCGATGTGAATGACCGGCATCCCGTTTATTAGGAGCATGATGTCCCCTCGGCGGTTGCCTGCCAGATCGTTGCAAGCGCGGAACTTGGGCTGACGGACTATCTGGTAGCGGCTTTGACCGGCGCAGATCTCCTTGGCGTCAAATATCTTCAAATACACTTCCTGGCCGCAGTTGGAGGCATCGGGATTGTCGCGCTTGACAATGACTTGCTCGCCGTTGATGAACCGGTTTGTATCGAAAGGTGACGAACAATTGTTTACCTGTGCGATGACCTGGTGCATCTCTGTCGGAGTGAGTGGCGCGTTTCCGAGCCTGTCGATCTCACGGTTGTTAGCATAAAGGATGTCGGCCCAGTTCTGGACGAGCTGCTCCTCTGTAGGGTACATTATCACATCATTCTCGCCCCATCCGTGCTGTCGAAGGAGTTGAATGAGGGCCTCTTCAAAATCGCTTTCCTTGATAAAGGGCTGTATCTGGTCGTGTATGGATTCCATAAGTTTTGTCTGTAAGTGCAATAGGGTTAGTGTTATACGAACATCACGTCAAGACAGGCGGACTTGATCTGTTTCAGCTTTTCGAGACGCTGTGTCTGAATGGCGATCTGCTTGTCAAGATTTGTGAAATATGAGGCAATCTTCCGTTGCTCGGCGATTTCTGTCGGGACTAAAATATTTATGTCCAAAAAATCGTCTGCACTAATATTTAATAAACCATGATTTCTTGCCCCTTCTGCGGCTCTCATTGCTACTTCTTTATGCCACAAATTAGTTTCAAAAAAAGATATAGCATATTCATGTGAAATGAAAGCATCCAGTTCAAACACAATATATAATGTTGACAATGCTCCCATTTTATATTTATCTAGTCTTTTTACGGATCCCCACGGATATCCGTTGGAGTAGCTCTTGTTATAGGCGAACTCACCTCTTTTTATGAGATAGTACCCTCTCAAGTTGGAACTGGCCACTACATTGTTAAAGAATGATGTTTGCGAGACAATACCATTTTCGGAAGATATGGTAATAGGGAGAGTGGTCTCAAGATTAGAGTTTTTCCTTGTTATTCTTTTGGCGTATTTACTAAGTTTCTCTTTTTTCCACTCACCTTCAAACCCTTTGAAGCGGACTTTCGGAACAGTCTCGCCCTCGGCGGGGAACATCGCCTGAAGCGACGCCTCCTTTACCTGCCTGAACGACGCGATCTTCTTCTCAGTGGCCTTGATAAGAGAGTCAAGACTACTGAAATACTGGGCGATGGAATTTCTTTCGTCTTTCGATACTGGAATATAAAAAAAGGCTTTCTCTAACTCATTTTTATTCAAATTTCCTATTGAACCATTACCGCCAGATGTTCCTGTTATTAGAAAATGCTGAAACCATGAAGCGCTCATAGAAGCATTTAAAAATAGTGGCTCCCTACAAGTCGCTAAAAGCATAAAACCGCCAGGCACCATTGGCTCATTGTTAATTGACAACAAACAATGTTTACCGATCAATCTTGGAGAGCCATTTGCCGCTGTTATAAGAATGTCATTTTGAGTGGTCATAGGGATATTCACGCACTCTTTGTCTACAAACACGTCGTCATCAAACAAAACAAAACAACCATCCGCAATATTTGATGACCTCAGGACTCGAATGCCCTTACTTCTCAAATTAGACGGAGAATATGTAAGTCCACGCCGTAGACTCGCCATCTCATGGAAACAATTTATTTTCCACTCCCCATCAAACCCCTTGAACCTGACCCTCGGCACATTAATTTTCTTGTCTGAATTATTCATTGCCAAGTCCTCCGATAAGTTCCTTCAATCCTGCAATAGCATATTCATCGCCGGTAAGTTCAGGAACGAGTTCCGCCAACTCACTCTCCGATTCCTTCAACTGCTCCTCAAGTGACTTGTATGACACGGCGTATTTCTTTGACAAATCGGAGATCTTCCTCTCCAGATCTGTCAGCGCCGAATGAAGTGTTTTTTCTATGCCGTGACAGATAGGCTCAATCCACTCCTTGTGCAGGAACTGCTTAATTTCGTCAT
Source organism: Bacteroidales bacterium UBA6377 (assembly GCA_002438805.1). Classification (GTDB taxonomy): domain Bacteria; phylum Bacteroidota; class Bacteroidia; order Bacteroidales; family UBA932; genus Cryptobacteroides. The sequence continues at coordinate 11,626 of DJQV01000005.1, forward strand.
CGGAAAGATTCTCCAAAGCATTTACGGTAAGTGACTGAAGTTCGGATTCTTCGCTCTTGATAAGTTTTTTGGTTTCCGTCTGTTCCTTCCATAAAGCGACAATCTTTTTCAGCTTGTCCTTGGTCTCAATCTCCAGATCGTCGCCTTTCTTCTTGGCATCGGCATTCACTCTTTTCTTGTCAAATTTTTCGTTGTCGTCGTCGAGGTATGCCTCCTGCTCTTCCTCGGTGAATCCGTCACGGATTTCGTCAAGTTCCGCATCGATGTCTTCAAGCCGATTTCTCTTTGCGACAAGGCTGTCCAATTCTGATTGGAATTTATCGCGCTGAACCACCTCAAAAGGTATTATCCTACCCTTAAGTCCATCTGGCACCTCGACTTCATTGCCATCCTTGTCCTTCTTTGTCTTGAAAGCCTCATCCGCCACTCGGCACGCATTAATACCCTCCGTCTGAATGACTTCTATATCTCCACTCACGGTTTTCCAATTATCTGAAAGTGCTTGATAGGCTGCATACCTATCCACAAGAGGGACATTCTGAAGCCTACGGAAGATTTCACTAGAAATCTCGTCAACGACAGCAAGTTCCCTCACTGATTCGATACTATCAATAAGTTTGCTATGGAGCATGTCAGCAAATCCGGCGAATTGCCTATTGAAGTGGACATTCAAACAAGCCACATCAGAATTGGCCTGTATAGCCGCTCCTACATCCTCGACCTTAAGTTGAGAGTATGGCCTATCAGCATCTTCGGCAAAAAGTTCGTTCCGAAGGCTTGGAAGAGCTTTCCACCAGTTTTCCAGGGCATCAATCTCTGAATTCGGGATACCGCCGAACAGGGTCGCATAGATGTCGTACTTCTCGGCCGGCTCACTGGAGTCCACATAACGAGGGATATTGAGATTGTATCCGTTTTTGCGGATTTCGTCTCGGCTTACTCTTCTGGAAAATCCGTCAATCTCCGCCCTGTCGCGCACGGTGTCAGCTATCTTCTTGATGTCGCAGTCACGAAGCTTGTTGCTCTTTCCATCTTTGACGAAGCTCTTCGATGCGTCTATGATGAGCACGTCATCATTGCTGCGTTGCTGCTTCAGAACCATTATCAATGTCGGTATGCTTGTGCCGAAGAATATGTTAGCAGGGAGACCTATGATGGCATCGATATGGTTCTTCTCGATGAGCTTGCTCCTGATTTCACCTTCGCTTCCGTCATCCGGCGAGCCGCGGAACAGCACTCCGTGAGGAAGTACGATTGTCATGATGCCGTTGGCGTCAAGATGGTGGAGCTCATGAAGTAGAAAGGCGTAGTCCGCCTTGGATTTCGGTGCGATGCCGTAATCCTTGAACCGTGGATCCATTGCGGCGCCAGACGTGTCCCAACTCTGAGAATATGGCGGGTTACTGACTACTGCGTCCACGCGTAAAGGCTCAAGGCGTCCACTCTGAGGATCTGCCATAGGCCAGTCCTCGTCAAGCGAGTCGGCACAGCGTGTCTCTATGTTGCTCGGACTTATTCCACGCATCACGAGATTCATTCTTGTGAGGTTATATGTGTTCTCCTTCAACTCCTGGGCGTAGTATTTTACATGATTTATATCTGTCATGTGCTTTCCGACAGACTTGCCGATTGTGATAAGAAGGGAGCCGGAACCGCTGGTAGGGTCATATATCTGTATGCTTTCCTTATCCCTGTGATGATATGCGACAATTTCCGACATCACCTGCGCCACCTCGTGAGGGGTATAGAACTCACCGGCCTTCTTTCCTGCACTGGCTGCAAAGTTTGAGATCAAATATTCATACACATACCCGAGAACATCATAATCCTGCTTCCCATCCGTCGGTATGTCCTTTATCAGCTTTATGAGTTCCTTGAGAGCCTTGGTCTGGGCTGCCGGATTTTCTCCAAGCTTTTGAAGCCCGGCCTGCAAGGTCTTGAAGATTCCCTTATAGACATTGTCGAACTCAGTATTGACAAGCCTATCAAAAGCACCGAGGGCGACATTCAGGTCGGATGCGTTGAATGGAGTCTCGGGGAGAAGCCAGGTGGAGAAAAGATTCTTATATTCAATGAAGTATCCGATGTTCTTTTTGCAATAGTCAATCGTCTCCGCAGCATCTGGGTTATTATAATCCTCGACAAGGTAAGACAAGTCTTCATCTGTCCATCCCGCATGGCTCTTCAAATAGCTGACTTCATTGTCTGACAGAAATTTGTAGAATATGAGGCCAAGGATATAATCCTTGTACTCGTTAGCCTCAATCTTTGAACGCATCTTGTTCGCTGAAGCCCAAATGCGATTTGCCAGTTGTTGTTTGTTCATATTTTGTATTTTTCTATCTCGTCTTTCACGGTCGCTTTTTGCGTGACAATGCCGTCACGATATAGCTTTCATCGTCCTGCAACACTTCCGCACGCCAAAGCCAGGAACATCACCCGATGATGCCACGCGTCATTTGCGGAATGCTTGCTACTCAACGCAAATATAGCAAATATCGCAACGCCCCCAACCTCAAGGGGCGGCAAAACGTCACTTCCCCGTACAAAAGCCTCACGCCATGCCCCACCCAAAAGATCGTCAGCCGATCCTATACGCGGCAGCCAAACATTTCGGGATTTTCGGCACGTTTTTTTCGTCTGATATTTACTTGCGAAAATTAACTATCTTTGGAAGTTGGACATTAATTCGCTACGGTTATGGAGAAGAAAAGGATAAAGTACCCGATAGGGGTGCAGACATTTGACAAGATAATCGATGGAGGCTACCTCTACATCGACAAGACAGGCTATGTCCACGACCTGGCGGAGAACTACAGCTACGTGTTCCTCAGCCGGCCGCGGCGCTTCGGCAAGTCCCTGCTCTCCTCCACCATCCACAGCTATTTCACCGGAGAAAAGGAGCTGTTCGAGGGTCTTGAGGCCGGGAGGCTTAAGAAAGAATGGCCTAAGCATCCCGTGTTCCACTTCGACATGTCCACGGCAAAGCACCTTGACGAGGAGCAGCTGGAAAGCGAACTGAGCCTGAAACTCGACCGATACGAAGAAATCTACGGAAAAGTCGAGACCGAAACTCAAATCAATCAAAGATTCGAGGGGCTCGTACAAAGGGCTGTCAAACAGACCGGCGAGAAGGCCGTGGTCATCATAGATGAGTACGACGCTCCGCTTCTGGACGTTGTAAACAACCAGGAGAGGCTCTCCCCGATGCGCCAGATAATGAGGAACTTCTACAGCCCCATCAAGAGCCTCGATCCGTATCTGAGGTTCGTCTTCATCACAGGCATCACCAAGTTCGCACAGCTCAGCATATTCAGCGAGCTCAACAACCTTAAGAACATCTCCATGATGCCAAGATATTCAGCCATCTGCGGCATATCCCAAAGCGAGCTGGAGACCCGGATGAGCGCCCCTGTGCAGGAAATGGCGGATGAACTGGGGCTGTCAGCCGAGGAGCTGCTCTCCAAACTCAAAAGCAACTATGACGGCTACCATTTCTGCGCCAAATCCGAAGACATATACAATCCGTTCAGTCTCCTCAATTCATTGTCTGACAAAATGTTCGGCAGTTATTGGTTCAACACTGCCACTCCCACATTCCTGACAGAGCGGCTGCGTGAAACCCCCGTTGAGGATAACCTCCTTGACAGGATGACAGAAATTGCGCAGAGCGACTTCGACATCTCCCCGGAATTCACCGACAGCATCCTTCCTCTCCTCTATCAGACAGGATATCTCACCATCAAAGCCTACTGTCCGGAAGACGACTCCTACACCCTCGGCTATCCCAACCGGGAAGTACGCGAGGGCTTCCTCAAGGGCCTGCTCAACAGTTACCGCGGCTCCGAAGGCATGAGCGCCTCATTCGTCCTGCAGTTCAACAAAGCACTGAAGACCAACGACATCAATGGTGCCATGGAGCGGCTTCAGTCCTTCCTCGCCGGCATCCCCTACGACCTTGAAAACAAGACCGAGAAGCACTTCCAGACCATCATCTACCTCATTTTCTCACTGCTCGGCTACTACATCAGAGCCGAGGTCAAGTCAGCCGCAGGCCGGGCCGACGCCGTCTGCTGGACCAAGGACAGGACCTACGTCTTCGAGTTCAAGCTCGACGGTTCCGCAGAAGATGCCTTAAAACAGATTGACGACAAGGGCTACCTGATTCCTTATAAGGCGGACGGAACCTGCGTCAAGGTCGGCGTCAACATCTCCTCTCAGACACGCACCCTCGAATCCTGGAAGATTGATATGCAAGAAGTGATCTGCTAAGAATTTATAAGTCTGTCCAGACATACCTTTTGAAACAGTACCAGGACGCGGCAGGACATTTCTTTGCTGCAGCCAAACATTTCGGGATTTTCGGCCCGTTTTTTTCGTCTGATATTTACTTGCGAAAATTAACTATCTTTGGAAGTTGGACATTAATTCGCTACGGTCATGGAGAAGAAAAGGATAAAGTACCCGATAGGGGTGCAGACATTCAAAGAAATTGTCGAGGAAGGATACCTTTACATCGACAAGACAGGCTATGTCCACGATCTGGCTGAGACATATAAGTACGTGTTCCTCAGCCGGCCGAGGCGTTTCGGCAAGTCCCTGCTCTCCTCCACCATCCATAGCTATTTCGCCGGAGACAAGGAGTTGTTCGAGGGGCTGGAGGCAGGGAGGCTGAAGAACGAATGGACCAAGCACCCCGTGTTCCACTTCGACATGTCCACGGCAAAGCATCTCGATGAGGAACAGCTGCTCCGCACCCTTGGTTACAAACTCAGCGCATACGAGAACGCCTTCGGAAAGGATGAAAGCATCTCTGAAGGCGATGTGAACGCCCGTTTCGAGAGGCTGGTAAAAGTGGCCGCCGAAAAGACCGGAGAGAAAGCCGTCATCATCATAGACGAGTACGATGCCCCGCTTCTGGACGTTGTAAACAACCAGGAGAGGCTCGCCCCGATGAGGCAGATAATGAGGAACTTCTACAGCCCTATCAAGAGCCTCGACCCTTACCTGAGGTTCGTCTTCATAACGGGGATCAACAAGTTCGCGCAGCTCAGCATCTTCAGCGAACTCAACAACCTGCAGAACATCTCCATGATGCCCGAGTACTCAGCCATCTGCGGCATATCCCAGAGCGAGTTGGAGACGCAGATGAAAGAATCCGTCAGGAGAATGTCAGAGAGCCTCGGCCAGTCCTGCGAAGAGACTCTGGAAGAGCTGAAACGCAACTATGACGGCTACCATTTCTGCGCCGGATCAGAAGACATCTACAACCCGTTCAGCCTCATCAAGTCGCTTGACGCCAAGGACTTCGGCTCTTATTGGTTTGAAACCGGAACTCCGACTTTCCTTGTAGAATGGCTTCAGCGTTCTCAAATTGACGAGACAGCACTCAACAGCATGCCGATGATCCCGTCAACAGCTTTCGACATCTCTCCAGAAGTCAGCAACAGCCCTTTGCCTGTCTTATACCAGACCGGCTACCTGACAATCAAAGGATATGACAGAAGGACAAGGCTTTTCACACTCGGATATCCCAACGAGGAAGTGCGCTTAGGCTTCTCCCAGTGCCTTCTGGCCGGCTACGACCATGATTACGCCTCAGGCTCGATCTTCGTCGCCCGATTCTTCTCCGCCATGGATAGCCACGACATCGACAATGCCCTCACGCTCCTCCAGTCCTTCCTCGCCGGCATACCTTATGACCTCGAGAACAAGACCGAGAAGCACTTCCAGACCATCATCTACCTCATCTTCTCCCTGCTCGGCTACTACACCCGGGCCGAGGTCAAGTCCGCCGCAGGACGGGCCGACGCCGTCTGCTGGACCAGGGACAGGACCTACGTCTTCGAGTTCAAGCTCGACGGCTCCGCAGAAGATGCCTTAAAACAGATTGACGACAAGGGCTATCTCATACCGTATAAGGCGGACGGAACCTGCGTCAAGGTCGGCGCCAACATCTCCTCACAGACCCGCACCATCGAATCCTGGAAGGTAGAGACTCTTGAACGCTAGATGCACTAACTCACCATCTTTCAAAGCGCCTCCCGTACAGCAGAAGGTTGTTTTCTGTACCGAAAATATAAAACACGAAAAAAGGCCGGCTGAAAACAGCCGGCCTTATTTGTGATGAAGCAGAAATTACTTCGTGATGACCTTGGCCATCTCGAGAACCTTGTTGGAGTAACCCCACTCATTGTCGTACCATGCGCAAACCTTCACGAAGGTAGGATCGAGCTGGATACCGGCCTTCACATCGAAGATGGAGGTGTGAGGGTTGTTGCGGAAGTCGGTGGAAACGACAGCCTCGTCGGTGTATCCGAGAACGCCCTTGAGCTCACCCTCGGAAGCCTTCTTCATGGCAGCGCAGATCTCCTCGTAGGTGCAAGGCTTCTCAAGCTCTGCGGTGAGGTCAACGAAGCTGACGTCAGAAGTAGGAACACGGAGTGACATGCCGGTAAGCTTGCCGTTGAGGACAGGGAGAACCTTGCCTACTGCCTTTGCAGCGCCGGTAGATGAAGGGATGATGTTCTCGAGGATACCGCGGCCGCCTCTCCAGTCCTTCTTTGAAGGGCCGTCAACGGTCTTCTGGGTAGCGGTAGCAGCGTGAACTGTGGTCATGAGACCCCTCTTGATTCCGAAGGTGTCATTGAGGACCTTGGAGATAGGAGCGAGACAGTTGGTGGTGCAGGAAGCGTTGGAGATGATGTCCTGGCCGGCGTAGGTCTCATGGTTTACACCATAGACAAACATCGGGGTGGCATCCTTGGAAGGAGCTGACATGATCACTTTCTTCGCACCGGCCTTGATGTGCTCGCGGGCGGTCTCGTCGGTGAGGAAGAATCCGGTGGACTCTACAACTACATCTGCGCCGACCTCGTCCCACTTGAGGTTTGCAGGCTCCCTCTCCGCTGTGACACGGATCTTCTTGCCGTTTACGACAAGAGCCCCATTGTCAACAGAAATCTCGCCCTTGAAGATGCCGTGTACTGAGTCGTACTTAAGCATGTAGGCGAGATACTCAGGATCGAGAAGGTCATTGATACCTACGACTTCGATGTCGTTGGAGAAGTTCTCAACTGCTGCACGGAAAACCATACGTCCAATACGGCCAAATCCGTTAATACCAAGTTTTACCATTTCAATAAAAGTAATAAGTTGTTATAAATTCTTTTACTATACTTCTAACCGTTTAAGGCGCTGCAAATTTATCAATTTTTCTATTGAAAATCAATTATCTTTGCCGAAAAATTCACAATGAAGATAATAATCACCAACGATGACGGCTACAAATCCAAGGGGCTGCAAGCCCTGACCGGCATCATGCGCCGTTTCGGAGACCTCACGGTAGTGGCCCCGAAAGCCCCGCAGAGCGGGATGTCGATGGCCGTATCCATGGGCCTCAGGCCGATCGCCGTCAAGAAGCTCACTAAAGAACCCGGGCTTGAACGCTGGTATCTGGACGGCACACCCGCCAGCTGCGTCAAGTTCGCCCTCGACAACATACTCTGGCCAGCAGAGCCCGACCTGGTAGTAAGCGGGATCAACCACGGGAGCAACGCAGCCACAGCCGCCATCTATTCCGGCACGATAGGAGCCGCGATGGAAGGCGCCGTCAACGGAGTGCTGTCGATCGGGGTCAGCCTTGACAGCTTTGACCCGGACGCCGATTTCTCAGCTGTGGAGAAGATGCTTCCGGACATCATCAGCAAGATCCTCAAGCATTCCGGACACCGCTACGGCCTGTTCTACAACATCAACTTCCCCGCCCTGCCCGCAGACAGGATCAAGGGGATCCGCTTCTGCCACATGGGCAAGGGGCATTGGGAAAAAGAATACCGGCCTTATGCTGAATTTCTCGCCGAGAGCGGAAAAACTCCTGACGAGGCGGCCCGAAAGTACCTTGACAGCCTGGAGGAAGGCGAAAGCGTATACGTGATGGCAGGAGAGTTCACCGACAACGGGGACAATGTCTACCCTGCCGACCACCAGCTAGTGTTGGACGGGTACGTGACCATAACCCCGCACAACATAGACAACACAGACGAGGCGGAACTGCGACACCTATGCGATACTACCTTATAGCGGGGGAAGCCTCGGGCGATCTCCACGGAAGCAATCTCATCAGAGGCCTCGCCGCCGAAGACCCGCAGGCGACCTTCAGATTCCGCGGAGGAGACCTCATGCTTGAGGCTGCCCGGGAAAGCGGCGCAGCGTGCACCCTCGTCAAGCACTACCGGGACGGCGCCGTGATGGGTCTTTCGGAAGTCCTCTCCAAAGGGTTCAAGCTTCTGGGAGACCTCAAGCGGTGCGAAGAAGACATCCTCGCATGGAAGCCGGATGTCGTGATCCTCATAGACTACCCCGGCTTCAACATGAAAGTAGCCCGCTTCTGCCACGAAAAAGACCTGAAGGTCTTCTACTACATAGTCCCAAAGACATGGGCCTCGCGTGAAGGGCGCAATAGGCAGCTCAAAGAGTATGTGGACAGGCTCTTCATCGTCTTCCCTTTCGAGATCCAGTATTTCAATTCGCGCGGAATACCGTTCACCTACGAGGGTAACCCGCTCGTGGACGCCGTGGACTCTCATGTCTATTCATGCCCCGAAACCAGCAAGTACATAGCCATGCTCGCCGGTTCGAGAAAGGCCGAAATCTCCAGGATGATGCCGGTCCTGATGCAGGTGGCGGACAGGCTTTCAAGCCTCGACAAATACCATGACTGGAAGTTCATCGTGGCCGGAGCCCCGTCCAGAAGCGAGGATGACTACAGGCCATACATTGGCGAAAGGAAAAACGTACGGCTCATATTCGGCCGCACCTACGACATTCTGAAATACGCCGAAGCCGCCGTCATAAATTCAGGCACGGCATCCCTCGAGGCAGCCCTGATCGGCACGCCACAGCTCGTCGGCTGGAACACATCAGCGCTCACATGGTTCGCCGCCAGGCACATCCTACATGTCCAGGACCACATCAAATACATCTCCCTTGGCAACCTGTGCCTAGACAGAGCCGTGTTCAAGGAATTCCTCCAGAACGATTTCAATCCGGACAACGTCTGCACGGAACTCAGGAGAATCCTTGAAGATGGGCAATACCGCGAAAAAATGGAGCAAGGCTACACAGAGATAAGAGAATCCCTCGGCGGAAGTGGAGCATCACGCAAAGTCGCAGCTGCCATGATAAAAGAACTCAATACTGCCTCTCGCCAAAGATAGCCGTGCCGATACGGACTATGGTGGCCCCGTACTCTATGGCAATCCGCCAGTCTTCGGACATCCCGATGGAGAGTTCCTTGAAATCTCCGTGCTCGGGGAAAAGGTCCTTGAGATAAGAGAAGAAATGGCTGATCCGTGCGAAGTCGGCACGGATGTCGTCTTCGTTGTCGGTATGGGTAGCCATCCCCATCAGGCCGCAGAACCGGACATTGCGGTAGTTGTCCGCCTTGAAAAGAATGTCGAGAATCTCCTCCTCCACAAAGCCCTGCTTCGTCTGCTCGGCACCGATGTGCATCTCAAGCAGGACAGGTATCACCTTGCCGTTTTTCGCGCCCCACCCGTTGACATCCTCCAGAAGATGCAGACTGTCTATCGACTCGACCATGTCGGCATACGGCAGGACGAGTTTGAGTTTGTTGGTCTGGAGGTGGCCGATGAAATGCCAGACGAAATCCTCGCGAGGGACACCGAGCCGCCCGTGGATCTCCTCGATCTTCTGTGCGAACTCCTGGGGCCTGTTCTCCCCGAAACGGTGCTGCCCCGCATGGTAGGCTTCCATTATGGCCTCGACCGGATGGAATTTGGAAACTGCCACCAGTTTGACTTCCGGCGGCAGTTCCTTCAAGATGTTGTCTATGTTTTCCTTTATCATGCCTAACGGCGTTTCTGCTGTTGTTTGAGCTGCTGCTCCTGCATCCTCTGGACTTCCTCCAGCTTCTGCTGCCACTTGCTCTTCGGGAGCGGCTTGCCCTCGGAAGCGCGGACTTTCTCAAGAATCGCGTCCTTGTCTATGGACTTGCGGATCAGCCATGTCTGAAGTATGGAGATCAGCTGCGAGAGAAGATAATAGTAACTCAAGGCGGCGGAGAGGCTGTTGCAGATGAAGAACATCATTATAGGCATCATCCACAGGCTCATGAACCTCATCGATGCCGCGCTCGGGTCATTGGCGTTAGGCTGCGAAGCCATAGTCAACTTTGAGTAAACCCACATGGTCACAGCCATCAGAAGCGCAAAGAGCGACAGGTGATCGCCCAGAATAGGAATCCTTACCCCATAGTCTATGATGGAATCATAGGCTGAAAGGTCGTGACACCACAGGAACGACTGCTGGCGCAGCTCGATGGACGCCGGGAAGAAGCGGAACATCGCCCAGAGGATAGGGAAAGTCAGAAGCATCGGGAGACATCCGCCCATAGGGCTCACCCCGGCACGCTTGTAGAGAGCCATGGTGGCCTGCTGCTTCTTGAGCATCTCCTGCTGGTTGTCGGTGTGCGGATACTTGGCGTTGATCTTGTCAAGTTCCGGCTTGAGGGCCGCCATCTTGGCTGAAGACGCATAGGACTTGTATGTCAGAGGGAAGACCACAAGTTTGATCACTATCGTCATCAAGAGGATGATGATACCGAAGTTGCTGATGAAACGGCTGAAGAAGTCGAACATCGGGATGATGGCATACTTGGTGAACCACCCCACGAGCCAGCCTCCAAGAGGGATTATCTTCTCATATTTCTGGTCATAACTCTTGAGTGTCTTGTAGTCGTTAGGACCGAAGTAGAATTCGAGCGGGACGCTGACATTGTCACCCTGACCGAGTTCCGCGCGCATCTTGGCGCTGCATGCCATGAGGTTGCGCTCCGGATCGTCCTGCTGGAAGAAATTAATTCCCAATTCCCCGGAAGAGAACTGCTGCGGAGCACGGACGATGGCGGAGAAGAACTGCTGCTGGAAAGCGAACCAGCTCAGACGTGACTCCACCCTCTTGGATGCGCTGCGTCCGCGGCCGATCTCGACAGGCTTCTTGTCTCCGTCGAAATAGTAGTCAAGCTTGGAATACTGGGTCTCATTCTTATATCCTTTCTCCATCCTCGGCATTGTAAGCTCGAAATCAATGTCGTACGAACTGACATTGCGCGGTATGACACCCTGCATCCCCACGAAAGAGAGCTGGTTGTCCACGCGGTAGCTCTGTCCGAGAAGGGTGTACTTCTGCTCGATGTACCCGCCCCCCTCGAAAGGCAGACGCATCACCACAGAACTGTCGGTCACTGCCGCAACGGTGAAGTTAAAGTCTTTGGTCTGGATGTATTCACCGGTATAGAGACTCACCGAATACTCGGCTCCGCCAGGGCGGAAAATATACAGATCCGTGCTGTCGTAGTTGCGGAACTTCTTGAGCCTTACCGAATAAGGCTTGGCTCCGCGTGTGGTGAGCTTCATCTCGAGGACATCGTTCTCAAGCGTGACAATGCTCTCCTGTGCTTTGGTCGCGCTCTCAAGCAGGGAGTCCTTATAGATGGCCACCTGTCTGGCGGACTCTAGTACTGGCTCTCCGGGCTCGATGACAGCCTCGGATGCCATCTGCTGAGGCGGCATCTGCGAGAGAGCTATGGAATCCTGCTGAGCCTGAAGCTGCGCGGCCTTGCGGGCCCTGTCTGACTGAAAAACTGTAAACCCTATGAAAATAAGGGCGATGAGAACAAATCCGATTACCGAATTTTTATCCATTATCTGCTTTCCTCCTCTGCTTTACGAATCTGGGCTTCAAGGTCTTTGAGCTCTTCCTTCGCCTTGTCAATCTTCTCCTGCATCTGCCTTATAAGCGGTTCACTGTTCTTTGAAGCAGAGAAAAATCCTATGTTGTTCTCGTAAGTGGTGATGTTCTGCTGAAGGGCGCGGTACTTGCTGACAAGGGCGTCCTTAGGACTCTGGACAGCATCTCTCCTTCCGGGACGGCCGGAGCGTGGGCTTTGGGAGAAAAGCGGGAAAGCCTTCTTCATGGCGTCACGGAACGCATCGTTGACATTGTCCTTCTCCTTGTACGGGACGTGTCCGATGGCCTGCCAGCGCTCGTTGAATGAACGCATTTTCTCGGCATTGGCTGTCTCGTCGTCGCCCGGAGTGTACGCGAGCACTTCCTCGATAAGTTTCTTTTTGGCTCTGAGGTTGGAGTAGAAATCATTGTCAGTGGAGGCGTTGGCGTCACGCTTCTCGAAGAACTCATCGCATGCGGCGCGGAAACGTTTCCATAACTGCTCAGACTTCTTGCGTGGCACTGAACCTATTTCTTTCCACTGCTTCTGCAAGGCCACATACTGGTCGGCCGTCTTCTTCCAGTCGGTGCTGTCCTTGAGGGCCTCGGCCTGGTCGATCAAGGCCTGCTTCTTCTCGAGGTTGGCGTTGAGGTTGTCCTTTATATCCGTGAAATATGCCCTCTTTTTTGCGAAGAAAGCATCGCACGCGGCACGGAAGCGGTCGTAGATCTTCTGGTTCTCCTTCTTGGTGGCATAACCGATCTTGCGCCACTCCTGCTGCAGGGACTCTATCTCCTTGGTCAGCGCTGTCCAGTCGGCTGAGGTCCTGACATCCGTGGCGGCTATTTCCTCGAGCTTCTCGCACAGTGCCCTCTTCTTCTCGAGATTCTCCTCCTGCTGCTCTTTAAGTCCCTCGAAATGAGCCTGATAGCGCTTATTGATGACTGCGGTTGCAGCCTTGAAACGGTTCCATATATCCTCGCGTTTCTCCTTGGCCACCGGGCCGTACTCCTTCCACTGTTCGTGGAGCTTCTGGAGTTCGTGGAACGCGTTCACGACATTGTCGTTCTCGGCAAGCTTCTCAGCCGCCTCGCAGAACGCCTCCTTGGCCTCAAGGTTTTTGCGGAAGTCCAGATCGCGCAGGTCGCGGTTGATCTTGACCATGTCGTAGAACTTCTCCACATAGTACTGGTAAGTGTCGTTTATATCCCTGTAGGCTGTCGCCGGTACCGGGCCGGCATCCCTCCAGCGGTTCTGAAGTTCACGGAACACCGGGAAACGGGCGCTCACATCCTCCTGGCCTTCCACAAGAGCCTTGAGCTCGTCTATGACGGCCTGCTTCTTGGCGAGGTTGGCTTCACGCTGTTCATCCTGCTGGCGGTTGAACTCCGCGCGCTCCTTTTTGTAGTCGGAATACATCGCCTTGAAGTTCTGCTCGACAGCCTCGAAAGGGTTGTCCGCGCCTTCGGCGGCAGTCTCTTCGCCCTTGAGTTTGGAGAGCAGTTTGTAGAAAGCCGACTTGATGGACTCGGCCTCCTTGGAGCGCATCATGCTGTCCGCCCCGGACTTCAGTTTGACAAAAAGATCGGAAAGTTCTGCAAGAGATTTGCCGGAGAGATCCTCCAGCTTGTCGCCGACCGCTTCCGCCTTGTCGGAGATGCCTGTGCTTTCAAGCAGATCACCGGCCTTATCCGCTACCTCTGAAACGACCTCTTGGATCTTCTCAGGAAAGTTGTTTTCGCTCATAATCGATTTAGAGTATTTATTATAACCCAACAAATATACGAATTAAAAAACATACACGGTCAAGTTATCCGCCAAGATTGACTAAATTTGCAGTAAAATCAGACAGATATATGAGAATAGACATTCTTACGGTGGTTCCGGAGCTGCTGGACAGCCCGCTGTCCCACTCGATAGTGGGGCGCGCGCGCAAGAAAGGGCTCGCCGACATATTCATCCACGACCTGCGCAAATACGGGCTCGGCCCGAGGAAGAACGTGGACGACTACAGCTACGGCGGAGACGCGGGCATGGTGATGACCATCGAGCCGGTCTACCGTATGATGGAGGAGCTCAAGGCCGGGCGGGACTATGACGAGATCATCTACATGTCCCCGGACGGGGAGACGCTCAACCAGGGCATGGCCAACGGCCTCTCCCTCAAAAACAACATCATGATCCTCTGCGGGCACTACAAAGGCATCGACCACAGGATAAGGGAGCATCTCATCACGCGCGAAATCTCCGTCGGAGACTATGTTGTGAGCGGGGGCGAGATTCCCGCCGCGCTTCTGACCGATGCCATCGTCCGTCTCATCCCCGGAGTGCTCACAGACGAGACCTCCGCCCTGTCGGACTGCTTCCAGGACGAGCTCCTCTCCCCACCCGTATACACGCGACCGGCCGAATTCAACGGCTGGAAAGTGCCGGAAGTCCTGCTCAGCGGCAACCCGAAACTCATACGTGAATGGCAGGACGAACAGGCTCTGGAAAGGACCAGAAAACTGCGTCCGGAACTACTTAATAAAGAAATTTAAAAATTGCAGAAATTTTTTTCAAAAATAATTGAAAAAGTATTGCATATCCAAAAAAGATGCGTACCTTTGCTTTCGGAAATGAAACAACTCAGCCGCCGGTTTCGGCCGCGGCATCTAACCAACGATAATTAACCTTCTATAAGGTAATACACTACTAACTAACCGTAAACCCCCGCTGAGAAGCGGGGGTTTGTCGTTGATTTATATCTTGTTATGCGGCCATGAGACTGTTGCCCCACACGGCCTGCGGACTCACTTCACCAGTACGAGGCTCACTTCATACAGGCGCGGCCAGTTCTTGCCTGTCAGCCATATTTTCCCCGTCTTCTTGTCATAGGCTATCCCGTTCAGCACATCGGTGTCGGGTCTGCGCAGTTTGTCGGGCAGCAGGCCGGTGCAGTCCACCGTGGCTTCAACCCGACCGTCGGAAGGATTGATGATGACTATCATGTCAGTCATGTAGACGTTGGCCCAGATTTTCCCGTCTATCCACTCAAGCTCGTTGAGCAGCCTGACCGGCCTGCCGTTGAGCTTGACATCCAGGGTCTTGACCTGCTTGAAGTCTTTGGTGAGATAATAGATCCTCGAAGATCCGTCGGAGGCTATGAGCGACTTCCCGTCTGTGGTGAGGCCCCAGCCCTCGCGCGGGTAAGAATAAGTCTTCTCGTATTTGAGCGTCGCCGCGTCGTAGACAAAGGCAACCTTGTTGGTCCAGGTGAGGATGAAGAGTTTGCCGTCCAGCATCACGGAACCCTCCCCGAAATACTTGCGCGCGAAATCGAGCCGCCTCGCGACCTTGCCCGTGGTGTAATCAACCACGCGGAACGTGGAGCCCCCGTACTGGCCTGTGCTCTCGTACATCTGCCCCCCGTCATAGAACAGCCCCTGGGTGTAGGCGGCGGTGTCGTGGTGGTACTCTTTCACCACCTTTAGCTTATATTGTGTGACCTTGGCCTGGCATCCAGTGGAAACAGCTCCGCAAAGTCCCGCAAGCAACAAAAATGAAATTAACCTCTTTTTCATAGCCGCGAATTTACAAACTAATTGTATATTTGCGTCCCGTTATGGATACAAAGTATATTTTTGTCACGGGCGGAGTGGCATCCTCACTCGGCAAGGGCATAATCGCCGCATCACTTGCAAAACTCCTTCAGGCCAGAGGCTTGAGAGTCACAATTCAGAAGTTTGACCCTTATATCAACATCGATCCGGGAACCCTCAACCCCTATGAGCACGGCGAGTGCTACGTGACGGAAGACGGGGCCGAGACCGATCTCGACCTCGGGCACTACGAGCGCTTCCTCGGTGTCCACACCTCCAAGGCCAACAATGTCACCACCGGCAAAATATACAACACCGTCATCACCAAAGAGCGGGAGGGCGCATACCTGGGAAAGACTGTCCAGATAGTCCCGCACATCACCGACGAGATCAAGCGCCGCATGCTTCTGCTCGGAAAGACAGGTAAATACGACATCATCATCACGGAGATCGGCGGCACTGTCGGGGACATGGAATCTCAGCCTTTTGTGGAGGCCGTACGCCAGCTCCAGTGGGAACTCCCCGAGGAGGACTGCATGTCCATCCACCTCACCCTCGTGCCTTATCTCAGCGCCGCAAAGGAGCTCAAGACCAAGCCGACGCAGCATTCGGTACAGATGCTCCAGCAGGCTGGTGTCCAGCCGGACGTGATAGTATGCCGCACCGAGCACCCGCTCACCCCGGAGCTCCGCAAGAAAGTGGCCCTCTTCTGCAATGTAAAACCGGGCCATGTGATCCAGTCAATCGACGCCTGGAGCATCTACCAGGTTCCGCTCAACATGCATGAGGAGCATCTTGACGAGCTCGTGGTGCGCCACCTGCAGGTCGAGAATTTCGCCCAGCCGGACATGAGGGCATGGAACGGGTTCCTCTCCCGGCTCAAAAACCCGAAGTCAGAGGTGGACATAGCCCTGGTGGGCAAATACGTGGAGCTCCAGGACGCATACAAGTCAATCCTTGAATCATTTGTGCACGCCGGCGCTGCCAACGAGTGCAAGGTCAGGGTCCACACCGTCCACAGCGAACACCTTGACGAGAGCAACGCCGAAGAAGTCCTCGGCAAGATGGACGGCATCCTCGTGGCGCCGGGATTCGGCGAGCGCGGGCTGGAAGGCAAGGTCGTGGCCGTAAGGTACGCCCGTGAGCACAATGTGCCGTTCTTCGGAATCTGTCTGGGCATGCAGATGTGCGTGGTGGAATTCGCCCGCGACGTGCTCGGCTACAAGGATGCGGCCTCCGCGGAAGTCAACCCGAAATCCTCCCATCCGGTCATCGACCTCATGGAAGACCAGAAGTCCACGACCATCAAGGGCGGCACCATGAGGCTCGGCGCATACGACTGCCAGCTCAAGAAAGGCTCTCTCGTGGAGCGCATCTACGGGACTGACATGATCTCGGAAAGACACCGCCACCGCTACGAATTCAACTCCGAGTACCTTGAGGCGTTCGAGAACGCGGGCCTCGTGGCCACGGGACGCAACCCGCAGACGGGGTTGGTCGAGGTCGTGGAAATGCCGTCCCACCCATTCTTCATCGGTGTGCAGTTCCACCCGGAATTCAAGAGCACCCCGGAGCACCCACAGCCGATCTTCACCGCATTCGTCAAAGCCGCGATGGACTACAGGGCCGGAAGGAAATAAAATATTTTTACTATATTAGCGGCTTACAATTTTATTAACCAGATGAAAACAAACCTTATCGCTACAGCTGCCGCAGCAGCTGTAGTCCTTTTTGCTGCGGGATGCAACAAAGAGGAAGTCAAGACTCCGCTTGTATCACCGGAGCCAAGTTATGTAGTGTCAGTAGACTCCAAAGCCTACGAGTTCAGCTGGACAGCGGTCGAGAACGCCTCCGCCTATTCCTACAAGGTGGTCGCAGCTGACGGCACCGTCGCCAAAGAAGATGCGGCATGCACTGCCACTGAAGCGTCAGTGAGCGGACTTGCCGCCGGGACTGAATATACCTTCAGCGTGTCCGCAGTGGCTACCGAGGGCACTTCCGATGCCGATTCAGAAGCCGCATCCATCAAATTCACAGCCGTCGCCATCCCAGGCTCGGCCATAACTGATGCCGGTGCCTGCCTCACATGGAAAGCCAATGCCGAGACATACTCATACCGGCTCGTCGCAAAGGATGCACCTCAGACGGACCTTCTCAAAGAGGATGGATTGACAGATACTTACCTGACATTCAAAGGCCTCTCAGCAGCAACCTCATACATCGCATACGTCAACGATGTGCCTTATCTCTTCACGACCGCCGACGCCTCGACAGCAGAGAAGCCATGGGTTGCGGTAGTGTTCGAATACAAGGAACTCTCAGGCAAGAATACCCTTTACTGCCACAACGTCCCTAACAGCGCCGTCAAAGACTACTTCACGACAACTGACAATGTCAATGTGATCGGAGAGGGGATGGCCACGGAGAGCAAATACGCATACTATGTCGTCCTGGACTATGAGGATAATGTGCCAGGTGTATACGCCAACACTCCTGTACACAAGTTCAATGACAACGGTGCAGGCTGGAAGGCCGGAAGCAATCTCTTCTATGCCGCAGTAGGCGAGGACAAGAACGGCAACGACGTGCTCAACTGGTTCTGGCTTGAGATGCCGGAGAATCCGGGAGATGACGTCAAAGTTCTCGACGGCAAGGTAAAATAGTTATTTTGTCCGGCAGAAAGCCTTTTCGCCGAAAAAACACAGTTAAAAGTTACGAATGTCCGGGGAAAGTTCATTTCCCCGGACATTTTTCGCTCAAGCCGGCAGGGCAAGCCATACCGGCAATACTCTTGGGTGACGTTCCGGATTATTCCTGGGGGACATCGTCTATAGCCTTCTGAGGTGTCAGAGTGACAGGCCCGAGAAGGCCGGAATCCTCCACAGGCCACTTGGCGGCGGAGAAGAAGCCGTCCGGTCCTCTGCTGCCGACACGCGGAGAGATGTTGGCATTATAGAAAATCTTCCATTTGATGCCGCTGCGGTCCATGTAGGAGATACGGTTCTCGCAGGAATTAGAAACCCTCACCACGAGTTCACCGCCACGGGCAGCCTGCTCAGGGGTCAGTACCAGAGAATAAGGCTTCTTGAAGACAGTCCCGAGATACTCGCCGTCCAGCCACACCGCAGCGCTTTCGCGCACATCACCGAGATCCAGAGCCCAGACAGCCGCAGATGAACTGTTGACAACGGGAAGCGTAACCCGGTATTCGGCGCTGCCGGAGAAGATCTCGTATGCCTTTCCATATTTCGTCCATGAGCCGAGAGTCTTGACCGTTCTGGAGACTGGAAGTTCAGGTCCGCCGAGAGTGAAACGTATGTGCCAAGGGCCAGTAACGGCCACCGGCTCCCCTGCCGCCTCATAAAACTCATACTCATCACCGGTGTAAGTCCCGGCAAACGTCTCAAGAAGGTAAGACTCATCCGGGAGGATCTTCATCAGCACCTCCTTGCGTCCTCCTTCAGCCTCGCGGACCCGCCCATAGCCGAACTTCTCCGTCATCGGATTGTATATGCCGACAGTGCCGCAGACAGCATCAAGAGGCACCCAGGCCTCCACTGTCCCGGATGTCGGATTCTTGACGAAATAGTACTTTCCCCCGTCATCCTTGACGCGGCTGATACATTGGAGACCAAGATCATACATGGTCTCACGGGACACGCCGGCCATGTTGAGCATCGCGGACAGATCGGAAGAGAGGAGCACCTTCCCTTTCCCGCAGACAGCCTCGCTGACACCATCGTGCTCCACAAACTTGAGTTCCCCCTTAAGTTTCTCAAGACGGGCACGGCGCTCGTCAAGCCTATATAGGCCGGGCACGTCAGCAGGCAGAGCCTCTTCGACAAGAACAACAGCCCCCTTGCGTGCAAGCGCGAGAAGCCTCTCGAACGTCTCGAGGATCATCTTGTCACACTTCGGTATCACGATGGTCTGATAGCTGTTGCCTCCCTTGGTGAGGAGCTTGCCCCCGGAGACGGAGACATTGTCCTGAAGCATCTTGTCGGTGATATAATCCCAGGTATATCCCTTGTCATAGAGGGCTGTGGCGGAAGCGCCTATCGCGCTCTGCACAGGAGTGTTCTGGTTCATGTGGTAGAGCATCGGCTCGCGCCCGCGCTCCGACTGGAGATCGGTGGCGTCGAAGAAAAGCAGGATGTCATTGTCCGGACGACCTGCCTGCAGGAAGGACTGGCAACGGGCCACATAGCGGTTGAACGCCCCGAAATCCGGCCAGAAACTGTTGGTCGGCTGGAAATGCACGGCGGCGTAGAACAGCCAACCCGGCCATGGGGCATCATTCGGAGACATGCATGTGCCATGGTAGAAAATATGGTTGACTCCGGAGAGCAGGTATGTGTCCACGGATGTCTTGACATCGCCGAGGGTGGAACGGAAATGGTCGTTGAGCCAGGTGGCCGATTCGGAAGAAGTCAGAGGCTTGTCAGTCACATGGGCAGCAGATGAGGCTGTCTTCATACCGATGATGCTGCGCCCTTCTGTCTCAGGCACATCGCTCACCGCGTAGACATCGAGGATATTGGCAGGAGAGCCGTGCGCCTGGTTGCGTATGCCCTTGCCCTGGGCGGCGGCCCAGTGCTGCCAGCGCATGGAATATGTCTCTATCAGAATCTCTCCGATGGTCTGGCGGTAATCGAATACCACCCTGTCACTTTTGTCTTTGTCAGGACTCAGGCCGAGAAGTTCCGGCATGTACTGCTTGAGGTCATAGCCGCGGCGCGCCTTGAACTCGCGAAAGAAATCCGCTGTCCAGTCCGAATTGCCCACGGCATCGTCAACCTCATAAGAATCATTGAAATAATAGCGTATGCCGCTCACGTCATAGCCTTTGAAAGCCTCGTCGAACTTCTTCAGATAACGGTCAATGGCATCTGCCGAGAAGTGGTCAATCACATCGCCCTCACCTCCGGGGCCTGCACGCTCGACCATCTTGCCGTGCCAGCCGAGAAAGAGTTCGCACACGGTCCAGTCTCCTCCCTCCGGAGCCGTCCAGTCAAGAGTACCGTCCTCCGAAACCTTAGAAGTGAGATCCTCGTAGCGCCCGTCCGAACAGTTAGCCGTCACAGCGATTAGCGGAAGAGGAAGCGGGTAACGGACCTGCTCGAAAGCACGCTGCTGCAGGCTGTCGTTGGCGGCCACCGGATATTTCATGTCCTTGATGTCAACCTTGGTTCCGAGAGTGCGCACCATCGGTTTCTCGATATACTCCACCTTTTCCTGAAGGCGCTCCCCTCCTTTCAACTCAACGGTCTTGGAAGCCAGATAACGGCATGCGTAGTCCGGAGTCACCCAAGGCCCGCCGAACGGCCAGCCTGACGCGTTGGCAAGGTCGATCCCGAGGTCATGGGCCTCGGCGGCCTTCAGCGTGTACGAGAACAGATCCATCCAATCCTTGGAAAGGTAGTCGCGGTAGCTGTCTTCGTAGCCTTTGGCCCCATAGATGGTCGTCACCTCCATGCCGCCGAGTCCGGCCTTGGAATACTGCACCATCATGGTGTCGATGTCGGCCTCCCCCACTGCGCTCGCCGGCCACCACCAGCGCGTCCATGGCTTGTTCTGCCTTGTTATTTCAGGCCAGGAGAGTTCTCCGGTCTCCTGTTTCGCCTCGGGTACGCCTCCCCCCTGGGAGCACGCCGTGATGGCTGCGGCACAGGCGAGGGCCAGCAGCACCCTGGAACGGGTCATTGTGTTCATTTAGCCAATTTAGCAATAAAATGTCAAGCGGCAAAAAATAAATGTAACGCCGACATGCAGCCGTATCCGGACAGAATGCATAGTTTTGCCGGAAATCACAAACAACACTGAAAATGAAAAAGACACTTATCACCCTCGCTTCGCTCGGTCTGCTGTCCGTATGCGCCACAGCCCAGATCAAAGAAGACTTCAAGCCGTCTGAACTCAACCAGCCGGGACAGGAATATCCGATGGTCAACTCCCAGGGCTACGCCCGCTTCAGGGTCAAGGCACCGCAGGCGCAGTCCGTGGTAGTGAGCCTCGGCCTCGGCGGCCAGGGCGGCACCGCGCTGACAAAAGGCGAGGACGGATTCTGGACAGGCACCACGGCCGGCCCGATGGACGAAGGCTTCCACTACTATCACCTCACCATAGACGGAGGTGTATTCAACGACCCGGGAACCCTCAATTTCTACGGCTCCACCCGCTGGGAGAGCGGAATCGAGATTCCGGCCGCCGACCGCGACTTCTACGCGCTCAAAAACGTCCCTCACGGCAACGTGCAGCAGATTCTCTTCTACTCAAAGAGCACTGACAGCGTGCGCCGCGCATTCGTCTACACCCCGCCATGCTATGAGCAGGGCAAGGAAGACTACCCGGTGCTCTATCTCCAGCACGGCTGGGGCGAGGATGAGACAGCCTGGTCAAATCAGGGCCACGCCAACCTCATAATGGACAACCTCATCGCCGAGGGTAAGATCAAGCCGTTCATCATCGTAATGACATACGGAATGACAAATGAGGCCGTGTTCGGGCAGATCCACAAATTCGACTACACCAAGTTTCAGACCGTGCTCGTGGATGAACTCGTCCCTTACGTGGACTCCCACTTCCGCACCAAGACGGACAAGGCCAACAGGGCCATGGCAGGTCTCTCCATGGGCGGCATGGAGACCAAGGTCATCACCCTAGCACGTCCGGAAATGTTCTCCCGCTACGCTCTTCTCAGCGGAGGGACCTACTCTCCTGCCGACATCAAGGACAAGAGTCAGGTTGACCTGATATTCATGAGCTGCGGCAGCAAGGAGAATCCTGACAGAGTCCTCAAGGCGGCAAAAGAGATGAAGGCCGCAGGCTTCAACGCCGTGGGATATGTCTCAGAAGGCACGGCGCACGAGTTCCTCACCTGGAGACGCAGCCTCTACCAGCTCGCTCCGCTCCTCTGGAAATAAATTGCATCACAGCAAGGCGGCCCCTCAAGGCCGCCTTTTCTTTGCCGCATGCGGCGCGCGCCACAGGAAAGCCGGGAGGAAGAACAGAAGGGCCAGTACGGAGAAGAGCAGCCCCGAGATTGTCCCGACAGCAAAAGCGAACCAGAACACTTCTGAAGGCCCATCGAAAAGGAACGGTACCAGCCCGAGAACCGTAGAAATGATGGTCAGGCTGATGGGCCAGATTTTCTTGTCAAAAGCACGCACGTATGCCCTGACGCTCTTCTGCCCACCATCGCGCAACCAGGTTGAAACGAGATAGATACCGGAATTGACGGTGATTCCGCAGAGCATCACGAAAGCCGCGAACCCGCCCTTGTCAAAAGTGAAGTCAGTCAGTCCGAACGCAAGGAACAATCCGATGAACGACACCGGTATCAGGAAGATGATGGCAAGCGGATAACGAAGGGAATTGAAATGTATCGCGCAGAGAACAAATATTATGAGGATGACCAGCAATATCAGCCCGGCATATTTCTCCTGACTTTCATAGAACAGTCCGCGCCCTCTCTCGTCAGAAGCCTTGAAACCTACAGGCAGCACCTCGACATTCATGTGGTCCACCGCAGCTTCTATGGCCTTCCGGGCCAGCTGATAGGAGCCTATAAAGTTGAAACACACCGAGATGGCATAGGCCTGGTTTTCTTTGCGAATAGGCAGGCCAGACTTTTCCTTTACGATGCTCCCGACCTCCGAAAGCTTGATCCTCCCCTCTTTTCCCACCTCCACAGGCATATTGTCCACATGCCAGATATCGAAAGACTCCCCGGTGGAGGAGACCAGCCGGACGTTGGCATATTCTCCGTCTACCGGAAGCCTCGCTATCACAGCATCGAACAGAGGAGAATATAGCGCAGCATGATACTCGTTCGGGCTGATGCCCAAAGCGCCCAGCGCCTCGAAATCATATTTTATATTGAATTCCGTCTTGGGGCGGTCTCCATAGCCGCTGCCCCAGATTTCCGGAGCGGAGACACGGCGGTTTTCCGAGAGGTAAGCCAGAAGAGCCTCTCCATATTGCAGCAGGCGGTCATAATTGTAGCCGGTGAGAAGGATCGAATAGGACTTGTAGTCCGTGACGATATTGTTGTTGAAGTAACTGTCATCTATGCCGGACACGGACCAGTTTGCCCCTCCGAAATTGGCAGCCATGGAGATCACGTCCGCCTTGATGCGCGACGGCAGCCATGTGCCCTCATATTCGGGCTTGAAATTGACTGTGATCACCCCGCTGCTGTAGGAAGTCACCCGAGTCTCGAAAACCTCGATCTCGTCAAAATGGGCGAGGTAATTCTCCATGCTGCGCATCACCTCGTTGAGCTGCTGGACACTGCACCCCTCGGGCATCCCGGCCCTGATGGTAAGCGAAGGGCGCACCGGCTCGCGGTAGAAATCCGAACGGGACATCGCCTCATTGAACAGGGCAAATGAAGTCCCGAGCACCTTGTCCACGGCAGCCTTGTTGTCGGCATACGGCCGCCATCCCACAATCTTGTTGAGCGCCTTCTCATAAGGCTTGAGCGGCGCTACGCGTTCATCCCCGAATTTGGACGGGAGCAGGCAAGTCGGGATTCCGAACGAAAGCACCAGTACCACAATCAACACCCAGCGATGCCCCTGCGCCCAAGTTATATATTTGGAATACAAGCCGTTCCACCTCACCACACGCCTGAGGGAACGTACCTTGCCGGAAGATAGGCGCACCGGGAAATAATCAAGAAGCGCAGGCACGAAAAGGCTCGACACTGCAAGGGACACGGCCAGGTTGATCACTATCACAAGCATGAAATCCGTCAGGTTGGCCTTCTCCGAATCCGGGAGAAGCAGAACCACGAGCAAGGTCGCCACCGTCGTGGCCACAGCGCAGAGGAGTTCCGGGAACACTTTTCTGTCACGGCAACGCGAGTAGTGGTCAATCATCAGGATGCTGTTGTCTATGATGATGCCGAGCGACACGGTGATGCCGGCAAGGGTGTAGATATGGATATGCAGGCCGCAGAAATAATAAAGCGCCACGGACACCAGCAAGTTGACGGCAAGTGTAATGGCAACTACCACCATATACCTCCAGGACCGGTTGACCGCAAACGCGAAGAGCAGCAAGATCAGAAGGCAGAGGATGGTCCGGAAGAAGATCTTGTCAAGCTCTGCCGAAATATATTCCGAATAATCATAGCTCACTGAAATCCCTATCTCCTCCGGTATGGCAGGCCGCAGTTGCTCAAGCCTCTCCTTGACAGCGGCGACACAGCTGATGATATTGGCATCGGGAGAGACCTCAACGGTAAGGTTCAGCACATTGAGGCCATTGATTCTGTAATATGATGAAGGCTGTGCCTCCTGATAGCGGAAAGACGCGATGTCCCCGAGATGGACCATCCGCCCGCTGCGCAACGCCACCGGAACAGAAGCCATGTCGGATGATGAACCGCTCCGCAGACGTACCCCATAAGTCATGCCGCCACTTTTCGAGAGCCCCACAAGTTCATCAGCGTAATAATCAGAAAAAGCGCGCCTTATGTCAGAAGCAGCAATGCCGAGAGTCCGGCATAGATCCGAATCGAAAGTGACCACCCACTCAAACGGTGTCTGCCCATAAAAGCCCACGGAACTCACCCCGTCGATAATGGAGATGGGATGAAGCAGATGTTCCTCGACAAAAGAAGCTATCTCCTTGGACGGCAATGGGCTGCGCACATTGAAAACGATCGCCGTCTGCGCTTTCTCGCCTCTGGAGTTCAGAGATATAGACGGGTATGAGCAAGCGTCCGGCAGCGAAGAATAGACATTGCGCACCCGTGATGCCACCTCGAAGCGGACAGCCTCCAAATCGGATTTTTTCCCGAAAGACAAGGTTACACGCCCGCTCCCGTCGGAAGACAGGGACTGCACCCCCGTGCAGGAACGGATTCCGGACAACACCCCCTCCAGACGGGAAGTGACCTCAGCCTCCACGATACGCGAAGAGGCGCCTGGATAGCTGTACCGCACGGTGATGGAAGAATCAGTGACCGACGGGGCATACTGCACTTTCAGCATCGAGAAGCAGGCCATGCCGACCACCGCGACGACCGCCATCATCAGCAGCACCGAAAAAGAAGATATGCCCTTCCTGCCGGCCATGCTCACCGCTTTTTATGGTTATATACTGCCGAATACAAGGCCGGCAGGAAGAAAAGGCTTATCACCGTGCCGACAGTCATCCCGACCACTATCACAATCGCCATAGGATACTGGAGATCCGAGCCCATATTGCCCCGAGAGAGGAAAGGCACTACGGAGAACACCGTGGTGATTGAAGTCATGATTATGGCCTTTATGCGTCTGTGGCCGGCCTCGTGCACAGCAGCATCGACCTCCATTCCCCCGCGCACCAGCCTGTTGATGGTATCCACTTTCAGAATCGAGTCGTTGATCACGATACCGGTTATGACTACCAGTCCGATAAGCGACATGATGTTGATGCTGACCCCGGCCGCCCAAAGGAAAAGCAGCGAGAAAGCAACATCGATCACAATCTCGGAGAGGATGATAAGCGGCTGGACGAGAGACTCGAACTGCGAGGCCAGAATAAGAAAAAGAAGCGCCAGCGCCACGAACATCACCATAGCCATCTGACGCATCATCTCACGGTTGGAGAAATACGCCCCTCCGAAAGAGACATCGAAACGCGGGTCACTTCTCACCACAGCGCCGATCGACTCCATCGCAGGACGCACCCGAGAAGAAGGCATGTCAAGCTCCAACGGATAATAATTGCCCTCATCACCGGAGATCAACGTCTTGAATGTCTGCTCGTATGTCTGCCTCATCAAGGCTTCAAGAGGTATTTCCGCCCCTTCTTTGGTCGTGACTGTCGCGGAAAGCACATCCTTCATGCCCTGGACATCAGTACCGAGCACCACCGGGACGGAACGGTTGCCCCTGATAATCTCAAAGACGGTGTTGCCGTTGAGAGAATTGCGCAGCACCTCCACAAGATCCGAGAAACTCACTCCATACAGCCGCATCCTCTCCGGATCCGAGATATAGAGAACATCCTCCTTGAGCGGAACCGGAGGAATCCCTATGCCGGGCAAGGCAGCCTTAAGTTCGGAGAGCATCTCCTGCAGATTCACGACCTGAAGCCCGTCATCCCCTGTGGGGCGCAGACGCACCAGAAGCTGCGCTTCCCTCTCCGAGAACACGAGATCGAATATGTTGCCGGAAGCGGAAAAGCTGCTGAGTGCAGCGGGATAGCGTCCGCGCAGATATTCCGAGACCCTGGCCTTGACCCTTTCCAGAGAAGAGGCGTCACGGCACTTGAAATAAACGGAAGCCTCACTCATGGACTGGTCTCCGCTGTGGCTGAGCACGAACTGCTGCACCCCGACCATAGCCGAAGTCTGCTCACATTCCCCCAGAACGGCATTTTCAAGTTCCAGAACACATGAGCGGTTCTGCTCGACAGAGATATGTTCGTTCCAATCCAGATTGAGTATCGCATCCGTATACGTGATATCTGGAATTTTCTGCCTCGGCATATAAGCAAGGCATACAGCGGCAATCACTATGCAGAAGAGAGGCAACGCCCAGCAGACAAGATACTTGTGAGACAAGAACCAGTTCACGCCGGCATCATAGATCCGCATCCCGCCGCGCAGCTGGATTTTGGAGAGGAACTTATTGGACCTGAATGCCGGCAGACGGCGGTAGAGCGCCCAATAGTAGACTGGAATCACCGTGACCGTCACCAGCCAGGAAACAAGCAGCACCACGGACAAGGATATTGCCTGGTCATAGAAAAGTTCACCTGCCAGCCCGTTGAGAAACACGAGAGGAATGAATACAGCGCAGGTGGTCAGGACGGAACTCAACATCGCTCCAGCCACTTCCCCGGTGCCTTTCACCACCGCCGTCCGCAAATCGTCTCCCCTCTGCCACCGTCCGGTGATATTGTCCGTAAGCACTATGGTATTGTCCACCATCATCCCCACCCCGAGCAGCAGTCCGGCAAGAGAGATGATGTTGATAGACAGCCCGATAAGATAAAAGATAAAAAACGACACCAGCAGCGACAGCGGAATCGTCAGCGACACCAGCAGCGGCGAGCGGAAATCTTTCATGAAAAGGAAGATCACCAGACAAACCAGGACAAGCGCCACGACGATATTCATCAGCAGATTGTTGATGGAATACTGGAGGAGTTCTGTCTGGTCTCTGGAAAGAGTGAACTCAAGCTGAGGATAATCGCGTGCAAAGACCTCCAGCTGCCCGTCTATGCTACGTTTCAAGTCAGCCATACGGGCCTCGCTCTGCTTTATCACCGCCAGCACCACAGCATCCTTGCCGTCAGAGAGATAAAGCCCGGACATCGGGGCGGTGCGCTCCTCGACCCTCGCGACATCCTTTATCTGGAAGAGGCGTTCGCCGACCTTGAAATAAACATTCCCTATCTCCTCTTTCGAGCCGGCAAAGGAGCGGAACTTGACATTGTAGTGATATTCCCCGTCGCGTATGGTGAGATTGGAGAGAGACACATTCGCCGAGGATATGAAAGTCTCGAATTCCTGAAGAGTAAGACCGAGCCGCGTCAACGCCTGCTCATCAGGCACGACAAGAATCTCCCTGTCCGCATTGCCGCTGATGTCGACCATCGCGACCTGGGGAAGCTGCTCTATCCTCTTGCTGACCACATCCTCGACAAACTCGCTCATCCCGAGAAAATCATCTCCACCCGAGCCACGCATCGTCACATTGATATAGAAAGCGGGAATGTCGGTGGCACTGGCCTTGAAGACTTTTGGGCGCTCCATTTTTGGAAGAGATGACATCGCCCTGTCTATCTTCTCATTGACCTCGATGTAGAAGTAATCTATATCCTGTCCCTCCTCGAAAGTCAATGTCATCGTGGCAGTACCGTCCTTAGACTCGGAGCGGATATCCTTCAGATGGCCTATCTGCACCAGCGACTGCCTCAAAGGCTTGACGACGGCATCATCAAGCTCTCCGGCAGACTTGTCCGGAGCTGTGACCTGCACCGTCACATACGGAATATCCACATCCGGTATCAAAGACACAGGAAGATTCCGGATGCCGATGATGCCGAGCACGACGAAGACCAGCACAATCATCGAGACGGAGACCGGGCGGTCGAGGAGTCTGTTGAGCATAGGCGGCTATTTTTGTCTGATGCTGACAGAAGACCCGTCGGCAAGATTCAGGTTCCCAGACACTATTATGCTGTCCCCCTCGGAGAGGGATGCTCCACGGTCTTCATTGGCCTTGATGACATAACTCTCGGAATTGGCCTTGAGAGTATTGACATAGACCCACTCGGCCTTGCCGTTGCGATAGCGGAACAGCACCTCCAGCCCATCCCGGATCACGACAGCGCTCTTCGGAACCACAAGCTGCGAGGAGAGCGTCCGCTCCACAACCACCTTGACATTCATCCCGTCCACGAGCCGGGCCCCTCCGCCGACTTGCGCGGTGACGGCAATCTGCCCGTTCTTGTCCACAGTGGGATTGATTGCTATTATCCTTCCCCTCACCTCCCCGTCAACATAATCGAAAGGGGTCACCCGGACCGTCTGTCCGGACGAGAGAAACGGATATTCGGATTCCAAGGCATAGAAATTGACGTCAAAGGAAGAATCTCCGACGACAGCGCAGAAAGGATCTGTACCCGTCCTGTCCCACTCTTTCAGCTTGAGATCCGCCACCCTGCCACCGAACGGCGCACGCAGCACAGTACCGTCCATGGAGCGCCGCGCCTTGGCGAAATTGATACGTGCATTCTCATATCCCGAGCGTATCCGGGCAAGTTTCAGAACATCTTCAGAAGCGGAAACCGTATCGGCAGTAGAATATCCCATGCCTGCCAGCACATCCAGATACTCAAGCCGTGCCTTGTCAAGCTCAAGCTGCGCACTCTCAAGAGCAAGGCTCTGAGCCTGTGAATCAAGCTCCGCAAGGACATCACCCTCCTTGACCGGAGAACCGTTGCGCACATTGACTTTGGTTATCACACCAGATTCCGGGAAATACAGCACGCTCTTGCGGCTGGCGGAGAGCTTCCCGTTGGAAAGCAGCTGCATTGGAAAGTCCTGCCGGCGCAATGTCACGACCTCGACCTCATTGACTTCAGGAGAATACGCAAGTTTCGAATCGTCCTGCTGCTGTGTCTCGTTCCCCCCACAGGATGCGGCCATAAGCACTGCGGCCACGGCCAGAGGTCTGGCCACCATGTCAATCAAGCATTTCTTCATAATTCACTTCAATATCTTCCCCCGCGATAAAATCATAGAGGGTGAGTTTGCGCAATGTATAATAATAGTTCCAGAAATTGCATATATCCTGGATGTACTTGCTCTCGGCCGAATCGCTCTCGGAACGTGCCGTATTGAGGTCTGTCACCGTGGCCTTGCCGCTGCGGAAGCGTTCCATCACAAGTCCGTAGCGTTCTGCCGCTATCGCCCGCGCGCGACGGGACACATCGCACAGGCGTCTCTGGTTGTTGAACTGTCCCACTGCTGTATACAGGCTGATGCGCTTGTCATTCTCAGCCTGCTCCACCTGGGCCTTGACCACATCGGCTGCGGCCTCGGCCTTCATCACCTTGCCCTTTCCTTCGCCCCAGTCGAAGATCGGGATGGAGAATGTCAGCCCCACCACTTCCTGGTCAAGCAGGTTACGGTAGGTGTCCGGCAGAGCTGATGCCGAATTGGAGAGGCCGAATCGGGCGTTGAGTTCCATCGTGATGCCCCGGCTGGCTTTGGCACGCTCCACCGCGGCCTCGGCGTTCAGCATGTCTATGGCGTTGCCGAGGTTGAATGATGAATTGGATGCGGATTTATCCAGCACGAGAGCATAGTCCATCTCGATATCGGGCAGCGTCTCCTCGAGCACCGGATTCACCTTTCTGGACTCATCGAAGCCGAGCAGGGAATTGAGCGACATCCGGGCCTCGTTGAGCTTGACAAGGTTCTCGTTGATGGAGATACTGTCGTTGAGCATGCGGAGTTCGAGCTGGAGGTAGTCGGAGCGCGTCACGGAACCTATCGCCATCCTGTCGGCGGCCACGCGCAGCATCTGGGAAGTGTTCTCGTAATTCTTGAGGGATGACTCATATACCTGCTTTGCCACCATCACATCATAGTAAGAGTCCACGGCCTTGATTGTCACCGCCTCCATGGATTCGAGGTAGGTGCGTTTCGCCTTTTCGTATTCTTTGGGCGAGATGAGCCTGTCCCATTTGAACTGATTATAGGCAAAAAGCGGCTGACTATAGGATATTGTCACAGGCTGGGCATACCAGGTGTTTTCCGAAGCTGAACCGAACTGGTCGATGCGCCGCAGGTCAGAGTAGAGATAGAGGGTACCGCCCGTGAAAGGTATGTTCTGCCGGAGCTGGAGGCCCACGCTGTTCTGCATGTTGTAGTTTTTGGTATAGAGCATCTCGCCGGTCTCGTAGTTCTGGAGAAGCCGCAGGGAGCGGTCGAACGAGCCGAGCTCCCCATACAGATGCAGGGACGGCAGGCGGCTGGCCTGATAGGAGCGCCAGGCCCAGTAGTCGGAGACAAATGAAGACTTGGCCGAAAGCGCAGCCACTGAACGGGTGCGCGCCTCGGAAATCACATCTTCGAGAGTCATGTCCTGAGCATGCAGGGGAAGCAGCGCAAGAAATAATCCGAACAAAAAGTTTACTCGATGAACCATAGGCAATGGATAGTCATTCGCAAATATAATGAAAATTATGGCTTGAACACCCCCACTATGAAATCTTCCGGTACAAATCCGTCGTAACGGCTGTCGCGCGAGTCGCAGACATTGTCCCCGACAAAGAAATAGTAGTCTTTTGTGAAAGTATAGACCTGCCCGGAAAGTTCATGGGCAGGACGGCCGGTCTCATATTCTATCACTCGGGAGTACATATCTGTGGCTTCCGGGGAGAGCGGGACGCTCATTCCCTTGCGCGGCACGACCACCGGCCCGAAATCCTTGATCGTCCACTCGTCCTGCTTCGAGGCAAACTGCCCGGCGCGAAGGCATTTGAGACGAAGCAGCATGGAGTCGGGCATATCCTTGAGCCGCCTTTCGTTCTGTGGCGGCACGCCTATGTCCCCTGTCCGGGAATTGACGTAATGTGAGTCGATGATGCTCAGAGTGTCTCCGGGACAGGCGGCGCAGCGCTTGGCGTAGACATAGTTGACCTTGAATCCTATCTTTCCCGGCCCTTTGCCGGCAGGGGTGTTGTAGACCACAAAGTCTCCGACTCTGATATCGCGCAGTCCGGGCAGGCGCAGACAATGAAGCTGCGCTTTGCTGAAATCAAAATCGGTAAATACCCTCGGCCCGGCAATCAGTTTGTTGACATACACCGCCCGGCCTCCGTAGAGCGTCGGCTCCATGGAATGGCCCTTGATGATGAAGCGGTCGCAGATGAATACCCTCCGGGCATAATGCAGAATCACCAGTGAGCATAGCGCTATGCAGACTATGCTCACTATCTTGACGATGTTTTCTGTTCTTTTCTTCATTGGCATGAACTGGTATGGGTGGCGGGGTGGTTGGCGGCGATGGCGATGGTGGCGGACAACCTATTGATTCTCAAAGCATTAATACTTCAGCCTATACTGTTTTCGGGACAGGGCATTTACTCATTTCGTTGACACACAGGAAGTTATCCGCCACCGCAAGTATCACGGTCGGAACGACAGAAGATCGCATGCGCCATTTTCATTAGCGGACAGGAGGTAAACAGCCCCGCCATCGGGTTCAACATAAATCAACTTTGAGTCCTCTTCTACTTCGTATGCCTTAACCGGAATACCTTCCCAATCATAATACAAAACATATTTCCGCGCTCCGTCAGGTGTATAGAGCATATAAAAGCCCTCCCGACAAGCAGTCACATCAATAAAGTTTCGAAGATAGTTCTCATCCGGTTTTACGACATTCACGCCGAGCACATCTATATGCTTGACCGACACCTGTGGTGTAAGCCATACATGGTGTGAAACCGTTTTAGATGGGATGCCGATAATATCAAAGCCAAGCGCATAATAAAACAAGAACAATCCCCGAACACCATCAGGAGAAAGCACTAGCTTACCCTGCCACGCCGTCTGTTTGCTCTCATCACCCGCAGGATATGATATCTCGTCCTCGGGAAAAACTCCCCACCATGATGTATCCACTTTTGTCTCAACACAGTACATCATCGAGTTGCTCTCATCATCAATGTTGCGGGAAAAAGAAATCACAGAGCCGTCAGCTGCTATCAGACCATTCCCCCGCCTTGAACTCCGAGGCATGACATTAGACCGGTTTATGAGTTCTGCCCTATCGTATGAATAAATCATCCCGGGATCTACTGCGACATATACAGAATCCCCAACGAGCTGTATCGAATTTGCGTGCAATGATTCGCCAGGCCCTCTGCCGAATTTCAGAGAATAATGGCGAGTTCCGTCTTTCAGATTATAGGAGAACAGCTGCGCCGCTCCCATCGAAGAAGAGAAAGCCAGCACCGAAGAATCAGCAACAACAAATCCATAAGGCACACCATCAAACACATTCTCTGCCGCCAATACGCATTCCACTTTATCAGCAACTGGGAAGGAAGCCATTATATCAACATCCTTCCCATGACTGCATGAAACAAGGGCTGCCCCAACAAGTACTGATAACAAGGAACTTAATTCAGCTCGATGTACCATGTGCCGGATACAGTTACTCCTTTGATCGTTACCTCGCCGGAAAAACATTTTGCATTGCCGCCTGGACATCCGATAAAGTCCCTCACTTTATCACCTATAGAAATCATGCCCCCACTGTCCGCAAGGGCCTCCACATTTTCTTTGAGAAAACTTGCGTCATCTTCTTTGAATAACGACCGAGAAACAACTGCGGATGCTATACAGAAAAGCACTGCCGCAGTAAGAATAAAAAAATCTTTTTTCATGTGTTAGTAAGGTTTTTCTTATTTTTCCATTGCAAAATTAAAAAGTCCAAGATAAAATCCAATTGACAAACTGTTAAATGATTATTACAAATACGAGGCAACTGTCTCGACAATCATGGCTTGAACACCCCCACTATGAAATCTTCCGGAACGAATCCATCGTAACAGCTGACGGTGGTGGCGGACAACCTATTGATTCTCAAAATATTAACGCTTCAGCCTATACTATTTTCGGGATAGGACATTTACTCATTTCGTTGACACACAGGAAGTTATCCGCCACCGCAATTATCCAGGCCGAAACAGCGACAGACCACATGAGCCACTTTTGTTGGCCGCCTGCAGGTATATCAGCGAATCCAGCGACGCGGCAGCCTCATTCTTGAGCCTCAACATATTGCGATGCCCTTCACGAACCGGCATCGAGACAATCTTCTCCCCGATGAGGACAGCCCCGGCATTGTCTCCGCAACGTATTTTGAGCCTCATCAGGCGAACGAGCGGATAGATGCGGCAGGGGACCATGTACCAGGCGGTCAGGTACTCGTCTTCAGCCGACACATTATCCCCGAGGGCTTCGGAATTGCGCCCCATGATGACATGGAACATAGGATCGGAAGAAATCTGCGAACCGCGTTCAAGAACCTCATAGCTTTCTTCATATTGCCCGGACTGATAGAGAAGATACCCCCGGCCGTAAAGCTCACGATACGCGCTTCTGTCCATCAGACCGCCCTCAAGCCGCGAAGGATGCATCACGGTGAAAAGCGCGACCGCCGCCCCTGCCACCGCAATAGCGCGCAGGCAGATGTTTTTCCTTCCGGAAGCCGCACGATTCCGGAACGGGACGGCGGAGGCCAGAAAAACAAGCAGCAGGACGGAAGTCTGCGCCACACTCAGCGGATACGATGCCAGCGCAAAAACAGCCCATGCAATCAGTCCGGAGGCCATCAAATCCCTCCGCCGGACAAGAACGAAAATCGCCCATGCCATCACGATCAAAGAGAGGACAAGCCCCGGCACACCAAACTCCATCCCTATGCCAAGGTATTCATTGAACGGGAATTCCGGACAACCGGCCACACGCACGACAGACTCGGGCACATCGTGCAGACGCTCCCGAAAAAACTGCTCCTGCGTCTTGCCGTATGTCCCAAGAGCTGTTCCCGGCCCCGTGCCAAGCGGATGCTCCGAGATGGCGATGGCCTCTATCCGCCAGATGTGCAGGCGCCCGAGAGCTGAGTCACGCTTCATCATAAAAGCGCCGCCGACAGCGATAAGAGCAAGACCGGCCAAAACGCCGCACAGCAACAGATGGCGATGAATCCACGTCCGCAACCTCCTGTCCATCAACAAAGACAGCAGCAGAGAGGCGACAAGAGCGACCCACGCGGCGCGGCTCATCGAAGCTGGGAGCACCAGCAGTCCCAAAGTGAAGTTCAGAACGGCAATACCGAACATCACAGCACGATAAAAGCCCCTGCGACGTCTCCAAAACCTCATAAGATAAGCTCCGGACACAGCCATCGTCATCGCGATGAAACCGCCGTAAGGTCCGGGATTCTCGAAGTGTCCGGTCAGCACAAAAGCCGGATTCAGAGAAGGCCTCAAACCAAGAATCTGCAACAGTCCATAAGCTGCCTCGTACGCGCCCCACAAACATACTGCAGCAAAAGCCACAGCCCGTACCGGAACGCGCCCAAACCTGAAAACTAGACAAAGACCTATGAACAGCAGCAGATACTCCATTATTTCAATCTCAAGTGCACGACCACAGGGCCGGCATCCGAACTTCTGTACGGAACGCGTCCAAAAATGTCTCCCGTACACCACAAGGCCGTTTTCTGTACCGCAGACAAAACATCGGATGCCAAAGAATCAACATCACTCAAGCTCATACCTGACCATGACATCATCGCCCGTCTCAAGGTTCAACGTGGTTGTATATAGATACTTGTCGTCCGAGGATGGGCAGAATGTGCTGTAGGGCCTGTCGGTGCGTATGCACTTTATGAAACGCCCGTCCCAATCATATATCTCTATCTCATCGAAACAGTAAGAAGGATACCCTTTATATTCCTCCGATTCCCCAGAATCATCACGATACAACTTAGCATATATACGCTCATCCGTGCACTTGATTATAATTCCGGCATGTTGCGTTTTATCATAACGCACATTATGATTCTGTGAAGTAAATTTCGGTAAGACATTATATATCAAGTTCTTCACAGTGATGCTGCTCCCATCAGTTCCCATTATAGCCAGATATCGGCCCCTATTTGCAGCATAAGCAAAAAGTCCATCCGGACCTGACCCTAAAGATGAATTCATATATACCATCTGCTTCACCTCCGTCTCGCATTCATTGCCATCATCAGGCCAAAAGACCAACTGTGTCACCACAGAATTGTTGAAATCAAGCAAAGAAAAAATCTGCTCTTTCCCAGGCTCTCCCGCACAAGCAACGAAGCAACCAGGGGAACTGCGGATAAAATAACCGACAGTACGCATCTGCGGAAAGCCGGAACCCGTATAATGCTTCCAGCAGGAATAATCGGACAATGCTCCGGCCTTCTTCAATGGAATCCCATACAATGCCGTGAAACCCATCGGGTTTGAATCCATCACGAACAGGCTGTCGCCACTGACGCAATAGTTGGCATAGATGAACTCATAAGGCCCGCGGCCTTTCTTGATACCACGTCCCAGCACCTTGACACTGTCACCATCAACCCTGCACAACGCAATTTTCGCGTTGTTGTCTGACGTCTTTACGAGCAACAGATCATCATATGAAGACAACAATACCGGAGATGGAACTTGAATACCATTAAGACGCAGGACTTCACCAGACAGTTCCTCGGTAACAGGTTTCCGCTCATTCATCGCCGCATTCTTCCGTTGACAGGAAACAGCCAACGGAAGAAGAAGCGAAAAGAAAATCAAGATAGAAATGCTCCTCATTTGTTCCTATGCACTTTCGTTGTACATTGTCCAGCAGGCGGCCGCGCCTGCGGCCAGAATGATTGCGGCCGATGCCGCGATAAGTGCTTTTTTCATTATGGCTACTGATAAATCCTTACTTCACGGAACTCATTTGTGTGAGTAAGAGGGCAGTACAAGTTGCCGGTTCCGTCACATTCAATCACACCGGACACACTTTCGCTTGACAACAAGGCCTCGACATTCTCATCCAGAAAGTCATCATTCGGCAATACGGATGCGACAATGACAGACGCGGCCATAAAAGCCACTATTACGCCTGCAATCATTAAAAATCTCTTTTTCATTGTGTTAATTTAGAATTTGAACGAATAAAAAATATTATCAGAGTCAGAATCTATCGCAACCATCCTTGACAATGAAGAATCTATACAGATGCTGCATACTGGCCTGTCAAGATGGTATTCTTCCAGCAATGCCCCCACGAGATCATAGACTCTTACGACATTTCCTCCATAAGGGACATCTTCTCCGCTACGAATGAGACGGGACTGCTCTTTTCTGTCGGCACCTGAATACAAGGCATAAATCCGGGAATCATCTATAATCACGTCAAAATAGCCGTCAATCCGGCCCACAGATACAGACTTTCCTTCTTTATAAACATCAGGGAGACCTCCCGGGCCGATGATCTCTCTTCTGCTCATGTCAGACACGTCAAAAATCTCAATGACATCTCCGAGCATAGTGGCCGATACCGCAACACCGTCATCAGCATCGTATGCCAGCACGGACTGCCACAAAGTAGGCAGATATTCAGAAGGAATCTTATCTGATACGCCAGACTTGTCCTCCACCAGACCATACGAAGAATTCCTCGACACTGAACCATCTCTGGAAACAACTGAAAAACGAGAATCCGATGAAGCATATACTGAAACGATCTCAGATTCGCCAAAATCACAAGACAGGAGAGGATCACGAAGACCCTCGTACCTCCGGATAGACGAAGGCGCTTTGTTCGAATCAAATATATCCCGCAGACAATAACTATAAATTGATTTTGAAGACATTTCCATAATGGAAAGAGTATCGCCAAAAACTTCAAACGCAGAGATTCCAAGAATTTCACCAGCTCCGCGTCCACGCCGCCCCACAGACGCAAGATACTCGAATTCAGGATATTTGAATATCTGGAGCATCTCATCGTCACGAGTCTGAAGAACAGCAAGAGAATCAAATATCCTTATTTTAGAGGGAAAACGGAACAACAGTGAATCCTCCCCCGTAAAATGCATCGGCTCCGAAACGAGGTTCGTCACCTTGGCCTCCTGCCCATAACGACATCCTATGACAAGAAATACCAAGAGCATATAAAGACACAGTAAAGAAGACCGGCTCATAATTGCGAATAGGTTTTTCAACATAAATCAAAACAACTTCTAAATTTAAAAATATTTAATCTGCCTCTGAAACGCCCGAAGAGGGCTTCATTTTCCACAACAATATCTGTCATTCCCATATATGATTCTCCTTGTAACGCCCGACAAACACCTCCTCCACTTCCGGCAGCACAATCTCAGATGACATAAAACGCTTCATCTCCCTCTTGAGTTCCTGACGAGCACAAGAGGGAAGAACTGCCATGGAAAGACAGGCCAAAAACAGAAAGATTCTACTATGCCTTGTCATATGAAACTATAGACTTCAACCCTGGCAGTTTCGCCAGAAGTGAGGATATATACTTTTTTATTCTTCCAATCCACATCGAAAGACCTGAACGGGCCAGAAGGCTCAAACAGAACGGATGGACGGCCCTTTATGTCGAACATCAGGAGTTTGACAGCTCCTGTAGAGGTCTCAAGCGAATTTTCCGTGTAAGCCCCGACATACCCTACCATAAACTCCCCGCGGCCGGCCGCCACTCCGTCAAAAACCTTGACGAACGGCTTCTGGACATACATCACCCCCATCGGAGTCTCACGAGCCACAACCCCGACATCGATAGGTTCAGGCCCGACAAGCCTGCGACATCCGGACAGATCAGGCTCATAAACATCTATGACATTGAAACTTTTACAGCATACTATGACCTCTCCATCATGAGCCACCGAGATGTCGGACTGGAACACAGAATTGCGTAAGACAGATTTGTCCAACACATCGGAATACGGGAACGTCCCGACTGTATCAACTGCAATGCCAGCGGCATCCATCAGGCACATTCTGTTGCCTGATGAAGAGGACGACATAATCAGGGATTTCTCATCTCCGAATGGCATCGCACGCATAAACTGACTCTGGAGTTTCCGTTCCCCACTGAAGAAAAAGGAGTCATCATCACCCATAGAAAACGAAACAAGTTTCTGCGTCGACATATCTGACACCCATAAAGTGCCATCCGTGTCCACAGACAAATCCCATGGAGTCACAGCTTCCCCCGGGCCACGGCCTCTTGGCAACAAGCCCTCCACCGTTTTTTCAGACAGATTAATCACTTTCAACTGAGACTCCACGCCACGTTCAAGCAAAATGATGTTGCCAGAGGGATGATATTTCACGACCGCAGGATTAAGAATTCCTAAAGACTCGCAATCAAAGTCCCCGACTTTTTCCAGACTCCCCTTGGCAAAAGAGTCCAGAGAATACGACAGCTCCCCATTTTCGCGGTCCGAACAAGACAGCACAAGGACGAATGCCGCACCTAACGACAACAAATTTTTCAGTCGTACCATGCCTTCATGTCGACACAATTAATGTCATACCCGGCAGAAGTGTTCAAGACACATACATAACCTGACATCGTACTACAATACTTGTCACAAAGGCCAATAATTCCCTCACCGTCCATCAGCGCCTCCAGATTTTCGTTGAAGAACTCATCTTCACTTCCGCTGTACATTGTCCAGCAGGTGGCCGCGCCTGCGGCCAAAATGATTGCGGCCGATGCCGCGATAAGTACTTTTTTCATAAAAGTTTGATTTTTAATTAATAATATTACCCTCCGGAACATCCACAGGGCTTCATTTTCTGTTTTCCATCAGCCCACGCCGCACAATAATCAAATCTCAATTCAGAACTGGCCAATATGATTAAATTTCAGTAAGCATCAGTTCCATCAATCAGCGCAAGCCATAACCACGATGGCAAATATAAATATTTTCAACTGAATGCAAAAATCATTTTCACATCTTTATTGCTTGGTATCTAGCACGAAGTGCAGCAATTTCCCCGAAGGCCAGGTGGAGACTGCATAGAAGCCGTCATCTGTCAGACAGATCGAGCAGACAGGGCGGGACAGGACATAGTGGTGCTTGATGTTTCCGTTCCAGTCGTAGACCAGGAGGTGGCGGCACTCATTGGGCAGCATCTCGCGATCAGTTATCCTGCGGCCGGAGTACAAGATATACACATAGTTATCATCTGCAGCAACTCCATTAAAATAACCCTTTGCGGTTCTACCATGTGCCTGCTTCTCCGCATCGAATGAAGACTGTATCCTTTTAGTCTCTTGCAACTTGTCACCGGAGACCGAAGCAAATGAAATGGTAGGGGTGGCCGAATTAGCCACACAAAGATGCTGCCCATCTGGCGAAGAAGCATATTTCGTACTCAGCATAACCGACAAAGCCCTATCCCTATCCTTGGACAGCCCAGAAATAGCCTCAACACCTGACAAGAATTTACGGGTCACCTGCAAAGTTCCGT